>JAFTKS010000014.1 GCA_017453125.1 Clostridia bacterium
AAATGTAAGTTTATGCAAAAATGGGATAATTGTGCATTTTTGCAGGGCTAGTATTAAGAAATAGTACTAGCAAAGAAGAATTAAAAGAATTCTTTTTGAAGGTGGTGCATTGTGGCATTAGTAATGAAAAGTGGAAAAAAAGTAAAAAATTTCTTAGCTTCTAAGGAGAAGAATACAATTAAATACAAGAAGGCACTTCTTGCCAAGGCGAAGTTGAATGCGCCTTTGTTTTCGTGGCCAAAAGACAAAGAAAGATTATTAGATATTATCAATCATTATCTTTCACAGGTCGAGCTTGATAAGCTGACTGATATGGCAGATGCTTTTGATGATGGCAAAGTAAATGGCAGTCTTATGGACGAACTTGTTGAAGAATCTAAGAAAGAACTTGAGGGCAAAGATTCTGAGACGGATAGTTCTCAAGAAGAACAATCATCACAAGAGAATTCGCAAGACGACGAAACAAAAGAATCTGACAAGAAAGACGAGTCCGAATCGCAAGAGTCTACTACAGAAGAATTGTCTGAAGAGGCAAGGGCTGATGAGGTTGAGACTGATTCTGAGATTGAAGAAGATAGCTTTGTTGATGAGGGAGAGTATATTGAACTTCCTGATCAATTATACGATTGTGAGGCTTGTAGTGCCAAGGTTCTTGGAAACATTGTTAGAATTCTGAATTATCGTTCGAGAATTATTCGTAAGATTAGACTTATGAGAAAGGCTAAGTTTGATAATGAGCGAATTAATCTTGAAATTGAGAAAGTTGCCGTATACAATATTGTACTTGCTAAGTTCTTGCCAATTCTAAATAAACAAGAGACTATTGACAAAATCAATCTTAAGACTGCGACAAAGTTATTTGAAGATGTTTGTGTAGAGGGTTATGAGGAGATACCTTCTCAAGCTAGTATTGAAACAGAAATCAAGAAAAACAAAGAGAGTCAAGACTTTGATATAGTTGCTGCTCTTGCTTATGTTGGTGTCACTGTTGACAAAGATGATTATGGGTATTATTCCATAAGAAACTACAACAATGGTAGGGGTATCAAGTATTTTATTGGCAAAGCCGAAAAAGCATTTGCACTTTCAAAGAATTCTTGCAACAGATTTGTTGATGAGTTTTTGAATAAACCTATTGAGAAAAGAAAGTTTATGACCCCTGGTCAGGTTTTCATTACATACATCAATGAAGCAGAGAAGAGTTTGGGTATTTCATCTAGATCGGCTGTTGAACTTCAAGGATTGTTTGGGGCTATGAATTCTTCTAAAAATACCAAGCAATATTTCAAGGATATGATCAAGAAATATTCTAGAAATGCTGAAGAATGGAAAGACTTCCAAAAATTATTCGAAGGTGAATATTATTCCAACAAAGAAAGCAAAGATGATATTCAAAACAAGATTCATATTAAGCAACAAGCCAAGAGACTTGTTATTGGCGAGGTTTTCTCAGAACTTATTAATTACGGGGATATCCTTTCTCAAGAACAAATTGGCATCAATGATTATAGAATTAGCGATATAACTCGTGACTTTGGACTTGATGTTGATATTAGTGGAATTGATGTTAATAGAACCAGAATTGAACGTCTTGAGGATCAATCTTTCAGAATTATTAATTCAATGCATTCTATTCTTCAACAACTTAGAAGTTTCACTCAAGATATAATTGACAACTATACTGTTGATTATCTCAGAAAAGAAAAAATATTCCTTATGCAACAAGAAGACCAAAATGAGTATATTCGCAAGAAAAAGGAATATGAAGATTTAATCAAAAAATTATCTTATGACAAAGATAAGGATAGTGGGGCAAAGTCTGCTTATTATCAAGCACAAATTGATGAACTTACTCAGAAGATTGGTAATCAAGATTATCTTGATGCTAAGAATATTCTTCTTAAATCCAAAAACAATTTTAGAATTCTTCTTATTAATGCCAAGGCTCAGAAAGAAAAGGTTATAATTGCTATTAATGAAGCAAAAGAAAGAGCGGAGGCGCAGAAGAGAACTCTTACTATTGAGGAAAAGATTGATATTATTCGTGATATATTATCATCTGCTCCAGAACTTATAATTACATTCAATAGAGGTAAGGCAACTTCTTGGACAAAACATAAAGTCGGGGAGAAGGCTGAGAAAAGACAAGAACCTCTTAGTGAAGTAGACAAAACTATAGAGGCTACTGCTGCTAAGATTAGTGACGAAAGTCATCAGAAGATTCTTCAAGAGAATATGATTCGCGAGAAAGTCAAGAAGTCTCAGAAAGAAGAAAGGGTAAAGAGTGTTAATGCATATATCAATGCTTATGGAAGTATTGTAGGCAATGCTACTGGTGTTGGTGCATTTGGTGGTATTATGCCAAGTATTCCTGCGTCTGCTCCTACAACAACAGGTCCTACGTTTGCTCCTCAAGTAGCATCAATGCCAATGGGTACTCCAAACACGTCTGTTCCTGCGGGTGCTGTGGGTGGCGGAATTGGTGGCAATCCTCAGTCTGCATCGGTTGCAACTCCTAGAACGATTGCTAGTCTTCATTCGGCTCCACCAATGTTTGGTGATGTTAGTGATCCTGGAATTGTTCCTGGTTATGATGCCAGTGTTGATATGTCTGCCACAAGGAATGTTGCCCGTAACACTGCATCGTACGCTAGTGCAAATACTTCTAATAATTCTATGGGAGGGGGAATGGTAAATAATTATTCTGCTCCAGTACAGCCTCAAGTGCAATCTGCTCCACCACAACCTACTTATGTGGCTCCTGTACCACAAGGTGGATATGTGCAACCACAGGCTTATGTTCCTCAGGCTCCTATAATGCCTGCAACACCTGTAATGCCAAATATTCCTCAACCACCACAAGGACAGCCTAATTATAATAGGGATTATCAAAACTTTGATTTTGTGTCTGAAGGAATAGAGCCTTGCGTAATTCCATATATTGTAGGTTATGATCAAAAGGGTGTTACCGTTTATGGTAATATGATGGAAAGATACGCAACAATGGATAGATACAAATATTTGCTGACTACAAACAACAATATCTTGTATCCTTATATCGAAACAAAACAACAACAAATTCAAACTCCTGAACAAGTAATATCTGATATGCACATTAGATATATCAAGAATGCTATGGCAAAATCTGGACTAAGTACACTTGATAGCAACCTTGCTACATTTGATTACAAAGCAGATATCAAGAGATTCCTTGCTCAGTATGTTCCTCAAAATCTTATAGATATAGTTATTAGCGATTATAACGAACTTCTTGATACAATAGATTTTGAACTTCTAAAGGATTTGATTGCTCATAAATTCCAAGGCGATCTTGAAAACTATATTCCAGAAGATATAAAGGCAGATGTTATCAAGTCTGCAAATATGATTGCAAGTGTTGTAAGAGTAATTATGTCTAATGACCAAATTAGAAAAACTTATGATGCTTATTCTAGCAAAATGAAACAAACATATATCAATTCTGTCATTGCAAAAATTGAGTCGGGAGAACTTCCTACAATCAAACTCAATAGCGATGAGATGTATAGTAGAATCTTAGACTACGTTAGTTTCTCTATCAAGGGTCAAAACGTTATTATTCAATCGGAAGACTCAAAGGATAGTGGATTACAATCATATCCAAGAAGTGTATTCTTCAGACAAAAAGATAATGCTGACCAAGCACTTAGAATGGGTAAGATTCTTTCATATGAACAAAATGAAATTATTACTACTCGCAATGAACCAACATTGGAAGAAAGCGGAAATGATGTTGTCAATCTATTTGGTACATTATACAAATTTAATGGTGCATACAACAAACTCTTAATCAAATTGAAACCATATAATTTGACTGGCGGAGTTAGGTTTATGGAAAACTTGGTTGACGCACTTTCGCAGAAGATTGACTTGAAAGTAACAGTGCTTAATCAAGAGAAAAAACAAAATACTGTAACCCTTGTAAAATTCGCAAGCAAAGAGAAAACAAAAGTGCTTGCCGATGAAGATAAGGTATTTACATATGAAGATGATAATTGGTTTGTTAGAAAAGGTTTTGTTCTTGATAAATCAAAAATAAAAGAATATTATTTGCTTCTTGCATTTGGTTTCAAATACGCTCTTGATAAAAATAAAACAAAACTAAAAGAAGATTATTATAATAATAATATTTTGAGTTTAAACAAAATCAATGAAGCATTCAAAGATCAGCCAGAAGAAATGGTAAGTCTTATCACCCAAGTTATTAGAGATGTTATGATGTCAAGATGTGAGAGAATCATTGACTACATAGATTATTGTAATCAAAGATGCTCTACACAAATTAACAAAATGCTTTATATCAATAGAATGATTATTGAGTCAAATAACTTTGACAAGAAGAATAAAGATGAAAAATTGGAAACTCTTCTTGCTCTTGATCTAGATTATGTCAATAAATCTGACGATATCATTAATCCTCATCCTGAAATTTATCCAACAACTGAAGAACTAGAAAGATACGAATATCTATATTTGTATTATGGTCTTACAGAATTGTTTGAAAAATCTACAGGTGATGAAAGATTTATCGGAAAAGAGATAGATGGATATTTTGCAGATCTAAAGAAACAAATGAGAAGTCATTTGCTTGCAATGATTAGAGACAAAGAGTCAATGAACGGCTATGAACAAGACCTTGCAAGATATTTTGAATTGAAGATAGATAATATGAAAGGTCTTGAATTCGAAGATGTAGTAGAGGAAGAGGTTGAAGAGGAAGAAGACAATAAGATTGTTAGTATTAGAAATATTGACGTTATCTTCAAGGGAATCCTCGATGGATACAATAAGGCAATCAAGAACGAATCAAATGCGTTTGTTCTTGACCAAATGAAAGAAGTTGGAGAGGTCCTAGAATTAGTCGGTGCTCTTCCAAAGCCTAATAGCCCTGAGAAAGATCTTGAAATCGCTCTGCCAAATAATCAATCAATTATTTGTAATATCAAGGGATTTTTGCAACAATATTTGTTTAGATATATTGTAGACAAAGAACACGAACTTGGACCATTTGCTTATGTTGTAAGTGAATTGGTTGAACACGAAGAAACAGCAGATAGTGTCAAGAATATCGAAATAGTTGCTAACAAACTTAATGCACCAGAACTAGGAATCAATTTGATTGCTAAGTTCTCGTCAATTAATCTTTCAAATGACGGAAATGTTTTGAAGATTGGTGATAGTATTTCAACAGTCGTTGAGGTTGTCAATAGACTCAAGACTCCAACCGACCAACAAAAAGCTCTCAATAGAGACGTGTTCTATAAAGAGGGCGTTGCAGGAGTGCAAGAAGTATTTGAACAATATTTCAGTCGCTTGAAACTAGAACAAATGGATTAATACTTAGTATTTGCCACCAAATGTGGTAAATACTAATGTAAAAAATATAAAGCCTATTGAAAATCAAAAGACTTTATGTTAAAATAGAAAGAAAAAAATGGTTTTTATAAAAACCATATTGGAGGCCATATGGCAGAAGGGATTTTAAAAATAGATTGGTGGAAAGAGGCTCTTGTTGATTACAAACCTGCGAAAATCAAATCAGCAGATTCTATCTATAGTGTATATAGCAAAACTCATTCAGGTGTGCTTGACAATTTAAGCACAATGATTAAAACATTATTAGAAAGGTCTTTTATTGATGAGGATACTAAAAAACAGTTAGCAAGCTCAATGACTTTAAGTTCAGATATGCATAAAAAGATGAATCGAGAGCAACTGATGGCTCTATCCAGTATGGTTTCAGCTATTAATTTGTATGCTGAAAAGGGCTTAGATTCTACAGCAAAAGTGTTGGTAGAGGCTCTTATTGATCAAGAGATGTATTTCAAGGCATATGGTGAATTGGGAAATTTTGGTAGTCTTGCATATACTGATTTGGTTGCACAAATTGACGCTGGTAAAACTAATGCATCAGACGAGTTATTGCGATCTCCTATTAAAGAAGATATGGATTTAGCTCTAGCATTTAAGTCTATAGGTATTGATATTTCTTTTGATTACACAAAGCATCAATGGAAATGGGAAAACCAAGATACTTATAAAGATAGTAAGGTAGGAATAAAAATTCCAGGTAAAGAAGAGTATTTTAAATTTGCAGATGATCAAATAAAAAATATTATACAAAATTATTTCAACAATCCGAATGGTAGAAATTCAAAAGTTATTACACCAGATGCACTTTACTCTGCGTATAAAAGATTATGTCTTGAACAGGTTGAATCATTACCTGATAAACAGATTATTCAAACTGGAATAAGTAAACAATCTCAAGCATTTGGAACAACAACAGATTCTTGGAAAGTTGATAGATTATTAAATCCTGATTTTATACATAGCTTTGCTAGAAAAGCGGCGTTAAAAAGTATTTATGATAGTCGTTTTACTGAATGTATAAAAGATAAAGGCTTGTCTGATAGATTTAAAGAATATAATCAAGATGATATCATTTCTACTACAACCAAATTTAAGCGACATTCCCAAGGTTTTTATGCTCTTGGTAAATTTGAAAATATAATCAATGATTTTCAGATGGAAATTTCAGAAAGTGTAAGCTTTACATTAGGCGACGATTATGTCGCTCTATGTGATAATCAGATTGCGGCTCTTCAGAAAAAATTAAAGGATGGAGAGAAAATATCGGATAATGAACAGGAACTTCACCCTGAAACAAATGCTATAACCAAACAAATCATTGCACTTCAAAGAGCTAAAGAAGAATTTGCTTTGAATGTAGAGTTTCAGAGACTTTATATGGAAACATATGTAGAAAAAAATGGTTCTTCTATGACTCCAGATCTTGTAAAAGAGGCATCGGGAAATGCTTGTGGGCTAATGTTGTCTTATGGTGTAGATGGCAATATTGATTTCCCACAAAGAAACGATGATAAAATTTTTGGAGCTGTTCAAAAAACATTAATTGATCGTATTCAAGAAATAAAATCACAAAATATAACACAAGAAACCTCTTCTCAACAATCTCCAGCAGAAAAGGTGAATCAAGTTTTATCTGAAATGCTTCCTGATATTGGTGGTGGGTTCTTTGCTCAATTGGAAGATAAAGATAGGGCGGATATTGTCAAGGCTTGGAAATTGGAGCTAGCAACCGCTTTCTGGAATGAAGGAAATGTTTTCGGAGAAGGATATAAGGAATTTGTAGAAGAACAAGAGAAGAAAACACCAAAGGGAGATACCTCTATTGAGGCGTTTGCAGATTCGATTGTTGGACAAACTCCTACAGGCGAAGACTCATTATTTACAAAAGAAGACATCGTTTTGGGTTATGCTGCACATAGCAAAGATCCTGCAAAGAGCAACGAAATCGATGCAATACAAAATAACTGGAGAAAGTATCTTCTTCTTTTGGATAGAGCAACTCGATTGATGTCTTCAGAAGAATATGTGGAATATGCAAATCCTGAAACTAGTGAACAGAGAAGAACTGAGATTGTTTCGGAAAAAATAAATGAAGCGAAAAAGTCTATTGATGATAAGAAGCCTGAACCTACTGAAGAAGAGTATAAATTAGCAGAACAACGCCATAAGAATAATTTGCTTCGTAGAATGACTTATGCTCAAGAGCAATCTTTGCCAGAAGAGGCCAACGTTGAAAAGTCTGCAATGAAGCGTTATATGGATGCACTTAGCAAAGATCAGAGTGCTTTGGATAAGGCAATCCAAGAGAGTGGCGGTCTTCCAGTAGATTTTGGTAATGTTAAAATGCAAGAGGCTCAGAACGAGCTTGAAGAATCGCAAGATGAAACCCAAAAGAAGACCAAAACATTCAAAGATTTGTATCCTTCAGCTCCAGACAATGAGGCTTTTATGAAAGCAATGAAGCCTTATTGCAAAAAATATCTTATTAAAAATTTCATAAAAGAAATATTGAAAAAGCTTGAAAATCTTAAATTTCCTGTATCTAGTGGTTCCGCATCTTCAGCGCAAACAAACGGCAATCAAACACAAGAAAATGATGGCGATGAGGTGACAGTAGACGATGATGCCGAAAAACAAGCGGGAGGTAATGGTACAACACCTATAGGTGGCAATTCACCACAGACAAATCCACAAGGAGAACCTGCTAGTAATCTTCCTAAAACGATTACTCAATCGGAATTTGAAGCAATGTGCTTTATGCCAGGGGCTGTAATGCTTAATAAACTTTATGAATCATCTGACCCTAAGAGCCAGGATGTAAAATCTGTTTTGGATTTGTTTAGATTACTAAGCGGTGATACAAAGATTGAAGTTGGCTCAAAAGTAATTGAAGGAAAAACTTGTATAGACGCATTAAGGCATTTGGCTTTAAGTGTTCTTCAAGATAAGACTTTGTCTCAAGACCCAGATAAGGGTTTACCAAAATTAATGGAATCGTTAGATAAGATAAAGAAAGACTATGAAATCCAAGACGAAAAATTATTTGATGAAAACGTTATAAATGGTTTTAAAAATTTAACGCCAGAGCTAATGGCTCTTATGTTTGCTCCTTGTTCTGAAGTAGTTAAAAATGGAGAAAATGTCACGATAGAGATAGGTGAAAAATTAGTTAAGGGAGACCTATTTAAAGATGTTGTGCCAATGCAATCAAATGAAGAAAGATTGAATGGGATTAAAGAAATTTTATCAACAAATAACATGGTAAGTGGTAGGGATTTGGATAATATTAAATTTTTAATTCAAAATCAAGCCTTACTAAGTTCAAAGTATTTCAAAATGTCAATTGCAGATGAAAAGCTTGCCAAAATTCGTGCACAAGAACAAGTTCAGTCTTTTGTCTCTGATACTATAAAAGATATTAAGTTTACAAACGTATCAGGTGAACAACAAAATAAACCGACAACCGCTGTAAGCGATAGTAAGGGATATACTGGTGCAATTGAAAATACGGATAAATATAGAGAAATTTTTGATAGTATTATACAGGCAAATCCAGAAGATCCTGATCAGGCACATAATATGGCAAAGGCACAGGCTGAAAAGTTTTATGCTGAACACCCAATGCAAACTGATGCTAAACCTACAACACAGAAAGGGGATACTGAGACATTAGACAGAACCGAAACTTCTCAACAAGTTCAAGTTCCTCAAACTTATGCGGAATTCCTTGAATTAGTAGAAAAAGAATTTCCAGATTATAATTCACTTCATCAGATACACGAGACTGCACAAAATAATCCTAATTCATCTACTGAGGCAAAAGATTTATCTTGGAAGTTATATAATTCAGCATCTGCAATAAGAGAGTATGATGTAGTAAAGAAATATGCTCCTAGAGCTTATGAATTTTTTGTGAATGCAATTGATGATATCGGCAAAAAGAATCCTGAGGAAATTTTTGAAGATTGTAAAAAGTCTAATCCTGACGGATATAGATGGTTAGAAGTTAGCGGAATGATGGATGAATTTAGGAAAGAATGTAAAAAACAAACCACAACAATTCAGACTGAGGCTAAACCTGCCGATGTGTTACAATCTCTACAAGACGAAAAGGGAGAACCGGAGAGTACAACTATAGAAAAACAAAATACACAAAATGCAACTGTCTCTTCGTTGGCTACTGATAATAAACCAGCACAAGCACAACAAACTGGACAAGGTTCGTCCAATATAGTTTCTGAAATAACGGGGAATGCTTCGCAACAAAAACCAACAGAGCCGGTAACAATTTATGCCGATGAATCAGAAGCAAAAATCCAAATGGTTATTGAACAAGATCAAGAATATCAAACAACAATAAAAAATCTTTATGATAAAATGGTAAGCGATTTGGAAAGTGGTAAGGTTTCTGGAGATAAGGCAAATTCAGAATATCAAAAAGGAATATATGAAGCTAAAATGAAAGTTGTTGAAAGACATTGTTCTAGAGCTGTGAAGTTTATAAATAATAATAAAGAAGCTCTAACAAAAGGAGAAGGACGACAACTTCTTAAAGAGTTAGAAAAAACAGATGAGGATGCTTATAAATGGTTGGTTGTTAGTGGATTACAAGATTATTTATTGCAACAGACTAAAAAGTCAGTAATAACAAGCAATACTGAAATTAGTGAATCATCATCTGGCAATCCATCATTTCTTGATAAAATGAGAGCTAAAGGCGCGTCAGTAGTATCATCAGTTACCAAATTTTTTGGAAAAGGTGAACAGTCAGAACAAAAACCAGAACTAAGAAAACAGCAAGCGGGACAATCTGACAGACCGCCTCAAAATCATCATGAATTTGAAACTAAATTTGCTAGCGAACTTGACGGATTACAAACTCCTCTGGAGAAAAGAAAGGGAACATTCGAGGCAATGCAGAAACATTATCCAAATATGGCGAAAAAATATCTTGCGGCCATTGAACAACTCTCTAAGATACAACAAAATGTGGCTGGGGATAGATCAACGGAGGTAAAAAGTTGCATAGAATCATTGAAAAGTGATTGGGCAGCACAAGGTTTTAAGGACCAAGATATTTTGGATGATCTTTGTAACTTATTTTTCGAGAAAGGCGAATTAGAAAAGCTACAAGAAGAATTGCGAAAAGCCGGGTATGTTATAGAACAAGATGATCCTGCAAATGCAGATGAAGGAATGGATATGTAGTATAATATTTGACTGATTTTCTAGGTTGAGTATTGACAAATCGTAAAATTAAGTTATACTATAATTAGTTTGATGCATATATGTGCATTTATAAAAAAGAAGGTGTATTATGGCAAAGAATCCTAATATTTATAAATTTGAGATAATTGAAAGAATAATTACTGAAGTTGATTTCAAGACAAAAGAAGAAGTTCTTGATTTTGCTAGAAAGGTTAGAGATATTGCTCTTGATAAGGATATTTCTTCTGAAATAAAAAATGCATTTAAGAATGCATACAAAGAAATCGACGAAGAATTGACTCTTGGAAATTTAAGAGAAATCAAGAAGATTATCACAGATAATAGCGGGAAATAATAAAGAAAGCCTCTCTTCTAGGGAGGTTTTTTTATGGCTAAAAGCATAGAAGAAATATTGTTTATAATTGTAATAGTTATACTTTCGAATAATGAGATAATTATTTGTATTTGAATGCAATAATTATTGTAAAATATTAGTAAAAATGATAAAATAATAAAAATAAGTTTTTTATGGAGATGATACATTGAGGTGTCCTGTTTGTGGGGCGAAACTAGTTGCAAAGCAAGTATGCCCATATTGTAAAATTACTGATACGCAAATATTGAATGCTAGTAATAAGAAAGTAAAAGAATATAGAAAGACTGGCAACAAGGATTTGATTCATTATACCAATATTATTCCGAATGACGTGAGCAGAGTAAAATTGCTTTTGTTTACTATTTTCTTGGGTTGGATTGGTGTTAATCATTTTTATATCAAGAGACCTATTCGGGCTTGGTTCTCCGTCATTGCGACTGTGGGGTCATTTTCTATGATGTTGGTTGTTATGACTATTGGTCAAACAATTCCTACAATTGCAACTATATTGAATTTGTTATACGAAGTATTGTTTTATTCTATGGCTATTAATGTACTTTTGTGGGTTGGAGATATCTTTGGTTGTATCTTTAAATCTATGAAAATTCCTGTAGTATTGGGGAAAAAGGAGTAATTATGGCTAGGATTGTTGTTGGTATGTCTGGTGGTGTAGATAGTTCGGTTGTTGCTGCACTTCTAAAAGAGCAAGGACACGAAGTTATTGGTCTGTTTATGCATAATTGGGAAGAGCAAGATGAGAACGAAGTTTGTACTGCTGTTAGTGATTATGAAGATGTAAAAAGGGTTTGTAACAAACTAGGAATTCCTTATTTCTCGGTTAACTTTGCTCAAGAATATTTGGATAGAGTGTTTAAGTTCTTTTTGGACGAATATTCCAAGGGAAGAACTCCAAATCCCGATGTGTTGTGTAATAGGGAGATTAAGTTTGGGCCTTTTTTGGAATATGCCAAGAATCTTGGAGCTGATTATATTGCAACTGGACATTATGCTAGAATAAGAAGAGAGAATGGTAAGACCTATCTTATGAAAGCTGAAGATGGGAATAAGGACCAAACTTATTTTTTGAATCAATTGAATCAAGAGCAGTTGGGTTCGGTTATTTTTCCAATAGGAGATATTACAAAGCCTGAAGTTAGATCAATTGCCGAAAAGTATGGCTTTTCAACGGCAGAAAAGAAAGATAGTACAGGTATTTGTTTTATAGGAGAGCGTAGATTTAGGCAATTTTTGAAGAATTATTTACCTTGCAATCCTGGGAATATAATAGATAACAAAGGCAATATTGTTGGTCGTCACGAAGGTGTGATTTATTATACCTTGGGTCAGAGAAAGGGGCTTAATATTGGTGGCAAAAAAGATGGTAATGGTGAGCGTTGGTTTGTTATTGACAAAGATGTCAAGAATAACAACTTGATTGTGTCGCAAGGTGAAGGAGAGGAACTATTTAAGGACGGACTTGTGTCTTACAAGGTCAATTGGATACCTCAAGAGCCTGAAACCAAAGAGTTTGAGTGTTGTGCCAAGTTTAGATATAGACAGCCGGATCAAGCCGTTAGAGTGAGGATTGAGCCTGAACGTGTTGTTGTAGAATTCAAAGAGAAACAAAGAGCTGTAACCCCTGGACAATATGTTGTATTTTATAACGAAACCGATTGTCTTGGCGGTGGTGTTATTGAAGAAGTGTTTTAATATAAAAGAGCCGTTTGTGCTCTTTTTTTGTATACATAATGTGTTTATAATTTTCGTTTAATGGTCAAATATTTGGTGAGAAAGATTTTGGTGATTTTGCAACATTATCACATCTATTGTAATTTGAGAATCTATATGATATACTAATATATATGAGGTAAACAATGGGATATAAGAACGATAAACCGCATAAAGAATATAACGAAGGTTTGGAACTATTGGCAGATAATCTTGATGATAGTCCGTATTTTTTTAGTTCTGTTCCTAGAACGAATAATTCTGCAAAAAGGGTTTTTGCTTTTAGTAATGAGAACTTAAGTCAAATGCTGAGAGATTTTGATTTTAAAGGCAAAAAGGTTTTGACTGTTGGTAGTTCAGGAGATCAAATGTTTGAGGCTGTTTTGAGGGGTGCATCTGAGGTTACTATAATTGATGCCAATCCAATGACACAACCTTTTGTTGAACTAAAAATGGCGGGGATTGAAACTTTTGAAATGGAAGATTTTTATGAGTATATGACCAGAGAAAAGATTTTTGATCCGCATATGTATAGGAAGGTATCTCATTTGCTTAGTGATAGGGCCAAAGAGTTTTGGGATTCAATAATGCTCGACATTGATCATAGTGATATTGGGGTAAATATGAAAGCTACTGCAGCATTTGCTCAGACTGGATTTTCTTCAAAAGGAAAAGATTTTTGCTCATATTTTGAGTCCAAGGCAAATTATGATAGACTTAGACGATATCTAAAAAGATGCAAAATTAATTTTATACAAGCGGAATTATCAGACTTTGAAAAAGTATTAAAAGATAATAAGTATGATTATATATTATTGTCTAATATTGAAGACTATGTTGATGTAGATGAATTCTTTGCTAATATGACAAAATTGGGTCATAAAAACTTGAATAAAAATGGTGTTATGCAGGTTTATTATGTATTTCAAAATAACGAAGGCTTTTTAGATTCTTTTTTAATGGTGTTCCAAAGTTATTTTGGAACTAGAAGTCATTCGAAATTTTTAGATATAAAAAATGTTGATGGTGTTTATATAGACAAAGAATTTTCAAAAGAGTTTCTTAAAGATAAAGCAAGTGCAATTTTTATGAGAAAAGAAGCTTTTGATAGGATTCCAGAAAATTTTGAATCTGCTCCATATAGCGAGTTGTAGAAGATTTTGAAAGAAGGTATTTGATATCTTCTTTTTTATCGTAAAACTAACAATTGAGGAAAATATTTATGTTTGTAGAATAAATATGGATTTTTTTGTTTGTTGGTAATAAGATATTGTCGATGGATGTCAATAGTGTTGAATTTGATATGAGGATATGATATAATAATTATATATGAGGTGTTTTATGGGATATAAAGATGATAAACCACATAAAGAGCATAATGAGGCTTTAGAATTATTTGCATATAATGGAAATGGAGAAACTCTTGAACTTATGCCGTCTGCTAATAATTCTTCAAAGAAAGTATTTGGTTTTAGTAATGAAAATATTACACAATTATTTGGCGGAGTGGATTTTTCTGGTAAGAAGGTTGCTTTGACTGGTAGTTCTGGGGATAGTTTGTTTCAGCTTTTGTTGCAAGGAGCGAGAGATTTTACAATAATCGATGATAATCCGATGGCTCAGGCATTTATAGAACTTAAAATGGCTGCATTTGAAAATTTGGATATGTCTGAACATTATGCGTATATGTCAAGGGATGAAATATTTAATCCGCATATTTATCGTAAACTTTCACATAGTCTTAGTGAGCGTTCTAGAGAATTCTGGGATAATCTAATGCTAGATGTGGATAATACAGATGTTGAGCAAAAAATAGAGATGGCAGATATGTTATCTCAAGGGTGTTTTACACCTAGAGGAAAAGATTTCCGTTCGTATTATGAATCTAAGGCAAATTATGCCAAAATAAAAGAGGCGTTAAAAAATTGCAATATTCGATTCTTAAGAGCTGAATATTCAGACTTTACAAGGGTGTTAAAAGATGAAAAATTTGATTTGATAAGATTATCTAATATTTTTGACTATGTAGATGTAGATGAGTTTTTTTCAAAAATGACACAATTGGGTCATAACAATTTAACTCAAGATGGTTTTATGCAAGTTTATTATGTGTTCCAAAATGATCAAAGTTTTCTAGAGTCGTTTCTTACGGCTTTTCAAAGTTACTTTGGCACAAGGAAGACTGGAGAGTATTTAAATATTAAGAACATTGACGGCATTAGTGTTGATAAAAAGTTTGCAGACCGGTTTTTCAAGGGCTGTGCTAGTGGGATATTTATGACCAAAGAGGCTTTTGATAGGATTCCAGAAAATTTTGAATCTGCTCCATATAGCGAGTTGTAGAAGATTTTGAAAGAAGGTATTTGATATCTTCTTTTTTTTGTTTAAATACAGTTGACAATTGAATATGTATTCAACTATACTATAGATAGTTGAAAAGATATTCAATTGAGGTTGTATGGCAAAGAAAGTAGAAAATAAATGTGATTGCAATTGTATCCATAGGGATAAGCTCGATAGAGCAATCGGTTGCCTAAAGTCTTTTAATAGTTTTTGTAGGTTGTCTGAATTCTATAAGAACTTTTCAGATGAGACTCGATTAAAGATTCTGACTATTCTTGACAATGTAGAAAGTATGTGTGTGTGCGATATTGCAGTGGCTTTGGATATGACAAAGTCGGCAATATCTCATCAGTTGAAACTTCTGAAAGATGACAACCTTGTCAAGTCTTCAAGAAGTGGCAAGATTGTATATTATTCGTTGTCTGATGATCACGTCAAAGAAATTCTTGAATGTGGATTGGAGCATATTAAGGAAGGTTGTAATGAATAAAGAATATAATATAGTTGGCTTGGATTGCGGGCATTGTGCATTGACGTTAGAGAAGTATTTGGAGAAAATTGATGGAGTGAAATCTTGTAATGTAAACTTCTCAACAAGCAAGGTTTTTCTTGAGATTGATGATGTTAATTCTAAATTGATAACTAAGAAAATATTTCAAACAACAAAAGAAGTTAATCCTAGTGTTAAATTAACAGACGTTAGTGAAAATGTCAAAAACGCGAATATAATTGACATTATCTTATATGTAATTGGTTTAATGTTGGGTGTTTTAGTTGTTTTTGTGCCTATGGTTAGATGGTTGTATTGGTCTTTGCTTATTGTGTCTGCTCTATTGATGGGGTACAAGACTTATTATAAGGCATTGATACAACTGAAAACATTCAAGATAAATGAAAATACTCTAATAACCCTATCTTTGATCGGTGCTGTTGCTATTGGAGAAAGTATGGAAGGGTTGATGGTTATTGCTTTATATACTTTGGGTAAACTGTTGGAGGCAAAAGCTGTTCGATATTCTAGACAAAGTATCTCTATGCTTATAAATAACCAGCCTGAATTTGCAATGATAATTAAGGGAGATAGAGAACAAAAAGTAAAACCTGAAGTTGTGAACATTGGTGACAGGATAGTGGTAAGACCTGGAGAAAAAGTTGCTCTTGATGGTGTAGTTGTAGAAGGGTCTGCAAGCGTTGATAAAAAACATTTGACTGGTGAGTCTAATGCTAAAATAATCCAAGTTGGTGATGTTATAGAGTCGGGAAGTATTGTTCTTGATAGTACTATTGTTGTTGAAGTTACGTGCGAATATAAAGATAGTACTGTTTCAAAAATTCTTAATCTTGTAACTAATGCAAGTAATAAAAAATCCAAAACAGAAACTATAATATCTAAGTTCTCTAGTTGGTATACTTTGGGAGTTATTTTGTCTTCAATACTTGTTTGGGGGATTAGTTGGATAGTTTTGAAAGATATTTCTACTGCAGTTTATAGAGGGCTTATATTCTTGGTTGTATCCTGTCCTTGTGCATTTGCTATATCTGTACCTTTGACATATTTTTCTGGTATAGGTAGATGTAGTAAGCAGGGCATTCTTATAAAGGGTAGCAATTTTATTGATGCTTGTGCAAAACTACAGAAAATATATTTTGATAAAACTGGAACTATAACAACTGGCAAATTTGTAGTTAGCAAAGTTGATGTTGTGGATAAAAAACTTTCTAAGCAAAAGTTTCTAGACATTGTTGTTGCTGGTGAGAAAAATTCTCTTCATCCAATCGGCAAAGCAATTTGTGAATATCATAAGAAACCAAAAGAAGTTAAAATAGATAATTTTTTGGAGATTGCAGGCAAGGGTATATCGTTTGAGATAAAGGGCAAACAATATTTTATTGGAAAGGTAGAATCGGCTATTGGAAAAACAGTTGTTGGTCTTTATCAAAATGAGAAACTTTTAGGCAAAATTGTTCTTCAAGATGAAATCAAGAAAGAGGCAAAAATGACTATTGAGAAACTTTCAGGTATGGAAGTGTCTAGTGCAATTTTGTCAGGTGATGCTAAAAACTGTGTCAAGAGTGTTGCTAAGAAAGTTGGTATAGCGGAGTATAGGGCGGAACTTATGCCTCAAGATAAGTTTGAGCATATAGATAATGAATCAAAAAATTCAGTGATTGCATTTGTTGGAGATGGTTTAAATGATGCTCCTGCATTGACTCTATCAAGTGTCGGTATTAGTATGGGTATTATGGGAAGTCCTGCAACCATTGAGGCAAGTGATGTAGTTATTGCTGATGACAATTTAAATCAAATTATTCATCTAATTAAAATTTCTAGAAAAACACGAAAAATTGCGTGGGGAAATATTATATTCGCAGGAATTACAAAATTAACGTTTTTGTTACTTGGTGCCTTGGGTATTACGGGTATGTTATTTGCAGTTTTTGCCGATGTGGGTGTGACATTAATTGCCATACTTAATAGTCTTAGAGTTCTTAAGTACAAAGATAAGTAAAAAAATGTCGAACCATTAAATTGGTTCGGCATCTTTTTTATTTTCTTTTGATGTTGTTTGTTTTTTTTTTTTATTTTGTGTATTTTTTATTTCTTTTTTGTTCTCATCTAATGATTCTGAATTGTTGTCGGGTTTTGTTGATTCGTTGATTGTTTCGGTATCGCTCAGGGAATCATCTTCCAATTCGATTATAATTTTCTTTTTCTTGTATAGTTTATTTGTTTCTCTATATGCTAATGCTAGTATGACTACAAAGAAACTGAAGTGGAAATGTATGACGCTACCAAATATTAACACAAAGAAATATCCAATTATTGCAGATATTAATCCAAAAAGATTGGTTTTGTTCTCAGATTTTGCCTTGAAGTATCTTACTACAACATAAACATTGATTGCAATGTAACAAATAGGGGCAATTATACCAAAATCCAACCAGGTAGAGAGAATGGCATTGTGTGGGCGATAATTGTATGCGTTGCCAGCACCTCCACCAAATAAGAATGTTTTGAAACTACCAAAGATAGCTGCAAGTGATTCCTTTTGTAAAGCATCTCTATCCCAACCGTCAGCGCCTGCAATTTCTTCAATTCCTGTAAGTGCAGGAAGAATTTTTGTGCCTAGAATATTGTCTACAACTGCTAAACATTCTAAGAAATAATTATATGGACAATTTCTGAATGTTTCGATTCCTGGAATTAAATCTACCAAGAACATTGTGGCAAATACGCTAGCAAACATTATAAGTAGTTTGAATGGACATTTTTTTGTTGTAACCCATTTGTAAATAATCATAACAATTAAAAGCAAATAATATGCTGTAATAGGGGCAAAAGAGCCATTCATAAACAAGTGTATGGTTAAACATATGTGCACACAAGACGATATGACTTTCTGGTATGTTTTATCAGTTTCAGAAAGTAACCAACAATTGTATATGGCAATCATTGACATTACATAGCCTGTATAATTAGGGTTGTAGAATTGTAATGATTGAGGGAAACTAAGAGTAAAGAATCCTGGCAAAAACTCATTTCGAACATCAATAAAGCCCATTACGCAACATATAGCCATTGTGATAAGTAGGGTATTGATAATGATTGTTTTGTACTTTTCTTGAGTGGTGAATGTACATATGAATATTAATATGTAAATAAGATATATTGCTAAATAGACATTAATAACATTATTAATTATTGTACTTAAAACAATCCAGCCAATAAGAACATACATAATTATAATTGGCGGGCTCTTCATTGATTTTAGGATTTTTTTTCTATAGTTCTTTTTAAGTAATTTAGGAACAAATACAATAGGAAGATAATTAACATAAATTGTGCCAAAAATAATTATCATATACGCAAGTGTTAGATCATCTAGCATCAAACTTACAAATGATAGTATAAGAGGTGAAGTGATGAGTGAAAGGCATAATATTAAGTTGAGTATATCCATTGCTTTGTCAAGCTTTTTGATTGAGTTATCTTGTTTCATAGATTTATTGTATTACAATTACTTTCAAAAGGCAATTAATTTGAATATCAAAAAAACTATATGGAAATATTTCCATATAGTTTCTGAAAAAAATTATTCTTGATTTGCAATATGTGTAGCAAGTCTTAGAAGTTGTGTGCTATAACCATATTCGTTGTCATACCAAGCAACAAGTTTTACAAATGTTGGGCTAAGCATAATTCCTGCTTCTGCATCAAATATGCTTGCTCTATTGTCGCTCATAAAGTCGGTAGAAACTAGAGGTTCTTCTGTGTATCCCATAATACCTTTCATTTCGTTTTCGCTTGCTCTTTTCATAACTGCTTTGATTTCGTCATAAGTAGTTTCTTTCTCAAGTCTAACAGTTAGGTCTACTACAGAAACGTTAAGAGTAGGAACTCTGAAACTCATACCAGTAAGTTTTCCATTAAGTTCAGGAATAACCTTTCCAACTGCTTTTGCAGCACCTGTAGATGATGGAATGATATTTCCGCTTGCAGCTCTTCCTCCTCTCCAATCTTTCTTGCTAGGGCCGTCAACTGTAAGTTGAGTAGCTGTAGTTGAGTGAACTGTAGTCATAAGTCCTTCAATTACTCCGAAGTTATCTTTTACAACCTTTGTAAGTGGAGCAAGGCAGTTTGTGGTACAACTAGCATTAGATACGATTTTCATATCATTGTTATATGTTTCGTGGTTAACGCCATATACAAACATTGGAGCATCTTTTGATGGAGCTGAAATAATAACTCTTTTTGCACCACCAACAAGGTGTTTGCTTGCGCCTTCGATAGTTGTGAATTTGCCTGTACATTCAACAACATAATCTACATTTGCGCTCTTCCAGTCGATTTCTTCTGGGTTCATTACAGCGAAGAATTTAACTTTTCTTCCATTTATAATCAATGTTTCTCCATCTAATTCAACTTTTCCTTTGAAGTTGCCGTGCATAGAATCTCTTTCAAGCAAGTATTTTGCATAATCTGGTGACAAGAATGGGTCGTTGATTGCAACAACTTCTACATTGTCAAAGTCTTCTGAGATTCTTGTGATTAATCTTCCGATTCTTCCGAATCCGTTGATTCCAAGTCTTACTGTTTTATTCATATTATCTCCTTTAATCAAGAATAGTAAAGCTATTCATCTTTTTAATTATAACAAGTTTTCGCTATTTAAAGCAACTAAATTTGGCAAAGTAAATTTGCCATCTTCATAAATTAATTGGTCATCAAAGTAAATTTTGCCTCCGCCATTGCTAGGAAGGTGGCTTTGTATCAAATCAAGATGGATTGCACTCTTGTTTCCATTGAAACAATCTTCGTAACTGCTACCGATAGCAAGGTGAATACTGGAAGACATCTTTTCGTCAAACAAAATATCGTGTACCGATTCTGTGCAATATGGATTAAGTCCGAATGCAAATTCTCCTAGATATCTACTACCTTCGTCTGTGTTGAGGATTTCTTCAAATTTATCTTTGTTGTTACACTCACAATCGATAATTTTGCCATCTTTGAAAGTAAGGCTAATTCCATTGAATTCTATTCCGTTATCAAGAGCAGGGGTGTTGAATACAATTGTGCCATTAACGCTATCTTTGATAGGTGCGGTGTATATTTCGCCGTCAGGAATATTGCATTGTCCGCTACATTTGATAGCAGGAAGGCCTTTGATTGAAAATTCAAGATTTGTATTCGGGGTTTCAATACGAACTTTGTCTGTTTTTTCCATAAGTTCTTTGAGCGGGTCCATCTTTTTGTCAAGGGCTTCGTAGTCTAGAGTACAAACATTAAAGAAGAATTCGGCAAAAGACTCGCTACTAAGTCTGCTACTTTGGGCAAACGAGTAGGTTGGATATCTGAGCAAAACCCATTTTTTGTTGCAACGAATATCAAAATGTACTGGTTCTACGTATAGTTTGCTGTAGTTTGAAAAAGCTTGTGCAGGAACATCTGAAAGCTCGAAGTCGTTCATACTTCCACCAATCAGAATCACGGCATCTGCACTTTGCATTATAGGAGAAACGACTTCTCTGTAGTAATCAAACATTTCTTCGCTAGAATTAAGAAGAAGTCTTCGTTTTATTCTTCTGTCAAGTCTGTATACAAGAGGTATTCCTCCTGCTTTTGTAATTTTTTCTATTAATAACTCAATAAATGAATTTGATGTATCCGAATAGGAAATGAGAACCTTTTCGCCTTTTTGAACTTTGCAAGAATAGTTTACTAATTTTTTTGCAAGTTCCTCTTCTTTGCTGACTTTATTAAACATATTTGCCTCCATTGAGATATTTAAATAAAAAAGACAATTTTGCATTGTCTTTTCTACTTTCTTGATATTTTATTATTTACTATTTTTTGCAGTAATATTATATTTTTCAAGTTTTGTTCTAAGATCATTTAACTCTGGTATTTCGTTTGCAAGTCCTACACGGAAGTGAAGTGCTTTCTTGGTTGCGAATACAAATGACATAACAAATGAGAGTATTCCAACGCAGAATAAGACAATATATAGAACTGCAGGCATTGTCCATTTTAGAACAATTCCAACTATACCAAGTGCAAGGGTAATAATTCCTAAGAATATAGATGCAAGAGATGCAATGCCACAAATTTTATATGCTTTGATTTTTTCATCATAATTTTTGTTTTCTTTCATTTTGTGGTCTATTTCGATTTGGATTACGTCTGTAGGGTATCCGACGAAACTATCTAGAACTCTCAATTGTCTATTTTTGGCAGGGAGTTGGTTGATTGTTTTGACTACGTCTTGGTCAAGTAATTGAATGTCGGTTTCTGCACATCTATCTTTGAATATTCCAAGCATTTTGATTCCAAGACTATAGATTGCTCGTTTTAGTTTTACCCAAATTTTCTTGAATCCAGAATATTCTTTCTTTAGATATACAATTCTATTTCCTGCTTTCCAACTAGAAATGAATGCTTTGATAACGTCTTTGTTTGGTTCTTCTTTGCCTGAATAAATGATTGTAGCATCGTAATCTTCGGTCATTTCCATTCCAAGCGTGATAAGTTTGTGTTCGTTGACTGGTCTGTCTGCTAGAAATGCTTTAACTCTAGATTCGTTCAAAAAAGTTGTTCTTACTTGGGTGAAGAAACTATTTAATTTTCCGTTGATTGCAAAATATACGTCAAAGTCGTCATCTGGACAACTCTCACTAATTCTATTAAATGTTTTTGTTAAATTAATTTCCGAAAGAACGGGAATAATAAATGCAATTTTCATATATTCTCCTAAAAGTTATGATATAAGTATAGATGTTATACTTAACTTATTTTTTACATTACAAATATATTTTAATATAACTAAGAAAAAAAAACAATTAAAACAAAAGCAACTTTTTATTTTTTTTGTAATTTTTGATTGTTTTATCAAAATATGTTTTTGGTTTTTATTTATGCTTAGCGGTTAATTCTTTTTTATTTATTTGCTTTTTGAATAAAAATGTAATACACTAACAAAGTAAGGTTGTGTTTTTAATAATTTAAAAAATTATATTATAATTATTAGTGTAAAATTACAAATTCTTGCAAATAAATTATTTGAGGTAAAAATGGAACTTGTTAATGGAAAAGTAATATTTGAAAATGCTCTTAAGGGTAAATATGGTGTAGGGGCATTTAACTTTGTTAATATTGAAACTTTAAAGAGTATACTCGATAGTGCAGAAGAAAACAAAAGTCCTGTGATTGTACAATGTTCGACTGGGGCTATAAAATATGCAGGTGTTGATGCGCTTGTTGCAATTTGCAAAGCGTATGCTAGCAAAATGACCGTTCCTGTTTGTCTAAACCTTGACCACGGCAAAACTTTTGAGGATTGCAAAATGTGTATAGACGCTGGGTTTACGAATGTTATGATAGATGCGTCTCATCTTCCTTATGAGGAAAATATTGCACTTACAAAAAGCGTGGTAGAATATGCTCATTCAAAGGGCGTAACTGTTGAGGCTGAATTGGGTGTTCTTGCAGGAGTAGAAGATGAAGTAAGTGCTACTGAGGAAGATGCAAAATATACAAATCCTCAGCAGGCATATGAATTTGTAAAAGCAACAGGGGTGGATTCTCTTGCAATAGCAATTGGAACTAGCCACGGAACAGTTAAGTTTAAAGGTGAGGCAAAATTGAGATTTGACATATTAGAAGAGGTAGAAAAACTTCTTCCTAATTTCCCAATTGTCCTACACGGTGCAAGTTCGATTCCGCAAGATATGGTTGCTTTGGCAGAACAATATGGAGCAAAGTTAAAAGGCTCTAATGGAATTCCTGAACATATGCTAAGAGAGGCTTGTAGTCATAATGTTTGCAAAGTGAATGTTGATAGTGATTTGAGACTGAGTTTCACAGCGGGAATCAGAAAGTCTTTGACCGAAAATCCTGAGAATGTTGACCTTAGAAAATACAATGGTGTAGGAATGGAACTTATAAAAACGGTTGTAAAGAATAAAATGGACAATGTTTTTGGAAGTTCAAATAGAGCCTAGAAAATAATTATATAGACGCCAATTTTTAATTGGTGTCTTTTTGTTGTAACCTTTAGCGAAAAACAAAAAAATCCCAACAGTGTGGGATTTTTTTATAAGGAAAATTAATTATCGAAAGGATTTTGATTATTATTTGAATTGTTAGAGAAGAAAGATTCAAGCGGACTTCTGTGAACGGGTGGTTCGTCATTCAATTCATTATTAGTAGGTTGTGACTCTTCTTGATATTGTTGAGGTTCTGTTGAGTTTGATGAGAAATCGAATGCAGAAGTGTTGTTGCTTGAAAAGTCCTCAGGATTTGAATTGTATTCCTGATTTTGTTCATAATCATTATTTGTATTAAACTCTTGTGGTTGTGAATAGTTGAATGAAGAATTGAATTCTTGGGTTTGATTATTCTCAAAAGTGTTGAAATCTTGAGTTTGGTTGAATGGTTGTTCATTTGATGAACTTAAAAATGAATCGAAATTGGAGGTTTTTGTATTGTCTTCGACTGATGCAAATGAAGTACTTTGTGATTCATTTGTGTTGAATTCTGGTGAATATGAAGATTGACTTTCAAAATTTTGAGAATTATTTGAAACATAGTTATTCTCAAAAGTATTTTGGCTATTTAAATCTTCAAAAGGATTTGTTTGTGTTGGTTGTTCTTCTGAATAAAACTGTGGTGTAGGGGTTTCAAATGAAGGACTTTCAATGTTTGATTGTGAGTCGTCGTTGTAAGAAGTTTCTTCAAATTGTGCCATTTGTTCTTCAATTGGTTGTTCGATGTCTACTTCGCCATATTCTGCCTCGTTTACAACAACATTACAAATGTCTTCTAATTCAATTTTGAATTCTTTTTGTAATGCTTTTTTGATTGGAATATATTGTTTTGCTAGATCATTTTCATAATCTTTTACACCCTTAGGGTTGCAACCGATATCTAGAAGTGCATTTTTATAAGTGAAGAACGCAACTGTTTTTTGACCAATTTCATTTAATTTTTCAATCAATGTATTGATTTTAGCTTGTTTACCAGGTTTTCCGCCGTATATTTCGTTGTTTTTGCGATTGCAAAGTTCAATGTTTCTATTGAGAACTTCTGGATTGTAATCAACTTCTTGACCTTCTAGAGTATCAAATGCTCCGTTTACTACAAGTTCGCAGTCTAATTCTTGAATGAATGTGTCCAAAATATTTACATTTCTATCTTTTAGAATGACTACTTCGTGTTCTGGTTGGCATTTGGTAAAGTCGCCTGAAAAGATGTCAAATGCTGATATTACAGCCTCTTTTGAAGACTCTTTCATAATCATACGAATTGTATCAAGCAATTTGTTTTTTGTATTGTAGTATTGATTTATGATTGCTTTTTCTTCATTTGCAAGCTGTTCTACTGCTTGTTCAACTTTCAAAAATTTATTGTCTTTGAAGAAATTACACAAACTTTTTGCAACAATTATTTTGTTTCCTTGTTCACCATTTTTTTCCGATTCAACAAAATTTTCAACCTTATTAATTTGAGAATTCATTTCAACTATAAGTTCATTTACATTAGTTGCAAGAGTTTTCATTTTTTTATTTTGAATAGCGTCTACAACTAATAGTTTTTCTTGATTTTTTAGTAATTCTAATGCTTTCATTTTATTTTCCTTTTTGATTTTGAGTATTGAATAAGAAGAAATGCCCTCTTATTCAACAACTCTTTATTTATCTATTTATTTGCTAAGTGCTTGATAAGACTTAACTGCAAGAGAAACTGTTGCACCAACCATTGGATTGTTTCCCATACCGATATAACCCATCATATCTACGTGAGCAGGAACAGATGAAGATCCTGCGAATTGTGCGTCTGCGTGCATTCTTCCAAGAGTGTCTGTAAGTCCATAACTTGCAGATCCTGCACCAACGTTATCAGGGTGAAGAGTTCTTCCTGTACCGCCACCTGATGCTACTGAGAAATAGTTTTTGCCATTCTCAATACACCATTTTTTGTAAACGGCAGCAGTAGGGTGAGTGAATCTAACAGGGTTTGTAGAGTTTCCTGTGATTGAGATGTCAACACCTTCGTGTTTTAGAACTGCTACGCCTTCGGTTACATCTTCGCAACCATAAACATTGATTTCTGATTTGTAAGAATCAGAGAATTTCTTTGTATCCAAAATTTCAAGTTCTTGAGTTTGGAAGTTGTATCTGGTTTTTACATAAGTAAAGCCGTTGATTCTTGAAATCAAATAAGCTGCATCTTTTCCAAGTCCGTTTAGGATTACTCTAAGTGGTGTTTTTCTTGCTTTGTTTGCATTTCTAACAATTCCTAGAGCTCCTTCTGCAGCAGCGAAACTTTCGTGACCTGCAAGTAGAGCAAAACATTTTGTGTTTTCGTTTAGTAACATACTAGCAAGTTTTCCGTGTCCAATACCTACTTGACGGCTGTCTGCAACACTACCTTTTACGCAGAATGCTTGTAGTCCAATGCCGATATTTTCTGCGCATTCTTCAGCGGTTGCAGATTTTTTAACAAGTGCAATTGCTGTTCCTAGTGTATATGCCCAAACTGCATTATCGAAACAGATTGGTTGAATTTCCTTTACAATTGCCTCAACGTCAATACCTGCGTTGTCGCAAATTGTTTTGCAATTTTCAAGACTTTCTAGTCCATATTCTTTGATGCAATCATTGATTTTGTCAATTCTTCTATCATATCCTTCAAATGTTATCATATATTACTCCTTTCTTGGGTTGATATGCTTAACGCCGTCTGCAAATCTACCATAAGTTTTGATACTTTCTGCATAAGCCTCTTTCACATCTTTTCCGTTGTTTACTAGTCTCATCATATTATTAAGGTTGATATACTCATAACCAATAATTTCATCATTTTTGTCAAGTGCTAGTTGTGTAATATATCCTTCAGCAGTGTTTAGGTATCTTGTACCTTTTTCTTTTGTACTGAAGTGAGTTCCAACAAGACTGCTTCTATTTTTGCCAAGGTCGTCTAGGGCAGAACCTACTGGTAAACCATTCTCAGAGAATGCTGATTGAGTTCTTCCATATACAATTTGCAAGAATAAGTTTTTCATTGCTACGTTTATAGCATCACAAACAAGGTCTGTATTTAATGCTTCAAGTAGAGTTTTGCCAGGAAGAATTTCTGCAGCCATTGCAGCAGATTGAGTCATTCCGCTACAGCCGATTGTTTCAACTAATGCTTCTTGAATGATTCCGTCTTTGACATTAAGTGATAGTTTACAAGTGCCTTGTTGAGGTGCACAAGCTCCACAACCGTGTGTGAAACCATTGATTTGTTCGATTTTTGTTACTTTGTCCCAGTGTCCTTCTTGAGGAATAACTGCAGGACCGTGTGTTTCGGAATTACGGACGCAACACATTTCAGTTACTTCTTTTAAAATTTCCATATTGTACTCCTTATTATTGTTTGTTGATTTTAGTCCAACACAAATAGTTTAACAAATTTTTGTCTTTTTACAAAATGTTTTTTTATTGATATATAAATATTTATTAATAATTATTAAGCTTAAATGATGTTTTTGTGTTTTTTTGTATTGAAGAAATTTAAATTTTATAATGTGCAAATGGTTTGGAATGTTTCTAATTTGTGATAATATAAAAATATGTTTAGTATTGACGGAATCTATGATGATTGTTATGTTATCAATAAGTCCAAGTTCTTTTCATTTGCATATCCCGTTTTTTCGGAAGAGGAAATAAAAGATATATTGAAAGACTTGAGAGAAAATTTTTCAGATGCAACACATATTTGTTTTGCATATTCTTTGAGTAGTCCAAGGCTAGAAAAGGCAGACGATAATGGTGAGCCGTCGGGAACTGCAGGAAAACCAATGTTAGAACTATTGAAAAAGAAAAATTTGGACAATGTTTTAATTGTTGTTGTGAGATATTTTGGTGGTATTAAGTTGGGTGCGGGGGGACTTGTTCGGGCGTATACAACTGCATCAAACATTGTGTTAGACAAGACTAGTGTTGTAGAGATAAAGACTATTCCGAAATTTAAGGTTGAAGTAGATGTGTCTGTTGGGGCAAAAGTACAAGAGTTTATTCGAAAAAATGGTGGAGAAGTTTGCAGATGTGTTTATTTGGATAAAACCATAATTGAATTTGTTGGTGAAATTGATGGATTGGTTAAATCTATGTTTCCGCAATGTGTGATTGAACAAATTGGGAGTGAAAATGTATGTCTGAAATAACAAGACTTGAAATACAGAAGAATAATCCAAACAGGGCAAATCTTTATCTTGATGAGAAGTTTTTTTCAGGTGTTTCATTGGAACTTTGTATCAAACATCATCTGAAAGTTGGAAAGGAAATAGATGATGCGTTTTTGTCCGAATTGATTCTTGAAGATGAACGTGTAAAAGCCTTTGATAAAGCGATTAATTATGTTAGTTCTACTATGAAGACGTCAAAACAAATAAGGGATTATTTGAAGAAAAAGGATTATAATCCGAATACCATTGAGTATGTTGTTGACAAAATGAAAGAATACAAATATCTTGATGATGAGCAATACGCAAGGGCGTTTGTCTCTAGTTGCTCGAATAAATATGGCAAACACAAATTGATGTCTGCTTTGAAGAGCAAAGGAGTTGCTGAGTCTATTATTGAAAAAGTGCTTGAAGATGGCTCAGAGTTAAAGGATAGTATTGATAAGGTGGCGGAAAAGTATATGAAGAATAAAGACGTGTCGCCAATGGTTCTTGCAAAATTGAGTCGATTTCTTTATTCGAGAGGTTTTGAATTTGACCAAATAAATTCTTGTGTTAACAGATACAAATCTGGCACAATGTTTGATGAATAGTTACAACCTTAAACGACAATCTCTATTGTTGTGTTTAAGGTTTTTATTTTTTATAAAATTGTCGAAAAGTAGCGAAATTTTAAAATTTTGAAATTTTAATAAAAAATTAAAATAAATAAAGTTGTAATGCATATAGTAAAATCAAATAGAGACGTAAAAGTGGAGAAAATTTTGATAAAAAAGAATAGATATTTGAAATTTGTTAATAATCATAAAATACCAAATCACAAGTTTTATTTGAAAAAGCATATTGTGAGTAAGGAGTCATTGTATTTGCAAATGTCTCCTATCTATCAAGAGCTTGATAGCGAGTTTTGCCAAATAGACTTGATGGATTTAGAATTTTATGAGAGATGGTTGAATGGATGATATAAAAAGAGGAGAATTGTATTATGCTGACCTAAGTCCTGTAATCGGAAGTGAGCAGGGTGGTATTAGGCCTGTTTTGATTGTTCAAAATGATGTTGGCAATAAATACAGCCCTACGGTTATTGTTGCCGCCATCACAAGTCAGATTAATAAGGCAAAAATACCAACACATATTGAGATAAATACGACATATGGTTTGACAAAAGATAGTGTTGTGTTATTAGAGCAGATTCGAACGCTTGACAAGCGACGCTTGAGAGATAAAATTGGAGTGTTAGATGATAAAAGAATGGAGGGTGTAAACAAGGCACTTTTGATATCATTAGGATTTTAGGAAAAACAATCAAAACGATTATAAACCTTCGTTTTTGATTGTTTTTTTGTTTTGAATTTTCTATGAAAGAGTGTCTTGGGTTGTGGTAGTTTTTTTGGTGTGTTTTTTCTGGAAGAAAAATTTAAACAAAAACTAATTTTGTGGCTATTTATCTTTGACTTTTGCTATGAATAATTATATACTATATTAGTAATATTATGTCACATTAGACATTAAGTGAAGAATTTGTAAAAATTCGTCTGGAGGAAAAATGGAAACTAAAATCAATTTACATTTGTGTGCAAACTATAATCACGACGCATTCAAGTCAGCTGTTGTTAACGCTTTGGTTTGTGATTATGTTATTGAACAAGTTAGGCTTGGAATCAAAAGATTTAGCAAAGATGACTTAGACTTGTTTTATATTCACGAAGAATTTAAAAAGGCTATTGAGCAGGGAGAAGATGTTACTTTTGCTAATCTTTCTGCTTGGGAAGCCAATAAGGTCGAGGTGTATTCTGAATGTGTTGGCATTATAATGCGTCTAGATATGATGGCAACAGAAGCTGGTAAAATTGGTGCTGGTGAATTTTTGTATGAGTTCAAAGAATCTGTTGATTCATTTATCGTAATGCTATCTGTTAGTAATATCAATCCATCATACATAGATGTGTCTGGTGTTATTGGAATGAAAGAAGAATTCTTGACTCATTTGGTTTCACAATTGATGTTTGTCGATGAGGGACAATTCCTTTCTGATCTTGGTACAATGCAATTGCAAATGGTACCTCTTGAGATTAATAAATATAGAAACAAGTTTGTTGAAAAGAAATTGACTAGAGCAAAAACAATTCTTTCTTCTGTTTCTTCTGCTGTTGAAAGGGATTTTGATAGACTTCACGAAGAAATAATGGACGCATACAAGAAATTTTACAAAATTGCTTATGCTGCTCTTAGTGATGGCGAGAAGGTTGATGAGGCAAGAAAAGTTTGTAAATTGGTAGCACCTCATAGACATATCTTGGATAAACTTGAAGATAGATTGACTGAGGCTAATGAATTAAAACGTCAACTTCATATTCACGAGAAGAAACTAGATTCGTTCCAGAATGAGAAAATCGAAGAATTCAATAAACTTGTTGAAGAAGCACCATATGAGAAAGAAAGTTCTGATAGGGAAATTGATAGTGTTAAGTTTGTAACGGAAGAATACATTACTAATATCAAAGCAACAATTGAGAAAATCAATGAAATTGAAGAAGTGATTGCTGAAAGATACAAGATTCTAGATAAGGTAGAAAATGCTCTCAAAGCTGCTATCCCTAGCGAAAGCGAAATGAAGAGATATTCTGGAATTGGATTCAAGTTCCAAGATTTGTATGTAAGACTTGAACTTGCAAAATCTCAGATTAAAGACAAAGACAAAAATTTTGTCACGGCAATTAATACGGCAATTGTGGGACTTGGAGTTCTTGTTAACTTAGGACTAGAGGGCAAAGATATATTCTTGAGAAATTCGTTGTTGACCGCTGTATTTAATAGTGTTAATGGAATATATGACATAGTAGATAACAAGAATAAGTCGGTTGAACTTTCGCAAATTAAATTTGTAACTACTAGACTTGTTAAATACTCGTTGCTTAATAAGAATCTTACAAAAGATCTTCAAACATTTAGAAGAGTTTGTAATAATACTATTAGAGATATTGCAATGATGATGGGCAAGCCGTTCAGTATTGCTACAATGGTAGATATTGTTGATGCAATCAATCTAGCTATTACTCAAGTTCAAGAAATTGTGGATACATTGAATAAAAATCACGTAGAGCAAACTGAGATTTTGGAAGATATACTCAATGTTTAGAAAAAAATTCAACGTTTGAATAATTGAAAAGGAAATATGAAAAATGGCTGAAAATATTAAATTTAAAGTTAGTTATGTGAGGATAACCGAAGAAGGTCTTGATAGACATACCGATATATATCTTGATGATATTAGTATGGAAGAGAAAAAGGATATCAAGTCGCTTATCTTTTTGCCTATCAAAACAGAAGAAGTTGTAGATATTACTAATCTTTTGAAAAACTTCCCAATTCTAGAGAACTTGTACATTCCTTCAACAATGAAAACTTCTATCAAAGAACTAAGCAAGGAATGTCCAATGCTAAAGTCTTTGTTGATTCTTACAAGAGATGCGATAAGGGATTCTCTTGACAAAGAGGTTGTGAAGGTGAATGCCCACGAAGAAGAGGGGGATAATACTGCAGAGTTTAGAACTTTTGTGGATACAGACAAGAATGGAAAGCAGACGTTTGTTGTTAATGCAAAACAAGTTCAGAATCACGAAATCATAATTGTTGAGAAAAAAGTGGAGAGATTGACTCCTTCTCAAGTCACAGAATACATATCTGGCGAAAAGGGAATTATGCCTGTAATTGACCAAATTAATGCAGAAATTGAAGATGAACGTTGCAAAATTGAATTATCTTCTGAAATGCTTGAGTCTTTGCTAAGTATTTTTGTGGAAAAAGGCGTAACTTTCGAAGAGTTCACTATTGACTTTTCGAAATTATATGATAAAATAGAATCATACAAATCTATTGCAAAATCTGTTAATCAAGTTTCTATCAAGGAAGAAATTGAAGGTTTGATTGTTGAGACATATCAAAATGTGCTTAGGGTTCATTATGATAATCTTCTCAAAGATCTAGCCCCAAAACTTCTTACCCTTGCGAATGTAACTGTTCTTGACACTCAAGAAATGTTATTGCGTGATTTGAAAACATATATTGCAAATGTGATTGTTGAAAGTCCACTTTTTGACGAGGATTACAAGACTTCGGGAGAGATAGATAATATCTTAAGCGAGATTCCTTCTGGAATGTCTAGACACATTAGAGTTGCCAAGGACAGAGGACTTCTTAGAAAATATCTAGCTCAAGCGGTGTCCGAATTGAAGTCAAACAAAGACGAACTATTTGAAAAGATTGATAGATGGCTAAAATCAAAAACAGATGTGATGAATGCAAGAAATTCTTTTGCAAGGGCATTTGGATTGGATGTTGAGAGAAAACAGTCTCAGAAACTTCTAGATACTTTTGTAGATGCATTAGTTACAAGAAATTTTGGCACACTAACAAAAGAAGATGTCTTGTATGTAATTGGTCAAATTCAAAGTGGAATCAATAATCAAGAGATTAGTGGCAAGGAATTAATCAGACTAATCAATACCGAGGTTAGCAGTCTTGTTACTAAGGAGGATTTAAAAAATTCAGCCGTGGAATTTATAGCTAAAAATGGTTACTTTGTTATTGAAACTGAAACGGCATAGGAGGAAAAATGGCTAAACCAAACAGGAATCAAGACCAAGGACTAACAGGATTTCACTTCGACGGAAATAATGATGAAGTGCAAAGAGAAAATGATGCTGTCGCCTCATATATACATAATATAGAGTCGAGTTGGAAGACTGGGATGCGTAAAGTTTTTATGCAACAAGAAATACAGCTTGAAGTTTTAGAAGCTTTAATTAGTGGAGATTTTTCTAATGTTAAAGAAATTCTAAAAAGTGCTACTTACTATGACAGCGCTAGCATCCAAGATGATGTTGAAAAACTTTTTGACTTACCTAATGCTGATAAGCAGAATAGTGGTAGTAAAAACGATAATGCAAGAGAAAAAGCAAAAGAGCTTATCAGTAAAATGAATGGAGATGATCTTAAGGGGATTATGACTTCTTTTGCGGATTTAATAGCTAAAAGTATTGCAAATCCAGAAATTAAATTGGATGTTAAACCGGTTTTAGATGAACTTGATAAAATTGAGAAAAATCCAGAAGCAAGAGGCACTAATATGGCTAATAAACCTTATGTAAATGGTGAAGTCTATGCAGATGGTAGTCAGCAAACTACACTTTTTAAAAGAACTCCCCAAAAGGGACAAGCAAAAAAGGATGAAACGCAAACACCTGATAATGTTATCACTTTACCATTAGACAATGTTCCTGAAGAACATAGGAAAAAATTTGTAGAAGGGGTAAAGAAATTAACCGAAACCGAACTTTCTAGTGATATATTGTCTAAGATTATGTTAGGCGATTATGAATCTGTTGTTGCAATTGCTCGTGAAAATGGGGTTTCTATAGGCGCTGCTGATACTGTAAATCTTTATTTTGGCAATCAATCTCAGAAACGTAAATCAACTCCAAAAACCGAAGCTCAAAAGAAAGAGGCAAAGGCTAAAGCAGATGCTCTTCTAAAAAGTATGACAAAAGAAGAGTTTAAGTCGTTTTTTGAGGGATTATTTAGTTCGTTTACTCAAAATACAATTGACTTTGATCCTATTGTTACAAAGCTTGATGAAATTGAGAAAAAACATGAAAGTGCTATAAAAGCTGCTGTTGCTACTCTTTCTTCGAGTGTGGTTAATGCTGGTGAACAGGTTACAGGTGCTGTAGGTTCTGTTGATAAGACTGTCCAGGCAGGAACTGAAAGACTAGAAAAGGTTCTTGGAGAAATAAGAGACAAAATTCCTGAAATAGATTATGAACGACTAAAGGGAGATATGAAAGTTGCTTTTACTGATGCTGTCAGGGAGTTTTACTCTACTGCGTCTGCAAATGGTGGAAGTGCAAAAGTAGGTGACATTAATGTTCATATTAATTTGCCAGACGCTATAGCTAGAGCGGTATCAGGACAAGGAACAATGTCTTCTGATACATCTTCGCAACAAACAAATCCTCAAGGAGTTGTTAATAATAATACTAATACTGTTACAACTGGTTCTGGTATTGATGCTACCTTGATGCAAGGGTTTATTGATGCTATAAATAATTTGTCAAAGAATAATCAACAAGCTGCTCAGTCTCAACAACAAACTCAAACACAACAACAATCGCAATCGGTGTCTCCTGATATAGCTTTAATTTTGAAGACTCAAGAAGCTATTTTAAAAGCACTTGAGACTCAAGGCAAATTATTGGAAAAAGCATTAAATAACCAAAATCAAAATAGTAATGGTTCTAACGGAAATACTACTATTAATATAGATAATAAGTCAGACAATTCTCAGCAACAACAGAGTGGAGATCAACATCAACAAGGTGGCGATCAACAACAGCAAGGCGGAGAACAACATCAACAGGGTGGATCACAACAGCAAGGGAATACTCAAAAAACAGAAAAGTCAGACGATACGCCTGTTACAGGTGTTCACCGAGAAAAACCTCAAGAGGTTGTTGTACAGGAAAAACCAAAGAAGAAGAAAATCAAGAAGATGAAAGCAAAATTCTTGAGAGAGTCTATGGATCAAACAAGAATGCTTGCAGAACCAAAGAAACCTTGGTACAAAAGAGCTCTTGGTTGGGTTGCGGCTCACCCTGTTAAGACAATCTTGATTGGTTTAGGTGCAGGATTGGGTATTGGATTGATTGGTACTGGTATTAGTCTTGCTGCTGCAGGTGGTTTGACAGCTGCTGCTGCATCTGGTACTACTTCTGGCATATTTGGAACAGTTGGTGCATTCTTGAATCACGCCTATGTTCCTATGATGGCATCTGCTATTTCAGGCGGAATCGTTGGTGTTGGTGCATTGGGTGCGTCAGCATTGCCAATTAATAGACTTGCAAGAAAATCTAAATTGTATACTAGGTTCCAAGAACAATATGCTCAATGTCAAAAACTTGAAAAAACAGTAGGAACTTATATTACAAAAGAAGAGTATCATAAACAAAAACTTTCTACAACTAGACAACAAATTAGAGAAAATAAGGGACTTTTGAAAACTCCAAAAAGACTTGCCCTAAAGGCTTCTAGACTTTATCATAAGTGGAGAAAGAAAGAGGACAGAAAGAAGAAAAGAGAAAAGATGGCTGTTTATAGACAGACTGCTCGTCAAGCAATTGACACAAAATATGCATTAAACAATGAAGAATTGACTTCAGGAAAGACTATGTCAATGGCTGGATATTCTCAGAAAAAGAGAAAGGCACAACAAAGACTAGCCGAAGGCAAAATTGATAAAGAAGAATATGCTGATGAGCTTGAAGATTTGTCAGAATCTGTTGCTGATTTGGAAGGCGGAAGCGAAGGATTCGAGCAACTTAGTGATAACTTTATGACATTCGATACAGAAGCATTGGAGTTGGCAGGAAAGCTTGGCGATTCGGAAGCAATGAGAAATATTGTTCAAGATATTCAAACTAGAAACTCAACTAAGAAAGTGGCTGTCGAAGAGGCTGAATGGATTGATCCAAAGGCTGCACAGAAAGAAATAGCAAGACTATTGGGAACAGGAAAGAAACAAGACGCCCAGAGGGCTAAAGAACTTGAGGCTTATATTAGAAAGCAAATTCAAGATAGAGAAAACTACAAGAGATATAGAGAGGCTCAAGGCTTGGAAGACGATGGAGCTGTTGAAGAATACGAAATCGAAGTTGATGTCGATGAAAAAACAAAGTAATAAAATTTAAGGAGATCTAAACAATCTCCTTTTTCTTTTTCAATAAAATGTAAAATAATAGTATGTAATTAAAATAACTACAATTAAATGGGATATCTCATTTGACTAAAATTTTAAAAATTGTTAATATTTAATTGTATTTTGAATTAATGTTTTAATGAAAGGATATTTATGAATAAAAAACTAAAAGATTTAAACAAATCCAGGGTGAAATTTTTTGGATTTGAATGGGATACAAAACAATTTTTAATAAGCTTAGGCACAATACTAGGTGTACTTATATTACTCCTTGCGTTAACGTTATTTGGCGTTGAACTTAGTTGGTACGGTGTGTTTTTTGGGCTAGGCTTTTTGGTTGCGTTGTTATTATCTACTCAACTTTGCAAAGAGCGTGATATTCATAACGAATTCCCGTATACACTTATTTGGTTTATTTTCCCTCTTTCAATATTAGGAGCAAGAATATATTATCTTTTATTCAATGGTGGAATTGATTCAATAATGGATATTCTTGAATTTTGGAAAGGCGGACTTGCAATTTATGGTGGAGTCATTGGTGGTGCAATTGGACTTGTAATTGCTTGTTTGGTTTATAAAATTAATATTATAAAGATGACAGATGTTGTTGTGCCTGTGCTTGCAATAGGTCAATTTTTTGGTAGAATTGGTTGTATCTTTGGAGAGTGTTGTTATGGTGTTGAGATAACCAACAAAGCACTTCAATGGTTTCCTATTGCGGTTGAGGCTCATGGAGATTATTTTTTGGCTACAAACTTTTATGAATCACTCCTAAATTTAGGGCTTTTCTTTGGATTGACAATTTTGCTTAGAAAAGTAAAAATTACAGGAATTAATACTTGTGCATATTTGTTTGGATATGGTCTTATTAGATTTGTTTTGGAGTCTTTCAGAGCGCAGGAACAAACATTATTTGTCGGAAATTATCCTGTTTCTAAAATTGTTAGTATTGTTTGTATTTTGATAGGTGTTATCGGAATATGTACTTTGCTTTTTGTCAATAATAGGAAGACTGAAAAGGTTTCTCAAACGACAGAAACAAAATAATTTTAGAGGTATATATTGAAAAAAATTCGAGTTGTTCAGTTTGTTGGCATTGTCTTATTTGTAGCATACATTGGGCTAATTATAACTGATGCAATACTTGATTTTTTGGCAGATTATAGGTTGATAATATTTTCAATTTTACTATCAATAATATCATTAAATTTGATAGTAAAGGGCGCAATCTTGAAAAGTAGTTCAACTTTGTGGTTTGCTAATTGTTTGATACTTTCATCATTTATTATAGTTTTACTAGATTTATGTCAGGTTCAGATTAGTGAGTATTATTTGCTATTTGTACTAATTCCATTTATTTCTAGCCTCATAAACCTTGCAATTTTTCAAAATTTAATTTATATTAAAATTATAATACTTAATATTTTTATAGCCGTTCCGCTTGTGTTTGATTATTTTTTTGATTTTCGTCAATGGGTGCTTTGGGTAGCTGTTGCGGGGTGTCTTGTGGTCGGTTTTTTGATTTGTAGAAGTATTAATGTAGATAAGGAGAATGTTTAAAATGGCAAAATTTGATATCAACAAAAAAGGTTATGATATTGAACAGGTTGATAATTTTATAAATAAACTAAGTCTTAAATATGAAGAAAAATTATCTGAACAGAAAGATAGAGTTTTTTCGTTGAAAAACGAACTAGCAGTTATTGAAGAGAGGCTAGAAACATATAGAGAAAAGGACAAGCAAATATCCAAAGCCTTGATATATGCTGTAGAGAAAGCCGAGCAAATTGAAGGCAATGCTAGTAAACTTTATGATTTGGAAATAAAAAGATTGAGGCTTATCTATAAACAGTGGGAAGACATTATTGCAAAAATTTCTCTAGAGCATATCTCTTCTGAATTGGCAGAAGAACTAGCTAAGTTTTCTAGTACAATTACTACCGTGCTTGATCAAAATACCAAGATTGGTGGAAATATGATTAGAAAAGATTTACATAAAAATAGTAATAACTATATACGAAATCTACTTAATAGAATGGATTATGCTATTAATGAGAAACCTAAGCAAACACCAAGACCATCTGTTTTAAACGATATGAGTATTGAAACAGAGAAAGAAAATTCTAGACTTTTGGATGTTAGTGGAAAACTTGATAAAGTTAAAGCAAAAGGCTCAGGCAGTATGGCAGACAATTATTTGAATAGTGATCTTGATACTCAGTCTTCAATTTTTGCTAGAACTATAACAAGAAAAAATGCACCAAAGAAACAAGAATCTGGATTTGATTTGGAAGAAGCTCTTAATCCAAAAGAAGATCTAGATGAAATAATGAAGGCGTTTGACTTCTTCTTGGAAGATGAAGAAACAAATGCAAAAAAGAAGAAAAAATAGAGGGAAATATGAGGGATTTAACGGATAATAGAAGTTGGTTATTGGTACTCATTCTTAATGGTATAACTTTTGGCATATATGGTATTTATCTAACTTATGTAATGGCAAGAGATACAAACATTGCTTGTGCCAAAGATGGTGAAAACACCAAAGGCTTATTATGGGTATTGTTGCTTGGAATTGTTACGTTTGGTATTTATGGCTTGATTTGGCAATTGATGATTATCAAACGTTGGGCAAATCACGCTCAAGCAAATGGTGCAACACCAAAGTGCACGGTTTTGTCATATTTGTTATGGAACATTGTTGGTTCAATTATTGTAATTGGTCCTCTTGTTGCTTTTGCAAAGACTATTAATGCTTTCAATCAAGCTTGTATGATTTATAATGAGGACCCAAAGGATATATCTACTTATAAATCTCAATTCAGTGCAAAAATGAATAATAAATAAAGAAGAAACACTTCAGGTTTTGTTGATAAATTTGAGGTGTTTTTTATTTGTTGGTTTTTAATAATATAATTAATTAAATAAACTAATATAATTAAATACAATTATATAATGCTTTATAAGTTAAAGTGTTTATGAATGGCTTATTTTCCGAAGAAAAATTTAAATTTAAGTTTTTGTACTAAACACCCGGGTGTGTGTATGTAAAGCGGAGAAAAATAAGATAAAAAAATTAAAAAATTTTGCAAAAAAGTGTTGACTTTGGAGTTTGAGACGAGTATACTATCAATGCGTTCACTCGAAGAGGGAATGCAGAGAACAATAACAACTAAATAGTGTAAAGAAGAATTA
>JAFTKS010000015.1 GCA_017453125.1 Clostridia bacterium
AACAATTGCTAATGGTTTGTTGTTTTTGTGCACCAAAATATAGTCAGTTCTTCTACCTTTTGCACGAACTGCCTTATCTCCACGAACAATAACTCTACCAGGAGTAAACTGATATTTACTTTCTTTTACTCCATTTATTACTGTTTCCATACGCATTTGCTTTGGTTCCCAACCAGCATGTCTAATGGCAGGTGTAATATAAAGATTTTTTGTTTCTTCTTCAGTTATCCTTTCAAATGTCATACTAACTCCTTTGAATATTTTGATTAATAATTGATTTAATCTTCATCAATATCTTTTTTGCGATAAATATCTATAAATTGATTATTTTTATCTTTCCAACTTGTCCAACCGTTTGCTGGACCACCAACAACCAATGCTGCAGCCATAGACGGCGCAGAACATTCAACATCTTCTATGAGAATTGAGTTATTATCTATTTTCATTGATTTTCTTGTTAATGCCCAAGATGGTGTTTTTATTTTTTTATAAGGTGCTATAGTTGAACCTTTTTTTAGAATAATTTTCCCATCTAAAACAACCATAGATGCTGTTACAGTTTTTTCAACACCTTTTATTTTTCTACTTAAAGAATATTCACCGTCTGGTATCATTTGAGATTGTATTATTTCAGTAGCATTTTCAAATACTTCCTGTTTTGTTTCATCAGTTGGATAAATTTGTTTTCCATCAAAAGAAGATAATAATTGAATTATTTTATTTATATCTAAAGAAAATAGTTCCGTATTTCCGACTCTACTTTTATCAAATAAATCATCTAACAGTTGTTCAATTAATTCATGATTATCTAACTCTATTGCAAATTGTCTTTTAAGTCCCGCCACATTACGATAACCATTATCTTCAAGATGTTTCATTCTTGATTGAAAATCTGTTGTTCTTCCAATCTTAATCAAACCATCAACAGCAGTAGAACAAACATAAATTATTCCTTTAGACATATATTTCTCCTTTTGTTTATTCCTATAATTTTATATTATAGGAAGTTAAATCAGTTGTATTATAACATACTTTTCTGATTTTTGTATAAAATTACAAAATAAATGTAATTTATTTTTAGAAAATGCTTGCAATTATCATTTGAAAGAGTTAAAACACACACCAACTATTTATGTGAGGCGTTTATGGATAATAAAATTTTAGCAGAAATGATTAGAGAAAAATATTATGAAGAAAAAATGTCAGCAGAATATAAACTACAGCTAAACAAAGTTATTGAAATGGAAGATAAATTACTAAAAAACTTTTCAAAAGACAAATGGAAAGAATATCTTTGTCTAGACAGAGAAAAAGGTCAACTCCACTCTATTGAAGTTGACCAAATTATTAAGTTTGTTATTAAATTTATTATCAAAGATTAAATTTCATGCTTCTCAATATTTTCAATTAAATACTCATAGTCATTAACTTTAAATACGTCACCAACCTTACCTTTTAATAAACATTTCGCCACTTCACAGTCTTTTGACAATTTAATTGCAGGATATGATAGTTTTATTTCTCTATCTGAAATATAATATTTTCCCTCAACCTCATCTCCACTTATTGTGTAAATATTTAACATTTCTTTTTTTGTGACATCTTGATTTACATGCGTTGCTTGCTCATTGTGAGCATCATCAATTATTTTTATTTTAGTCTTATTGTTTTTTTCAACATTATATTTTTCATACAAATCAACACCTAAAAAGTAATCTTCTATAAAATTCCACCTACTCTCGTTATCATTTAACTTTTCAAAGAAATAAGTCATAAAATCAACTGATGAATAATGCATATCTCTTATAGTATCTAGTGTTTGACTATGGTAATCTTTTTTGTCTAAAACTCTTTGTATTGCTTTCTCACTATTAATACGAATAAAGAATTCTGGTCTTTCACCGTTTTGTAAACTATATGTTACTAGATCAAACAATTCCAACAATTGTACAGAAACCAACAATAAATTTTTTCTCATTTTCTTATTTGAATCTTTAGTTGAATCAATTATAGAGATTCTCTCGTTATCTAATAGATTATTACAAAAATATGCTTTAATTTCCTTTTTTAAATCATAAATCAATCTACTATAATATGATGAAATTATATGATATTTATTGGTTTGAGAATTATATTCACAGAACTTTGTTCTACCAAAAGTTGTATTTCTATCAACACTTATTAGTATGTTTAATAGAGGATCAAGAATTCCACTCATTTTACGAATGCTTATCCCTTCATTTAATTTTCCACAAACTTTTGATGCCATGTCTTCAATGCTAAAATGCTTTCCTGAAACTCTAATATCATCAAGTGTTTCTTTAATTTTATCAAGAATAAGATAAGATTTATTACAAATGGAATTAAAATTTTCACCATACTTAGTTGCAACTTTAAGCAGCATCCTGTCTAAAAAAGCATTTTTGTCTAAACCTAATTCATTAATTCCATTATCATCTACTGTGAAAAATTTTCTTTTAAATGCCCCAAATGAAAGGCCATTAGAGTCTAGATTATTATACTTTTCCTCCCAGCATTTCTTGAAGTCAAAATCATACACATCCCCTAAATACGAATATGAACTTCCTTCCCCTGTCATTTTTGATAATTGTTCTCTATCATATCTTTTATTAAGATATTTATAAAAACCAATAGTTTTTACATAAGTAAGTTTTGAATCTGGAATAAAAAACAAGCCTTTCGTAAACATGCTTCTTGGCTTAAATATCAACGGAACATAGCTTGTCATTTTTATGAAATCTTTTTTTATTGCCAAAATAGTTGCCTTTAATTTGTTTTCTATTTCGGCATCATCTTGTGCAACAAATACATGAGCAAATTCTTCTGTTGATATTAAAAAATTTCTTTTTTTACATTGTCTATACTTATATAATATTTTTTGTAAAACTCCAATTATGTTGTAAATAGTTATTTGAGACATTCCATATAATTTATTAATATACCTAAAATCTTCTCGATAAAAATCTGTTGATGCAATACCTGTCAATTCAGGTTTTCTAGCAGCCCTACCAATTTCCTGCACATAATCTGCCAAATTTCCTGTTGGAGCAAAATGATAAACATTAGTAATATCAGGAACATCAATTCCCATTCCGAAAGCCTTTGTTGCCAAAACCACATTTGAAGTCCCAACCTTTATATTGTCCAGAGTATCATTTTTATTCGTTTTATCTAGCCCACCATAATATTTACCAACTTTTTGAGTATCTAAATAATTATATATTTCATTTAATTTCGATACATATGGAAAGTAAACCAATGTTTTTTCATTACTTTCTAAATATTTGTTTATTGTTGATATCACCTTTTGATCTTTTTCTTCAGCATAAGCATGATCTTTTTTACAAACACGAATATTAAATCTAATATTTTTTCTTTTTACATTTCCTATAAATGCAATTGGAGTCATATTTAAACTATCAATAATATCATGATACATATCTTCTGTACCATTTCCTATAGTTGCCGTTGCTGTAAATGTTGCTATTGGAAATATATGTTTTGAATTATGTCTTAATTTGTTTAGATAGTCTCCCAAATACCAATAGTCTGGTCTAAAATTCTTACCCCATGTTGCAACTGTATGAGCTTCGTCAATAACCAGAAGTCCTATTTGCCTGTCTCCAATAAAAGTTGTGATGTCCGAATTACTCAATAACGATTCTGGCGAAATATATAATATAGATGTTTTACCATCTTTTATATTTTCTTTTATTTTTTCTTTTTCAAAAGGAGTGAAGTCTGAATTAATCGTAGCAGCACAATTTGTCATAGGCTTAATATTTTCAACTTGGTCATTCATCAATCCTATTAATGGAGAAATAACAATAGTAACTAAATTATTCTTTTCAGCTGCTAATATCGCCGGGATTTGGAAAAGAATTGATTTACCTGAACCTGTTGGAGCAGTAACAAATATATCCCTAGGATACTGACCACTTTGTGCTTTTAATATGTTTTGATATATAGTATCTATAATTATACTTTGATTTAATTTTGAAATCTCATTTGAATTAAATGGATCTTTATACATTTCTATATCATAAAAATCGAATGTTTCATTTTTCCTATGAAGAATGTCTAAATAATCATTATAAAGATCCGGCAATTGTTCTCTTAATAAATTTTCTTTTGTAACAACCCTAACTCCTAAGGAATTTAAGATAGAAACAAACTTTAATGCTGGGGATCTGTCATTGTTTTCAACTTTAAAATATGAAATTGTATTACATTCTCCATTCATTATTTTATTAAATATTCCAACCAAATGCTGAAAATTAGTATTATCAAAAACATCAATATTTTTTATATCATCAATTTTATGTGCTAACAAATAAGTTGAATGAGACATAAATAAACTAATATATGAATCTACAAATTCAGGATCAATTTCATTATAAGAAATTACCAAATTATTACTTTCGTTAATACAACTGGAATAAACTTTTTGTAAAAAATTACTTTCAGGTAAATCTTGGTCATATTTGTTCACAATTACATTATTATCTTGATTATTGAAACCGGGATAGTAATTATTAAATATCCCTATATCTATAATACAAACTTTATAATTATTTGCCTTTACAATACCAAAAAGATCTTGCTTAATAAGCATATACATTTCTTCATACAAACAGTACAAAGGAGAATTCGATATCAATCCTTTAATTGAACTTTCCAATAATTTGTTTTGTGAGTTTTCTAAATTTTTTATATCTTTAATTAAATCCAAATTAAGTACGTGTTCACAATCTAACTTCATTTTATCAATTATAGAATTAAACCCTTTTAATACATAGATGGTTTTTTGTTCGCTTATTTTTTCATTTATTAAAGCACTTATTTTGTCTATCATACCTTGCTCCTTTGTACACTTATTAAGTTTTGCACTTTTATTATACCATACTCTGTTCATTTTTGTATAAGAATTCTAAAATTTTTATTTAAGTTAAAATTATAAAAAGCTCGTTATTTCTAACGGGCTTTTGTTTTTAGAATAATCCATGCTTTTTTAAATAGTGGTCGACGGATTTGCCGTGGTCGTTTTCGAAGGTGATGGCTACGGCAATGAGGTGGCGATAGGCTACGAAGGTGTTGAAGTTTATGTCGGTGATTTCTTTAAACATTTCTTTTCGTTTTAGGGCATCATATCGTAGATTGATTTCTTCGGGACTGACCTTTTGATTTTTGTAGAGTTTCTTTGCTTGTTTGACTATGTAATCATCATATTCAGTCTTCTCTGGAACCGATTGGTCTTTTATAGTGTTTAGTGGTGAATTTATACTATTTTGATGTGTTTCAAGTGATTCTAATGTGTTTTTCCCCATTTCGCAGTGTTCAGGGTTCTTCACCCCGCCAAGAGAGACTCAGTTGAACCATCAGCTGAGTCTTTTAATTTGTTTTACTATATTACAAAAAATGCTCCCCATAGTATTGGGGAGTATTTTTATAAGTTTTCTATAAATTTAAATAATTTTTCAAATATGTTCAATATAAAAATAATTTTTTAATTTATTTTTAAACAAAAACACCTAGGTAATAAACCCAAGTGTCTTTAAAGAGCAGTCATTTGATTTTCTTTTTTTACATCTCTATTACAAAATAATTATTTGCACCATCTGTTTCAAATGAGAAATCTGTTGCTCCAACATCTTTAAGAGAATATGCAAGACCAGCATTTGACTCGTTTCCAATCAACACATTTATAAATATATCGCCAATTATCTTAGAAAACTCATTTGAATTGCCCAATTGAATAAATTTGTTAATTGTTTTAAATATACTGTCTGTTTCTTCTTTTGTTAGATTATTAATAACTAGACCCTTACCCTCTGTTGTGTATTCAAATGCGTTTGTACCTTTTGTAATAGTTGTCGTTGCAGAAAAATATAAACTATTAGGAATTCCTTTTTTAATCCAATTAAGAGGGAACTCCGTCATATCTTCTTTTACTTTATCTAAATCAATCTTAATAACTACATTAAAATCAGTAGTTGTTTCTGTTATATTAGAGAATGCCACTTGCACAACTTGAAAGCCATAGTCATTTAGATTAATATCTTTGTCCCCAAGCTTTACAATAATATCTTCTTGAGAAGTGATAAGATTGTCTATGATGGCTCCAATTTGCCTATCTGTAAATTTAAGTTCTGATATTAAATTACCTTCAACATCATCTGGCGTAATAGAATAACCATCTTGTTCTGTAAAACTTATTAATCCATTAATACCAGCATCTGTAACAATCTTTGCACCTGCCATATCTTCATCCGTATATGCATTAGGCACTATCTTACTTAAATCTATCTCTTCATTAAGTATTTTAATTTGACTAGCCACTTCAAATACATTTATTTCATACTTAATATATAAGAATCCACAAAACGCACCTAAAATAGCAACAATACTTAGTAGTGTACTGATAACCCAAATCAAAATTCTAATCCATATGGGTTTTCTAAATTTTGCCATAAATTCTCCTTATATAGTAATAAAGTGGACTTAACAGTCCACTATTTGCTTAATTTTCAGTTAAAAACTACTTTCTTCTAATTGAACAGTTGCAGAACTTGTCGTTCCTTTCTTTGTTATTACTAAATAAATATAATCTGAACCTTCAAATTCTTTAAGTGTTCCATCTAATTCTATTTCCTCTGCAGTATTATATTTTTCAACATCTGCGTTGTAGTCGTCTCCTGCGAAAGATACTCTATATGCAGTATAATTAAATTCGCCTGAAGCAAATACTATTCTATGTTTTAAATTGTAATCAATCTTAAATCTATAATATAGAGTTTCTTCCCCCTCGAAAGTAACAGTGATATTTGAATTAATAGACTCAGTTTCTCCCTGATATGCTCCACAATGTACACAATGCCCATAAGTATCAACTTCTGTGTGCTCATCTTCGATTATAAGTAATTGTCCTTCATTTTCTTCATTTAAATCTTCTAAACCTGTTATTTTAATGTAGTAGTTAGAATCTGCCTTAATATCAAAAGCAGAGCCATCAATTTCACAGTCTACCATAGTTGTCCAAATTGTTTCTGCACTATATATAGCTTCATTGCTGCCAACCTTATATAATACAACGCTAAGTTCTCCACCTTGAGAGTGTGCATCATAATAAAAATAATATTTTTTGCCTGAGACAAAAGATGCTTTATAATATGCTGTTTCATTTAAACCCAAACAAACAACATTAGTATTGTCTCCAAGTGTTGAGTCGATTTCTAATTCTTCAATATCTGAAACTGTATATACATCACTTATTTCTCCAGAAATGATTTCATAATTTTGATTGTCAAAAGTGGCTTCAAATTGGAAAGATGAGCCATAAGTAATATTGTCGTGTCCAACACACAATGCTATTTCTGGAACGAAAGAATCTCCTCCAACTAGACCATCAATGGCAGCCGTTGGTGTTTTATCTGTTCCATCGAATGCTAAATCCACTGGAGCTGTCCAAACAATTCCAACTTTTTTTGCAACAATTGCAACAGTACATTTTTCTTCAGATGAAGGATCAACATCAATACCAAAGTTTGTTGATTCAACTTCTCCTTCTAATACTCTAGCACCAGTTGCATTAGAAATTACACTTGCTCCGTCAAAAGTAACTTCTATTCTTAAACCTGCCTCTATTAGACTCATATCAATATAATGAATATTGTTACCATTATACTCAACAGTAGTATTTAATCCCTTGAATATAAATTTTGTAACAGTAGCAGTTACTTCACTTTCTGCAAGTGTATAGTTTGAAGCACCTGTGCCTGCTAATTGAATATTTGTAACAGATTCAGCATCTTCAACATCTTTTGAATTAAGAGTTGCTGACAATGTAACAACATCACTACCTACTAAACCTGTGCACTTACCTGTCAAAGAACAATTGCTGATTGCTGTAGTTCCATCATAAACCTTTGTTACAGTTGCTTCTGTTAATGCTTTTTTAGCAATTGTAAAGTCTTTTGTTTCAGATACGCTTGTATAATTTGTAGATTCAGCAATACTTACCCTTGCAGTATATTCACCAGCATTAATTGGTGCTACTGTTGTATATGTAGTATCTGCTGCAGTTTTTAATTTGTATTCAATAGTTGCTACACCATCTGTATTTTTGTCATAGGTTGGAGCATTAACGGCTGTTCCGTCATAAACTTTGCCTGCAATAGCTAGATTTGAAATTGTACCAATTTTTAGACCACTTTCAAAAGTCTCGGTTCCTTTCTCACCACAAATACAAGATTTATAGTAAACTGCTTTTGTAGTTGCTGTTGCTTCAGTCTTTAAATATTTGCTTTCAACAACTTCTTTATCAAAAGTATGCTGTTCTAAAGATAAATCATACGCACATTCAGTACACTCTTTCCAATGGTGAGTTTCATTATGTGAATATACGGTAGCAGCTTCGTGTTCTGCCTTATTTAATTGTTCATCACATTTAGATTCTTCACATTCGTGCCAGTGATATGTCTCATCGGTTTTCCATTCATCTTTCGGATCGTGTTCTTTATGACCACAACCAGTAAGAATTGCTGGAATCATTGCTGCAGTTGCAAGACCCATAATAATTTTACTTTTCTTTCCCATAAATTCTCCTTAATAAAATCTAGATTTTTAAAATGTCAGAAAACTAGTTAGCAATTAGTTTTGTTAATCAGATTACCAACACTTGTTTGTTAAACAATAATATTTTAGCACATATATAATATGTGAACTATCAAAAACCAGTCCTAGTTTAGTCCCAATTTTATCTAAATACATATAAATTTTATTAAAAAAAGAAAAACCTACCATAAAGTGGTAGGTAAAATTTCTTATATAAATGACTTGGCTTTTTTACACAAATCTTCTCTATTTTCTACTTGTAATTTCTTCAAAATATTAGTTATATGATTTCTCACAGAACTCTCAGAGAGAAATAATTTTTGCGCAATTTCTTTTCTCTTGTATCCAAGTAATAAAAGTTTTGCGATTTCTTTTTCTCTCTTAGTTAGAGTATTAATTTCTTTCCAATTTGTATAAACAATAGCTATTTGTTCTTCGGTAAGTTTATCTTCGAATTCAAGTACAGACATATCTACTTGTATATCTACAACATTTTCTTTCGTGGATTTAGATTTAATCAGATCATACTCTCTAAGCATTCCATAGAGGAATAAAAGTAAACACTCATTTAATACATACGACACACAAAGAAACTCAAATTCATTAGGGACAAATTGTTCTATAAGCCAAACAAGAATATTCCCAAATACAATCACACAAAGAAAGCTTGCGTGCATTTTTGATGTAAGTTTTTTCTTCGCCATCGAGTATATTAGAACAGCAACCATTGATGCCATATATCCAAAAAGATATACAAAGTATAAAATATGCAAAGGACCATATTCTTTTACAAGTTTTGCTCCGCCTTCAACAATTTCAAGTGAAACTTCTTTGTAGTATATAGGTAGATAACCACCACTTGTTGCTATAAACAATATTACAATTCCAACTGAAATTAAGATATAGTTTAATACTTTTGAGTGTTTGATTTTGCAAACATCTAATATAAGCATAAGCATAAAGAAAGGCAAGAACACATTTCCTACATAAGCTATTGAATTACCAATAAGTGCAAGTGTTAAGGTTCTTGATAGCGATAATATAAAATATCCTGTATTACAAACAAGAATGGACACAAAAAGAAACATTAGTCCCTTTTCTCTTTTCTTATCTACAAAGAAATAAGTGACTAACAATATTATCGAAAGCATACAAGCAATTCCGTAAAATATTGACATACTGTCTCCTTTTGATTCTATACTGCTATAGTATAACATATATTATTCACTTTTCAAAACAATAACAAAAGTTTGCAATAAAACACCTAGGTAATAAACCTAAGTGTGTTTGAATAGCAACCTAATAAATATTATATTAAAATCAGTACCCATTAAAATTGTGAGTGCAATTTGAGTAAACGAGTACAATAGTATTATTGTAAAAGCCCCTTCATTTAGTTATTATTTATGTATTTTATAAGAAGTGGCGTGAGGTTTCAACCCCTCCTTCTCCGCCAAATAAAACCTTAAACAAACTTTTTGAAGTGACCCCTACGGGGTTCACTTCATTTCTCTAATAGGTTTCTATTTTTATTTTACTATATAAGTAATAATATAAGTATTAAGGCTCAATGTAAGTGTATGAGCTTTATAATTCAATACACAGTCATTTAATGAAAACTCTTTTATATCGCCTTCATCGTTAATTAATGATTTTTTCACTTGTTCATAACTGTCTAGATTGAAAGTGGTTTCATAAGTAAACACTTCGCCGCTATAAAAAAACATATCAGTAACATCAATTGAGTCGCTATCACAAGTTATTCTTATCTTGGCTTCTTGTCCCTCATATAAATCATAAGTAATCAATCCATCGCCTGATTTTTGAACAGTATATGTTTTTAATGGAGTTTCAAGATTTGTATCATTTCCAGCATAGGTAGTAGCAGTTGTTCCATCTTCTGAAAACTTAATAATAGGATTACTTGAAAGTATTCTTCCCCCCATTCTAATTTCAATTGAATTTTTAGCTTCTTCAACATTATTTATATTAGAATTTCCTGCAATGTCTTTTATAAAGTCAGGATTAGATTCATAGAATTGTTCGACGAATTCTTCCAAAGTCAATTCTGTACTATATCCTACTGTATAACTTCCATCATTATCATTTACTTCTTCTTCTGCTGCAATTGTAATTTTATTAAGATTCCAATCAAGTTCAGCACCATATTGAACAACAATAGTTTTTCCTGCCAAATCTACTGGTCCACTTGGTTCTGGATTTTTACCACAAGCAGACAATGCAAATGCACAAGGCAAAATCAAGCATATTGCCAAAATAAAACTTAAAAATTTCTTTTTCATAAAACCTCCTATGTATTTGATATTTTCAAGTATATCACAAATTATTTTAAATGGTGCTAATAAAAAATTAAATATTTTGAAAAAATCGACTTTATTTAATTTAGGTGGTGGCTATATGAACTTTTAGTTACATAAAGACAAGAAAGACTCAGTTGAACCTTCAACTGAGTCTTTTGTTTTTTCAATAAAGAAAAATACAAATAATAAAAAATTTACCTATTGAAATTTATATTTGCATATGTTATTATAATCTTAGTTTAAACATTAAGAATTGAAAAGAGGAGGTGTTTTCTATGCCAATATATAAAGATGAACCGGGGAATAATGGTGATGATAGTGTTCTTATCACCGATTTAAGAAAATGTCGTTCGATGGAAGACATTGACAAACAACTTAATAAAATAACCCAACCATCTGTTTTTCAAAGATTAAAAAGTTTTTTATGTAAAAAAAAGAATATCAATATAATAAACAATAACGATAATACGCTAGAAAAATAATTATTAAAACATGGCGTACATATTGATATAAATAAAAATTACTATATAAACAATATATAGTAAAAGTTCGGTTCAACTGAAACTAATTTTGTACCACCAAGAGGAACTGCGTTTGAATACGTAGTTCTTTTTTTTGCATTAAAGGGTATCTAGAAAGATATTGAGCTATAAAAAAACAACAGGCTAACACCTATTGCTTTTATAATTTTCAATTCATCATAACCACAGTGTATTTTTCAAATTATTTACTTTACCTATTTTCTTAAAAACCACATTACTTAATTTTGTTATTTTGATCAATTTCTAAAGTTATTTTTATAACGAAAAGTCGTCTTGTGTATTTTCTGTATGCATAGATATTTTTTCACCGCTTTGAAAAGCTGGGATTTTCTTATGCATAATCCTATCCAATAAAAGATATACCTCTTCAAAACAAAGCGTTCCAACAAAAGTCAACTTGTCTTCTTGTTTTTCTCGTCCATCATAAAAAACAAATCTATCGTTTTTATTATAAAAATATGTACCGTGCATTATAGCATTTCTAATTCTTTGAACATTAATATCTGGATTGATACTTTCAAAACATTCTTGAATAACACTCGGTGGCGTAGTTGAGAAAATTTGAAATATAAGATTGGCAAAAATAAAAGATGAATAATCCTGGATATTACAACAATCTTCAAAAGCTGGCAATGACTGGAAATTATTTTCATCAAAAAACTCATCCATTCCTTTCATTCGACCACAATATATTTTTTGCAAAAAATATTTTGTTCCTAGCGACTTTAAGCAATTGGTAAATGAATTTTCTTTGTACGGATAGAAATACAAATTCTGTTGTTTAGGCACGAATTGTCTACATTTTATATAATTCGATAACATAGCCAAAGTTTCTTTTTGATACTCGTCGGGAGTTATAAATTTTTTATCTTTTTTCGATATCAATTGTATTTGTTCACTATCCTTTGACGACTTCCCCTCCAAAATATCTTTCAATTTCAAAAGAATCATATATTCGCTTTCTTTCTTTGATACCATATTTTTAAGATATAGCCCCATAACATCTGTTAATTGTTCAGGAGAAATTGTAATAACTTCTTTATTATTATTCAATTGAAAAACAAACTTTTGATTGGTTGAGTCATAATAAAAATTTGGACGGCCTTCGTCGGTATTATGTGCCATAGACTGTCTAATAACTTTTAGAATTTGATCATTGTTCAAATTACCTTCCAAAAAAGATCTTTTCAAATTTGCAAAAGCCTTTCTATCTTCTCCTTCAAATTGTGTATAATTCTTTGATACTAGTTCATTAGCATACGCAAAGGCTTGAGCTACAGCAAAATTTGAAGAGTAACCCACCGCTTCTGCTAGCATATCTCTACCATATTTTTTCACCATCTCAGACTTACTTTCATTATTTGAAAAAGTGATTCCATCACAAGACATTAAAACATCTTTCCAACAAGCCAAAAATGACTTGTGAGGATTATTTTTCCACACTTGTAATGTACTTGCAAGAAGTGCAGTATATATTCCAGACACAACATTGAACACTTTGTCTTTTTCCATAAAAACCCCATACTTTGAATTATATATATTATACATAATAACTCACACAATTTCAATACTATCCTAAATAGTTTTAATTGGTAGAAATTCTACCGCCATTCGACATTGAACCAGTTGACTAGTTCGTTTTTTTCGTGCTAAAGTATTTATGTAATCATTAAAAGGCAGGTCAAAAATGAGAGACTATAACTATGGAGAATATCTATTCAATTTGAGAAAGTCTATACACCTATCCCAAAAACAACTTGCAGACATTCTTGGAATTTCAAACAAAGCTATATCCAAATGGGAAACAGGAGAAAGCAAGCCAGCTCTAGCACAACTACTCAAACTAAGCGGACTCTACAACATTCCCCTTGAAGAGCTATTGGACGCTATAAACACAAAAGAAAAACAAGTATACAAAATTGTGATAACCGGAGGTCCTTGTGCAGGAAAATCCACTGCGCTTAGTTGGATTCAAGAAGAATATACCAAACTGGGTTATTGTGTACTATTTATACCAGAAACAGCAACAGAAGTAATAACCGCAGGGCTCAACAAACAAAATATCCCCTCCGACTTTGAATTTCAAAAAATAATACTTACAGCACAACTCAACAAAGAAAAATTATTTGAGTCAAGTATAAAAAATATAGAATCATCAGATAAAATTTTGCTTGTTTGTGATAGAGGCGCACTTGATGGCAAAGCATACTTAGACGAACTAAACTTCAACAGACTTCTAAGAACACTTGGCAAAAGCGAAATAGAACTAAGAGACAATTACGACGCAGTCTTTCATCTAGTAACCTCAGCAAAGGGAGCAGAGGAATTCTATACTCTTGATAACAATTCAGCACGTAGCGAAAATATAACCGAGGCAATTCTTGCAGATGACAAAACATTATCCGCCTGGGCAGGACACCCACACCTAAGAGTTATTAATAACGAAAACGATTTTTCAGATAAAATGAAAAAATTAATAAGTGAAATTTCTGGATTCTTGGGCGAACCACAACCATATGAAATTGAGCGAAAATTCCTCATAAAATATCCTAATATATCTTCCATCAAAAATCCAACTTTAAAGTGTGTCGAAATTATTCAAACATACCTTCACTCACAAAATGAAAATGAAGAAATAAGAATAAGGCAACGAGGAGCAGACGGAAACTACACTTACACAAAAACCATCAAAAAAGCCATATCGCCAATTAAGCGAGTGGAAATTGAAAAGAGAATTTCAAAAGATGAATATCTTGACCTTCTTATGAATTCTGATACAAACAAAAAACAAATACGAAAAACTAGATATTGTATGATTCATAATGACCACTATTTTGAAATAGATATATATCCATTTTGGAATGACAAAGCAATAATGGAAGTAGAGCTACTTAGTGAAGACGAAATCGTTTCATTCCCTGATGAAATTGAAATTATCAAAGAAGTAACCAATGATAATAGTTATAAAAATTACAATTTGGCAATATTAAATAATTGACAATATGTCTTTTGTTTATGACAATTATTAAAACATACACAGCAATAACCCCACACAAACATAAAACAACCCACGTAAAAAACAGGCCACCAAAGACCTGTTTTTTTAAATCTCCATACCAGTTTTATCATATACGCATTGAACAAATTCTCTGCAATCTTTCGAGTCTATACACATATTCAAGAACCCACTATACTTATCCGCAAACGGAGCTTCAAACGCGACACCACCAAGAGAATTTAGTATATTATCAAAATAGTTTTTCGACTTTCCAATCGCATACTCGGAAAAATCTGCAAATGCTTGAGAATCGTAATATCGAATATAATCACTCGGCCTTAGAAAAGTATTTGGGTCAAATTTGTGAGGATTACTAATATAGGATTTTGTTACCGCCTCATCAATACAACTCCTTGAACAAAAATCTTTTGCAACACTTACAAACCCAGAAAATAGTTCCCAATCAATTCTTGCGTCGCGAGATTTTATGATATTCAAATATTCCAACAATGGTTCATTCATTCCAAGAAAACCTGTCGTCACAACATTCTCAGACTCCACACCGCAACTATCTAAAAGATACTCATTTTTTTCAGCATCTATACGCACAACTATATCATATTTATTAGACGATTTTTCTTTCAACAAAATTACATTACTAGAATTAGGATCTGTCTCCCCAATAGCATTAGGTATAAATATTTTTGATAGTCCCAATTGCACAATAGCTCTAGGGGTCAACCAATCACCCAACTTTCCACTTTTTATCATTTCCTGAAACTGATAGTATGACCCAATCTCACAAGGAAAACCTATCTTATTCAACAAAACATCTAATCTTATACTATCAACACATTCACCCGATTCAGCACACTTCAAACCATTCAAATCAATAGTTGCAACACCCAAAGAATTGCTAGACCCCGTCTCGTATGTCACACCATATACTTGCAAAGGTGTTGGATAAATATTAAGAGCACTACTTGCAATTGTTTTTTCTAATGACGTTATAATCGTATCATCAAAATACTTTACATATGACGGCAAATATTTTTCCGGCTCAAACTTTGACCTTATACCAACCCTATCCAAAGAGGCTTTTTCGTGACCATACAAACAATTCTCAGTTGCAACCGACAACTTTTGCAAATCACCTTGCCTTAAAAGATACTGACCAACCCTATTATATCCATATTCATTAATCACCGACTTAGGCAAAACATCAGTCCTAATTTGATTTATATATTCCCGAAAACATCCAATCTTTCCCATAAAAACACCCCACTCTTCATCGTCCCCATATTTCTTATTATACTATTATATCAAAATTGTAAACAACTTTCAATACCCTTGAAAGCAGTGGCAAAAACTAACAAATAAAAAGCAAAATTCAAAACACTATAGCCACCAATAAAAAACAACAAAACATAAACACTATTAAATTATATTGTTTTTTCAAAGCAAATAAGTTATAATTTGTTTATGAAAAATATTGAATATACACAAATGGCGTATTTGTATGACAAATTTTACACCAATAAAAAATACAATAACGAAGTTGCATTTATCGAAAGTTTTATCAAAAACAAAAATTGCAACATTCTTGATGCGGGATGTGGTACAGGAAATCACGCAAAAATACTTAATGAATTAGGTTACAACATACAAGGATTTGACAAAAGCCCCAATATGATTGAAATCGCCAATACAAAAATACCAAATAATTTTTTTGTTCACGACCTACTTATCCCATTATCAACAAATGAAAAATATGATATGATTATTTCTTTTTTCGCAGTATTCAACCACCTAAAAAACTATAAACAATTCAAAACCGCACTATCAAACTTAAAGTCTTTAGTCAACAAAGAGGGATTCATTATAATCGACCTACACAATCCACAAAGCAATGGAACAAAAATAGAATCAATAGACAACACCACAAGAATTATGAAATGGCACCGATTCCCAATACTGAACAAAGAACTTTCAAAAATTACCTATAAAATCAACAATAAAATATACAAAACAAGGCACGTTTTCACAATTTTTAAAATAAACAAACTAACACAAATTGCAAAACGACTTGGATTTTCAGAAGTTCTTTTTTTTGAAAACTACAACACGCAAAGACCAGCAACAGAACTTAGCAAAAACATTCAAATGGTTCTGAAAGTATAAAAAATCTCCTCTTTATTTTGAGGAGATTTTTTTGTTTCGATATACAATTCGAATAATGCAAAAAATTAATGCCACAACCAAATTTATAGCAATTGCACCACACACAATTACAATAAAATAATGCCCCAAAATTATAGTGTGTGACACTGCTAATATTATAAGGGTCAAAAACAACCCCACCAATACAATATCAAAACACAAAAGAGAATAAAATATAGTCTTCAGCCAATTAGTTCTTCCCATACCAATACCCCTCTTTTTGAACTATTTGGTCTCTCGTGCTCAACGACTCAATCTGGCTTAATGAATTTGCAACACCACTATCTTTCAGTACACTTCCAGAACTTACAAGAATTCCAATTTGATAATTTGTGCTCTCTTGAAATAAAACACAAACATCACTCACATCAATACAAATAACATTTTCAAAAAATTGATATTGCAAATACGCCGACCCAAGGCAAGTTCCTAGAAAATATTTTGCATCTGAATATTGCCCATCTATATCACAAGTAGAATAACAATTGGTTATTGCACCATACAAATATCCTGCAAATCCTCCACCAAAAACAAAAGCATTCTCAGACTCTGCTATGATATCCATATTCCCATCAACAATACAGCCATCAATTGCAGGCATCACAACACTATTATCAGGCTTTTGATAATAAGAACAATAAGCACTAATACCACCACAATAAACAATTAAATTTTTTGAAAATACATGAAGAGAACCTGAAGAATAACACTTTGTAATATCGCCATAACTCATAGCGCAGATTCCACCTAAGAAAACATTTCCACCATTACCCAACTCACTATTAGACTCAACACTTAAATTGCCATAATTAAAAGAACCGTCAATCAAACCATAATTAAGCATAGCAACACCAGCCACATTAGGCGACCAATCTGAAATAACATTAGACTGCTGTAATTCAGCAAAATTTTTGCACCCTACCACAACGCCCGATTCTTCATTAGAAACAACAATGCCAGCCAAATCACATTCTTTTGTGGAAACCTTTGAACCTTTTGTTAAAACAAGATTTCTAATAGTTCCAAAATTTTTACCAACAAATCCTGAAGCAGAACATTCGCCAGTCGCAATACCTTTTATTTCAGCATTAATAAAAAGAGAACAATCAAGTACACTTCCATAATTTTCACAAGCAATCCCGCTTACATACATATCAAAATCTTGCGACCTTTCACAAATGAGATTAACATTTCCACAAGAGATATTTACATTGCTAATAGTTCCTGTATTTTGCTGAACAAGAAAACTAAAACTTGTTTCAATATTCTTTTTAATATCAGAATAGACAAGGTTGATATTTTTAATTACACCAGTGTTTTTCAAAACAATTGAATTAGCATAATTTGAACCAACATATACCGAATACCCAGCTCCGTCAATAACACCCCCAAAATCCGATGGCGAAAAATCCGAATCCAAATATACATCTTGAGTAAGCTTATAACTGCCGTTTGTTGACAAACATTTTTCAAACTGTCTTGCGCTCGAAATCTTAAAAGGAATCCCCCTTGTTCCCAACCCAATAGTTGCAGAAACTGAGACAACTCCACCAGTCAAAACAAGCACACAAACAAGGGCTAGAGCAACAATCGAAACACAAATTCGTTTCTGATAACCAGTCATTGTTCTTTTTGATATTTGTAGTTTTTTGCCAATAATATTTATTTTTCTGCCATTAATTTTATATATTTTGACAATATTTTGAGCAATGCCTTCGTTGTTTTTTATCTTAACAAACTTTCTTTTTACAAGACAATCCCTGCCAAGAAGAGCCAGCATCTCAATCGGTGAAACAATCTCTCCAGACAAATACAACCTCAAACACTTGCCCGCAACACTCACAAATTTTCTTGACGACTCAAGGTCTTCAGGTTCAATCCTGTAAGTCTTTGTTACAAATAAATATTTTTCAAATTTACGAATTATTCTTTTTGCATTCCACAAATAACAAAGCGAAAGCAAAGGAAATCTGCCAAAAGAAATATTTTCATTTCCTTTGATGTGTGCAGAAAAAAGACTCAAGCTATCTTGCTTGATTGAAAGCAACAATTGTTGAGCACTTGTTTCTGCCATACACCACCTCTACTTTTTTGTCTTTACTTTTCTATCCTCTGCCCACTTATCTAGAATATCAAATATATATTGTTCATTAACAGCACTTGACTCAACAATCTTCTTGAGAAGTTTGTTTGATTCATCATAACTAGCAACCAATTTTTCAATGCTACCTTTTTCTTCGACTATAGCATTATATATACTTTTGTTTCTATCTTGGATTTCAGATATTTTATCTCCACTCGTCTGTAAAACATCGGCTACATCTTTATTAATAAACTCGCTAACCTTTTGTACACCAACGTTATAATTCTCAAGTTTCTTTTCTAGTTGTTTGATGTCATATACCTTTCTTTTCTCCTCAATAATATCATTGAGTTTTGATATTTGTTCCTCAGCCTTACTTTCAATATTGTTTACCGTATTTAATCTTGATTCTATTTTTCCACACAAAGACAAAAGACTATCGACCGCAGTTACATATTTATTGGTTGAATTCAAAAACCTATCAACCTCTGAAGTAAGCGTTTTCGTCTTTTCTGCCTGACCAGAAAGTTCTTTATAAATCTTATCAAGCTTATTTTGAACACTACCATCAATACTAGAATTCAGTCCTTGCAAATCATTTTTGATACCATCAAAAGACACCGAAAAAGATCTAAGGCTTTGTTCTATTGGACCTAGCAATTCTCTATATTCTTTGAACGTTGCAATAAGTTGTTTAATTTCATTATTCTCAACACTCATTTTTTACCTCTTTTTAAAATCATCTTATATTTTTCTAAAACTCAAATTCAACGCGTCTACGTCTTTTTTGATTGTTTCTATTATGAATTCTTGTGCAATCTTGTTATCCTTGACATCTTCGAAAAAATCCACAATATCTATACTCAAATCTGCAGAGTTTTTCTTACTACATTTATCTAGCAAATCAATCAAAATCTCATCTCCAGAAATCAAGAATTGCTCTTTTGCTTTTTCCAACAAACCATATTCCCAAAATCTAATTCCAGCTTCTCGATATTGACCTCGAGAAATTAGAGTTTCATTAACTTCAATAGTTCTGAACGTATCTATTCTCAAATTTTCATCTGAAATCTTATTTGCTAGAAATCTTGCATTGTCATATTGACCAAGCTTTATAAATTCGTTAACTCTATCCAAAATCTCATTCTGAGAAAACTCAACCGAGCCTACAATTTTTGTTAAAGTCTTAACGGCACCCGCAAGATCACGTTTCTCAAAATTAGCCTTGAAAAATTGCACAAATTGCGAAACTTCCTTGTCCTCAACCACAAAGATATTTTGTCTAGCTCTTGTTACACCAACATAGAACAAGTTGTAATAATATCTATAAACAGAATTTTCGTCAGCTTGTTTATGATTAACCTTCTTTACCTCTAAATGTTTCCATTTATCAGCGTTATCGCTAAGAATATTATAAGCAATAATCGTCGGCCTTTCAAGCCCCTTTATCTCACTAATAGTCAACACTTCTTGATTTTTGATAATTTTTTGCAACTCGCTTTTTGCTTTGTTGCTAGAGACAACAAACGTAAAGTTATCAAGTTTTCCTCTTGCAATTTCCTTTGCAAATCCGCCACCACAAAAATATATTGCACGTGTCTGAGCACCATCATCAACAACCTTACTATTTAGCACAAAGTTGTGCGTGCCAAACTCAGCCTTATTAACCTCTCCAAGCGAATCAATAATTCGAACTATTTTTGCACCATTTCTATAGTTATACTTCAGTTCTTTTACATCTGTTATATCTCTATTATAAAGCAAATTTTTTAGATATCCGAAACTAAAATATGAAGGATTAATCATTTGCAAAGCATCACCAACACAGAAAAGTTTCAAACTCAGTTTTTTAAATAAATTCAAGCCAACCTGCGTATAGTCCTGAACTTCATCAATTATTGATAGTGAATATTTAAAATCATCATCAAGCAGAACCAGCAATTCTTTGGCAGCGATATTGTTATCTTTTAAGTTGTTCTTTTGACAATGCAAAAGGTAGTCTTTTGCTATTTGATAAATAGCCAAACATTCTTCTTTTGAAAAACTATTTTCTCGACTTGACACATACTCGCCTTGAGGAATCATCTCCAAAGACTTATCATTAAAGTACCCAAGCACCATTCCAAAAATCTCTTTGTAAATAATCTCTTTGGAGTATTTTGAGAGTTTTGAAAAGGCATTTTTGATATTATAGTTTGCAAGACTGGAAGAATATTTATTTATGAAATATTCTTGCCCAACAAACTCACCATCTCCACAATATTTTCTGTAGATATCCTCAATCAAAAGATAATCAACTTTATTCTCTAGATAGTCAAGCACTTTTCTGATTTTGCCAAAAATATCATTGTCATCATTACTAAAGAAATATATTCCCAACCTATTTTCAAGTGCTTTTTTATGGTCATCATCAAGAAAAACAATATTTCCTAACTTGTAGGCATTTAGTACAAACTCCAAGTCTTTTTTATATTTTTCAACTTTTAGTTTTGTATCAACTAGCAACCCTCTACTGAATGTTGAATAAAGCGTTCTACCACTGAAATTTTTGCAAGCAGTAAATATAATTTTATCAATACAAATGTTTGTTTTTCCACTACCTGCAACACCTTGAACCAAGACATTCTTATCAACAATTTCTACAATATCTTTTTGCTCTTTATTAAGTCTCGGAAGATTAACATTGGAAATATTTGAAACCAAATATAATTTACTCAAAGAAATCTCTTGTACGTTTCCACTTTTACCAGAAACCTCAATCATTATCTTGGAATTAAGTTTGACATACTCATCAATTCTTTGATTATTATTCAGAACATCTTTTGTCTCAAAACCAAGAAAAACAATATCCCACTCATTTAAGTCATTTTTCAAATACTTACCAATACTAAAAACAAAACAAAACCTATTGTCCATAGTAGCAACACTGAACAAACCTGTTTCGTTCAGTGCAATAATATCTTTGATATTTAATAATATTGACTGACAAATCACAGATAAAAGAATATCTATATCAGAGACATATCTGGTTTGCTTTATGAAGTTGTCAGTTTTGTAAAATAGACTCTTGCAAGAAAGCACAACCTGTCTTGTATCTATTTCTATCCTTTTAAACTTATTTGCCATACTTTTCCTTTATTTAAATACTTTATCTAACGGAACACTCTTTTCTCCGTCTATCATAGCATTATTTTTCAAATCATACAAACGAACAACGTTGCCCGATTGATATTTTAAAAGACATTTATCTTTTGTTTTTTTATACTCTTTGCTATTTTGTTCCTTTATTTTTTCAATAACTTTCTGTCTTACCCTTTCGAAAGCAATTTTTCTATTCTGAACCTGACTTCTCTCATCACTACAAACAGCAGAAATACCCGTAGGTTTATGCGTTACACGAACCGCACTATCCGTAGTATTAATATGTTGACCACCAGCACCGCTCGACCTACTGATAAAAACCTCGAAATCATCATCTTTGATATCAAGAGACTCAAAAACATTATCAAAAGTAATTACACAACATTTTTCTTGAGTGTCAATCGAACTATGAATACCGCACTCCTTTTTGAAAAAATCATTAACACCAATACCTGAAACCAATAAACACTTGTCTCCACTCTCTACAATATTACAATCAAAAGATTGTTTCTTGCAAACATCTTGATATCTTTCAAAAAGCAGTTCTTGCAATCTTTTGGACTTACCCATATTAACCACAACCAGACAAATACATTCTTCTGATGATTTATAAAGTCTATAACAGGAAACAATTTCTTCTTTGGTTTGAATAATCTTTTCGTTTAATACTTGCTCTTCATCTGCCAAAACATCACAACCTGTCTCACGACTCAATTCTTTCAAGTCACACAGCTCTTTTTCCAAAGACTCCAGATTATCCAAAAGAGACACCAGTGGCTCAAGGTCTCTCTGTTGCCTTGATAAATGCAAAAAAAGTTTCTTGTCTAGCAAGACTTCTTCAAAACTCAAAAGTTCTTCTATCCTATTAAATTTTGCTTTCAATTCTTTCAACTCATTGTATATATTGAAAAATTCTCGCATAACACCCCAACTTAATCTTTCAAAACAAATCTCAACAGAGCCTCTCTGTCTTTCTCAAGAGCATAATTAATGCCAACTCTTTTCTCCTGTATAAAATCATACTCCAGTCCATCATCTTCTATCCAAATTCGCCCATTATCAAGAATTGACTGACCATTTAAGGATTTATCCACACCAAGGAGCTTTGTTGCCCGTGCCGGGCCTTCTGCACCTTTAAGCGCACGAATCAACACTGCCTCAGGCTCACCTTCTTTCTTACTAACAATATTTAACAAATAATGTAGCCCATAACACAAATACACATAAATAGTGCCACCTTCTCGCCACATTGGTTCTACCCTTGCAGTTCTTTTGCCTTTATATGTATGACAAGCACTATCTTCAACGCCCAAGTACGCCTCTGTTTCTGAAATTTGAGCACGGATTATATTTCCATCAACACAACTACATATCCATTTACCAATTAAATTTCGGGCTAAAGCCACAGTATCGGTAGTAAAAAAATCTTTATTATTTATCTTTTTCATATTCGTATTATATCACAAAAATCCGAAAATTCAATAAATAATACCACATAATCCTACCAAGCACAAACACAATTCGTTTAGTAATTTTATTATCGTAAATTTCATTCAAAAAACCAATAAATATTCACATTTTTCTTTTGAAGATATGTATTGACAAAAATCGACAAATTAGTTAGAATTTAAATACAGATTATATCATCTTGAAAAATTTTTAATATTAAATCAAAAGAAGGGTCTCCAATGAAAAAATTCAACAAAACAATATTTGCTATTTTCATTTTCGCAGTAATTGCAATACTTTTACCTCTAAAAACACATAACGTTTACGCTCGTGAAGTATCTGCATCACAATCAATTACATCTGATACAGAAATTCTCGACGAAACAATTATAATAGACACACAAGGAACAGCATTCACAATCACGAATAATGCTATTCTTACGATTAGAAATTGCAAGATTACTTGTAATGACGAAGATATAGACGTCACCACATTCGGTATTCTATTTGATGTAAAATCGGGTTCAAAACTTATTCTTGATAATGTAACTATCGAAAATATTCGTGCAACCACTGCAATAACCAATAGCGGTATTGTTGAAATTTATAACAACACAAAGATACCTTCCACTATCACAAATTCTATAATAAACAATTCAACAAAAGACAATTCTCTAGTTATCCAATCGGGAGATATTCCAAATATCACCCTGAATTCGGGATACATTTCTGTACTAGAAAATACAAAGATAGAAAACAACATATCTCTTAGAATCAATACCCATATTTGCCACGGAAAGTTAATCGTTAGAGGAATTGGAGACAACGTTTTTGCAAACAAACACTTAGACAAATTCATTTATAAAAACCCTGAACAATTTGATGAGAACAGAGACTATTTCTTGGATTATATCGGAGACACAACAACAGCTACCAGCGACCTTGAAGAGACACTTAAAGCAGGAGATATTGTTTTGAGTGCAAGAACTCTATATTTTAGAAATTCTTCAACTTACTTTTCGGGAATGTATTGTACCGCAAATCAATTCATATCCGAATTGATTGAAAATGAAGACTATTCTCTATACTCTCACGCAACATATGGAGCATTAAATAACCATACAGCAAACACAGAAACAAACAAAACATATACAAAAACCGAATCTGGTCTAGTAACTATTACTCCAAAAATCAATGGCAATAGTATTAATGGACAAGAAGATATAAAAATGATTGCTGGTAGTAGCGTCGCAATGTTTATTGATATTCCAAACAACTGCGAACTATCGAATATTGAATATATTATTGACGGAACACAGAACGACACCATTCTTGAAATCGAAGAGCAGTTTGCAAACGAGCATTATATGCGACCAATTGTCAAATACAAATCGAGTGAGCTTGCAAATCACAGTGCAGTAATCAATTTTATTTTCACTGAAAAAACCAAGCCTGCAACAGTAAACATAACAAAATCCGACGAAGTCTCTGTATCGCATACAGGCGAACTTATCGAAGGCAATACTGTAACATTTACTATCACTCATAGCAACAAGGTAAAAGTAACAAGCATATACTTTAATGATGCAGAAATAACAACCGAACTAAACAATGGAGCATATTTATTTACTATTGAATTGGCAGAAAACAATTCCTTAGTTATAAACACACTAAATCTTCCAATAGAAGTTTCAGTAGCACCAACTCAAAACTACTCTTTTGAATACGGCAAAGATATTATTATGATAGAAGAAGTGTTGGTCGACTCAACAAACGAGAAGATTGAAGTTCAATTTCTTGGAGAAAACACAAATGCGGGCACACATAGAATAACTGGTGTAGTTGTTCTAGAACAATACCAAAATGAATACACCGCAACACTCGCAAGTGGCGAATACACATATACAATCACCCGTAAAAAAGTAAACGTATCAGAAATCAAACTAAAAACATACCAAACACAATATGCGGAATCAATAGAACTCAATGCAAATATGTTTATTGATGAAATCCCAGAGTATTTTGGAACTTATACGCCTCAAAAAATTGAAGACTACAAAATTGGCGAGCAACAAATAATAATAGATGTTTTTATCAAATACGATTCAAATTATGAATTGGATAGTAATTCATCAACCCGTATTTTTGCAACACTTATTTTAACACCAATCACTCTTGACACATCGAAATATAGTTTACCAATGAACTTTTATCCTGTCTACGATGGTACAGAGAAGATTATCCCTATTACAAACGCTGATGAAAAAATCGACGTAACATATTTATTTTATACAGACAAATCAACCAAAACACCAGTGACTCCTATCAATGTGGGAATATACTACGTTGAAGCCACTCTAATTAGTACAAATGCATTTTACTCAACCGACACTGTTTTGGAAGGTGTATTCTCTATATCTCCAAGAGAAATTTTTATAAACCTTAGTCCAAGTTCAATTGAATATACTGGTTATCCATATATTCCAACAACAGCAATCGCAGACAATCTAGTACAAGGACAAAACATAGAGATTTCACTAAAAGAGGTTTCTTGTATTAATGCTGGAGATTACGAAATAGAAATTTTAGGAATAAACTCAAACAATTATTTTTACAAAAATAGTACTCTAAAATTCACTATTACTCCCGCACAAGTAGACACATCTACTTTGATATTTGATGATATCACCACAATCTATGACGGACAAAACCACAAACCAATTTTAAGTGGAACACTACCTCTTGAAATATCGTATAAAATTGATGATACTGAATGCAAAAAAGCAGGAACATACACAATTAATTGTATATTCTTTAGCAATACTCCAAACATTCAAGCACCTGCTACAATTTCTGCAAAGGTAACCATTCAAAAGAAAGAAATTCAAGCAGTATTCGTTCCACCAGAACTATTTATTCAAGGAATGTCAGAAGACTCTATCAAAATTAATTTCTTGCATACTGTAAACCAAGAGTCTCCTAATTATACACTTGAATTCCTAGGATCTATACAAAGTGCAGGAACTTGTACGTGTATTGTAAAACTATCCGAATCCTCAAACTACAAGCTTGTAGGAAATACCTCATTTGATTTACTTGTACACGCAAACAAAGCAAGTTTCAAGGACGAAAATATCAACATTTCTCTTGAGGGAGTATTCCTTCCAAGCGTAGATTTGACTATGACAAAAAGTCAAAATCAAAATGTAATTGCAGATACACTTACAGATATAGACTATACTTCATTTGTATGTTTTGACATCAACTTTAAAGACTACACAACCCAAAGAGTCAAGGCAAATGTTATATCTTCTTCTGTTACCAATGATCCAACAAACTTAAGAATATTCTCGTACAACAACGGAATACTCAAAGAAATAGAATTCACAACCCAAGGCAATAGAATTGTATTTGAAATGTCAGATTTTGGAAGTTTAATCTTTGTTCAAGAAACATCTTATATCGAGAAATTCCAAACGCCAATCACTATAATTGTCATTGCCTCAGTGTTAAGTTTATTAACTTTATTGACTTTTGCAATTAACTTTGCAAAATACAAGAAAAAACTAATTTAAAACAAAAAACTCTAGGAAAAAATCTAGGACATTTGAAACTAGTGAAAAATTTAAAAGACACTATCAAAATTCTTAAGATAGTGTCTTTTTGTTGTTCTCTGTAATCAAATTTTTATTTTTAACAATCAATTTATTATCAACAACTTTGTATTTTGCGATTCTAATTATTGCAAATATTATAAATGCCAATGTTCCTTGTAATAATTGACCAATCTCCGTGCAATATGGAGAAAGTATTATAACAGATAATAAAGTTCTAAAACCTTTTAATGTAAAACTAATTATAGTGTTGAGTGTTGCAGAATATTCAAGTTGAGTATATATTGACAAAATTGATTTGTATGGGTGCAATAACATATCAAGCACTTGAAATGCTAGATACACAATGGCAATTTCAATTACAACTTTATTTACAACAGATAATATAATTGACATTATAATGCTTGAAGCTATGACAACACTTGAATACACATAAGCATTTTTAACTTCTTTTTTATAATCGTATCTATTCTTTGAAATATCCACTTTGGCAACCGTAGATATAGCGCCTAACATATCCCATTGAGTATCTGTGCAAAGTCCAATAATATTTAGTGCTGCAAGATATTCGGCACCTGCTGAAAAGGCAATTTTAAATCCAAATAAATAGATTACTAACATAAACATTGAAGATACAATGTTTGCAGATTCATATTTAAAGTTCTTAAAAAAAGTAAAATCAATCTTAAACTTTTCAAATTGCCAAACATATAAGCAAATTATGTAAATTAACAACACTCCAAGAGTTAAAAGTAGTGCGATTAAAGTATTTGGTATGATTAAGCTAGACAAGATTAAAACTGAAAATGTTGTTAAGTTAAAAGCGAATAAATGAATATTTGCGGTTTTTTCTTTATCTTCAAAATACAATTTTTCAATTATAAATGAGAATAGTGTTTGCAAGAATAGTAGTGCTATTCCATAAATCACATAAATTCTATAAAATTCCACATCTTGCCCAAAGAAAGTTATGTATTTATCCACAAATATTAGCGGTATAGCAAAGATTAAGGCAGAGAATATTGTTCCCCAGAATATACTATTCCACACAGAATTTTTATTGTTTTCTTTCTCTTTGCGAATATTTGCACCAGAGCCAAATAAATATTTTAAAATTGCCCATATAAATTGTATAGCATAGGTAATTGAGAAAACATTTGAAATACGATTATCTCCAAGAACATAGGAAAGAACTATCCACGATAAAATCGGGATAATTGAATATATAAACAATCCGCTTCCTATTCTAAATAATCTTTTCATTAGTTCTCCAATATTTTTTATTATAACATAAAAAATATAGATTTGTATCATATAATAAAAATTTTAAAAATAAATTTAATTGGCAGTTAGACGTGCGCTTGTCTTGATACAAGTGTCGTCGTTTCGCTCCGACAGACAAGCACCTTTCACGGCATAAAGTAGCCAAAAGAAAAAGAACTGAGAGTATATCTCAATTCCTTTATTATTTCGCTAGTTTCTATTATCTGAGACCAACACCTAGAGTTTTTTATATTATAAAATTACTTTTTTGAGTCTTTTTTAACAACGTCTTGCATACTAGATAGAAGTCCTGCAACGTTTTGAATTTCGCTTGGAACAATAATTTTTGTTGCATTTCCATCAGCAAGTTTTTTCAAAGCCTCAAAGCCTTGAAGTGTGATATATGCCGCATTTGGATTTGCGCTATTTATCTTATTAATAGCCTCTTGTTCACCTTCTGCAAGAGCAATAAGTTCTGCCTTTCTTGCCTCTGCTTGAAGAATCTTTGTTTCCTTGTCTGCTTGAGCTCTTAGGATTTGAGCCTGCTTTTCACCTTCTGCAACAAGAATACTAGATTTCTTTTCTCCTTCAGCTTTCAAGATTTGTTCTCTTCTTTCTCTTTCAGCTCTCATTTGTTTTTCCATTGCATCTTGAATATCTCTTGGAGGTAAAATATTTTTAAGCTCTACACGATTAATTTTGATTCCCCAAGGATCTGTTGCTTCGTCAAGAATAAGACGCATTTTTGAGTTTACTGTATCTCTTGAAGTAAGAGTTTCGTCCAACTCCAAATCACCAACGATATTTCTAAGAGTTGTAGCGGTCAAATTCTCAATTGCCCTAACTGGATTATCTACACCATAAGTAAATAATTTAGGGTCTGTAATTTGAAAATAAACTACTGTATCAATTTGCATTGTTACATTATCTTTTGTAATAACTGGTTGTGGTTGGAAATCTGCCACAATTTCTTTCAAAGATATAGGTGAACTACATCTATCAAAGAAAGGTATAATCATATGCACTCCAGTTTCTAGTGTTTTATGATATTTTCCAAGTCTTTCTACAACAACTGATGTTGCTTGTCTAACAATTCTAAGAGATGCTATTAATGCAATAATTACAATTACTCCTAGAACCAAAAAAATAATTCCTACTGTTCCCATTTTTCTCTCCTTACTTTTTCAATTTTTCATTTTCTTGTGTGTCTTGTTTTGCTTCTTTTACAACAAGTTTATTGCCTGAAATTCTCACAACTTCAACAACAGCACCCTTTTCGATTGTCTGTTGATTTTCACCAACAACACTCCATTCAAGGTCTTTTACTTTCAATTTTCCAACCGTTTCAAAATCGGTTCGTTCAAGCATTCTATACTTTTGCCCAACTAAGGCATCTAGATTTGTTTTTGTCGTTGTATTCTTGAGCAAGAATTTCATAGTTATTTTTCTTAATAAAGCAAGCAATAATGCTGATGTTGCAAAGAATATAACTATCTGCCAAACGGTTTCTACAGCACCCGTTGCAGACAAAATCAACGCAACAACGCCACCAAAAGTGAACCAAATAGATATGAGTTCTGTAGTGGTAAGCTCTACAATAACAGATAGAATTACAACACCAATCCAAACCCAAAACATATAATCCATACCAAGGCCTCCTTAATATTCTTAGTTTAACATATTAATATTAATTTTCACAAACAAAAAATACTAACTATTTCAAATCACATCTCTTTTATATTGTCTTCTTCTTTTTGTTTGCTAGGTTTCATCAAAATATAACTAGAAGCACCATCATCCATCATATGCCTTTGTAGATTGTGCAACATTCCCCCCAATACCTTCTTTTTAGGAAATGGCATACCAAAAGAATAAAATACTTGCATCTTCCCGCCATCTTTTAGGTTGTTATCATACAATGAATGAATAACTTTTTTAAAAGCGCCATTGGACACATAATCAAAAATATTAGAAACATCTATATACCCATATTGTCCACTAGCATATTTAGGAAAGTCTTTGAATTCAGCCAAACAAAACTTCAAATCAACATCATCTAACTTTTCTCTTAATGCCATATATGCCGACTCAGACTGGTAGAAATCACTTTCTAATTCAAATCCCCCGTGAAAAAAATCACGCATTGTTGCTATTGGCAATTCTTGATCAAGAAATATTGTTCCCCAGAACACACTTGCATTTTTACTCAAATCGTGAAATATTCTTTTGTAAATATATGGCGAAAATATTCTTACACCATCTGTTTTGAACACTTTGGAAAACGTCTTAAAATCAAGGTTTTTTATCATTGCCATTTTGTATTCAGCATAATATTTCGACAAAATATTTGCGTCCATTAGAGTAATATCTTTCGCACCATTAAGAATGCACTTTAGGACTTGATCAAAACTACTACCAACAGTCAATACCCTTTCGTTCTCCAGAGAGCCAATGAAATTGTGTGTTTCTTCCAAATTTTCATTACTTGCCATATAAACCTTATCTGTTGCAAAATTAAATAATGAAATTTTCATAAAACGCTCTTTGCCTGAATAAAACTTTTCTAGTGCCAAGCTATATTCCGATTCGTCCAAGTATTCGCCATTTTTTTGATCTCTAGGTGTTATATCTTTAATACAACACCCCGTTCTCTTTCTTTCCTTGTCCATAAACTCTACCTCTTCATTAAACCCAATATAACACAAATTTGAAATTTTTCAAACTCTAGTTATAAAAAATCAACAATAATTGAAATTTCACTATTTTTAAAAAATGAAAAGCCCATAATTTAATCGAAAATAGTTAATAAAAACTCTGGCAATCACTCCAATTACATCTCAAATGAATCTGTGAATTTATCGCTCCCAGGCAAGTTTAATTCCTTTGTGAATTTTCTTCCTATAAATTTTGGAAAAAATTTTGTTCCATGTACCCACAACTCATTACTATAAAAATTTGCACTACCAACCAAATACTGAGAAGCCAATTCAAACCCAACATAACGCTGTCCTAGAATTAGATTTAGTTGTCCGTCAAACACTCGAACATCGCAGGTTTCCTCCCCTCTATAATTTTCTACTGTATACTGAATAAACATTGCACCTTTTGTCTCTATGTACTTACGTATATAATTATCATACATCAACATTCTAGGCAATTCGCCCCTATCCACACAAGATTTCCACAACCCCTCGTAATATTTCGAACTTGTGCTTTTACTAGCAATTCGTCTTCCACATTTATTAAATGTGTCATCAATCGAAGATGAACTATACCCAACAATAAAATTGTTGCCGTCATAAATAACTCTAGTTGTACAACTCTTACCTTCTGGGAATATCTTAGGATCGGTTTCTGAATTACGTTCAAAAACAACTTCTTTAATATCTAAATTTTCATTTGTTTCCATAACTACTCTCCGTACTCTAATTATTGGACAAACAAATCCAATATTACTAATTTTATTATAACACTTATCTAGTTTTTGTCAATACTATCGATATTTTCACATATACCCAGTCTCATTCACACCTTTTACAAATATCAAAAACTATCCTACAAATATATTTCATACCGCTTGACAAAACCATACATATAATATACAATAATTGAGTTAAAATAAACTATAGTATTAAACCCAATCAACGCTGTAGTCTATTTATTAAAAGCCAAATCCCACCCTCACTTTCTTACAAAAATTTATGCTGATGTGGCACAGTCGGTAGCGCACCGCCTTGGTAAGACAAGGAAATAGCTTTTTTGAACAATTTTACAACTGAATACTTACTCCATTTTGGAGCTATGCTGATGTGGCACAGTCGGTAGCGCACTGCCTTGGTAAGGCAGAGGTCACGGGTTCAAGTCCCGTCATCA
>JAFTKS010000006.1 GCA_017453125.1 Clostridia bacterium
AAAAATTAAATGAATTAATTAATATGTTTGAAAATGTATAATAAGATTGATAAAAGATTGCTAAGTAAAATAAATATTCTGTCAAATGAAAAATGTGTAGATGTTATAGTTAAGACGATAGAAGGAAAATCTTGTATTGATGTTTTGAAAAAATACTCGTGTAGCGATATTGAGTATTTTTCTATTATTAATGCTTATTCGTTTAAAACTAAATATAAAAATTTATTTGATATCGCGAGTAAGCAATTTGTAAAATATGTATCTGGGGAGTGTCGGGTTTGTGGTTTGGTTTATAATAGTAAAAAAACAATAAATTTTGACTATATTAATGCTCCCATCTCCCGTCATACGTGTGTTGTTATAGATACGGGTGTGTATCCTCATATTGATTTTTGTTTGGGAAGGAATCGAATAATAAAGTTTATTGATTTGATAAATCAAAATAAGTATTTTTATGATGACAATGGTCATGGTACATTTATTACGGGTATTTTATCATCTAATTCATTCATTTCAATCAATAGTGGTATTGACAATAGCTGTGATATTATTGTCATAAAGGCTCTAGATAAAGACGGAGAAACGGCATCTTCTGTGGTTTTAAGTGCTATGCAGTGGATTTTGGAAAATATGCTAAAATTCAATATAAGGGTTGTATGTATGAGCTTTGGCAGTGATGTTGTAGATGGGTATGATCCATTGGTAAATGGTGCTGAGGTTTTGTGGGATAATGGGATCGTTGTTGTGACTGCTGGGGGAAATAGTGGTCCTGAACCTGAAACAATTATGTCTCCAGGAGCAAGTAGAAAGGTAATTACAGTTGGTTCGATGAGAGTCGATAATGGTGTTTATTCTGTTGCTGACTTTAGTAGTAGAGGTCCTGTGTTTGGAAATGTAAAACCAGATTTGGTTGTGCCTGGTGTAGATTTGGTTTCTACAAATGTTTTTTCTTTTGATAAACAATTTTATACTACTATGTCTGGAACGAGTGTTTCTGCTCCAATTGTTGCTGGTGTTGCAAGCAAGTTGATTTCTATTAATCCAAACTATACTCCAAATCAAATTAAGTATATGATTTTGAATAGCTGTGTTCCGATTAATTGTGATAAAAATAGTGAAGGTTATGGACGGCTTGATTTATCAAAATTGCGTTTGATATGAAAAATTGCATTGTTATGACAATGCAATTTTTTCTAACGCTGATATGATTTTATTGAGCTCGTTTTTGTTATTAAAATATGACAAACTGATTCTTACTAATCCTGTTTTTAGGGTTTTGTAGTATTTGTGAACAAGTCCTGCACAATGTAATCCGCTTCTAGTGCAAATATTATATGCTTCATCGAGGATTTGTGATACAAATACACTATCCTTGTTTTTTATGGATATTGATATTACTCCTGAAGATATATTGTGTGCAAAAATTTCTATATTTTTTATTTTGTTTAATTTGTCTACAAGGTATTGGGTAAGGGTGTGTATTTTTGTATTTATTTTTTCTTGGTGCTTTATAACAAATTCTAGTCCGGCGTATAATCCAAGAATTCCTACAATATTTTGTGTTCCGCTTTCTAAGCCCTCTGGGTAGTTGGTTGGTTGCTTTAATTTTTCGCTATATGTTCCTGTTCCTCCTGTTTTTGTTGGTGTGACTATACAATCATTTATTGCAAGTACGCCAATTCCTTGTGGTGCGTATAGTCCTTTGTGTCCTGCTATTGATAGCAAGTTTATGTTCATTTCTTGCATATTTATTTTTTCGTGTCCTACGCTTTGTGCTCCGTCTACAAAAAATATAAGGTTATGTTTTTTGGCTATCTTGCCTATTTTTTCTATATTTTGTGTGGCACCAGTTACGTTGCTTGTGTGGTTGATTATAATCATATATGTATTTGATTTTATTGCTTTTGCAATTTCTGATGTTGGTATTTGACCTTCTTTGTTTGGGGTAAGTGTTGTATATGAAATATTGTGGGTTTGTTTGAGGTCTTCTAATGTTCTGAGTACGCTATTGTGTTCGAAAATTGTTGTTATGATATGTCCGTTTCTTTTTGCTGTTCCACGTAGTCCCATATTTATGGCTGAAGTGCAACCGCTTGTAAAAATTATTTTGTCTGCAGTTGTTCCGATATATTCTGATAATTTTTCTCGACATTTAAATACTTCTTCTTGAACTTCTATACCTCTTTTGTATCCGACTCTGCTTGGATTTATGCTATATTTTTTCATTCCGAGCGTTGCTGTTGATATAACTGATTTTGGTTTTTTATGTGTTGTTGAACTATTGTCTAGATAAATCATAATGTCTCCTTTTAACAAAATTTGAGTATATTAAATATTATGAATTAGGAAGAAATTTTGTGGAGTAGTTTAGTTATGGAGAATATTATTGCTGTTTTTGGAAATAGAAATAATGCAATGCAATTTGCGTCAATGTTAAAGAAAATTGGGATTCGTTCGAAGACAATAAGTACTCCACGAGAATTAAGTGTTTCTTGTGGGATTTCAGTTGTGTTCAGTAAATTGTATTTGGCTCAGGCAAAAATGATATTAAGTAAAGTTGGCGTTGGGTTAGATGTTAGATTGTATCTTTGTAATAGTGATTTGAGGGGGTATTATGTTCCTATAAGATAACATTGAAATTTAAAAGGTTTATTTTGACAAAGATGTGTATTTTGTGTTAAAATAAATTGTAGTTAATAATGGAAATAAAATATGGATGCAAAAATTATATTTGAACGGTTAAATAAACTTATACCCGATCCCAAGAGTGAGTTGGAATTTAATAACGAGTTTGAGTTGTTGATAGCTGTAATGTTGTCTGCTCAATGTACAGATAAACGTGTGAATATTATTACGTCTGAGTTGTTTAAAAAATATAAAACACCAATGGATTTTGCTAGTCTTTCGCAAGATGAATTATTGAGATATATTTCGTCTTGTAATTATTGTAATAATAAAGCAAAAAATATTATTAGTGCTTGTAAGGCTATTGGTGAAAGGTTTGGTGGAAAGGTCCCAAAATCGCATGAGGATTTGATTTCTCTTGATGGTGTTGGGCATAAAACAGCTAATGTTGTACAAGCAGTAGCCTACGGGCAACAAGCATTTCCTGTTGATACACATATTTTACGAGTTAGTAATAGGTTAGGTATTGTGGCAACGAAAAATCCTAATGAGTGTGAAAGAGTATTAAAAGAGGTTTTTTCTGGGTTTGATTATGCAAAAATGCATCATTTACTATTATTGTTTGGAAGGTATTATTGTACTGCGAGAACACCCCAATGCGATGGTTGTGTGTTGAAAGAATTTTGTAAAAAGGAATAGGTGGCAATATGTTTTTGGATAAAGTAAAAATTGAGTGTAAGGCTGGCAATGGCGGAAATGGTGTTGTTGCATTTAGAAGAGAAAAATATGTTCCTAATGGTGGTCCTAGCGGTGGTGATGGTGGTCGTGGAGGAGATATTATCTTCAAGGTTAGTAAGAATATTGACAACTTAGGCGAGTTTAGGTTTAAAAAGAAGTTTAAAGCTGATAATGGGGAAGATGGCTCTGCTAATAATAAGTTTGGAAAAGATGGACATGGTTTGATTATATATGTACCAAAGGGGACTGTTATTAGGAATGCAACCAACAACAAAGTTATTGCAGATATGGTAGAAGATGATGAAGAAAAGGTTATTCTAAAAGGTGGTCAAGGTGGTAGAGGTAACTCGCATTTTGCTACTTCTACTAGACAGGCTCCACGATTTGCCGAACAAGGTGTTGTTACAAAAAGCTTTGAATTAATATTGGAATTGAAAACTCTTGCCGATGTTGGGTTGGTAGGTTTTCCTAATGTAGGAAAAAGTACATTGCTTTCTAGTGTAAGTAATGCTAGGCCTAAGATTGCAAATTATCATTTTACAACGCTTACTCCTAATATTGCAGTAGTTAATGGTTTTGGAAATTCGTTTGTTATGGCGGATATTCCTGGGCTTATATCTGGTGCTAGTGAAGGGGCTGGACTTGGAATTGATTTTTTGAGACATATAGAGAGAACAAGGCTTATTGTTCACGTGGTTGATATTGCAGGAACTGAGGGAAGAAATCCAATTGAAGACTACTATGCAATCAATCAAGAATTGGCTAAATATGGCGAAAAAGTTGCAAATATTCCGCAGATTGTTGCTTTGAATAAAAGTGATATGTTAGAAGATAAAAATGTGATTGAAGAGTTCAAAAAGGAATTGGGTTTGCAAGATAATGTATTTGTGATTTCTGCTTTTACTCACGAGGGCTTGGATTCTTTGATTGAATGTGTTATAAAAACTCTTGCTAAACTTCCAAAGGTTGAAAGGTTGGAGATAGAAGAGGAAGAAATTGACAAACGTAACTTACGTCAATTTGAAGTGAGAAAAGTGTCATCTGGTGTTTTTGAAGTTGATGGAGAGCTTATTTTTGAAATTATGAAAAGAGTTAATCTTGAGGATATGGCTTCTAATGCGTATTTTCAAAAACGAATTAAGAATGACGGGATTATTGATGCTCTTTTGGAAATTGGTTTGCAAGAGGGTGATATGATACGTATTGGTGATTATGAATTGCAATATTTTGAATAGGAGGAGATTATGATAACTGCACAAGAGAGAGCAAAACTCAGATCTTTAAGTAATAGTTTGAGAGATTTGGTGTTTTTGGGGAAAGAGGGGCTTACTGAAAATGTTATTGCTCAAATTAATGATAATTTGTATGCTCACGAATTAATAAAAATTAAAGCGCAAAGGAATATTCCTGAGCCTATAACAAAGTTGGCTAGAGAAATATGTGATGCGTGCAAATGTGAATTGGTAGGTGTGATTGGTAATAAAATTTTGGTTTACAAGCCAACCGAAAAACCTAAATTTGCACATTTGTTAGATAACTATAAATATTATTATTAAAGATAAAAGAAGTTGATTTTACTCAACTTCTTTTTAATTGAAGTATTTGTTAAATCTTGAAAATAGAGATATTAATATAAGAATTGTTCCTATTGAAATGTAATAAATGAAATAGGGTGTAAAAAAACTAGAAAACAACAACATTATACCAAACCAAAAATAATTTTTTGACTTGCTTTTGTTGAATATTACTTTTGTAATATCGGATATTTTTAGTTTTTGTTTTTGTGTAATTTTAATATTGTTGTTGTATACTATATTATTTTTAGAAAGTTCAGTGTATATTTTTTCAAAGTTGATTATTTCAAACTTGCAGGATTGTTCTTTTGGAAAGTCTATGCTTGATAAACAAAAAATATAAATATTATTAAACTGTTTTGTTTTGTAGATGTTTACTATTGTATTTTCGCTAAGTTCTTTTTCGTTAAATACAAAGAAATAATCGATATTATTCACTATATCTAAGAAATGATTATTTTGAGATGTTTGTGTAATGTTTGTAAGATTAAAGCATTCTTTTATTAAATTAATTGTATAGTCATCATTTCCTAATAACATTTGTATTTTTGTATTTTCTTTGCTTTCTTTAGAATGTGTTTTTGATTTTTGGGTTTTGTTGTATTTGTTTTTTATTGGATAGTAAATTATGCAAAACGCAAGTATTAGTATTATACTTGTAATTAATGAATTTTTGTTTGAGTGTAAATAGAAGTTTGTCCAAACGAATGAAAGGACAAAGATACAAAAAATTAAGAAAAGATTGTTTGATATTTTGCTAAATAATGTTTTTGAAGTATTCATAGTTTAATTATGATTTGTTTTATGAAATGTTAGTCTTTTGTAATTAATCTTTTTGATTTATTCGCCAAACTTTGATATTATAGTAAATGTAATGATAAAAAATTAAATTTTTTGTGGTGAAATGTTGATGGAAATAGCAATTGTTAAGTTTTTCCAAGGTTTATCAAGCGGTTTTGCAGATGTGTTTTTTTGGATAGTAACAAAATTGGGTGAAGAAACTTTTTTTATGTTTATTTTGCTTGGTATTTATTTGTGTTATGATAAAATGTTTTCTGTAAAATATTCTATGTATTATCTTTTGAGTGTTGGGATAAATAATTTAATAAAAGTTGTTGTTGGGAGACCTCGTCCATATGTGAAGTCTAATGAAATTGTAGATAGATTACATGCGACTGGTAAAAGTTTTCCGAGTGGGCATACTCAGGGGTATTTTGTACAAGCATCAACAATGTTTAATGAGTTAAATAAAAAGAATAACAATAAAAAATTAAAAACTCTAGTATCGATAATTTTGGCAGTATTTGGTATTCTTCTTATGATAAGCAGAATGTTTTGGGGACAGCATTACTTATCAGATGTTTGTGTAGGAATGATGTTTGGACTAGTTTTGCCATTTTTGTTTGATTGGTTGTTGAGTTTTGTACCCAAAAAATGGAAAGATGCAATAACCCCCAAAAGAGTATTTGTATTTTTAGGAATTTTGTCTTCAGTGCTTTTTGTGTTATTTTTGATACTTGAGTTGACTGTTGGGTTTTATTCTAGAAAGGTCTATAAATTTTTAGGAGTATTTATAGCGATTTCTCTTGGTTATTTTGTTGATAATAAATGGATTCGATACGAGTCAAATCAAGGTTGGAAGATTGGTTGTATAAAATTTATATTATCAATATGTGTTGTTTCTTTGTTGTATTGGGTAATATCTTTGATTGTTCCGATAGTTACTTTTGTGTACTTCATTGTTTATTTGTTTTTGGGATTGGTGTGTACGATTTTACTGCCAATGTTATTTAAAATATTGTTTAAGGAAAAGGTCGATAGTGGAAAGGGTAATTCTAAATAGTTTGAAAGACACAGAAAAATTTGCGAAAAAAATTGCAAAGACATTTGTTGGTGGAGAGGTTGTTTTGTTGAGTGGAGATCTTGGTGCTGGTAAGACGACATTGACCAAATATATTCTAAAAAGCCTTGGTGTGAAAGATGATGTGTCTAGTCCGACATTTACTATTATGAAAGAATATAAAGGCAAAAAATTTGATATATATCATTTTGATATGTATAGGCTATCGTCTGGTGTTGAGGCTCAAGAATTTGGATTGGAAGATTATATATATTCAGGTTCTGATAAAAGTATTGTGTTTATAGAATGGGCTGAAAATATTAAAGATATTTTAAAAGGCGAATTTTTAAAAATTGAAATAAAGTTACTTGATAATAATGTAAGAGAATTGTTTGTAAAAAGGGAAAGTTTTGTATGAAGATTTTAGGAATTGATACAACTAGAAAAAAAGCAATAGTGTTTGTTTTGGACACAAAAGACTTGAGTCAAAAAGTTGTATTGGAAATGGGGGAAGATATTAAGCATAGTGAAGGCTTGTTTTTGTATGTAGAGCAAGCAATAGAAAAATCAAAAATTGATTTGTCAGAAGTTGATGCTTTTGCTTGCGTTGTAGGACCTGGGTCGTTTACAGGAATTAGGGTTGGAATGTCAACAATAAAAGGTTTAAAGGTGGTTGGTAATAAACCTGTCATATCGTTGAACGTTTTTGAGAGTATGAAGGATATTGCTAAAGATTCTTTGATTGTGTTAAACAGTACATCGACTGCTTGTTATTATGCTTTGGTAAAAAATAATAAAATTTCAAAAGCTGGAGTAGTTGAGAAATTTAATATTTCATCTGTTGCTAATGGGTTGCCTGTGCTTTGTTTGAAAGAGGAACAAGATTTGATTTCTTCTGAATATAATAATATTAGACCTGTTGATAACATTGCTGAGCTTATAATTAAGTGTGTTGTTGATAAATTAAACAATGGGGACTATGGTGAGTTTTTGCCATATTATTTGCAATTATCACAAGCAGAGAGGAGTTTGAAGTGAGTGTTAATGTTATTTTTCGAATGGCAACAATTGATGATGTTGAACAAGTAAAGCAAATAGATTGTTCATATGATTATGAGCAATACTCAAAAGAAATGATTAGGTCTTCAATTTTAAATGATGTTAATATTTTAGCGATATTAGATGATGTGATTGTTGGATATGTGTCAGCTAGTATTGTACTTGATGAGGCAGAGCTTTTGAAGATAGTTGTTGCAAAAGAATGTCGTGGAATGGGAATAGGAAAACGATTAATTCAACAATTATTTGAAGTATTAAAAGTAAAAAATGTAACAACGGTGTTTTTGGAGGTTAGGAAAAGTAATGTTGTTGCAAAACAAATGTACTTGCAATTAGGGTTTCAAAAGATATTCGAAAGAAAAGAATATTATGATGGAGATGATGCTGAGGTATTTAAAATTGAATTTGGAAAATAATTTTATGCATTACGACTTTGAAAACTGTGGTTCAGAATATGTTTATGTTTTTCTTCATGGTTGGGGGCTTGACTCGTCGTCATTTGATAAAATAATTTCTTGTATTAACAATACTTCTTACATAAAAATTGACTTGTTTGGATTTGGAAAATCAGACAACCCAAGTGATTACTTTGATACGTATGAATATGCGTATCAAGTTTTTTTATTGTTAAAGAGTTTGTCCATAAATAACATTGTTCTTGTGGGGCACTCGTTTGGGGGTAGGTTGGCAGTACTTTTGTCGTCAATTTTTAGAATCAATATTGTTAAATGTTTTTTGTGTGCAAGCGCTGGGTTAAATAGGTTTAGTTTGAAAAAACTTATTAAAGTGAGAATGTATAAGTTCGTTAAATGGTTGTGTGGGAATGGGGTAATTTCTTGCGATGTATTAAAACGTTTTGGTAGTGACGATTACAAGAATTCGTCATATCTTCTTCGTGGAGTTTTAACTAGGGTTGTAGTTCAGGATTTGGGTTTCTGTTTGTGTAATATGGCGTGTAATACTACTTTAATGTGGGATAAAAAGGATAAGGCTACGCCGTATTGGATTTGTAAAAAACTAAATAAAAGTATAAGTAATAGTAATATTTACATATTGAAAAATGGTGAACATTTTGCAATTTTTAAAAATGTGTATAAAGTTGCAAAAATAATAGCAAACATATAAAAATTGACACAAAACATAATGAAAATGTCATAAAAATTATAAATATTGTGAATTAATGGTGTTGATTGTGTTTGAGTTGATTTGTTTTATTTTAATGTATTTGTGTGATGTTGTTTGTTTAATACCTAATTTATTGTATATGTTGCAACTAAATGGTTATTCTTGCAAGTTGTTTGCGTCAGATGTTTTGGCGAGTATTTGTAAAGCTTTGATTTTTGTAACGCTCAAGATTATATTTGTATATATCTCTAGTTTTTTTGTGTTTAGTGGTAGTATTGTTTTTTGTTTGTTGTTGTTTATTGAGTTGTGTCATATTTTTGTTTTGGCTAGCGTGAAAAGTTATTCTAAAATAAAATATACAAAAAGAATGAAGCGTCTTATTTTTTGTTATGCGTTACTTGCTGTTTTGTTTATTGCTCTTGTTGTAATGTTGCATAACTATTTTATTTTCTTTTTAATCTTTGTTTCTTTTTTGCCCTCTTTATTAATTCTTATTTCGTTTTTTCTTCTGTATCCGATTGAAAAATTTATAGGGTGTTATTACATTTCTAAAGCAAAAAGAAAATTGGCTGAATATAAAAATCTTATTAAAGTTGGTATTACTGGTAGTTATGGAAAGACAAGTGTAAAAGAACTATGTAATGCGATTCTTTCTGAAAGGTATAATGTTTTGTCTACACCAAAAAGTTTTAATACTCCTATGGGTATATCTACTACGATAAATAATTCTTTGAGTGAAAGTACGGAAATATTTATTATTGAAATGGGGGCTAAGAAAAGGGGTGAGATAAAATATTTGTCAAAATTCGTTTCTCCTAATATTGGTGTTGTTACTGCTGTTGGTCGTCAGCATACTAATACATTTAAGGGTATTGATGGTGTTTATTCCACAAAAAAAGAACTCCCTGATTTTTTGAAAGGTCAGACTTGTGTTTTTAATTTGATGAATGAGTATACTTTGAGAATGTATAGGGATTATTCTGGTAATGCGATTGGTGTTTATTTAGTTATTAAGAAAGATATTATGAATTGCAAGCATTTATTAAAAACAAAGAATATTGTTAGATTTTTGAAACGTTATCAAAATGTGTCTTATCGCTATTTTGAATTTCCTAAAAATAATACAGTTTATGCAAAAAATATTGTTTTAAGTGAAAATGGTTCGTTATTTGATGTTTTTTATAATGGAAAGTTTTTGATTAGGGCAAAAATATTCTTATTGGGATTACATAATGTTCTGAATTCTTTGATGGCTGTGGCTATTGCTAAATTTTTTGGTGTAACAGATTCGGTTATTTTGTGTGGATTATCTAAGGTTTCATCTATTTCTGCACGAATTGAGAAAAGCATATTACCTAGTGGTGCAGTTGTTTTAAATAATGGATATAATTCTAATATTGATTCTGCTAAGTCGTCCCTTGCTGTTTTGGATTTGTTCTCACAACCAAAAAAAATTGTTGTGACGCCGGGTCTTGTTGAAACAGAAAATGATGTTGAATATAATGAAAAATTTGGTGAATTAGTAGCAAAGTGTTGTACTGATGTATATATAGTAAAAAAGAAAAACAGGGATTATATTTATGCAGGTTTGAAAGCTTCAGGGTTTGATATGTCACGAGTTTTGTCTTTTTCTTCATTTCAAGAAGTGAAACCTTATTTGAATTCTGCAAAGAGTGATACGGTTTTTTTGATCGAAAATGATTTACCAGATAATTTTTCTTAAAGAGGTGTTTATGAATATTGCGGTTATTTTTGGTGGTGAGAGCTGTGAACACGATATTTCTATTTTGACAGGTGTTCAATTGATGCTACATTGTGATGAATATATATACAATATTTTTCCGGTATATATCGATAAAAATGGCAAATGGCGGACTGGAGATAGTTTAAAAGACCTTGATAATTATTCTTCTAATCATAAGAAATTGAAAGAGTGTTGTTTTATTCCCGGTTGTGATTTTTTGTACATAAAAAAGGGGAAAAAATATATTAAGTTTCTCAAAATTGATTGTTCAATTCTTTGTTTGCACGGTTTGAGGGGAGAAGATGGAAGTGTTGCGTCAATTATGGAGTTGTCAAAAATTCCATACGCCAATTCATCTATTTGTGCAAGTTCAATTTGTTTGGATAAGTGTTTGTTTAAAAAAGTTGCTTCCTCTCTTTGTTGTAATGTTATCGATAGTGTATGTATAAATAGTAATGAATTCTCTTATGATTATTCTATGGTGGAAACCAAGATTGAGAAGTTGGGCTTTCCTTGTATAATTAAGCCGGCTAGATTGGGAAGTTCTATTGGTATTGTTGTTTGTGAAAATAAAGAGAATTTGTATGATTCGTTAAAAAATGCCTTTATTTATGATGATAAATTGCTTATAGAAATGTTTGTCGATATAAAAAAAGAAGTTAATATTGCTTTGTTTTCAAATAAGGGAGAGATTGTTTTTTCTCAAACTGAAGAGCCTGTATCTTCAGATAAAATTTTAAGTTTTGAAAATAAGTACCTTAAAAATCCTGGAGGTTTTGAAACGATAAAAAGAATTGTGCCTGCAGATATTTCTCCTATTCAAAATGAACAGGTTAATACTATGGCTCGTGTTTTATATAAAGAGTTGGGTATGTCTGGTGTGGTTAGATTTGATTTTATTATTGACAAAGATGATTCGGTCTTTATAAATGAAGTTAATACAATTCCTGGTTCTATGGCAAATTATCTTTTTGATAAGAAAGAGTATTCTTATTCAAATTTAATTGATTGTTGGATAAAAGATGCTATTTGGCGCAAAGGTAAGGCTGATAAGCTTTTAAAAGTTTTTGATTCGTCTGTTTTGTCTAGTGGTAATATAGGGCTAAAAAAATAACCAAGCATATATATACAAAAGTTTGTATATTATACATTGGTTTTCGTGTTGTAATTATAGCTACCTTTAATGTTTATGTATAGTTTTTTATTATTTCTATAATGTTTTTGTTGCCAACATAATTGTTGGCTTTTTTCATTTTTGATATTATTTGTGGTTTGTTTTTCAGTATTTTGTCTATTACATTTTTAAATTCGTTAATTTCAAGTTTCTCTTGATATAAAATTTCTGCTAATCCTTCATTTTTGAAATATTCAGCATTGAGCACTTGGTCTCCACGGCTATATTTACTTTTAGGAAGAGGTATGAGTATCATTGGTTTCTCTATTGCTAATAATTCAAATATTGTATTGCTACCTGCACGGCTTATAACAATATCGCTAGCTTGAAAGTAATTTTCTATGTCTTGTGCAAATTCTATTTGAGTGTAATTGTGTTGTTTAATAGAATCGTTAATGTTGTTTTTTCCAACAATGTGAATAATGTGATATGTTTTTGTTAAGTTGTCGATATTGTTCCAAATAAATTCGTTGATGGCTTTTGCTCCTTGACTTCCACCAACTATAAGAATTATGGGTGTTTGATTTTCTATGTGGTGTCGATTTAAAATTATATCTTTTTTTCCGTTAAAAATTTCTCTACGTATAGGGGAGCCTGTGAATATTGCATTTTTTTTGAACTTGTCTGCTGTGGTTTTGAAACTGCAACAGATTTTTTTTGATTTTTTTGCAATGATTTTGTTTGCAAGTCCTATAGTTAAGTCGCTTTCGTGTGTAATAGTTGGTATTTTTAATTGTTGACCGGCAAGGCAGGTGGGAATGGACACATATCCGCCTTTTGAAAAAATAAGGACGGGAGATATTTGTATCAGTTTTTGCTTAGCTATTTTTATGTTCTTAAGCATTTTCAAAGGAATTAGAAGGTTTTGGGGAGATAAATTTCTTAGAAATTTTACAGATGGTATTTCTACAAATTGTATGAATTTGTATTGCGAAATAATTTTTTTCTCCATTCCGTTTGAGCCAAAATAAAATATATTGTATTCATCTTTGATATCATTGATTATTGCTAGGTTTGGCATAATATGACCTGCTGTTCCTCCGCCTGTAAAGACAATGTTTTTCATAGGGATATCCTCTTTATTTTTTTATGTTTTATTATATTGTATGTAAGTCTGATTTTGATTATGTGCATTAAAATCAAGGTTGATTTTTTGGATAAATATAAAAAAACAAGTATAAATATAAAATTGATACAAAAAAATAATATAATTCTTAAAATTGTAAAAAAGATTGTATTTTGGCTTTTTTTGTGGTATAATTGCTTTTGTAAGTGATAGTAAAAGAAGGAGAATTTGCGCTTTGGCTGAGAATTATAATAGTAAAGACATAGTGATACTTGAAGGGCTTGATGCTGTTAGACTTAGACCTGGTATGTATATTGGAACAACAGGGATTAAAGGTATGCATCATTTGCTATGGGAAATTGTAGACAATTCTATAGATGAAATTGCTAATGGGTATGGCGATAAAATTGTTATTACAATGCATACCGATAATAGTATTACTGTCAAAGATAATGGTAGAGGAATACCTGTTGATAAGCATCCTACGTTGAAGGTAAGTGGTGTTCAAGTTGTGTTTACACAACTTCACGCAGGTGGAAAATTTAATAATTCTAATTATTCGTATTCTGGTGGTTTGCACGGTGTTGGTGCAAGTGTAACCAATGCTTTGTCTGAATGGTTAAAGGTAGAGGTCTGCAGAGAGGGTCAGAAATATGCAATGCAATTTAAATGTGTTAAGAAAGGTAAAGACAAATACTCCGGTGGTGTTCCTGTTGCTCCACTTCAACATATTGGACCTACAGATGAAACTGGCACAACAGTAACTTTTAAACCTGATGATAAGATATTCAAAGATTGTCTTTTTGATGCTGAAATCATTGCGAAAAGAGTAAGGGAACTTGCTTTTTTGAACAAGGGAATTACAATTGAACTGATAAATGAAAATGAAATTGAAGAACTTGGAAATCAGAGACGTGTGTATAATTATACTGAAGGTCTAAAAGAATTCATCAAGTTTATAAATGAGAAAAATTCTGTTTTGTATAAAGAGCCTATTTATATTGAGGCAAAAACAAATTTAGTTGAACTCTCTTGTGCTATTCAACACGTTGATTTGTATTCTGAAAATGTTTTCAGTTATGTTAATAATATTCCAACTCCTGAAGGTGGAATGCATGAAACAGGTCTTAAGAGTGGTATTACAAGAGCATTTAATGAAATAGCCAGAAGTTTAAATCTTCTAAAGGAAAAAGATATTAATTTACTTGGGGAAGATTATAGAGAAGGAATGACTGTAGTTCTTGCTATAAAAATGAAGAATGTACAGTTTGAAGGACAAACTAAGACAAAATTAGGAAATCCTGAGGCAAGGCAAGAAGTTGAGAATATCATATATGAAGGACTAATGAACTTTGCAAATCAAACAAGTAGCAAGCAGGTTCTTACAGATATTATTAACAAGGCTAAGGGTGCTGCAAAAGCAAGAGATGCTGCACGAAAAGCCAAAGAAATTACTCGTCAAAAAAATAGCGTAGATAGTTATTCGCTTGTTGGAAAATTATCAAGTTGTACTGGTAGAAATCCTCTTTTGAATGAGGTGTTTATCGTCGAAGGTGATAGTGCGGGTGGTAGTGCAAAACAAGCAAGAGATCGTTCGTTCCAAGCAATTTTACCACTTAGAGGAAAACCTTTGAATGTTGAAAAGAAACGAATTTCTCAGGTTCTTGAAAATGAAGAAATTCGAACTATTATCTCGGCTGTTGGTACTGGAATTGGTAATGATTTCAATATTGAACATTTAAAATATAATAAAATTATTATTATGGCCGATGCTGACCAAGATGGTGCGCATATTAGAGCAATCTTGCTGACTTTCTTCTATAGATATATGAGAGAGCTTATCAATACTGGTCACGTTTATGTTGCAATTGCTCCTCTTTATAAGATTTATAAAAAGGGCTTTGAGAAATATGTCTACAACGAAGAAGATTATGATGCAATTGTAAAAGAGACAGGCTCTGGATATTCGGTTGCACGATTCAAAGGTCTTGGAGAAATGTCTGCTGAGCAATTGTGGGAAACGACAATGAATCCTGCAAAAAGAGTACTAGTGCAAGTAACAATTGATGATCTTGCAGACGCAGAAGAAATGATAACAACACTGATGGGTGATAATGTTGAGGCTAGGAAGAAATATATTACTTCAAATGCAAACTTCAACAAGGTTGATACTTTTGAACAAAGGAGTAAGAAGAAATGAAAGATGACGACTTTTTCGATAAATATGTAGAAAATACTTCTTCTAAGAAAACAACCAAAAAGGGTAATGTGAAAAAAGATTTGTTTTCTACCTCAAAGACTTCTAAAAGTCAAGTTGTAGAAAATAATCCAGAAACTCCTGAAAAGAATCAAATTCCTGAAACAAAAACAGAAACGAAATCAACCACAAAATCATCTGTTTCTAAAAAATCCACAACAAAAGTTGTTGAGAATAATGTTCAAGAAACGACTCAAGAGAGTGTTAAAGAAGAAATAAAGGTTGTTGCCGAAAAGAAAAAGACACCAAGAAAAACAACTATTGTGAACGAAGTTGAGAAGGCTGTTGTAGATCTAGAAAAAACTGCTCCTTTAGATGTTGTTGACGAAGAAAAAACACCAGTTAAGAAACCAAGGACGAGAAAAGCTCCTATAGTAGAAGAAAAAGAATCTATTGAAGTTGTTGAAACTGTTTCTGAACCAGAAGAAGAGGTTATTGAGATTCCAACAGAAATGAAAGAATCAAAGAGCAGGTCTAGAAAAAAGACACAGAAAATGGTCACTTTAGAAGATTATAATACTAATTATGTGACGAAGACACTTTCCCAAACAATTCACGAAAGTATGATACCATATAGTGAATTTGTTATTATGGATAGAGCTATTCCTCGTGTTGAAGATGGTTTAAAGCCTGTTCAGAGAAGAGTGCTTTATAGTATGCTTGAAGTTGGTGTGCTTCCAGATAGACCACATAAAAAGAGTGCAAGTATAGTCGGTGAATGTATGGGTAAATATCACCCACACGGAGATACAAGTATTTATGATACACTTGTTAGACTTGCTCAGCCATTTAATATGAGCGAACCTCTAGTTGATGGTCACGGAAACTTTGGTTCTGTAGATGGTGACTGTGCTGCGGCTATGAGGTATACAGAAGCAAGGCTTACTCCTCTTGCTCTTGAAATGTTAAGAGATTTGGAGAAAGATACAGTTACTTGGAGTCTGAACTTTGATGATAGATTGAAAGAGCCAAATATGCTTCCTGGCAGATTTCCAAACTTGCTAGTAAATGGTTGTCAAGGAATTGCTGTTGGTCTTGCTACAAATATTCCTACTCATAATTTGGCTGAGGCTTGTAATGCTGTTATTGCTTACATTGATAATAGAAATATTTCACTTGATGATCTTATGAAAATTATGCCTGCACCAGACTTCCCAAGTGGAGCATATATTCTTGATACATCTGAAATTCGTCAAATGTATGAGAAAGGAAAGGGTAAGATTTATATTAGATCCAAGATTAGTATTGAAAATGCTGATAATGGTAAGAAAAATATTGTTATTACAGAAATTCCTTTCCAAGTAAATAAAGCCAATATGTTGCAAAAGATTGCTAAGTATAGAGACGCTAATCCAAATGGTCCAATGGGCGCAATTCTTGAGATTGTAGATGAGTCCGATAGGTTTGGAACTCGTGCTGTTATTAAATTAAAGAAAGATGCAAAAATCAATGCAATACTCAATACAATGTACAAGTATTGTGATGTTCAAACTACATTTGGTGCTAATATTGTTGCAATTGCTGATGGTAAACCAAAGCAATTAGGTCTCAAAGAAATTCTCGAGTATTATGTTAACTATCAACAAAAAGTAATCTATAATAGAACTAACTATGATTTGGAAGAGGCTCTCAAGAAAGAGCATATCTTGGAAGGTCTTTTGATTGCTATTAGAAATATTGACGAAGTTGTAAGAATTATCAAAAATAGCAAGAGTGTAACAGATGCGAAAATAACTCTTATCAAGACGTTTGAATTGAGCGAAATACAAGCTCAGGCAATCCTTGATATGAGACTTGCTAGACTTACAAATCTAGAAGTTAACAAACTGATTACCGATCTTAATAGATTGAGAGATTTAATTAAGAGATATACTGCAATATTGAAAAGTCCAACACTTCAAATGAAGGTTGTAAAAACAGAAATTCAAGAAATTATAAAAACATATGGTAGACCTAGAAAAACTAAGTTCTTGAGTGCTGATGAACACTTTGAAGATAGTGGTGCTATCATTGAGAGTATAGAAAATGAGACAGAAGATATTCAGACTTTCCATTTGATTGCAACACCTGCTAATACTATGAAACTTGTGAATCTCAAGAGTTATAACTTGGTAAATAAGGAACTTAGTGCCTCTGCAACTCTTTCTGAAATTCCGAAGATAAGTTTCAAGATTGATGATAACAAAGATATTTATGTATTTACAAATCTAGGTAATAGCATAAAAATACCTATCAAGTCTATTGGAGAATGCAAATTTAGAGATAGAGGAAGTTCTTTATTCAGTATTGCGAAAAATACAGTCAATGATGAAAATATTGTTGCAATGTGGGAATTGGATTCTACAATTAAAGATCATAATTTGATATTTGTAACAAAACAAGGTATGGTTAAAATCTCTCCAATATCAGATTTCTTGGTTTCAAAACAAGTTGTTGCTGCAATTAAACTTGCTAAGAATGATGAAATTGTATATGTTGATTTCCATAATCCAGACAAAAAACTATCAATCTTTACTGCAAATGGAAATGCTGTCAAGGTGGAGACTTCAGACATTGCGTCTTCGCACAGGGTTGGTTTGGGAGTCAAGGGAATTGCTCTTGATAAAACGGATTATGTAGTTGGAGCAAGTCAAACAGATATTAGTGATGCGTTCACTCTATTTATGTCTGATGGAAGAGCAAAAATTATTAAACAAGCCGAAGTAGAAGAGTCTCAAAGAAATAGAAAAGGATTATCTTTCTTGACCTCTAGACCAAAAGATGTCAAACTTGTGTACGTTGGAAAACTAAGTACTAAGATTAATTATGTAATTCAATCTGGTAATGAAAAATTAAATTTCGTTACAAGTAGTACTCTTCCAATTGATACTAGACTTGGTTCTGGTAAGGTTATTGTAAAGGATAAGATTTATAAAGTATATCCTTATGCAGAGAGTAAATAACTTTTAAATTAAATAAAAAATATCCACAGGTGACTTGTGGGTATTTTTTTTGCTTACGGGGAGGGTTTAATTGTGAAAATAAATAGAGTGAGGTGAAAATACTTTTGTTGATGACGTTGATTTGTCTGGTTAGCCTCATCAAGTGTTGATATTGATGTTTTGTAGATTGTATTGTTTTTCTTAAATTTATTTGCATAACTATAATATTTAAATCATATGTTTTATTGATACAGTTTTTTTGAGGTATGAAGAGGTTTTTGTCACTATAATTGTTTTATTGAGGTTCTTCGACAAAGTTGATAAATACTCGTGTTTTTCCGATAATGCTTTTGTTTAGTTTTGATGTGAAATTATTTTATACTTAAGGGGTACTAGAATGAAGTTTGTAGTAATGAAAAAAAAGTATATATTGCTTGCAATTCTTGCTGTAATTAGTATGGTATGGTTGTCTCTTGATTATCAAGGTGGAGCTAGTGCAAGTGTGTTCTTTGGAGTTGCTCCTAGGCTAGTTCCTATATATAGCGTTGATACGGACGAAAAGAAGGTTGCAATTTCTTTTGATACGGCGTGGGGTGCAGACAAAACCGAAAATATAGTTAAAACACTTAAAGAATATAATGTTGGTGCAACATTCTTTATGGTGGGATTTTGGGTAGAAAAATATCCTGAGATGGTAAAGCTGATTGACGACAATGGAATTGAAATTGGTACACATAGTAATACTCACCCTGATTTTGTTAAACTAAGTGATGAGCAGATGAAACTGGAATTGACCACTAGTATTGATTTAATTAACAATATTACTGGTAAATCGGTAGATTTGTTTAGAGCACCATATGGTTCGTATAATAACTCAATGCTAAATTTGACTGAGTCGATGGGGCTTAAAACTATACAATGGGACGTAGATACCCTTGATTGGAAGGGGCTTTCTGGCTTGGAGATTTGTGAGCGAGTAATGTCTAGAGTAAAAAATGGAAGCATTATACTTTGTCATAATAATTCTGAGCATATACTTGATGCATTACCTCTTTTGTTGGAACGATTAAAGAACGCTGGGTATGAAGTTGTGTCGGTTGGTGATTTGATATTTCACGAAAATTATTACATTGACAATCTAGGTATACAAAGAAAACAAGAAGGATAGGAGAAAGAAAATGGATTACAGTTTAATGAAAAATAATAAGGTGTACATTGCGGGAGAGGTTGTGTCTACGCCAAAGTTTAGCCACGAAGTGTATAGTGAAGGGTTTTATGAATTTGATTTGAAAGTTTCAAGGCTTTCGGATACTTATGATATTATTCCTGTAACTGTTAGTGAGAGGTTGATGACAATCAATGAGATTTCGGTTGGTTGTAAGATTTCTGGTAATGGTCAATTTAGAAGTTACAACAAGCTTGAAGATGGAAAAAGTAAACTTATTCTTACAGTGTTTTTAAGGGAAATTTTGCCTTATGATGAGAGGGATAATTCAAATATAATTGAAATTACAGGATATGTTTGCAAAGAGCCTATTTTTAGAGTGACGCCATTTAATAGAGAAATATCTGATGTGCTTTTGGCTGTTAATAGAAGTTATAACAAGAGTGATTATTTGCCTTGTATTGCTTGGGGTAGAAATGCAAGATTTGTAAAAAACTTCAGTATAGGCGACAAAGTAACATTGATTGGTAGAATTCAAAGTAGAGAGTATCAGAAAAAGATTGGAGATGAATTTGTGTCACGTATTGCTTATGAGGTGAGTATAAGTAAGATTGATCTTGTTAAGGAAGAAGTTGATATTGATACGGTAGAATCCTCGATTGGGGCACTTGAAAATTACTATGTAAGATAAACAAATCTAGTAGATAAAATGAAAAAATTGTGTTAACATATATATGTAGGATAAAAATTTTTGAGGTGTTAATGCAAGTAAATCTTTCTGAAAGGCAAATGCGAATTAGACAATTAGGCTTGGTTGTTGGACTTGCTTTTGTTATATTCTTATTTATCTTAATATACACTATTCAGTGGATTGTGGAATACGACAAGAATTTGGAAGAGTTTATACCAATTGAGGCAGAAATTGTTGAACACAAAGAAATTGATGGGCATATGTATGATGTTATGCAGTTTATTGTAGATGGCAATGAGTATAATATAACATCTGAGTATCCTTCTGAGTATGAAATTGGTGAAACGGTTAGGATTTATTATCACAAAGATAATGTATTTGGAATTGTTTCTAGGTTAGATGCTAGGCGAGAGACGTTGCCGATCGTTGCTATATGTTTTGGCGTTGTATGTGTAGGGCTTCTTGTTGTTTATATAATAATTTTTGTTGGAGAAAGAAAAAGAACTAATCAAAAAGATTAGTTCTTTTTCTTGATATACATAATATACGTTATGGATATTATCGTAAGAATAATTACAGATATTATAATTAAGATGATTAGCATAACTTTGTTGTTGTCTAATTCGTCCATCTGGATATAATCTGTTTTTACATATCCTTCAATAGTATTCAAGTCTGCGTCTTTAAATATAACTTTTGTATATTGGCTATTTTTGTCAAAAGACTCAACATAGATTCTTTGCTCATTTGTAAGGGTATATAAAATTGTAGTTTTGTCTTCGTCGTAAATATAGACTTTGTCTTCGCCAATTGCATTGACACAAGCATTTTCTGTATTCAAATATACAATATGTGTTCCATCATCAAGAACAATATCTGCACTGAATATAAATCCTATTTTGCCATCTTTTTCATATAAGTAGAAAGATTTGTTGTCTATGGAAACGGGGAATTTTTCTTTTGAAATATAAATATATGTGTTGGTAGGAATTTCTTCGGTCATAATTGCTTGATTATTATATTTTAAAAGTGTTGGATATTTGTAAATTGAGACATCTATATTTGTAGTAATAACTTTGATTTTAGGCTGGGCATTATGTGTGATAATAGAGCCTATATGGTTTTTGTGTATGAAACCAATTTTCAAAATATTTTCTTCGTTGTACAATACTCTATAAAAATCCCCAAATTGTTCTATACCAATACATTGATCGATATTGTAGTGTGTGTCTCCTATGAAATATGGGTTGTCATAAATAATTCCAGTAATAATATCTTTGTCTTTGAGAGGTGTGATTGCATATAGGGTAGTGTTAGAAGCAAGCATTTCTTGATTATGAATATTCGTAAAATTTAAAGATGATTCACTTAAGGTTTCGTCAATAAAAACAATACATTGTTTTGTTGTGTCAAAAGCATAAATTCTGGAGTTTGCTATGTCAAATTCAATGTCATCAAATTTTGAAAAATCGCTTGATGTAATTGATTTTTCTGATACTTGCATAGTATTATTTGATATAGAAGTATAATGTATTGTATTATTACATAAAGCATATAAACCTTTTTCGTCGGCAGATATGTCGGTACAATTCGAAACAGCAATAGCTGGGAATGTAATGTTTGTATAATTTGTAAGTGTTGGGTCAATGAGGTATAGGGTGTTGTTGTGTAGAACAACGAGTAAGTTTAGTGATTTTATGTATTCAAGTTTGGTATCTTGATTTGGAGTAAAATCGGTAAAAGTTAATTTTGGTTGAAGCCCATTGCTTGTTAGGTTTATAAGACTTTTATTGGTGTAATCAATTAGAAATATTTCGTTTGAGTTTGTAATTACAGCATCAGACACCTCGCCTAGAGGGGTTTCTGAATCTTTGAAATATGTGTAAGTTTTTTGATGAACGAAAGTGTCTTTGTCTTGATTTTGTGAATACTTGAGTAGTTTGGAAGCATTGGAATTTGTATTTGATTGAATCACAAAATAAATATCTTGATTGCTGTCTAGTAAAACACAATGTGGTTTTGATCCGACAATGATTTCGTCGGTGTCGGAAGAATCTTTTGAAATTGCTTGACACTTGCCGTTGGAAATAATTTGAATTCTATCGTTTTTTGTATCGGATACATATAGAGTTGAGCCTTGAATAAAGATATCTGATACATTATTAAATCTTCCCAATGAATTGTCTTTGCTAGAAATTAATACTTTGTCTTCTTTGAGTGTGGACGTTTGGTCTATTAGGTATGTTTTGATAGTTTTGTTTGTTTTGTCCGAGGCGATAATTGTGTTTTCAAAGATATCAAGATTATTTATTTTTAGTTGTGTAATTGTTGAAATATAATCGGTAAAGTTTGTTGTGTTCAATAGATATAAATTGTTTCCAGCAAACACAATTAAATATTCAAGATTATCAAAATTATAATATTCGAGTAATGTTGCATCATTAAGCATATTGAAAGATTCGGGATTTTCGTCTGAATCGTAACTTTGGTGAATCATATATGCATTTGAATCGTCATCGACATATGTTATAAAGTAAGAATTTGAAGTAAGTGAAAGGAGGGTTGCGTTGCTAAAAATTGAGCAGGTGAAATCCTCTGTACGTTCTAAACTATCTATAGTTTGATTATTACTTGTTTCGTATAAATTGAATGTGGATTCATAGATTGTTCCTACATAAACTTTTGTATTCGTAGAGTATATGTCTATTATATCTACATTGTCTAATGTTTGCAAAATTTTTGTTGATACTGTGTTATTTGAAAAATTGATATTTATTATATGTGTTTTAGAAAGTGAGTCTTCTTCGACAACTATTAAGTTTGTTTCGTTAACTAGTTTTATGTTCTTAATTGAATTAAAACTTTTTGAAATATTATTATTTAAGTAAGTGGTTATTGCATAAGTGTCTTCTCTAGAGTTTTTGTTTATTATATTAATAGTTTTTGAAGAGGTTGTATATGCTATATATTTTGTGTTTGTAGTAACATTATCAATTTCGTCTAAATCTGCATATTCCAATATTCCGTCAGGATAAAAAATATTGATAGCGGGCTCAATATTTTCTTCCGATTCGGCGTTTGTAAGTATTGGTGATGAAAGGGTAAATATGCTTAAAAAAAGCATTATTATTACTATTAAAAACTTTTTCATCCTTGTCTCCATTTTATATACTAAAATTTTATCAATTTTTTTATATTTTGACAAAGGATTTTGGTCTTTATTTTTGGATTTAAGCAAGGAATTATATGGAAATTAAAAAAATTTTTTGAATTTTATTTTTATAAAGTAATTACTATAGTAATTAAATTTTGAAAAGTTCAACAAAATTGTACAAATTATAAAAAAATTTTACAATTCTTGACATAAGACTTTGACTTTTGGGTTTTCGATACATTATACTATAGTCGTTAGCAGGTTATGGAGGTGTGATTGGAGGTAGAAATGAAATATTGGAGTAAATCCGTTTTGTCTGTTTACAAATATCTACAGACAATGACTAATACTATTGATAAAATTGTATTGAATATTGGAAAAACAAGTAATAATGTGTCAGTTATAAGTTATACAAGTACGTTTCATCAGGCTAACAAGATTTTGGAATTGGTGGATAGAAAAAGGAAAATGATTAATCTTAAGGTTGCAACTGAGGAAGTTTTGTCAAAGATGGATTCTTCTGAGAAACGAATTTTGACATTGTGTTATTTTGATGGTGTTACTAGCGAAATGATTGCTCAACTTTTGGGTGTTAGTTTAAGGACATTTTTTAGAAAAAAAGAATATGCTTTGAAAATATTTTCCGGAATAATGCAAGAATTAGGGTATGACGAAGAATTTTTCCAAAGTGAATATTCTACTGAAAAGTGGTTTACGGCCATTTATGACGATTGTATTTCTAAAGTTGTAGAAACTAGCGATAGTCTTGATAAATTTTTAGTTAAGCGTGTATTTAATGAAGTTTCAAAAATTGATATTAGGTGTAATAGTTATGTGTAGTTAGTATTTTTCAATAATTTTTGGAGTTCGTTTTGGTTTGTGTTTGGTTTTTTGAGGTAGAAAGAATATAAACAGAGTAATTGCTATCGGTATAGAGAGAATAATGATTAGTATTATACTAGGAGTATGGGTAATTGGATTTTGAATTGATTGAATATCTTCTTGCGTATATGATACATTTTCGGTGTTATAATAAATTGGACTAATTGACGAAACATATTTGTTATAGATGTATCCATATTGATTGTTGTGTTTGATTAAATACCAAGTATTGCCTCCAAAGTCTATTGCTTCTTCTCCAAAAATCCTACCAATAAATTCGATATTCTCTGTATTTGTGTATATGGGTATGACTATATTTGTAGTAGTAGACTGAGTTGTTGGCGAACTTCTTAAGTTGCAATTGTTTCCAATTGTAAGTTTGATATTATTTGGGTATGGTGTAAGTGGCGTATTGCTAATTTCTTTTACATCAGCCTTTTTTACAAAGCCTGTTACTTGGTTATAGTTGACTCTATAGCATTGTTCATACTCAACTATTATTTCAACAAAATAACTTTCTTCTGCAAGGCATATGATATTTTCGAATGAATTGTCAAGAGATATTGTTTTGTATATATTTGTCATTTTTTCGATTCGGGCAAATCTAGATTTTGCAGATATGTTGATTGGTAGTTGTGTTATTGAAATGATAATTGATATAAGGAAAAATATTAATCGTTTCATATAATCAGTTTAACTAATAAATGCAATATTAAGAAAAATAATTCTTTAAAAAAAATTAGTGATTTTGTATAAATAGGAGTATTTGTGACAGTACCGGAGATTATTAATGAAATTAATTTAATTGAAAGTGAGCAAAAGCGAAGACGACGAGAATGTAAGATTGATGAATATAATGCGGGTGAGAAAAAACATTTAAAGCAAATAGCATTTCATCAATGTGATAAGAAAAATAGGTGGGTTTTTGGTGGGAATCGAAGTGGAAAAACTGAGTGTGGAGCTGTTGAGACGGTGTGGCTTGCTAGAGGAATTCATCCATACAAGGAAAATAAACCAAGAGATGGCTGGGTGGTTTCTTTAAGTCAACAAGTTCAAAGAGATGTTGCTCAAAATAAAATATTGTCATATTTGAAAAAAGATTGGATTGAAGATATTGTAATGATATCTGGAAAAAAAGGTAGTGCAGAGTCGGGGGTTATAGATACAATTTATATAAAGAATGTTTTTGGGAGTGTGAGCAAGATTGGGTTCAAAAGTTGTGATCAAGGGCGAGAAAAATTCCAAGGAACATCTTTGGATTTTGTGTGGTTTGATGAAGAACCGCCCGAAGATATTTATATCGAATGCAAAATGAGGGTTTTGGATAAGTGTGGAGAAGTTTTCGGAACAATGACACCGCTTAAAGGTTTGACTTGGGTGTATAGGACAATATATCTAAACGAATCAATGGACCCTGATGTATGGTATGAACAAATGGAGTGGGCAGATAATCCATATTTGAGCAAAGATGAAATAGAAAAATTTTCAAAGTTTCTTAGTCAAGAAGAATTATTGAGTAGGAAATATGGAGGTTTTGCAAGTGGTATGGGGCTTGTTTATAGTGAGTTTGACGAAAGGGTAAATGTGATTGAACCATTTGAAGTGCCAATTGATTGGTATGATAAAATCTCAATTGATCCGGGATTGCATAATCCATTGAGTTGTCATTGGTATGCGTGTGATTACGATGGAAACGTGTTTGTAATTGCGGAACATTATGATAAGCAGAAGACGGTAGAATATCATGCAGAAAGAATCAGAGATATATCGAATCGGCTTAAGTGGCCTGTTAAAAACGGTAGACTTGAGGCGATTATAGATAGTGCGGCAAATCAGAAGACTTTAGCAAGCGAAAAAAGTGTTACAGAATTGTTTTATGATTATGGCATTATAGCAAATCCATATGTAAATAAGGATTTGTTTGCGGGTATTAATAGAGTAAAGTCGTATTTTAAAAATGCTCTAGGCGAGAGAAAATTGTTTATTTTCAAAAATTGCGTTAATATGATACGAGAAATTAAGGGATACTTTTGGGGCAATAATGATGCGCCAGTCAAAAAAGACGATCATGCAATGGATGAATTGAGATATTATATAATGAGTAGACCTGAAAACAAAGAAAAAAAGACAGGCGAAAAATCTATAATATCTAGAAATAAAGAAAAATTAATAAGGCAACATCGGTATAGCGATTTGAGATATAAAATAAATTGAGAAAGCAATGACATATTATATATGTTGTTGCTTTTTTAGGTGAAATATGAATGTAGAAAAAGAAAAGAAAAAGTTGGAAAAGGCTTTGTTTGAAAAGGCGACGGGGTATACCACTCAAGAGGTTATTGAGGAGTATGGCTTGTCGGGCGACGATTTTGTACTGCAAAAAAGAAAGACTTCTACAAAGTCGTATCCGCCTGACTTGACGGCGTTACAAATATTATTGGAGGGGAAAGAGGAGGTGAGAAATAAATATTCGGAAATGAGCAATGAAGATTTAGAAAAAGAAAAATTAAGGCTTATAAAATTATTAAAGGAGAAAAAATGAATTTAGTAGAAACGAGTATAAAGATTAGATGTGATATGCCTAATTGTAGAGAAATTGCTAGATACAAGTTGATAAGACCTGGATTTGTTAAAAATGCGGGGTTGTTCCTATGTAAAACGTGTATGCTTGATGCTTATGAAACGATAGGAAAACATATTATTCCCAAAAGTCCGGATAATATGCTAAATAAAAAAATTGTATCTAAAAAAAGTAAAGGTGAAATAAATGAAAAAGTATAAAGATAAAGAAAAAGAGATTGTGGATAGCATTCTAGAAGATTTTAAGTTAAGGCAGATAGAAAGAAAAAATTTTGAGAATTCTTGGCAATTAAATATAAATTTCTTTGTGGGGAATCAGTATTGTTATATTTCTCCGAGTGGAGAGATTCTGGAATATGGTAAACAATATTTTTGGCAAGAACGAGAAGTTTATAATCATATTGCAAATCTTATCGAAACTAGACTATCAAAACTATCTAGGGTGAGACCCGCACTTACGGTTGTTCCTTTTAGCGATGAAGAAAAAGATATTGCAAGTGCTAAAATTAGTAAAAAAATATTAAAGGCTGTTTGCAATGATTTGAATATTGGAAAAATTATTTCTCAAGCAACAATGTGGAGTGAGGTTTGCGGAACAGTGTTTTATAAAGTTGATTGGGATAATAATCTAGGTAGAGTTGTTGGTTTGAATGAATTGGGGCAAGAAATTCACGAAGGTGATGTAAGTGTGTCTATAGTGAGTCCATTTGAAATTTATCCTGATAGCAATACATACAACTCAGTTGATGAGTGTTCGTCGATAATTTATGCAAGGTCTTTTCACAAAAATGCTGTCAAAAACATTTGGGGCGTTGATGTTGAAGGAAAGGATATTGATATATATAGTTTGGATTCTGTGGGAACAGTTGGTGGGCTTGGATATACGACGATGTCTAGTTCAATGGCTAAAAAATTAAAAAAAGAACAGGTCTTGGTTCTTGAGAAATATGAAAAGCCAACCATTGAATATCCAAATGGAAGGCTTACAATAATTGCTGGTGATAAAATTGTTTTTATGGGTGATTTGCCATATATAAATGCGTCTGAAAAGAAACGTGGATTTCCTTTTATAAGACAAATAAGTGTGCCTGTTCCTAATTGTTTCTGGGGTATGAGTGTTGTAGATAGATGTATCCCAGTACAAAGATCGTTCAATGCAATAAAGAATAGAAAACACGAATTTTTGAATAGGCTTACTATGGGAATTCTTTCTGTTGAAGATGGATCTCTTGACATAGAAAATCTTGAGGAAGAGGGATTGTCCCCTGGAAAAATTCTTATTCATAGACAAGGTTCTAGCGCTCCTCAAATGTTATCAACGGGTAGTGTTCCAATGGATTTTCAAAAAGAAGAAGATGCTCTTTTGAATGAGTTTTTGGAAATCTCGGGTGTTGGTGATTTGATAAGTACAGAATATTTATCAGCAGGAAATGTAAGTGGTGTAGCTTTGCAGTTGTTGATGGAGCATGAAGATGTGAGACTTGCAACAAGTGCAGATGAAATTAGAAATGGTGCAAAAGATATTGCAAAGCAGATTTTGAGGCTATATAAACAATTTGCAATAACAAGTCATTCTTCAAGAATTATTGGGGACAATGGTTCGTATGAGTTATTCTATTGGATGGGGTCAGACATAAATTCTGAAGATGTTGTGTTTGAAACTGAGAATGAAATTAATACAACCTTGGCACAAAAAAGAAGTATGATTTTTGAGATACTAAATTCAGGGTTGCTTCATTCTGAAGATGGAAAATTGAGCAATACAATGAGAGCTAGAGTATTAGAGCAGTTAGGATTTGGCGTTTGGGAAGGCGGGAAAGATTTAAATGCATTGCATAAAAATTCAGCAGGAAAAGAGAATTTGTTATTAATGCAAACATCAGAAATATCTATGCCTCTTGAAATTGACGACCATAATATTCATATTGAGGAACATATTGCGTGTATGCTCTCAGGAGATTATGAAAAAGCATTGAAGAAAGATGTGTCTATAGAAGAAAAAATGTTAAATCATATAAGGGTTCATAAAAAATTTATTGAGACCACTAATCAAATTGAAAAAATGGAGAAATAACAATGGAGAAAGAAAATCTAATTGTAGGAGAACAACCTAATACCGCTGAGGTTCAGGCTGTGGAGACAGGTGTTGTTGAAGGAACAGAAATGCGTGAAGGCTCTCCTCTAGGCAAATTTAAAAATTCAGAATCGCTACTTGGTGCTTATAACGAGTTGCAAAGTGAGTTTACTCGCAAGTGTCAAAAATTAAGCGAGGCTGAGAAAAAATTGCAAGATTTGAGCTGTGATAATGATGCTAGTAAGTTGTCTCAGCAAGATAATGAAGAATTTGCTTGGAAACAAAATATTGGTGAGTTTTTGCAGTCTCACAAAAATGCAAGGACTCTTGTGGAAGAAATAACTAATGAAATAATGAAAGATGAAGGCTTAAGAAAGTCTAGTGATGGCCTAGAAAAGGCGTATAGTAGAGTTATTGAAAATAAATATATTCCTCAAGAAGAACTTGCGAAAGACCAAGATTTTTTGGAAAAATATATTTATACTAACGACGAAATAAAAAATAAAATTATAAAGGAATATATTTCTACATTACAAAATGGAAAAAGTCCATTAAGTGTTGGAAAAGAAGGGTATAATCGTGGGGTTGTATCTACAAACAAAATTGAGTCGTTAGACGATGCTAAAAAGTATGTAGAAAGTATGTTCCGTTTTTGAGGGAAAATATGATTACATTAGAAACTGCTGATAAAGCGTTAAAAACAGTATATTTAGGAGTTGTGGGAAATCAGCTAAACGTAAGCGCTAATCCACTTCTTACTAAAATCAAACAAACTACAAGTAATATTTTTGGTAATGAAATAAGAAAGGCAACATCATTTGGTGTTTCTGGTGGTGTTTCTGCAGGAAGTGAAAGTGGTGAACTTCCTGGTGCATATGGCAAAAAATATCAACAATTTGTTGCGACATTAAAAAATCTTTATGGAACAATTGAAATTTCAGATAAGGCTATTAGATGTTCTCAAAATAGTGCTGGTGCATTTGTAAACCTACTTAACGAAGAGATGGAAAGTTTGATTAAGTCAAGCACATTCAATCTAGGTAGAATGTTATATGGTGATGGAAGCGGAATTCTAGCTACAGTAAATGCTAGTAATGAAGTTGATGCAGAATATTTGTCTGTTGATAGTGCAAGAAACTTTATAGAAAATCTTGCTTGTAGATATGTTACAAAAGCAGGTTCTCAGTATACTGCTGATGAGCCAATCGTTGTACAACACGTAGATAGAGCAAATAATCAAGTAAGTTTTAATATAGGACCAGCAATGGATTATAATGGTTATAAAATTGCAACTCTAAATGGATTGAAGAGTGAAATTACTGGACTTGGCAAGATATTTGATTCGAATGCAAGTTCAATTTATGGTCTTGATAAGAATATGTTCAAGTGGTTAAATCCGTATGTAAAAACTAATGTTGGTGCAATTAGTGAAACTGTAATGCAAACTGCAATTGATGAAATCGAAGAGGTTTCTGGAAGTGAGATAGACTTCATTGCTTGCTCTGCAAAAGTTAGAAGAGCATATCAAGAAGAAATTGGCTCATACAAGAGAAATATAGACGTTATGAATCTTCAAGGTGGATTTAAGGCAATTTCTTATAATGGTATTCCTGTTGTTACTGATAGATTTGTAGAAGATGACGCAATGTATTTGCTATCTACAAAAGATTTCGAACTTTGTCAACTATGTGATTGGCAATGGCTTGAGGGTAATGATGGAAAAATCATTAAACAAAAAGATGGTTACCCTGTGTATACTGCAACTTTGGTTAAATATGCTGAACTATTGTGTAATAGACCAAATGCTCAGGCAAAATTGTCTGGTATTATTGGTGCTTAATTAATTATGTTTTGGGTTTGTCAGGTGTTTTATAATGCCTGACAAACTTTTATTATTGAGAGTGAAAGAATGAAAATAAAAATTGAAAGTGATGTGTTTGATATTGTTGATAGAATAAAAGAAATTGATGAAGCGTATTATGTTGTTTATGATTCTATAAGAAATTGTTTTGAGGTGCATAACTATAATCAAATATCTTCTTATTGTTTAACTGTCCCTTTTTGTTGTTTAGATAATCGTGTTTTGGATATTCTTTTTAAGTCTGAAAGTAGAAATATTGACAAAATTATTGAATATATTGACAATAATAATAAGATTATTGAAAGTAACAATAGAAATAAGATAAGCGAAATAACTGAGTTTGATTCTAGGGAAATATTTGATTTTTCTTCTAATTCATCAAAACAATGGAATGAAAAAGATTTTGAAATGGTTTGGAGTTGAGTATGATAGTAAAAGAAATTATAAAAAGATCGGCGGAATTGTTGGGACTGAAAGAAGTTGTTGATGCAATAGATTCTAATGAAGATTATTCTGTAGGGGTTAAGGAAGATATTGATAATCTGTTGATAGCGGTTAATATGGTTAATAATAATATTGCGGGTTCGTATATTGAATTGATTGGATTGGTGAATGTAGAAAGTTTTTCTGGATTTATTCCTTATGTGAAAATTTCTAACAATTCAATTATTGAAATAAAGAAAATTCTGAAAGATGGAATTGAACAGGAGTTTAGATTATTTCCTGAAGGCGTAAAGGTTGATACTCTTGGAATGTGTGAGGTTGAGTATTCTTATTTTCCTGAAAGGGTTGAATTTGATTCAGAGATAAATCATTATCTTAAAATTAATGAATTGGTTTTTGCTTTAGGCGTTGTAGGTGAGTATTTGTATATTAAAGGAGCCATTGATGATGCTTATATGTGGGACAAAAGGTTTAAGTCATCAATGTTTAATTTGGTTAGACCCAAAAGAAATTTAGTGATTCCTGCAAGAAGGTGGGAATAATTATGTTTTATGAAAATAACCTTCCTTTAAAAAGTATCAAATATAAAAATTTTAAAATTGATTCTTTTGGTAATCTGAATACTGATACAAAAAATCAATCGTTGAGTATTGAAGATACTTCTTTGGCGTATAATTTTAATTCTGAAGGTGGAGTATTGACTGATGGGCTAGGGGTTGGAGAGTTGTTTGTAAAGTATACTGATGTAAATGTTGATGATCAATACAAGATTGTAGATGCTCCAACTGATTCATCTTCTTTGGTTGCTTGTTGGTTGTTTAATCCTTGGATAGAGTCTGAGGGTGCTTATAGATCGTTGTTGGTGTTTCAATCAAGTGTTGGTGAATTTTATTATAATGATTTGCATACTTCAAGTACTACACTTATTAAAATTCCAGATTTGATATTTGATAAGAAACCTTTAGTGAAACGAGTTAAGTGCGAAGGTAGAGACTCTTTGTTTTTATATTCTGATGATGGGGATATGTATGTTTGGAGATATCCTGAATATTTAAGGAAAGTTTCAACCAATAAAACGATTAAGGATTTTTGTATTCATAATAATAAATTATTTGTAATTACTAGAAATGATTCTGGTGTTTTGTACTTAACTGATAATACAGACATAACTTCTTTTGGTGCAGATATGTCATCAGTAAAAACTGTTATGCTTGAAAATGAATATGGTTTTAGTAATAAATTAATAAGTTTTTTAGATGATGTTTATTTGTTTAAAGATTTTAATATAAGTAAAATTTCTATAAATGATGAAACTGAAGAAATTCTGTTGAATGATATTATTGTTAGTAATGGAAAAATTTTTGAAAACACAATTTGTGTTTGTGGAAAGATGATTATTTATTTGGCATCTGATGGTGTTTATTCTTTTGATGGAAAAAAGTCTTCTAAGATAAACTTGAAAATTTCAAAGTTGTTTGATTGTGTTAATAATAATTCTAAAGCAAGGGCCGTGTATAAAGATGGATACTATTACTTGGCTTGCAATGTGTGTTTTAATAATAATTCTCATATTGAAAATGAATTATCAAACGCAAATATGCATAATAATGCAATAATTAGGATTAATGCAGAAACCTTTGATGTAATAATTATGCGTGGGTATGATGTTAGGGATTTGTCGTTGATTAATGATACTTACTATAGTTATATAATGGTTACAATATTTGATAAGGGTATTTTAAGACTTGGAATATTGGATACTTCTGGAATTGTTTTTGGAGAGCCAACGCAAAAGTTGTGGAGCGTTCCTCTGTTTGAAGTTGGTCAAATTGATAAAGAAAAAATTGTTGACAAAATTTCTTTACTTTCAAAATCGGATATTTTAATTCAGATATATTGTGATAATTATATGCGTGAATTCAACATAAAAGGTTCTGATGTGTATCAATCGTTTAGGCCTTTGGTTAAAGGCAAAAAAATCAAAATTGATTTTGTATCTAAAACTAATGGGTGTTATATTGCTAGTCCACAATTTTATTTGGGTTACTTGTGATTAGGTGTTTTTACATAAGTTAATTGCAAGAAGTTATAATGAATGGTTAAGTACAAATTTTAAACAAATTGTAATAAAATACAATATTAATAATAAATATGCATCTCTGTTTTGTGTTGATTGTGCTTGTTGTTATTGTTTTTTAGTGAGTGTTAAATTTGTGTTTGAATCTTTGTGTGAATTTTAATAAATGAGACAGAAATTGTTTTTGTATACTAGGGCTTAATTTGTAAAAATAGTTTATTATAGCTATCTTTTGTTGGAAGTAATGATAATTAAATATGTTTTTGATACTTTGTATATTGTAATTTTCTTTGATTATTTTTTATAAGCAGGAGAGATTTTTGTTGATTGGTCTTAGGAGAATGATTATTAAATACAATATTTTTTTAAATAATAAAGTGGGTAAATTTATGAATAATTATAAATTTGAGGAGTCTGTTACTGATTGTGTGGTAGAGTCTTGTCTAAAAGATGAGCAGGCTGAGATTTTTGATAAAGTCGTTGATAGTATTGTTAGTGTTAGAGGTTTAGTTGACGATATTGTGTTGCGTAATAATGTTGTTGCTTGTGGTCCTCAAACTAAACGTGAAGGAATGTTTGTGGTAGATAGGCTTAATGCTTTTGAAAAGGACGAAGTTGAGTCTTTACTTTGTAACTGTAGGTCTTTAAGCGTATCTTTGTATGGTGTTGAATTTGAGATTGAATCTTTAAAAATTCAATTAGAGAAAGCTGTGAAAGATATGGATATTGCTAAGGCTGTGAAAATTAATGATAATTTGTCTCAGTTAAACGCTACGTATAATCAGTATAAGTTGGAGTGTGAAAAAATTAATCAATATGTCGAAGATAAGCAAAATTGTTACATGGAAAAATTTAATAAATTTGTTTCATATTTAAGTGAGAATGAATTTGATTATTCTGCTTGTGTGAAACAATTTGGAGAGGTTGTGGTTGTCGATTTTGTTAGAGAACGGCTACATAATATTGTAAGAGAGTTTGTTTTGGGTCTTTCAAAAGAAGATAAGGAAAGGTTCTTGAAAAATGATGACTTAAAGAATGCTTTAGGTTCTGAATTTTCGTATTTGATTGAAGAAGTGTGATATGTGGGAACAGATTGTAAATATGGCAATTAGCAATGGGTTATTTGCTGTGATGTTTCTAGGGCTTCTTATCTATCAATTGAAAGATAGTAGAACTCGTGAAAAAAAATACCAAGAAACTATTTTGAAACTTGGTGATTCGTTGGAGATTGTTCAAGCTGTTAGAGAGGATGTTCAAGAGATCAAAGAATTGCTTAGTGTTCATTCGACAAAAAAGGATTGATAATGAAAGAAAAAATAAAAACATTGTCTTTTTGGTTAGGTGTTGGTGCGTCTATTATCTTAATTTTGGATTGTGTTTCTGAGATTTTTGGTTTTGCAATCAAGTCGGAAATTGTTCAAAATATTATTGTGACTATATGTTCTGTCTTGGTTCTTTTGGGTGTAATAACCAAGAAAAATATTGGTGATTCTATAGATTCAACTAGCGAAGAATTGATGCAAGAAATCAAGATAAATACTGATGAAACTAAAAAAGACTAAATATAGGGCTTGGTAACAAATAGGTGTTGTTTTGTGGTGCTTTAAAGTTGCTAAGCCTTTTTTATGTGTTGTCAGTAAAAAATTAATTTATTTTCTTATTTATCTGAAAGAAACAATGTGTTATTTTGTTTATTTAAACTTGCGTTTTGGGAGTTTTTCGTATATACTGATTGTGTAATAAGCAAAATAAGGTGTGATTATGATATATAAAAATTCAATTAAGATATTGTTTTCGAATTTTGGGTTGGTTTGGAAAATGCTATTATACTTTTTTTTAGTGTTTTCTGGTGCAGTGTTACTTGTTTATTTGTTAATGAGTCCTGTAGTAAAAATTATTGATCATGCTGGTTTTTTTAATCAAATAGTGGATTTGTATACTGATTTTTTGAAGTCGCTGAATTTAACGGAAACTTTGACTGAGTTGTCTTTAATTATTGAAAATGTTTTTCAGTTTATAATTGATAATATGTCTAAAATGTGGTTAAGCTTTGTTGGCGTTGGGATTGTTGTGTTGTTCTTGAATTCTTTATTGTTTAATCTTGCCACAATGGCGAATTGTGCTTCGCTTCATTTGTATATGGGTAGTATGACAAGACAAGGTTTCTTTTCTAGTTTTTCAGATTGCTTTAAGAAAAACATAAAAGCACAATTATTGTATTTTTTAATTAATTTACCTTTGAATATTTTATTTGTTGGTTTGTTTATATTGAGTCTAAAGCTCTTTAGAGGGGCTTGGTATATGAGTCTGCTTGCAGTTTTTGTTATTATTGTTGCTTTTGTATTGTTGTATGCATTGAAGAGCACGTTGTTTTCGGTGTGGATTCCGACTATTGTTGTGTTGAATTATAAGCCGTTAAAAGCTTTAAGAACTAGTGTGAAAATGGTATTCAAAAGATTTGGAAGAATTTTCTCGAATGCCATTGGTATTGTGTTGACGATATTAGTTCTTAATATAGTTTTGGGTTTGTTTACATTCTTTGTTGGATTGTTGGTTTCGGTTCCGATGTCGTTTTTGTTAATTGCAACTTTTGGTATGGTTGTGGTTTATGAGGGGCAAGGAATGAGATATTATGTTGATGTTTATAATGTTATATCTCCACAAAAGAAAGAAGTGTCTGATAAGTTTAGGGATATGAAGTATATTGTATAAGTTTTATGGGGTATTTTAAAATACCTCTTTTTTATTAAATTACACTTTACATAAAGAGACAAATAAATATATAAAAATAATGGTAAATTATTGATTTTTTTCTTTTTGTATAGTATATTATTAATAATGAAGTTAGTTTTTTTATAGAAAAAGAATGTTATTTTTTTTCTTTAACCAATTGTGGTTGCTTATTATGTGTCTAATGAGGTGTGTATTGGACATATAGATTTTTTATGGATTTAAACAAATTTATCCTTTGAAATAAGAGTTTTTGTAAATAATGTTACTAAGACTGGGGTATTTTTTGTGTTTTTATTAATTTTATCTAACTTACATATAAACTAAAGGAGAATATATAATAATGAATAAACAACAAAATGGACTAAAGCTTTCGTTTTTTGGCGGAGTTGGTGAGGTTGGAAAGAATATAATGGCTCTAGAATATAATAATGAAATACTTATTATTGATAGTGGTATGGCGTTTCCGACAGATGATATGCCAGGTATTGATGTGGTTATTCCTGACGTGACATATTTGGTAAATAATAGACAAAAGATCAAGGGTATTGTTATTACTCATGGTCACGAAGATCATATTGGCGCGTTGCCGTATGTTTTGCAAGATTTGCCAGGGGTGCCTGTTTTTGCAAGTAAACTTAGTGTTGCTTTGATTGAAAATAAATTAAAAGAACATAGGAAGATTAAGTGTAAACCAAATGCTGTGAAGGCTGGACAAATTGTAAAGATTGGGTGTTTTCAGGTTGAGTTTGTTAAAGTTACTCATAGTATAAGCGGAGCTATGGCGCTTGCTATTACTACTCCTGTTGGGGTGTATTTTCATACTGGTGACTTTAAGTTGGATTATACTCCAATTGATGGTGATCCAATGAATTTGATTAGACTTGCTGAGATTGGAAGAAAAGGTGTGCTTTTGCTTACTGCAGATAGTACAAATGCTGAGAGACCAGGCTTTAGTATGAGTGAAAAGAAAGTTGGTGTTACTCTTGATAATTTATTTGTTCAAAATGCTCAAAAGAGAATAATTATTGCAACTTTTGCTAGTAATGTGCATAGGATTCAGCAGATTCTTAATATTTGTGAAAAGTATAATAGAAAGATTATCTTCACAGGAAGAAGTATGCTTAATATTTGTGAGACTGCAGCAAAAATTGGTGAGTTGAAGTTTAACAAAGATATAATAGTTGATGTTAATAATATTGATAAATATAAAGATGAGCAACTTTGTATCTTGTGTACTGGTAGTCAGGGTGAAGAAAATAGTGCTCTTTCGAGAATGGCAAATGGTGAATTTAATAGAATAGAGATTGGAGAAAATGATTATGTTATTTTCTCGTCTTCAGCAATTCCTGGTAATGAAAGAGAGATAAATAATGTTATTAATTTGCTTTATTCCAAGGGTGCGTCTATAGTTTACGAGTCTTTGGCGGAAGTTCACGTTAGTGGTCACGCTTATCAAGAGGAATTGAAGACTCTTCATACTATTTTGAAACCAAAATTCTTTGTTCCTTGTCATGGGGAATATAGACATCTTAGAGCGCATTCTAATATAGCAGAAGAATTAGGTATGAATGCGAGAAATATTGTTATACCTGAACTTGGTGATACAATAACAATTAATAAAAATGTTATTAAAAAGTCAGGAACTGTTCCAAGTGGTATTAAGCTTGTTGATGGATTTGAAATCACTGAGGCTGGTGGTGTTGTACAAAGAGATAGGGTTCAGTTGGCTAGTGAAGGTGTTTGTATTGTTACAATTACAATCTCAAATAAAACCTGGTCATTGACATCTAAGCCTGATATTTATACTCGTGGATTTGTTTATATAAAGAATAATGAAGAAGTTATGAATGAGGCAAGAGAATTGATTCTTAATCAAGTAATTTCTACAAACTTTAAGAATCAAGATTGGGCTAGTATTAAAAATGCATTAAAGAAGTCGTTGCAGATTTTCTTCTTCAAAAAATTAAAAAGAAAACCAATGATAATTCCAATTATTATTGAAACAAAATAGGATTGTGATGGATTTTGATGAGTTAGAAGAAAAATTATCTGATTTAAAAATGTATGCAGAAGAAAATTTTATTCCTATCATAAGGGATAAGTCTGCAAAGTTTTTGTATGATTTTGTTAAAGATAATGGTTTCAGAAATGTGCTTGAAATAGGGACGGCTATTGGTTATTCTGGTAGTATAATTTTAAGTGCGGGAGCGGAGAGTCTTACAACAATTGAAATAAGAAAAGAAAGTTTTGAGATGGCTAAAAAAACATTTTCAGAATTGTCTTTGCTTGATCGTGTTGATATGTATCTTGGAGATGCAAAAGATGTAATTGCTGATCTTTGTTGCGCAAACAAAAAATACGATATGATATTTTTAGATGGAGCAAAGGGGCAATACATACATTATTTACCAAGTCTTACAAAACTGCTTGATGTTGATGGTGTTATATTTGCGGATAATGTCTTGCTTCAAGGAATGGTTGAAAAAGAGGGAAAAATTCCTCATAGAAAACGTACTATGGTGGTAAATCTAAGAAAGTATTTGGAAGTTGTGGGAGAGTATCCTTATAACACAACACTAATCAAAATGGAAGATGGGATTGCCATAACTAGGTACAAAGGAGAATAATATGGTTGAGTTGTTAGCTCCTGCTGGAAATATGGAGAAGTTAAAAACGGCATTCAAGTTTGGTGCTGATGCATGTTATATGGCGGGGAAAAAGTTTGGATTAAGGGCTTTTTCTGGAAATTTTGAAGAGAATGAGTTGAAGGATGCTGTTGATTACGCTCATTCGATATCAAAAAAAATATATGTAACGGTGAATATTGTTGCTCATAATAGTGATTTTGATGGATTGAAAGAGTATCTTGAATTTCTAAATTCAATATCGGTCGACGGAATAATTGTTAGTGATCTTGGAATTATTTCCCTTGCAAGGGAATGTGTTCCGTCTTTGGATGTGCATGTGTCTACGCAGGCAAATGTGACAAATAAATATACTGCTAAGTTTCTGTGTGATTTGGGTGTAAAAAGATTGGTTTTGGCAAGAGAACTAAGTATTGCTGAAATTAAAGAAATTAGGGAATTTATTCCAAAAGATGTTGAAATAGAAACTTTTGTTCATGGTGCTATGTGTATTTCATATTCGGGCAGATGTTTGCTGTCTAATTATTTAACAGGAAGAGATAGTAATCGTGGAGCTTGTGTTCAAGCTTGTAGGTTTGAGTATTCCATATGTGAGAAATCAAGAAATAGTGAACATTATGATATTCAAGAAGATGAAAGGGGTACATATATTTTAAATAGTAAAGATTTGTGTATGATTAAATACATAAATGAGCTGGTTGATGCTGGTGTTACTTCTTTCAAGATAGAAGGAAGAATGAAGAGTCCGTATTATGTAGCAACTGTTACAAATGCTTATAGAAGGGCTATTGATGATTATTATAAAGGGAAAGGTTTTGATGAGTCTTTGTCTCAGGAATTAGAAAAAACTAGTCATAGACGATATACTACGGGGTTCTATTTTGGAGAAAAAGATAAAGAATATCTTGAATCGAGTATGCCTATTCAAACACACGAATTTATGGCAATTGTGAAAGAAGATTCTTGTAATGGGCGAGTTTTGGTTGAACAAAGAAACAGATTCAAGCAAGGAGAAGAATTAGAGGTTTTGTCTCCAGGTGTTGAGTTTAATAAGAAAATACTAATAGAAAATATGCAAAATATGAACGGCGATGTTGTTTTAGATGCAAATAAGGTCCAAGAACTTTTGTATATTGATACATCTCTTCAATTAAAAGAAGGAGACATATTAAGAAAACTAATTCAAAAAAAGTAGAATTTAACCTGATATTTTTTAATATCGGGTTCTATTTTTTTTTTGAAAGTATAATTATAAAAATGCTTAAAATGTTATAATTATACAAAAGTTCAAAATGTGTAATTATGCAATAAATTAAATATATATGCTAATATAAATTTATTATAAAAATGCAATTATACAAATAAATATACAAAACCAAACAAAAATCTTTCAAGTGTTTAAAAAAACAAAAATAATGTAAGTTTATGCACAAAATAACATAAAAATACATTAAATTTTTAATATTATTTTGATTTGGACAGGCAAAATTTTACATTTATCGACATATATTACCCTTAGAGAGGTGATGTATGATTGTTGAAAGTTTTATGGCTTTTATGCAAAAGATAATGATGTTTTCGTCTTATATTAATAATAATTCGTCATTTCCAAAACCGCTAACTAAAGATGAGGAACAAGAGTATTTGTTAAAATTTCAGAATGGAGATCGATCTGCTAGAGATGTTTTAATTAATCATAATTTAAGGCTTGTAGCTCATATAGTTAAAAAATATAATCAAGCAGATGAGGCTGATGAGTTGATTTCAGTTGGTAGTTTGGGTTTGATAAAAGCTATAAACTCATATCAATTAGATAAAGGGACCTTGTTTAGTACTTATGCTGCAAGATGTATTGAGAATGAAATTTTGATGTCAATCAGGGCAAACAAAAAACATAAGAATAATATTAGTATAGAAGATATTCTTGGAAAAGATGATGAGGGGAATGAAATTACAATAAATGATTTGTCTTTCGATGAGTCGGCAAATATTGAAAATTTAACAGAACAAAAAGACTTGGCTGAACGTCTAGATAAAGTTCTTAAAAAATGTTTAACAAAACGTGAATATGTTATAATGTGTATGAGATATGGGTTAAATGGTTCTCCTGTTTTGCCTCAGAGGGAAGTTGCTTTGAAACTTGGAATAAGTAGGAGTTATATTTCTAGGCTAGAAAAGAAGGCTATTGGGGTTATAAGGAAACATATAAACCCTAATGAATTTGGATATATTCTTTGAAATTATGTGTTGATTATTTTTGTATTATATGATAAAATAATAATGTTAGATATTCAAATGGTTGCAGGCAGTTTTGTCTGAGGAAAGTCCGAGCATCATAGAGCAGGATGCCAGTTAACGACTGGTGGAGGCAACTCCAAGGAAAGTGCAACAGAAAGTATACAGCATTGATTTCAATGCGATAGGTGGAATAGTAGGGTAAGAGCCTACTAGTTGTATGGGTAACCATATGACTGTGTAAACCCCATTCGATGCAAGGTTGAGAGGTGTTTTAAAGTTGCTCGCCAATCTCTCGTTACACCGCTTGATATTGTTGGTGACGACAATACTAGATAGATAACCATTAAATACAGAACTCGGCTTATGAATAGTCTAACCGTTTTTAGTAATTTACGAGCTTTTGCTCGTATTTTTTGTTGTTTTAGTGTTATGTTGAGACAATATGTTATTGTTTAATGACATAAACCTTATCTATTTAAATATGATTAATTGTTGAAAATATTACAAAAATAACAATTTTCTTTAAAAATATGTGTAATTAAAATATATACAAGGTTTGATATAGCAAATTAAATGTAGTTTTCGTTTTTGTTTTCTATCGATAAATATTATTGATTTTTTAATGTAGTTTATGTTATAATATTTTTGATATTAAGAGGGTGATTTTATGAATTTGTTTGAAGGTAATTTATCAAAATTTAGTCCACTTGCAGATAGGATGCGACCAAAGGGTTTTGAAGATTTTGTAGGTCAATCGCATTTGATTTACAAGAATAGTTTTTTGGTAAGAGCTATTAATTCTGGAATGGTTGGTTCGTGTATATTTTATGGTCCTCCAGGATGTGGTAAGACTACTATTGCTGGTCTTATTGCAAATGCTTGTGGTGGTAATTTCAAAAAACTTAATGCTGTTAGTTCTGGAGTTGGAGATGCTAAAGAGGTGATAGCTGATGCGAAAAGAGACTTGGAATTGTATGGGACAAGAACTTATTTGTTACTAGATGAATGTCATAGGTGGAGCAAGGCGCAGAGTGATTGTGTTCTTGAGGCTATTGAAAAGGGCTACATAATTTTTATTGGTTCTACAACTGAAAATCCATATATTAGTATGACAAGAGCTATTGTTAGTAGATGTAAGGTTTTTGAATTTAAGCCATTAACTGTTAAAGATATTTCAAATGCAATTAAGAAAGCTTTAAAAGACAAAGAAAATGGGCTTGGGTCTATTGATGTGTCTATTTCAGATGAAGTTATTGATTATTTGGCTTATAACTCTTCAGGAGACTTGAGGAGTTGTTATAATGCACTTGAATTTGCTGTTTCTACAACAAATCCAAATACTGATGGTGTAGTTGAGATTACAAAAGATACAATCAATGATTGTTTACAAAAGGGCAATATTGCTATTGATGAAACTACGTCTTATGATATGCTTAGTGCTTTTTGTAAAAGTTTGAGAGGTAGTGATACTGATGCTGCATTATTTTATGCACAAAGACTTTTGTTATCAGGTTACGATCCTTGTATACTTGCGAGAAGGTTGATTGCTCATGCTAGTGAAGATATTGGTATGGCGGATAGTAATGCTTTATTGATGGCTATGTCTGCATTGACTAGTTGTGAAAAGCTGGGTATGCCAGAATGTAATCTTACCTTGTCTCACGCCATTATATATATTTGTGAGGCTGAAAAAAGTAATTCAGTTTATGAGGCTATGGCTTCTGCAAGGTCTGATGCGGAAATGTATAAAAATGCAAGAGTTCCAAATCATCTAAAAAATCATCCAACTGGATATAGTGATGGTCATGGTGCGTATAAATATCCACATAATTATGGTGGTTATGTTAAGCAACAATATCTTCCCGATGAATTAAAATCCAAAAGATATTATGTCCCTAAAGATAACGGACGTGAGAAAAATATGCAACGAAAGAAAGATAGATTTAATTCTTGAGGTTATTATGAGAAAAGATTTTATTGATGTTTATGATTTGGTTTTGGATAGGTGGGGTGTTGATTCTCAAAATCGAATGTGTATTGAAGAGATGAGTGAACTTACAAAAGAACTATGTAAATTAGAAAGATATAAGGGTTCAGATAAAGAGGATGGTATTATCGATAACATTTGTGAAGAGCTTGCAGATGTTATTAATATGGTTGAACAACTTGAAAGATATTATGGTGAGGAAAAGATTGAATCTATTAGAAAATCAAAAATTGATAGATTGATGAATAATCATTTTTCTGATTAGTTTTAAAAGTGTTATTTTTTAACACTTTTTATTTTATTTTGT
>JAFTKS010000001.1 GCA_017453125.1 Clostridia bacterium
AAATTTATAAATATTAGAGTGTGGATATGTGGATAACTTTTTTACATAGCATAAACCGCTATATTTCGACATTAATTTTTTGTCAAACAAAAACAAAGTAAATTTTATTAATATATATTCAATATCTTAATATGCAAATATTTTAAGCACATTCTTTTATTAAAATATAAAAAAAGAGGGAAACAAAAGCCCTCTTTCAAACACCTTTAAATCTAGCCAGTATACTAGCCCTATGTTTCTCGGTCTGTGCCTGAATAGATTTTACACTATGATTGGTCTGCTCTAATTTTGCCAACGAATCATTGAACTCAAAAGAATCCCTAAAATACGGATTATAACAGAATTCTACACAGCACTGATGACAATAAAAATTTCTTTGTCTAGCAAGTTTACCAAGCAACATATATGTCTCTTTGCTAAAATACGGATTGCTATCGCTATGGTCCAATTCTTCCAAAGCCTGCACAACCTGCCCCAAACCTTTAAAGTTACTGCGTACATATTCAATATTTTTATAAAAATTACCGCTCAATAATCCCGCATATATCAATTTTAAATCATTCTCCATAAACTGATAAAGCATTACTGTTTCGCCAAGCAAGTATTTGTATTTATCAAAGCTATCCATTTTCAATCCTTTATATAATTGTTTCTAATAACACAAGTGTAGCACAAAAAATGAGCCTTATCAAAATAGATTTAGCTCATAATTTTAATTATTCATTTGTTTTGTTGTCGCTTTGCTCAGACGCCTTCTTCAAATTTGTCATTTTATTAAGCAATCCACCCAAAGAACTTGACGAGGAAGGCTTTTCTTCCTCCTGCTCTGGTTTGGATTCCACAACAGCCTCATCTTGAACTTCAGTATTTTCAGAACCTACAGAACCATCTTGACTCTCAACAACATTCTCATTAGCAGTCTCTACAACTTCAGTTTCATCAGCTTGTGTATTAATATCAACATCAGTATTATTTTGTTCTGCCTGCTTTAATTGTTTTTCCTGCTCTTTTTCAAGTTCTTTTAGTCTTTTTTCTTCTGCTTTTGCTTGTTTTTGCTCTTGTTTCATTCTTGCTTTTGCATTTTCTTCAAGAACCCCACCTCTAGATTTTGAAATACCTTTCAACAACATATTTTTTGAAGTGAATCTTGTAAGGAAATGTAAGAATTTATACTTTCCACCAATAATATAAAAAGGCTTTAATTTCTTTCCTTCAATTGCTTTGAAAATTTTATCCGCAACCTCTTGACAAGACATTCTCTTGTCCTCATTAGCATCACTCTTCTCGGTAGCTGTTCTCAATAAATCACCATATCTATCGCTAGTATTACTATCCTTGATTCTATTCTTTGTAAAATTGGTTTTTGTATCCCCTGGACAAACAGCAGTTACTTCAATTCCAAGAGGAGCAAGTTCCATTCTCAAAGACATACTCAAATTCAATACCGCAGCTTTAACAGCACCATAAATACTCCTAAAAGGCACAGGATAAAGAGCCATAGCAGATGACATATTAATAATTCTTGAACCCGCCCCCATATGAGGAAGTGCTGCTCTTGTACAATACAAAGTACCATAGAAATTTACTTCAGTAACCTTATAAATATCCTCTGTAGGAATATGTTCCGTAATACCACTCATTCCTACCCCTGCACAGTTCACAAGGATATCAATCTTGCCGTATCTTTCGTAAACATCATTGAAAACTTGTCTAACTTTAATCTCGTGACTAACACTACCACAATAATGATTTGCGTCTCCTGTTTCATCAAGAGAGAATGTAAGAACCGTATCTCCATTTTTCTCATATAATTCTTTTAATGCAAGGCCTAGACCACTAGTTCCACCTGTAATAACAACAACTCTTCCCATTGAATACTCCTACTTCTTGTTTGAAAATAGCCCTCAAAAAATCCGAAATTACGCAATTTTAAGACTACTTATTTAATATATTCTAACAAAAATAAATAAAAGTCACAAACACTTTTTACAATAATTAAAAAATAATACTTGCATTTTTGAAAATATTTTGCTATTATAATACAGCAAAGAAGAAAGTAGCAGAAAAATCATAAAACTTTTCTCCCAAAAAGCAAAAATACTGCTACGATGCAAACGTCTAGTTTGGAGATAACTTTAAACATTTTCCTTCAATCTAAAAAAAACTTCCAAACATTCGTTTGCAGAGAATTCATTGCAAAAATAAAATATAGTTTTATTTTTTTTATTTAAAATCACCCAAATAATAATATTACTTTCAAAATATAATTCCTAAAAAACACAACCAAATAATGGGGTGTCGCCAAGCGGTAAGGCAGAAGACTCTGACTCTTCCATTCCGTGGGTTCGAATCCTACCACCCCAGCCACTTCAAACCTAAATCGAACCACTCGGTTTAGGTTTATTTTTTTATTATTTTATGATATGATTGAGTTAAGGAGTTTTATATGACAAGAAAACCAAAACTTTTATATTGGATATTATCAGCAACATCAATATTATCGATTATAACTTTAATTGCTCTTTTAGTTTGTTTATACGTATACCAAGAAGACTCTACTTGGATGGGGATTTTTTCTGCATGGATTAGTATAATCTCTGGGTTATTGTTTAGTGCGGTAATATCTCTTATTGTGCAAGTGATTAACGATAATATTTCTGTTAGAGAATTGGAATATAAAAAGACACAAATTCGACTTCGTGAAATAAATATAATAACACAGGAATTATCCAACTTTATATCATTTTTCCATGACACAGAATTGTTTTTAATGAATAAATATAAAATTAAAGATTCCTTGGAAGGTGGAAATCTAAACATAAATATTATTCAAGAAAATATGAAACACCTACACAATGTAAAAAAGAAAGCCAATAAAGAAAATTTATCATGTATTGAGAATTATTTGTTAATATCTGAAAATACCAAAAATCAATATAATAAAGTTGTTGAATTATTAAACAACAAAAGACAAGAATATGAAAACATCAATATTGATTTAAACACCGAAGTTTTTAGTGAAAAAGAACTTAATAGTTTGAATGTAATACCAATAATTGTAAATGAATATAATAACAATCGTTATATATTGATAGATTCTTTTATAAAAATTATTGAATCTTTTGATTTAAAAATTAATTTTGACAATAATAAATGGTGGAATATTTTAGCATTACTATTAACATACAATCCTGATTAGGCAAGTGGCTAATTTTATGCCGTGAAAGGTACTTGACACGAGATGGAATGAAATATAATAAAGAAAAGGCAAAGAAAGAGCAGAAATGTTCTTTCTTTGTCTTATTAGCCACAAGAACCCCATTCCAGAGTTCTTGTGTCAAGTACACCATGGAATAAATTTAGCCACGTTTATATATAGTAATCAATTTCAAATTCAATCATTATTGGTTTAATTTTATTTTGAATATATTTTGGCATATTTGAATATTCTTCAAAAAGTAAAAAGCCCTGACTTGAATCAGGACTTTTTTGTAGTGGGTTATTAAATTGTATGATTATTTTATCTTCAAAAACTTTAATTTCTTTTATCATATAATCAATTAAAATTTTTGATTCTAATCTTAATGCTTTTTCAAAATGATTAGCAATTTCCCCTCTTGAAAGTTTGATTATATTTTTGCTTTGCTCAATCAATATTTTCTTATTTAATTCTTCTTGTTGAGTTTCTAATTCTTTCATTCTCTTGTTTGTTGTGTTGTTTATTATTCCTTGTTCTATTGCGGTCATAATATTAGATAGAGATTTTTCGATTTGCTTTTGTTCTTTTAGTAATGAATCTAGAATTGGATTTGTTCCTAATTGTTGGTTTTGAATTTTAAGCAAACTATCTATAATATAATCAAAATGCTTTGGACTTTTTAATATTTGAATTATGTTATCTATTATAAAGCTTTCAAATATATCTTTTTTAAGCATAGATTTGTTGCAACCATTGTTTTTCTTTCTACCTAAGCATTTGTAATAATGCAATCTAGTACCATTTCTAGCTGTACCACATTCTGCACTTATTGGCTTTCCACAATAGCCACATTTAAGTTTGTTTTTAAGCAAATAAATTGTATCTGTACTACGTTTACCATATTTGTTTGTATCTACTTTTTGTCGAACAATTTCGTAAACTTCTTTATCTACTATTTGAGGATACATATTGGTATATATTTTATCTTCGTGTCTGTATATTCCAATATACTTTTCGTTTTTGAGCATATAGTAAATTGTGTTCTTTTCAAAGGGTTTGCCATTATGGTAAATATGTCTATCATTAAGTATTGAAATAATATCTTTTACATAAGTTCCAATAGAATATTGTTTGAATATAAATCTTACATTTTCTGCTTGTTCTTCATTGATTAAGATTTTATGATTTTCAACTTTGTAGCCATAACTTATAGTGCCTCCTATAAAGTTGCCTTTTAATCTAGTTTCATTAAGTCCACGTCTAACTTTTTGACTAAGTTCTACTGAATAATATTCTGCCATTCCTTCAAGTAAAGATTCTAAAATTATGCCTTCTGGTGTTTCAGGAATATTTTCCATTGCAGATAAAATTTTTGCTCCATTATCTTTTAGAATCTTTTTATATTTAGCCATTTCATATTTGTTTCTACTGAATCTATCTAATTTGTACACTAGAACATATTGAAATTCTTTTTTAGAGCTATCTTTTATCATTTGTTGAAAGTCAGGTCTGTTATCATTTGTTCCTGTCATTGCCCTATCAATATATGTGTTTAGGATAAGAATGTCGTTATTCTCTGCATATTGTTTGCAAACTCTTAATTGTCCTTCAATAGATTGCTCGGTTTGGTTGTCTGAACTATATCTTGCATATATAACTGCTGTTTTCATCTTTTACTCCTTATATTATTTATTTGTCTTTCGACAAGAGAAAATATAAACGAAAAGGGCTAATAATTTTATTTCTTTCTAATCTTAATTTTTTAGTCAAGGTTTGTTTTAACAATGCACTTTAACCTTGACTAAAAAGAGTTTTCGTTTATACTCGAAGGCGAAAGATAAATTAGTTACATTTGGGCATTTGCTCAATAGTTTCTTTACTAACTTTGCCGACAACCAATCCTTCATCTAAACAGGTGAAGTTATCAAATAAAAGTATTTTTCTATCTTCTTGTCCTATTGTACAGATAACATCTTCTTCCAATATGTCCGACACAAAATATGTAGGCAAACCTTTTGAATAAACAATCTTCTCATTTGTCTTTTCAATATATTTCATCAGATAATTTTTAGATTCGTTTACATGTTCTTTACTTTCAATAGATTTGAAATCGTTTCTTCCAAATCGGTCTCTAAAATATGTGTTTTGATGAGCAACTTGCATTTGATGTTTCTTTGTAGAATAATCTTTTATTTCTATTAATTCACCTATCATTGTAGGGATATAAAATAGTCCATGAAAGTGTAATCTTTTATTGACAGGACTTCTTTCCCAAACACCTACATATTTCCATTTCTTCCTATAACTCAACTTCTTAAAACAATTACTTAGTTTCTTTCTAAAATCTTCCTCATTCAGTTTGCTATCATCATAAGTAAAAGTACAAAAATAATTCCATTCTTGTAGATTAACTTTTCTAGCAAGGCGAGTTCTTCTAACAATGCTATTTCTTTTCTTTCTCTCTAAATTTCTCTCAACATATTCTTTTGCTTGTTTCTTATTTTCAAAATGTTTACTTAATTCATTTTCTAATATTTCTTTCTTTTCTTTTTTAGTTTTGCTCAAATTTTCTTTATACACTTTTTCAAATTCTTGTTTTTTATCATCGTCAACTTTCTTTACAATTTTTTTCTTTTTTAATTTCTTTATTGGTTGTGGGATTCCAATATAATGACTGCCATCAAAGTACACCTTTGTCTTTGGATAATGCATTTTCTTCCTCCTTTTGAAGATTAACAATTTGGATATAAATTGCTGAGAAGAAATGACTATCTAAAATATTGTGATTGAAATCATTATGTAAATTTACTTTAATATCTTTCATTGCCAACCTCCTTAATTTGTTTACAATCTCAATGTAACACAAAGCGAATTTTGGAGTAATGACATTACTTAACAATTACTTGATATTCATTTGCCTAATTTTTGATTCCATTTAACATTCTCCTAACATTCACTTGATGTAACTTAACATTGTTACATTTTGAATTTAGCATAGAATCAAAATTAATGTTAGAAACATTACCTGAACAAAACCAAAACAAAACCCCAAATTTTACAGAACTTTGACCGAACACAAGTTCAATATTGCTTGGATGATGAAGGAATATAAAAAAGTTGTGGACAAAAAAAGATGGTCGACACGAGCTTCAGCCGTGCGACCACTTTTGTCCACTTTTAGATTCCCATTCAAGCTTGTTTGCTCAACCCTATTCAGTTGATTAAAAAACGTGCGCTTGTCTGGTGGAGCGAAGCGACACCACTTGTATCAAGACAAGCGCACGTGTGAGTGCCAAATTAAATACTTTCCAATAAATAGTTTGTATATTTTTTATAATGTTTAATTGCTTTATATACTTTCCAATTTCTACTCTTTTTATCTGTCTTTGTATAAAGATTTATTAATCTTCTGTCTTTACGCATTTTTTCTTTTAATGTAGGATTTATATAAAATTGTTCATCGTACATAATTAAAGATGTAAATATAAAGTGCACCTTTTCTTCTTCTGTTAAACGATTAAAATCATCTATTACTTCTTTTACATAATTGATATTCTTTTTTTCAATATAAAATAAAATTCGTGTTTTATTCTTATATGGCAATATCATTAAATATATGTATTTTGCATGATTATTTTCGCTAAAATCTAATGGGTCATAGATTTTATTTCCTCGCAAATCGCAAACATAAGATATAATAGTTTGTGTAGCTATACCAGTTTTATAATCTAATAATTTATTGAATAAAATCTCATAAGGAAATTTGTTAGCTTTTAAATAACCTTTAGTATCTTTGATATATTGTATATGTTCTTTAATATCTATTTCATAAGCGGTGGTTAATCCGCAGTTTTTGAGCAGATAAAATACACCTGTCAACGTTAAATAATTGTGATTAAAAATGCTCAACTTCATATTGATGTGTGCTAAATGTGTTTTTATTGCCATTTCACACAAAACATTCTTTTGTATTCCCTTAGACAAGTTATCAAAGTTTACGAGATTGTTTACATCTTCGTATGTTTTAAATTTTTGATTATCACATTCTCTGCAAATTAATTTGAAAGTAAAAGCATTATTTATTCCCTTTGTGGTTTCAATTATATCATGATTGCCTTTAAATAAAGATTGTCCATAACTTATCTTACCATTAATAGAAAGTTCTTTTAAAATAAACTGTGGAACTATATGAGAATTACAACAAGATTCAATTTTTTTATTACATAATAAGCAATAAGAAGGTTTTGATAAATGCTCTACAGCTTTGGATAATTTTGAATATTCTTTTCTTTGGCGGATTTTGCGATTCTTAGCAAATGAAAACATATCTTAAATTTCCTCAATGCCTATTTGTTTTAAATAGTTATAAGTTTTATCATAAAATTCTGTAGGTCTAGTTTTATCTTCTGGGTTACCTTCTGGTATATATATTATCATTCCTTGTCTAGCTCTAGTTAGCAATACTCTATAGGCATTTTTAAGATATAACTTATTGCTTTCATTATTTACCTTATTCCATTTAGAGCCATTAAATCTATTATAAGTCCATTCTGTTCCATTATATCTAAAATCAGCGTCCCATGCCACAATAGACCAATCTAGCTCAAGTCCTTGCACATCAAATTCAGTTGCACAATCTTCTAAGTAATAAGAAGACCGAACATTATCTTTATCATCTAAGAAATAATTTGGAGCAGACAATTCATTTTTAACAAATATACCAACAGGTTTTAATCTTAATGCTCCACTACTAGCTAGTAGTCCGTACCTTTCGGTCCCTCTTGCTTTATTTTTAACCCATTTTTTAGCAGTTTCAAGATTTCTAGTAATTTTGATTGGATATTGATTTAGGTTTAATAAAGTTTCATTTGCTTTTGTAGGATTGTTGTCCAAAATTTGTTTTACAAAAGCAGAAACATTCTCACTTCTAAATGAACGAATTGAAGTAGCTAAATGCAACTCTGTTTCAATATGTACATTAAGTCCTTCTGTTAATTCTTCAACTTGGTGTCCTCTTGTGTATTCGTCATCAGTTATCATATTAGATACGTATATATCCCAATGACTGAAAGAACGTCTTAATGAATCAAACCACTCAATTAATCCTGCTTCGCCGGTATTAATTTCTTGTCCGCCACCGATTAAGCAAACAATAACAGCCCAATCTTTATGTCTATCTAGTGTGCTAATTAAAAATTCCGGTTCGCTATATTCAAAATTTAACACACCTTTCTTTCTTGACATAAAATTAGCAATTTGTTCTTTTGTCCAAGCTCTTTGCGCCTCGTCAAATATTGCTACTTTTTCCGTTGGCACATCATCATTTCCTACGTATGCATCTCTATAATGATGAATTATTTGAATAAAAGATTTTACTTTTCGTAGCGCATCGCCTTTTGTTGTTTTACTTCTTTCTTTTTCGTCTCTTGCTAACGCTTCTTGTAATACATCAACTAGCGGAAAGTTTCCAGATAAAAACACTGCGTGTTCGTTTTCTTCAAATTTATGTCTTTCATTTGCAATATTTATTCCTGCTAATGTCTTACCTGCGCCAGGAACTCCTGTAATAAAGCAAATTGACTTTTTATTATTAGCTTTTGAATATTCAATAATATCATTGATTTTTTGTGTAGTAACACTTAAATTATATGCGCCAGCATCAGAACGCGAAATTTCTTCTACATTATGATTGGAATACAAAGCCTGTGCAGCCTCAATAATGGTTGGAGTTGGTAAGTATGGTGAATTTTCCCAATCATTATAATCAAAACTGTTTTCATTGTAGTTTTCTAATATTCTTAAAATTGTCTCTTGTAAATTTTGAGAATTGCATAAAAGAGGTTTTATTGTTTTATCTTCATATGCGGAGATGTTGTTTTCTTTTGTATTTGCTGAACTACACACTAATATAGGAACAATCAGCTTATCGTGACTTTCTTTATGAAAATTCTTTAGGTCAAGCGCATAATCTAAAACCTGGTCTATTTCATTTATATTATATGAGGTTTCTCCAACCTTAAATTCTAATAGGAATATAATATTGTTTATAAGCAAAACATTGTCTATGCGTTTGCCAATTCTTGGAATTGTATATTCAAATAATATTTTGCCATTACTATCAAAACTCTTTAAAATCTCTTTTAATAATTTTATTTCATATAACCAAGTATTTTTCTGTAAATCATTTAAATCAAAACCATTGTTTGTTGCTAACATACCTAATACTTCTGCTTCGCTATCGTTTAAAAACTTTTCAAAATTACTACTATAAAAAGACCTCATTTTTATCCCTCCATTAGTTTATCAATTATTGGTTTATCTGCCGGTGCCCAATCTAAAGTATTTAGCTTACTGCATTTTAGCCAGATATAATCTTTATGTACCAATAATTCAATGTTATCTGTTTGTGTATTGCAAAGATATGTGTGCATTTTAAGTTTAAAAGAAGGATAGGTATAATTAACTTCCATAAAATATCTTTCAATATTAATTTGTAGATTTAATTCTTCTTTAATTTCTCTTATTAGCGCTTCTTCTTGTGTTTCTCCGGCTTCTATTTTACCGCCAGGGAATTCCCACTTAAAAGAAACTTCTTCATTTTTACTTACATCTCTTTGTGTACAAAGAATCTTATTATCATATTTTATTATCGCTGCTACAACTTCTATTTCTTTCATATTTACTCCGTTAGAGATATTATAGCATAAAAAATATGAATCATTAATATTTATTGTAATATTTGACTAAAATTTTAATATTTTAAAGAATTTAAATATAAATCAAAATAAAAAGCTAAATTTCAGTATTTTTAGTTGACTGATTTAATAAATATAGTTGACCATGTCATAAAAGATTGCTTTACAATACATGATTTGCTATAATATTTTTATTAAAGGAGAAGAACATGCCGATAATTAAAAACGATATTAATGATATAATTGAAAATGCTAGAAAAAACTCATATGAAACACCTTGGATAGAGTTTAAAACAAACAATTATAATTCTCAAATGATTGGGGAGTATATTAGCGCTCTTTCGAACACTGCAGCTCTTTTTAATCATGAAAAGGCATTTATGATTTGGGGGATAGATGATAAAACTCATGAAATCATAGGCACAACATTTGATCCTCAAAATGAAAAAATTGGCAATCAAGGTCTTGATTTATGGATAAGCACTCAACTAAATCCTCAAATACAATTTTATTTTCATAAAACAGTAATAAATGACCAAAGGTTAGTATTGTTAGAAATTAATAGAGCATCTTCAATTCCGGTGCAGTTTAAAGGTGTTGAATATATAAGAATTGATTCATATAAAAAGAAATTAAAAGAATATCCTGATACAGAACGTGAATTATGGGCAATTTTCTCTCAAAAACCATTTGAGTCATTAATTGCAATGGAGAATGTTTCAACAGATATGGCTTTAAGAATGTTGGATTATGCCTCATACTTTGACATGTTGTCCTTAGATTTGCCTAGTGATAAAAATGGTTTTGTCGATGCTCTTTTAGAAGAAGGAATGATATCTAAACATGAAACCGGAAATTATAACATAACAAATTTAGGAGCAATTTTGTTTGCAAAAAAATTATCTGACTTCCCAGCGCTAGAACGAAAAGCTATTCGTGTTATAAAATATGAAGGAGTAGATAGAATTAGCTCTGCCAGCAAAGAACAAATTATTTGGAAAGGTTATGCAAATGGATTTGAAGGTCTTATTGAATATATTAATAATTTATTGCCAAATAATGAAATCTTAGGTAAAGCATTAAGAAAAGTTGTTCCAATGTATCCTGAAATAGCTGTTCGTGAGTTGGTTGCAAACGCTATTATACATCAAAACTTTTTTATGACAGGAACTAGCCCTTTAATTGAAATTTTTTCAAATAGATTAGAAATAACTAATCCTGGAGTTCCTTTAATTGATAAATCTAGATTTGTTGATCATCCTCCGGTATCTAGAAATGAAAAATTAGCATCTTTTATGAGAAGAATCGGCGTTTGTGAAGAACGTGGCAGCGGTTATGACAAAGTTGTTTTTCAGACAGAATTTTATCAATTGCCAGCCCCGGATATCGATATTTATAATGATCATACTAAGATAACATTGTTTGCACATATAGAATATTCTAAAATGACCAAAAATGATAGACAAAGAGCATGTTATTTGCACGCATGCTTAAAAAGAGTTAATAGAGAATATATGACAAACTCCTCATTGAGAGATAGATTTAAAATAGAAATAAAAAACAGCTCTATGATTTCTAGATTGTTAAACGATACTTGTGAAGCTGGTCTAATAAAAATATCTGAAGAGTCGACTTCTGATAAAAATCGAAGATATTTGCCATTCTGGGCATAATTTACTTGACTCATAGTTGACTAACACTAGTTATTTATACATATATTTATATATTAAAGGCGTTTTTTAATTATTGTTTTACTTGACTCATAGTTGATTGAGTGTTTGTAATTATAAAAATAAAACTAAATCCTTAACTCTTTTTGTTAAGGATTTTTTTAATTTATTATAAATGTTGTACATGGACTAGTTTTGTCCACTATTTTTTGTTATAATATAAGTAGAAGGTGCTTATGAAAAAACAAATTGCAAAGAAAACAATTATATTATATATTTTAAAAATGTTAGAAGATTATCCTGAATCAAACAAACCTATTACATATACAGACATGGCGAAGACATTAAAAGCAATGGGAATACAGTGTGACAGAAAAACCGTTGGAAGAAATGTAGATTATTTAATCGAATTTGGATGTCCTATTGTAAAACTTAAAAATGGCGGCTGCTATTTAGATAAAATTGATTATAATCCCTTACTAGGAAATGTTAAATTCAAATAAATTACATAGCAAAATTTTAATATGGTTCAATTTACCAGTTTTATAAATCAATTCAAAGGAGAAAACAAATGAATTTTTGTAAGAAGTGTCATAAGCCAGCTGCAAATGAAGGACTCTGCAATGATTGTCAAAAAAAGGAAGCACAGTTACAATCAGCAAAAATACAAGCAAAGAAAGTTTTAACAACATTAGAGCATGGCGAATATCATAATTATTTAGTATATCAAGGTAAAACATTTTTTACTGAAATATATCATGGAATTATTTGGGCTCCAATACAAAATAGTAAAGGCCAAACTTTTCATCATTGGAGTAGATTAAAAGATTTAAAAATTGGTGATAGAATCTTTCACTGCGTTAATGGAAAAATAGAGGCTATTAGTACAGTAGAAAAAGAAACTATTATTCAACAGTTTCCAGATAAAGTACTAGATGATGAAAAATACGAAGGTAAAGGTTATTGTGTTGAGTGCAATTATGTTAGATACCATAAACCATTAGAGTTGTATTATTACAGAGACAAAACAAAAAATTTAGGACAATATAAATATTCACCATTTAATAAAAATGGTGAAGGTTGCGAGGGGTATTTATTCCCATTATGCGATGAACTAGCTGATTTGTTTGATAAAGAAATTCATAGATTTAATTATTGAGGTTACTTTCTATGTGTGTAAATATTTGTGGACATAAACAAGATCTTAACGACATTGCAACTTTTGAGCATTATAAATCAAGTTGGGACGAGATTATATTTAAATTAATTGAACTAGGCGAAACCGACTGCTTTTCCATTCAACAATATTTTGATGGTTATGGATATGAATGGGAAGTGTTTTTAGATGCTCTTGCATATTTTAAATATGTTGATTTTAAATATCCAAATTTAACTATTAGCCATTCAGATAAATACGCAATAAGAAAAGTTATTATCACAAAAGAAGATTTTGAAAGCATTATTAAAAATCGTAAAACAAGCACTATTGATAAAATAAAATATGACGAAGTGTTAGAAACGTTAAATTTCAATCTTATTACAAAATTAAAACAAATGTTACCTCTGTTAAATTATGATGGCAGTAAACTATCAAAAGAGCAAAAAGATTTAATTTATAATCACATTGCAAGAGATTTTACTTATGCTACAGAAAGCCATACTCACATGACTATTGAATATTTAGAATCATATTGTGCTGAACACCCCTTGAAATCAAATGGCGCATATTATTGTAAACTTTATGAGGTTGATGATTTGGATGGTCTTGACACGAGGCTTTCAAAATCAATGTTGGTATTTGGTTGTTACAAAGAGTCAGAGTTTTATGATGATATACTAGACAAAATTATGGATGATGAAAAGCATTGTGTGGAAGTATTGTCTCTTAGCTCAAGTGCTGAGATAAAAAATAATTACCAAATTATTGTCATTTGTCCTAGTTTGTAAGTAACAAAAACTAATACTAAAAATTTACATAAGGAAAAATCATGGATAAAATTATTAATAAACTAAAACCATATTATCCGAATATTATTGAAGTATCTTATGAGAATATGGAGGATATTTCTTTTGACAACATTGTAGCGTTTACATATACATCACCCCGGAGCACAGGGGGATAATGGAGCTGTAACAATTGTACACAAATCAAATTCTGTATGCTTTTATCATATAAATAGATTAAGTACGGAAGATGAACAACTTTTACAAATGGTAGATAATGTGTATTTTAATAAATTGCAAGATATTATGAATGACATTTCTATAAATATAACTAGGATTTTTCAACAAAATATTTTGAATTCATCAATAAAGGATTCAAATAAAAATACTAATATTGATTGGACGAGATTTTCAATGGGGCAAGGTAATCTTTTATTTATTAAATCTAAGCATCTTAAAGACTTTGCGAAACTATCTGATAAATACCTAAATCGGCTAGAAATATATAAAAAGGGTGTATTACAAACAAAGGTATTCCCTTATCCATTACGATTTCAAATGTTAAACTTATTTTTTAGTGAGTATATTAAAAATTAAACCAATATAAGAAGGTGAATCGTTTTACGTTTGATTTACTCAGCCACATACCAATAATACGAACTCAAAATATTTTGAGTTCGTAATTTTTTATTTATGGGATTGCTTTGGTGTTTCTATAAATTATGATAAAATAAAAACAAAGGAGATTGCACCATGATTATTAGATTAATTACTGAAAGGGATTATAAAAATGTGGCCAACATGATTGCTAGGTCTGTGACTAATTCTGCTTTTACAAAGTTCTATCCACAACAATCAATTGATTATATTAAGGAATCTTTAAATGAAGAAGGAGTAAAAAAAAGAGCTTCTTGGACACACTTTTATGTAATAGAAAAAGATAATAATATTATTGCATGTGGAGCAATTGGTCCGTATTGGGATAGTAAAACCGAAAGTTCTTTATTTAATATTTTTGTAGACGAAAATTATCAGGGACAGGGTTTTGGCAGAAAAATAATTGAAACATTAGAAAAAGATGAATTTTTCAGAAGAGCAAAAAGGATCGAGGTTCCAGCCAGTATGTCCGCCATTCCATTCTATAGAAAAATGGGATATGAGCATAAAAATGGTGAATTGATATATGATGACGGGCATTTTTCACTTGAAAAGTTTAATCTTTAATAATGTTCGCATAAACAAATCCCACCCCAGCCAAGTGAGAACCAGTTGAACACGGTTAGTATTGCCGTTTTTCACTGGTTCTTTTTTTTAAGATATAAATTGAGGAAACTATATTGAAATTAGAATATTTTTTATGTATAATCTAATTACTATATGAGGATTGAGGTGATTTATGATGGATAAAAAGTATTCTTTAGATAAAGTCTTTTATGCAACATTATCAAATGGTGAAGTAGAATCTTTTATACAAGGAAACAATTATAGTGTGGATAATGTAACAAATGGGCATAGGATTTATCTGGATAGTGTTTATAAGATTAATGCTTATGATAGTATTTTTTCTTATTATAAAGATATTAGACTAGAAGAAGATGTTAGAATACTTAGATTAAGAGATTATATCAATGCTTTCTTTGAATCTAAAGATTTAGTGTTTTCAAGAAGCTCACTATTACATAAAAGATATGGTGTTGTTTTGAAAGCAAGAGCAAAAGCATTAAAAGATGCGTATCTAGATCAACAAAGCTATACAGAAAGTAGAGGTTTTTATTTAGATGAATATGTTTCCAAACTACTACAAGAACAAAAAGTGTCAGAAAAAGAAGCTATTTATATAAGTCAAAAAATTCAACAAGTTCAAAAACAAAGACTAGAAAGTGATAAAGGATTAAATATAGTTTAATAACGAATAAAGCCATTTTTTCTGTGTTCAACTAGGGTACGTCGTTGCCAGCCACTTTAAATCTAATCCGAACCTGATAGGGTAGCGGATTTTTTGTTTGCCTTGTGTGTAGGATTAGCAGACATTCGTCTGTGGACAGCATTGTTGTCGCGAACCCACTATAAAACTCGGTTCCTGTCAACCATCATTGCCACTTAAAATTTTTAAGCTAAAAAGTTGAATTAAAATAGAGGAATTAATTAAAAATCTGCATATATTATTTATGAATACATTAAATTCAAAGGAGAAAACAAATGGCTATTATATCAAAAATAACAAAAACACATAACTATAATATGAAAGGCGGGGTGACTTTTTGCGAAGCAGAATACAACGACTATACTTATCTTGGAGAAAAATATGTACGTATTCAAACATTTGGAAGTAATATGCGTCAAGAACGAGGCAAACAAAGTCAAGTTATACACTTAAATAAAGACACAGCTAGACAATTGGTAGAATATCTAAAAGAGTCTTTTGATATTTAATATAAAATGAATCGTTTTACGTTTGATTCGCTCAGCCAAGAACAAATAATACGAACACAGGGATTGTGTTCGTATTTTGTTTGTGTGCTGTGATGGTAGGTGTGTGCAATAGCACACCAACAGCTTCCGCAGTTGTATTCGAACCGTATTCGTTTGGCTAATGGAGTGCAAGCCCTCCGCCAACCGAAATATATTCGCTATCGCTCATATAGACGAATCCTACCACCCCAGCCAAGTATGAACCAGTTGAACACGGTTAGCATTGCCTATTTTCAATGTTTTTTTGTTTTCTTTGTTGTTTAATATTTCCCTATTGAAATTTAACACTTTTTAGTTTATAATATTATTAATTAAGCGATAATAAATTTTACGACATTATTAAAATAGATAAAATTATATTGAAAAGGAAACTAACAAATGAAATATGATGAGATAATAGACTTAATGTTAAGTAGTTCAATGAGTATAAACTATTCTTCGTTTAATAGGGCCCATTTAGAAAGAGATGTGAATTTTAGCAACAAAGATAGTAGATTGATGAAATCTATAAAAGATGCTACCGCTAAAGGAGCCATTATACACCAACAAGATCAAGAAGCAGACCCTTCTAGTTTTTGCCATATTGCTGTAAATAGAAGATTTATAGAAGATGGAATAAAAGCCCGTTTGTATATGTCGCCCAAACAGGCTAACATACACAAGCTAGCAATCGAACTTGTTAACAAATCTTTAGCTACAGGAAGTGATATTTATTTTAAATATGCAAGAAAGTGTGATAGATTGGACCAGATGATAATTTATCTAAAAAATCAAGAAGATATAGAAAAAAAGATAGCTTTATTGAAAAAGATAAAACAAGAACAACCAAACTTATTTGAATGTATGCATAAAAGTAAAATATGGTTCAACGAAACCGAAATACCAAATATTTTTCTCGAACCAGAACCATTACTTCATGATAGCATTGGTAGACTATCAAGTTATGGAGGAATGTTTCAAAAAGCTTTGGCAGCAACAAAAACCATATTGGAATATGGATATGCGATAAGAGATAATGAGGACTTAGCTAATAAACGTTTGGACCCACATTTTTATAACAATTTCGAACAAATCTTTACTGAGATGTTAAAAAGATATGGAATATACTTACAAAAAAACAATGAAACTGGTCGTTATGAAAATATTGCTCGACCTATAAACCCAAATGATCTACGAATATTATTTAGTTTTAATTATGATAGAAAAACACAAACAATAACTGAAACAAGAGGCGGAGGTCTATACGAAGACAAAAATCAAAGTTATTCTTATTCACAACAAAGAAAAAAGGAATTCTTTGACACTATTCTTATAGACGAAAAACAAGTTGAAAGCTCAAAACCTTCAGGAAGATAATAATTAGTAAGTATGCTTTTTGAATGGAGTGATAGTAACAAGACTACCACTCCATTACTTTTTTATCTTTCTAACCCCCCATTCTATTTTTTATTTCTTCATGTTTAATTTGCCTTTCTGAATTAAAAAAAGTATTAAGTTCTCTTTAGAAATCTCTCATTAAATTATCTTCTTACTCAATATCAAATGTCACACAAATTCGATATAAATTTATCAATAGTCTCGTAGAATTTATCAATCATTTTGTATTATTTACTATTTTTTCTAATTTACGAACTTTATATTAGTATTCATACTTTAAATTATAAGATTTTTCTCGATAATCTCTTTCAAGATTTTTTCTTGTTATCAAATTTTAATTTATAATATTATTAATTTTTGATTCAAGGTGGAATAATTCAAAACGAAAAAAATATATCTATTAGATTAGTTTATATAGACATAGATAAATCACACATCATTACAATTTATAAATATTTTACCTCTTTTATAAATCATTATCGTTTAATTGTTTTTATCTTTTATTAAACCTTACAAATGAAATTTTTATATTTATTTGTTATTTTTGAGTGGTTATGTTAGAATGTTTGAAAGATAAAAAAACTAACAATTATAAACTTAAAAGGTTAGAAAACAAATAAGGTAAATCTATATGGAAAATAATAACAAATTAAATCTTTTATTTGACCCAAATTTCGGATTTCCGTGGGGTACTCACGAGAAAGAGACACAAATACTGAATGAATCAAATATTGATGATTTTATTGCTAAGATTGATGAGAAAAAAGCTGTTCCTTTGAGTGTTAGAAACTATGCATTTTTTCGAGACTACTGCATTGAAAAAAATAGGTTTGATTTAGTTGTGCAATGTACACTCCCTGGAAATCTCTTTAATGACGAAAAAATCATAAATGGATTGTGCAACCAACTAAATACCAATCCTAGTAATCTCTTTTCAAAAATAAACTGGTTGAAAACTTATCATAAACAAAATATCAATATTTTTAATACTGTGCTTGCATCTTCTTTGAGAGACGATATCTTTAATTTAAACAAAAGTCATTACGAAAGATTTATAAATCATATAGAAATACAAGCAGATATTGCAAAATTAAATGAACAACAAATAAAAGTATTGTCTAGGATTCTGGATAATTATTCCTACCAAGATTATGATTTATCTTTTGCCATAACTAATATTGTTAACAACCTTAATGATTATAATGAACTAATAAACTCTATTGATATTAAACAGCTATCGAATGAACAAATCAAATTACTTGTAAGTGTTCTACAAAACCCACAAAACCCCTACCGAATCAACAACCTTGCCGATTTGGAAAATTATACTGCTATTAAAAAGAAAGCTTTGATTTCAAATTTTAACACAAACACGCTAGAAGAAAACAAAACCAATATGTTACAAGCTTTATTTAATATAGATTTGAAAGAAGCTGAATACATATACGAACAATTCTGCCACAACAATCTTATGGTTGAAACATTAGAATCAAGCGAGTTACCAAAAGAAAATTTTGTGCAATTAAAACTGATTTCAGATATAATTAATTGCAACAATCAAAGCGAACTTGCCAACTTATACAATCAATTACATAGCGAAAGCGTTTATAGCTGTGAACTTCCTTTAGAAACTTATTTGAGAAGAATATATAATAATCTATATTCCATTTCTTTATATAACGCAAACAATAAAGATCAAGTATATGGACCTAAAGAGCACATTAAGTCCAAAGATACTTACAATAATCACGAAGTACCTGTTTATTTTCCTAGAACAAAATTTAATTTTATGTCCCACGTCGTTGGCTATTGCTCATTAAAAAAAGATGTCATCAGTTCCAATTATGCTGAAGATTGGCTTGATCGCCCTCAATTTCAAGACCATATGGTTGCCTGCTCTTATATGACTGAAGAATCTCTTGGGTCAATTTCCAAAGACAAACCAATCATTTGTTTTGATCATTTTGAAGGTGGCGCAATGTTGGCAATGAGTCACACAGACATTGATTCTATTGGATTTTCAAAGCTGTATAATGGAGCAAGACTAGTCCAAGAAATGAATCACGTTAGAGCAAAATATTACGTGCCGTCTGCACTAACTAAAGCAAAGATAAAGTCAGGTGGTTATTCTGAATTACTCTTAGAAAGGCGAGATACAAAAAAACAACAATCCTTAACAAAAAGAGCACCTAGCTATATAATGACAGTAGTTCCAACCCTAAGAGATGGACAAATTGCCCGTCTAGATACTATATTTGAAGAATTATCTTTTATTTCGCAAGAAGATAGAACTCAAATAAGAGAACAATCTTCAGAGACAGAAATTAAAAATATCTTAAATAATTACATAGAAATATTTAATTGGTATAGCCAAGAAAATGGTTTTAACAGCACAAAGCTAATACAACAATATGCAAATCGAATTTCTAAAGCTGTAATTTATGAAAAAGGTCTAAAAGCTGCAACCGAATTCAATGTTCCACTTGTTGTAATTGACCAAGAAAACACTTTCAGAAGAATACTTGATAGAAAAACGCAATATGACGAAAAAACAAAAGCCACAATTTTTAATAGCTATGTCGCAACTTCCTCGAACCAAAGACGACAAAAAATCTGGAAGGCTGTATGTTTAGATGAGGACATATCTGAAATATTACCACAAAAAGAACAGCCCTTAAAAGACTATTGGAATAATAATGAATTTGATATAAGAAAAACATTTGAAGGTTCTTCAGATTATGACTATATAGCAAGCGTACGAAAAACATATAAACCAACTATTGCACCAAGCAATTCCATATCTCAGTATTTGAAAAGCAATTATAACAAATATGAAAGATATTTAGAGGAAAAAAGAACCAAAGCAGAAGAAGAGAAAAGACGACTCGAAGAACTAGAGCTCTCCCGAAAAAAAGAATTAGAAGAAAAAGCGAAAGAAAGCGTATGGTCAGACGGTTTGGGTGATGAATTTTCAGTATTCAATGACGACTTTGAGATTATCTGATTGGGTATAATCTTTCTTTTACAATGCTAACATTATCAATAATTAAATGTAGAAATAATTGCCAAACATCTAAACAAACTCCACTCACCCCAAAGAAAAGCACAAACACAAGGAATTCTGTGTTCGTCCTTTTATCAATAAGATTACTTTTGTATTTGATCAGATTATGTTAAAATCACAATGGGAGGAAAGATAAAATGGATATAAGATTGATTACCGAAAAAGATTATAAAAACGTTGCAGATATGATTGCTAGATCTGTGAGTAATTCCGCTTTTACGAGGTTTTATCCACAACAATCAATTGATTATATAAAAAAGTCTTTAGATGAAAATGGAGTAAAACAAAGAGCCTCTTGGACGCATTTTTATGTAATAGAAAAAGATAATGAAATTATAGCTTGTGGTGCAATTGGCCCGTATTGGGATAGCAAAACCGAAAGCTCTTTATTCAATATTTTTGTAGACGAAAAATATCAAGGACAGGGCTTTGGAAGAAAAATAATTGAAACTTTAGAAAATGATGAGTTTTTTAAAAGAGCAAAAAGAATCGAAGTTCCAGCAAGTATGTCAGCCATTCCATTTTATAGAAAAATGGGATACGAGCATAAAAATGGAGAACTAATATATGATGATGGACATTTTTCTCTTGAAAAATTTAATTTGTAATAGCGCTTACAAAAACAACCTATCACTTAGCAAACAGAAAATTAGAGCAAAGAAATTTGCTCTTTTTATGTTACAACCTAAAATAAAATTCATTGAATTGAGCTTTGCAAATTATTATATAATTTGTTACAATGAAATAATATTAAATATAAATTTAATTTATAAACAATAAAATCATTGACACTTAGGAGAATTAGATTATGAGTAAAGAACAAAATGTTATTGACTTTTATGTATTGTGTAATAAATTAAAAAATATTGTACGAACGGGCTGGAAAGACTGGGGTGTCACAAGAGATAGGGTAGAAAGCATTGCAGAACATATATATGGCGTACAAATGCTTGCAATCGCAATATGGTCTGAATATAAATACGACCTAGATATCAATAAAGTCATCACAATGCTAGCAATTCACGAATTAGAAGAAACCATAATCGGCGATTTAACACAATTTCAAATAGGCTCCAAAACAAAAGCAGACTTGGGACATAAAGCAATTCAAAAAATACTATCCCCTCTAAAACAAGGCGATAGTATCGCAAAATTGATTCTTGAATTTGACGAACGCAAAACACCCGAGGCCTACTTTGCTTATCAGTGCGACAAACTAGAATGCGACCTACAATGCAAACTTTATGACGAAGAAAATTGTGTAGACCTAAACAATCAAGACAACAACAAAACAGCCTCTAACGACGACGTCAAAAAACTACTAGAAACCAACGCCACTTGGTCAGAAATGTGGTTAACCTTTGGTCAACAAAAGTACCCCTACGACCCAAACTTTTTAAACCTCTCCAACTTCGCAATGAAGAATAAGATTAATAAACCAAGTTCAAATATTAAATAAATAATTCTAAAAATAGTTACAAGCAACAACTCGTTAAACAAAAAACAGGAAGCCATATAACAGATCTTCCTATTTTTTATTTTGTGCAAACTAGAATAATTGTTTCAATTGAATTTATTTTATTTTAAAATTTCGTTTTATCAATACAAACTTTATATAAAAATTTAACTTTACCTTTTACGCATTAATTTTATATATATTTTTTTTACAATTGCCCTTCTTTTGGTTCCATACGGCAAAAACTTATTAGCAATTTTTCTTACAAAACTAACATCTTTGACATTTTGATTATCTGCGAGACAAAAAGCCAATGCTTCCCACATGTCCACTAATGAGTAATTACCCACACCTATATCGTCTTCAAACTCAAAACATTCAAAAAACTGTTTGTCAAATCTGCTGGATCTATGTAAATAGACTTCCCAAGGCAATGATGCTATATCTTTAGTATATATAGCATTAGATTTATATTTATAGAATACCTTTAAATAATCACGTATAAATTGTAAAGCATTATTTTGTATTGTGGCAGTAATAGATAATACACCTTCCGTATTTTCAGAAGAATCAGAGAATATTAATTCATCACTATTTTCATCAAACCCTTTCAACGAAGAATCCACACTAGACAATACTACTTCTCTAATCGCATAAGTTACCTTTGGCAAGAAATCATAAAAACATTTATTATTTGCTTTAGCTTTATTAAAATTAAAATTAGCCACATCGGCTCTAGTATGTAGATACAAACTATCAAGTGGAAAACCTAATAATGGAGCTAATATCGACTCATCTCTACCACTATACCCAACATCAACCATAATATCATTTGGTTCTATATCATTCAAAACTTTATTTTTTACTTTGTCTCTAAATATCGACAACTTTTTAAAGTCTATACACTTAGAAAATAATGGAACATCTTTAAAAAACTCGTCATCATTTGCATATATTCTTTTTCTTTTCTTTTCACTTATCTTATCTACTTCATCTTGCTTAATAGTAGATCTAGGGAAATATGCTAATATTTTATTAAAGGAATGTCTATTTAATATCATTTGATGTTTAGACGCATAAAAATCACTTCCTTTATACATAGATAATGGGTATAAAAATTTTCTAGAAAGATATAAGTAGTTAGATTGCGGTAGTGTGCTATCATACTCTCTAAACATATCATACGCCTTTATAGGTAAGAATCCATCTCTAGCAACAAAGTGGATTTTTCTTCTTCCTTTAGAATTATTAATAATCCAATCCACAAACGCATATAAATGCATACCTACAGCATAATAACCTATGTATTGTGGACTACATTGATAAGTAGAATTAATATGTATGTAAGGAAAATCATATAATTTATTGGCTACTACGCCAGTCATCATTCTAAGTCCACAAAATAGTTGTAATACATTTGGGTCGTTTCTAGACTTATCTGTCGACCTAATTCCTCCCCACAAATAATTTTTAAACATCTCATTAACATTAGGCATATGAAATGCCTGTATTCCATTCTTTTTGGCCATTACATAATCTGAATGATAATTATCACCCACGTGAACCATCTCAGTACCAATTATGCCATTGTCCTTAAGAACAACTTCATACAAGCCTCCTAAATGTTTACTGGTACCATGTTCACAACTAACATATAATTTATTGTTTTGACTATATCCGCACTTTGTTAATAATTGGTATATTTTATCTTTCTGCAAATACATATCTGACGTGTACACAACTGTTTTATCGTGCATTGTAGCTATATCATATAAATCATGACCAGTATTTCTAGCAGAACATATATCCAACTCTATTTCAAACTCTTTCTGTTTTATTTTATTTGCTAAGTTATTGTCAAAGCCATACTTATTAATCATATATGAATAAATGTCATCATACATAACTTCATAACCGTTCTTTTTATCTCTAGCATTTTGTTCTGCTGTTAATCTAAAATCTTTAAAAGATAAATAAAAAGAACTAGATAATTTTTCAATAAATTGCTGACACAATATATCAAACACATCCGACGGCTCTAAAGTATTTCTCAAAATAAGTGTATCAAATATATCAAAACTAACAACTTTTGTACTTGGATCTATAATGGCAGATATTAGATTTTCATAACAATCATATTCATTACCGAAATCAATTAGAATATTAGCCATATCTACACAATGTAACTTAAAATTTTTTCCCTTTTTCTTAGCGAATTCATGTCCTTGGATAGAAAATAATATTTTATTTTTCCAAACTTCTAAATTTTTAATATCATTTTCATCGCATTTGTTTTTTAGGAGTTTGTCAAAAAGATCAAAAATAGAGTATATAATTTTAGGCGACTTTAATTCTTGAAATTCATAATTAGAACCTATTTGATAATTTGAAATAAAAACAGGTACATTATGACAATTTATTAATTTATTGCAATTGGCAAACACTATCATTGAAAAAGCCATGTGAGATAATTGAACAATATTTGAAACTTCTACCAAAAAAGGTATACTTTTTTCAAGAAGTGATCTTTTTAACATTTTATTATAAATCAATTCCCAAGTAAAATTATATCCATGTCCACTTATATACTTATCTAACAGATCTTTGTTTTCTAATACATAATCATTATTTCTTATTTCCTCACTAGGATTATATTGTCTCATATTGTTTTTGTTTTTATATACCCAATCTGCAATAGATATATCTGCATTATTGATAATCATATTCATATACATCTTTCTACAAAGATCAAAAGATATTTCTGTATCACTATTAAGAAATATACAATATTCTCCTTTCGATTTAGAATAACCATCAATAATATTCTTCAAAGAATCCTGTGGATATTGAGAAACAAAAAACTTTATTGTATCTGTTTCTAGATACAATACATTTTTTAAATACTTTTTATTTACAATTAGTATCAGTTCAATATTTTTATAGGTTTGTTTTTTAAACAACTTAATTTTCTTAATAATCGTATCAACATCACAACAGGTTACATCTACAATTATAGAAATAACTTTATCTTTTGTCATAATAACTCCTAATTTTTAATGTGCATATTAGTTTAGCACACATTTAAGCAAAAATCAATTAAAAATATTCTATAAAAACGCGTCCTATTTTTGGCATAATAAATAAATTATATCCTCACAAATCTCAATCACATAGAAACAATCGTCTTCACCATCTTTTCAATTTGGTTTAGATTTTTATAAAAAGACAAACAATCGATTGTCTTAATTTGGACACTTGGAATTACTCGTTTTACAAACGAACAAATTGCCGTTTGTATTGCATGATCCCCCATATTTCCATGTCTAGGCACACCAATTAAATATAAAGTAACATAATCATTGTTTACGTTAAACAAAGCTGAACTTTTATTTAAATTACTTAAATATATTTCTTGTGCAATATTATTTATTTTTGTGTCAATCGATAAATCTATTTTTAATTTATGTTTTTGTTTGTTTTTTCTCATATTTTATATATTATAGTAAACATTATTTAAAGTCAAATAAATTAGTACATTTTGTAATTTTTTAGCCTAAAATAGCACAAATTACCATCTTTTACAATCACTTTCATATCTAATTAATAAGACGACAAATATTCAAAAATTCTATATAAAAGTCATAGCCACAAAAAATACATATCGTTTGATTTCGCATTATTTACAATATAAAAACAACGCCGTTCATTCTCAAAATCAAAGCAATAATAGCCCTCAATAGCCCCTCTATCTACACACACAACAATATATTATATCTGTGTTTTAATTGACTTTTAATATAAGTTATTTTACAATGAATGTAATGACATATTAGAAAACACAATTTCTACCTATACTTATTCTAATGTTGTTTAATTCGAAACAAAAGCATTAAAAGCATTTATTCAAAAAAGAAAACAAACACCAGAAATGGCAGATTAATTAATATAATTTTATGGATGTGAATATGATATTCGATGTTGTAATTGTGGGAGCAGGTCCAGCTGGGCTTTTTGCTGCTTACGAATTAAAAAAGAAAAATAAAGATTTGAAAGTTGCCCTTCTTGATAAGGGTAAATTTGCCAACCATCGTGATTGTCCTATGAAAACATCTGGCAAATGTGCTAACTGCAATCCTTGTCAGATTCTATCTGGATATGGTGGCGCTGGCACATTCTCAGACGGAAAACTAAACTTTATTCCAAAACTTGGAAAAAGTGACCTATTTAAATATATGAGCGAAAGCGAGGCTTACAAATTAATTGATGATACCGAAGAAATCTTCAATGAATTCGGAATGGACGCAGACGTTTATCCCAAAAGCACTGAAGAAAGCCGAAATATTCAAGAATTAATCACTCTAAAAGGTGCAAGATTATTGCTGATAAAACAAAAACATCTTGGTTCTGATCATCTACCTACATATATACAAAACTTTACCGACTATCTACAAAATAATGGTGTCGAAATTTTGGAAGATTGTGATGTTTTAGACATTACAGAACAAGATGGAAACTACTCGGTTTCTTATACATTGAAAGGAATTCCAAACAATTCAATGACTGCAAAATATGTGATAGTTGCTCCTGGTAGAACAGGTGCTGCCTGGGCTCAAGAAGTTCTTGATAGACTCAATATTCCATATAATTCTCAAAGCATTGAAATTGGAGTAAGAGTTGAAACCAGAAAAGAAGTTCTAAGAAAGATGACCGACATTATCTACGACCCTACTATATTCATAAAAACAAAAACTTACAATGACGAAATTAGAACGTTCTGCACAAACCCTGGCGGATACGTTACAAAAGAAAATTATAACGGATATATATGTGTCAACGGTCACGCATTAAAAGATAAAAAATCTAATAATTCCAACTTTGCCTTCATTAGCAAAGTAACCCTAACCGAACCCGTTACAAACACACGTGAGTTTGGAGAATCTATTGCGAGAATTGCTAATGTTCTTGGGGACAAAAAACCTATTATCCAAACATTAAGAGACCTAAAAGCAGGACACAGAAGCGAATGGCACAAAATTAACAAAGGTTTCATTGAACCAACACTCAAAGACTGTGTTGCGGGAGACCTTGCACTCGTTATGCCGTATAGAATTATTACAAATATTCTAGAAGGACTAGAAGAGCTAGACAAAATAATGCCGGGAGTCAACAACGACGAAACATTGTTGTATGGTCCTGAAATAAAATTCTTCAGCAATGAAGTTGAAACTGACAACAATTTCAAAGCACTTGAAAAGAACATTTATTTTATTGGCGACGGAGCGGGCAAGTCTGGTAATATTGTTGTTGCTGCTGCAACCGGACTAGTTGCCGCTAGAGATATTTGCAATCGCTTGAAGTAAAGTCTTTGATATCTTTGCATACAAACAAAAAAGATGAACACCCTTCATCTTTTTTTGTTTGCCCCAAGGCTTCGACTTTTCTTACAAAAAATTGCCCCCTGAATTTGATTTTTTAAAAATTTTTTAATTGTTGGTTTTTTTGTTGACATTTCAACAAGTTGTGTGATATTATACACTTGTTGATATTTCAACAAGGATAAAAATCATGAAAGAAAGATTTGAAACATTCACTCTTCTTTTATCTAAAATTAATCGTAGTATACGAAAAATAAAAACCGAAGAAATGAATGAATTTAACCTGAAAAGCAATCACGTATCGTGCTTATTTTATTTATTCAAGATGGGGAAGTTGACCGCCACAGATCTTTGCGAATTATGCCAAGAGGACAAGGCAACAACTTCTAGACTATTAGAACATCTAGAATCCAACAACTATGTCACCTGTGATTCTTCGCAAAAGAAACGTTACAATAGTTATTTTGTATTAACCGAAAAAGGCGTAAAACTAGGTAAATTCATATCTGATAAAATTAATAAAATTTTAGATGAAGCAAGTATTGGACTTACCGAAGAGAATAGAAAAATTATGTACGACTCGCTTACTCTTATAAGCAACAATTTAGATAAAATATGTGGAAATTATTAAGGAGAAAATTATGGCAATTAAATTAGTTATCGACTCAGCATCTGACATCAACGCAAAAGAGGCTGAAAAATTAGGAATCCATATGCTTTCTATGGGTATCACAATTGACGGAGAAGAGTATATGGACGGAGACAATCTTCTTCCAGAACAATTTTATGACAAACTTGCAACTTGCAATGCGACTCCAAAAACAAGCCAAATCAACGCATTTAGATGGGAAGAAGAATTTGAAAAACACATTAACAATGGCGACGAAGTAATAGCAATCACAATTTCTTCAAAACTTAGTGGAACATATAATTCTGCTTGTAATGCAGCAGAAAGATTTGAGGGAAAAGTTCGAGTAATTGATAGTCTAAACGCTTGTACTGGAGAGAGACTATTAGGAATGCTTGCAATTCGCTTAATCAACGAAAATAAAACTCTTGACCAAATCGAAAAAACTTTAAATGAAGAAAAGAAAAACATCAAAGTTCTAGCAGTAATTGATACTCTAGAATACCTAAAGAAAGGTGGTAGAATTTCTGGAGCAACAGCATTTGTTGGTAAAATGCTTTCTATCAAACCAGTAATTGCAGTTATTGACGGAGAAGTAAAAGTTATTGGAAAAGCAATGGGTTCAAAAAATGGCTACAACCTGCTTACAAAACTCGTTGCAGACAATGGCGGAATTGATACAAATATGCCTTATGGCGCTATTTGGTCAGGCAAAGATAAAACCAATCTTGATAAATACCTAAACGATAACATTGTCCAAATCGGCATTAACGCAGACATTCCTCGATACATTCTTGGCGGAACCATTGGAACACATATTGGAAATGGCGCTGTAGGAATTTCATTCTTTACAAAACAATAATTAAAAAAAGCACTTCTTCAAAGGAAGTGCTTTTTTATTCAAATACTAATTTTTATCATATATTTGCGTCGAAGATACGAAAACAATTATCTCATTAAATCATCTTCTAAAAAATATTCTGACAAACCCTTACACGGCTGAAACGATAAATTCAAGGTATGAAAATTATTTCTCTCAAATACTTTTTGTGATGGTATATTTTTGTCGTGAATTTGTGTAGAAAGGCTATTATGCAATGAATTTTTTGCAAAAAATTCAATATTATTTTTTATACTACTAACAACCCTAGTCCCATACCCTCTACCCTGTCTTTGCGGAGCAACAATAAGATAAAGAATATAGTCATTATTTCGGTTATTATCATTAAACACTATTCCTTGTGCCTTATTTGCCGAAAGAATTTGTTTGGTTGGCTTAAGTGTTCCAAAATCCGAATTAATTATATGTTCCAAAAGCAAATTTTTCGATTTCAATCTATCTCCACCATTCATTACTACAACAGCAGATAATTCTCCATCAATATATCCAAAGAATCTTCTATATGTTTTGAAATCTTGTAGTGCATTTGTAAAGTCCCCTAGTTTCATCTGGTCTCGTGAAATTATGTAATCATTAATCCCATCACTATCCCACGAATTCAATTCTTGCGACATTTCTTGTGTTCCAACTGAATAATCTCCCTCGTACCACAAAATACCTCGTTTTTGATCAAAAAAGTATTGCATATAAATAATCCCTAATCCCATTTAATTTTCTAAGATTAGTTTAAATCAATATCTTACAAATGTCAATACTCAAAAATTTTTAAAAAGCAAAAAAAAACACCGTATTAATTATTTACGGTGTATTTTTCTAATCTTGATCAAGGTCGGTATCACACACAAAACCACCACTTGTAAATTGATAATTTGAGTTGATATATCCCAATCTTTCTCGAATAGCAAGTACAAGATTTTTCTGAGCGTCTGTCAACACTCTTTTTGTTTCAATATAATTTATCATATAAATTGTATCAAAGAAGGTTTTCTGAATCTTCTCCACCTTAAGCCCTTTCAGATCACTAATATTATCCAGTCTATCCGCCAATTTAATAATAAGTGCATAACTGGACATATATCGCATTTTGTGAGCAAGATATGTTTGTTTTCCCACTAGCTTTGGCATAAACGTTGAAGAAGTCACTTCCATAACCAAACTTGCCACAATCTCACCAAATCTATCTTCCAATTCTCTATAAGATGTATAAGTATCTTCAAGCACATCGTGAAGAAGAGCGCCTGCCTGCAATACTTTGGCGTTCTTTGATGGCTTATATTTAGCAACAAGTTCAGCAACTCTTATAGGGTGGGTCACATATTCTTGACCATCAGACCTTAATTGCCCTTTATGTCGCTCTTTCGCAAAAGCCAATACTTCATCAATATTAATTTCGTCATTTATATCTATATGCATAGACAATGCCCTCTTTAATATTAAAAAATATTTTTAATTGTAACATATATATATTTGTTTGTCAATTTTTGTTTCAAATTAGTTTTATAAAGTATTTTGCAGAAAAAAACAAAGCCCATTTCTGGACTTTGGTTTTTCTACTTCTTTTTATTTTCTTTCAACAAATCTCTAATTTCTTTTAGAAGCGTCTCAGTTGATGGATTAGCAAGAGCAAGTTCTTCTGCATTCTTCTTTTCCTCTTCTTCCTTAAGAAGTTTCTCTTCTTCGGCTTTCTTTGCTTTTTCATCTAAATGTTCTTTCCAAACTTGTTTGAATGGTCTATTTTCAGCCTTTGCTTTTTCTTTGATTTGTTTACGTTCTGCACGATATTCTTTGTTTGCACTCTTTTTAGCATATGCTTGGAAATCTTTAAGAGCATCTTTTGAAGAATTGATTACTTTTACCATCATAAATACTGAGAATGCAATAATCAAAAAGTCAATAACTGCTTGCAAGAAATTACCATATGCCCATCTAAGAGATACTTCTTGAAGACCTGTTTCTGGATTTGTAACATAACGTAGTGGCACACTCAAATCTTTTAGACTTGCAGCCCCAGTCATCCAAGTAATAAGTGGCATAATTATATCGTTAACAAGACTTGAAACAATCTTGTTGAAAGCAGTAGCAATAATCATACCTACAGCAAGGTCAAGGACATTTCCTCTAGTTATAAATTTTTTAAATTCACCAAAAAACTTTTTCATAAAATCCTCCTCATTCGTTAATCAAATTATATCATAAATAAATAAAATTGCAATACTTAAATTACATTAAATATTAGTCAAGTCAAAAGTCTTAGAACTTCTCTTTTCTACGTTCCCACTTAAGATTGATATTTGGTGCAGGAGACAAATCCAGTCCAGCAAGTCCCTTGCCAGAGATTAATTGAAAATATCCCTCGCTAGCAATCATTGCACCATTATCTCCTGTAAGTGCAAGGTCTGGCAAATACAACTCAATCCCTTCCTTGTCGCATTCCTCTTCTAGTCTTTGTCTCAAATACGAATTCGCCGAAACACCACCACCAACAACAAGACTCTTACTTTTGAATTTTTTACAAGCCTTGATTGTCTTGTCAACAATCGTCTCCATTACCTGAGTTTGAACAGACGCACAAATATCCTCAACAGGAATCTTCTCTCCTTTTTGTTCCAATTTGTGCACGTAATTAATAACACTTGTCTTGACCCCACTGAGACTAAAATCAAATGTCTTTGGACAAATCTCGTGAGTAACAAATGGTATTACGTTCTTTCCTTCCTTTGACTTTTTGTCAATAAGTACACCACCCGGATAACCAAGACCCAAACATTTTGCCACTTTGTCGTAACATTCTCCAACAGCATCATCGGTAGTAGAACCAAGAAGAGTATTCTTGTAATAATTTTCAACACGCACTAATGCAGTATGCCCACCACTCACAATCAAAGAGATAAAGGGAGGTTTCAAATCTTTGTAACAGAGATAATTTGCACTTATATGACCTTTAATATGATTGACTGCAATCAACGGAATTTGAAGAGCATAAGCCAAAGCCTTGGCATAACTCACGCCAACCATCAGGGCACCAACAAGACCCGCACCATACGTGACAGCTATAGCATCAATATCTTCCAACTTCACATTCGCTTTCTGCAAAGACTCTTCAAGAACAGTATCCAAAGCAAGCAAATGATTCCTACTTGCAACTTCGGGAACAACCCCACCAAACCTAGCGTGAATTTCAATTTGAGTAGCAATAACATTACTCAGAATTTCTCTACCATTTTTCACAACCGCAATACTCGTTTCGTCACAACTACTCTCAATACCTAGCACAAGAATATCTTTTTGCTTATACTCTTTCTTAAGTTTATTAAATTTTTCTTTTGCAATATCTATATACATATTTTTACCCAATATATTAATTTACAAGTTTCAAGAACTCAAACACAAAGTCCTTGATATTTCCATCCATTACGCCATAAACATCACTTGTTTCAAAGTTAGTTCTATGGTCTTTTACCATTGTATATGGACAGAACACATAGCTTCGAATCTGACTACCCCATTCGATTTTCTTTGCATCTCCCTTAAGAGCCAGACTTTCTTGCATCTTTTTATCAATTTCAAGGGCGATTAATTTTGACTTTAGCATTGACATAGCGGTCTCTCTATTCTTAATCTGCGAACGCTCTTGCTGACAAGCAACAACTATTCCTGTTGGAATATGTGTGATTCTTACCGCACTATCTGTGGTATTTACGTGCTGACCACCTGCTCCACCACTACGATAAACGTCTATTTTCAAATCCTCAGTTCTTATATCTACACTAACGTCTTGATTAATCTCTGGCATTACTTCAACAGATGCAAAACTAGTATGTCTTCGCTTATTACTATCAAACGGAGAAATACGCACAAGTCTATGCACACCCATTTCGCTTTTGAAATAACCATAAGCATTATCTCCCTCAACTTTAAGGGTAACACTTTTTACTCCCGCACCATCACCATCAATATAATCTTGTACGCTTACCTTAAAGCCATTTTTATCGGCAAACATTTGATACATTCTCTGAAGCATTCCTGCCCAATCACAAGCCTCAGTTCCACCTGCTCCACTATGAATCTTTACAAGCGCATTATTATTATCATATTCGCCCGAAAGAAGAGTATTAATATACAATTCAAAAATCTCTTTCTTCAACAATTCAAGCGACGAATCTATATCTGATACCATACTCTCATCGCCTTCAAGTTCGCACAAAATTATATACTCAGAGATATCCTTCACCCTTCCTTCAAGTGAAGAAAGCCCCTCAACCTTTGATGTCATCACCTTCAAATCTTTATTAATCTTACTTGCAATGCTTGGATTAGTATAAACTTCAGGTTTCAGAGACTCTTCTCTCTTTTTCTCAATCTCTATTTTTAGTGCATCTACATCAAAGACAGTCAGCAACAATTTTCAAGTTGCCGACAAGCCCTTCTAAAATTTCTTTTTGTTCATTCAATATAATCATAATTATCTCCTATTTTTTCGATAATATTTTACTGCATTTTTCATAAAAACAAAAGCATATTTCAACTTGTTTCTATTTCTCTATTATAATTATATGCCTCAACATATTTCAAAGCAAGCCTCACACTTTCTTCCAATACGTGTACACTAGTAGTATCAAGCGAAACAACCTCTCCTTCAACTTTTGCAGAAAGGATTTGCTCATAATTATAAGAACCATCTTCTCTCATTTTTGCAAATGTATTTAATTTTGAAATAAACTTATCTCGTACATTTGGCAGATTGTAAAAAACGTCCTCTACAAACAACATATCACACGACCAAGACCAACCGGACATTGATTGTTCCACATCAAAGTTTGGTGCCATTCTAAATGAATTTGTTTTAGAATTAAACAAGACTCCGCAATTAGAATACGAATAATCCCAATCGTTTAAAATAAGTTGCCTTACCAAATATGAATAACACAAGTCCTCTACCAATTTATTTTTCAAATGTTGTAAAGTATCCTTTTTAACATTGGGACTCATTCCAAATTGTCCCTTTTGATAAACATTGTCAATAAACTCAGATACGTCCAATACTAAATCCTTATATGTTCTAAAAAAACGCATACGTTTACTTAAATTTTCCAATGTTTCAAACTCTTCATTACCGCCAATAAAATCAAGCGACAATAGAGAATATCCACCAGGAAAATATTCTTCATTTTTTACTATTTTTTCACACACTACAGGAATATCAAAAAACTCTAGGATACGACCTGCAATAACTTCATTAATAGAGCGTTCCAATGTAAAGCTGTCCTTCTCAAGAACAGACACCCAAGAAGGCTCGTATCCGCCAATAACAAGGTCATTACAATACGCATCATATGCGGACGTAGGATTGTTATGTATATACTCAAAATAATCAGAAAAGTACTTACTTGAGTATTTGACAAAATTCTTCACACGAACACCATCAATATCTTCAACATTAGGAGTTTCGTCAAAAGATGTTTTTTCAGGAACAACTCTAATTTTTTTCTTTCTCACAAGCAGACTCTCCTTTTTTACCACATTCTATTTGAACTAACTTTTCTTCCACTCTAGACAAAGAAATATCTAGCATTTTTCCGTGTTCTTTGTCCAATCTAAACACAGCATTACCGCTCTTTGCATACAACAAATTATTAGAAAATCTTTTCCCCGTTAACGGAAATTTTGTATTAAACTCATAAAATTTTTTCACAAACTTCTGATAAACTTTTGGATAATACTTCTCTACATAACCCAATAGACCATCATATCCTCTGTTTAAGTACGCGTAATCAGGAGCAAAGCACAATTCTAAGTCAAAGTTTGGTGCCATTCTTATTGTTCCCTTATCTGCATTAATAAGAACGCCCATATTGCCCTCGTGAAGGTCGTTATCTCTAAGGACTTGACTTCTAACCAAAATTGAATACACCACGTCTTCACTCAATTGAGATATCATATTGTGACATTTATTAAAATCAAAAGGTGTCTTTATTCCAAATTCTTTTTTTCTAAATATTTCAAATACTCGTTTGGATAGACTCTTTGGAACTTCTCTTAGATCCTCAATCGAAACTCCCAATTCATCCAATGAATAAAAACGCTCTCCCGACTCTATAAAATCAAGCGACAAAACCATCAGGTTTCCATCTTCATTTTTTGCAAATGTTTCGAACGTCACAGGAACTTCAAAATAATTCAAAATTTTCCCCGCCACAACCTCAGCAACACAATCAATAATCATCTCAGTATCTTTGCTCAAAGCACATAGAGTCTCAGGAACAACACCCTCTTTTATAATGCCATTAGCATATGACGAATAGGAGGAAGATCTCTGATTGGAAATAACATCTATATACTCAGCAAACACACTCGATGGATATCTTGCAAATTTTTTAAACCTAAGACCATCTAAATCATAACCATTGAAACTATCGGTTATATCAAAGTCAATTCCTTCAACCGTAATTGGCTCATTTTTATTGGTACTTAAAAATCTTTCATATATAGCCATAAATCCCTCCTTTCCTTCAATATTATCACAAACAACATTACAAAACCATCATTATTATATATTATACCATAGCAACCATTCCTTTTCAAGAGCCAGTATGACAAATGTATATTCTCATTTTAATTGCAACAGTTTTCACTTTAGAACTATGCAGGTTTTATACTTCTAGTTCTTTCTTTTTTGTGTAAAACAAGATATATAAATTCTTTTCTTTGCGTCCAAAAAAACACTCAATCTTTATAAGAATGAGTGTTGCGTGTTATTTTACTAAATCTTCGCTATCTTTTTTTCTTGATTTATCTTTTAATTCTACTAAATGTTTAATCGTAAAATTAGCAACTTTATAGTCTAAATCTTCTTCATTGTAATCTACAATTGAGAATTGATCACTTCCATAAGTCCCATTACCGAATTGCCCAGAAATGTTTTTGTCTCCAATAATTGTCCAATTTTCCCTTTCGTAATCGTATCCAGTATCAAATCTTCTATAAATTTGTTTTAGATCTAAATTTTTAGACATAACTAATTCTATATCAGCATCTTTATCAAAAGACCCCCAATCTAACATTATTGAATTTTCAAAAGGTACGATTATTCTTGCCTTTTTAATCCCTTCAAAACATCCATCACAAATTTTAACTTTGCCTACAACATAATCTTCTAATTTTTGTTTTTGCATATAAAGCATTGATTTGTACGGATTTGATTCATCAATAGATTTAATTTCAGGCTCGGCACTTTCAATTAGTTTTGGTAAAATTATGCTAACATATATCGAGTCGTTATCTGTTAAAGGAATGAATTTTTGTATTCTATTTCCAGATACTACGAATCCATATTCTGGTTGATTTTTATCATCAAATTGAATGTACATTTTTCCACATTTTTTAGGTGTATTCATTATAAATCTCCTTTAAGTATTTGAATTATAGCATATTTATCAATACATTACAATACCCGTATTCAAATTTACTGCTATAATTTATCAGATACAACCCATTTATACTTTGTGAGAGTATAGATATAATGTGTATATTATTTTTGTTGCATTTGATTTGAGAATGTGCCCCAGTATGACAAAATCAAGCCTAAAAACAAAAGAAAAAACACCCAAAGGTGTTTTTTCATATTATTTAGATTTCTCAAGAGTCAAGGACATCTTATAGCCACCAATTGTAACAGTATAAGATATTTTTCCTTTTTTAAACTCAAAATCTTGCGTATCTTCTGTGCCTTTGTATGTAACCCTTAAAAGGTCTCCATCCAAAGCCCAAGTACCCGCATCGCCTTCTGCTTGGTAATACGTGAAAGTATTGTCTTCATTAAAAGTCCATTTTACAACATCAAAAACCAACTTCCCAACAGCAACCTTAAGAGTCTCTCCCGCAGTTCTATCGAGAGCATTTTTTTCTTTCAATTCATTATACTCACTCTTTGTAATGGTAGTCTCAGACCCATTAAGAGTAGTCACAACTGAAGTAACATTGTATGTTCCTGGCACTTTTGCACCACACGCAACAAGAGCAAGTGCTGGTACTAATAAGCATACCGCAAACACAAAACTCAAAATCTTTTTCATAACTTTCCTCCCAAAAAATATCCAAAGATTTATATTTTCATTATATAGATAAAAAAATTTTTAGTCAACACAAAAAATCAATTTTTGCCTTTTTATTCAATTTTTGACTTGTTTTAGCCAAAATTTTCAACACTACAAACAAAAAAACAACCAATTAAAAAGTAATCCCCTATTGAAATCCGCACAGAAATATGCTAAAATAGATATAATTAAAAATGTGTTGAAAAACAATTTATAACAAAACATTTATCAAATGGTGGAATATGAGAAAAGATGTTTATGAATACTTTAATAATTTAGAAAATAGCAACATTCCCAAAGATGGTGCATATATTTTGCTGACCGCAACCGAAAAAGATGCGGGCATTAAATACAAAACAATACACACCACAAAACTAGACAAACACAAATACTACATAAAAGATACATCCAACCCAGAGATGTCTATAGAAAACATCACTTCAAGTGAGTTATTCTCTAATTGTGGACTGCTTTGCCCTCCTATTTATCTTGCAAAGAAAGATAATCCCTATACAACAAAAACAGAATATTATGAAGCAACAGAAGACTTGAAGTCTATCAAGAAATTCACATCTTGCTACGAAGGTCGTATCGTTTTCCCAAGATTTAAACTAAGAGAAAAGATTGAAAAAACACTAAAATCCTCTTCGGACAGGTGGGAAGACGTTCTTACAAATCCAGATATGAAAGAGGCGTTCTTACACTTTATGACCGAGGAATGTTACGAGCAGTATCTCAATATGTTCCTAATAGATATTTTAAGAACCGAAGACGATAGGCATAGCGGAAACTATTTCCTATACAAAACCCAAAAAATTGGTTCAAATTTCGCAGGAATTATCCCTATTGACCTAGAAAGCACAATCATCTCTATGTTTGGAATTGATTCCAAAGATGCTTTTGAACAATTCGTCAAAGACCCATATCCATCTTTTACTCCAAGACTTGCCATACAATACTCTTCACACGAAGACAATATACGAAACATTTTGGAACACTTACACAAAGGCTCATTTTCGAAAGCAAACGTCTCTGCTCTCAAGTCTGCCCTAGAATATGATTTCCCCAAAAATTATTCTAGAATTGCAGACAAGTACAAAGCAAACAAAGACTACTGCGACAATTTCTCAGCAATAAAATACCTTTGGGAATACAATCAAGAAACACTAGGAAAAGAACTAGGAATGTAAACAAAAAACAATGGATAATTAAAAATATCCATTGTTTTTTCTTTTAAATCCAAGGCAATTTTTTACCACAAACAGAGCATTTTTTTGCATTCTTTGCATTATTGTGTCCACAATTTTTGCAAGCTTTATAATCCCTATCGGTAACACCATCAAGATGCAAACAAGAATCTCCAACATTGACATCACAATTGATATGTTCCAAGCTTGAAGAATCTCTCTTTGGCTTAAGTTTTGTACTATTTCTAGCATCTTTACCTTTTAAATCCCCTACGACACGAGTACTTATACCCATCACAAAAAAAACCATTACAAACAAACCAAAAATAATCACTGGAGTAACCATATCAACCCTCACTATACCATATATTCTAAAATCAACTTATTCATCAAATTCAAATTGAAGAATTTCACAGTTTTTCTGAGAATAACTCGCTAAACTTCCATTTTCAGGAACACCCTGAATACAAGTCCTAATCGCCTTGCTCACACCGCCATGCGTAACAAGTACAATATTTTTATTTTTGTATTTTTCTTGTATGTCTTTTAGAAATAAACGTATTCTCTCTATTAAATTTACAACAGTTTCCGCATCATAATAATCAGCAACAGGCGAGATCCTCCACCAATCGATATTATCCACATCGTTTAATGACGCAAGAGTCATCTTTCCCGCTTTTCGTTCTATGATTCTATCATCGACAACAATTTCTTTCTCGCGACAATTAATTATTTGAGCAGTATGAAGAGCCCTTGTCAACGGCGACGAAATAATTATATCATAATCAATATCCCGCATATTTTCCCGCAAAGATTCTGCCTGTCTTATCCCCTCAGAATTTATATCTTCGTCATTAAGCGAATTAATTCTGTATTGTATATTTATATCTGTCTGCCCATGCCTAACAACAAATAGTCTCATTACTTTTAAAATTCACCCTATATTATTAATACATAATGTTTGTAACATTATATATATTTAGTTTATCAATAAATTAACATTTGTGCAATTAAAATAATTAAGTATTGCAAGCAAAAAACATCTAAGTATCACAATTTCAAACCAACTCGCCCAGACACCCTGTACAAGTTGCCACAATTTAACAACAAAAAGTATCCTTTGAATTGGATACTTTTTATCTATTTTTTCTTTGTTTTTCGTATAGAACTACCACAGGCCTCACACGTTTTTGAATGCCCTTTATTCTGAAAATTACAATTTGGAAATTATATCATTCCAGAATCTATCTTAAACTACTTTTTTGTTCAGAATATAAAAACGTTATCCTGAATTATTTCTTATCTTTTCCACAACATTGTTTGTATTTCTTACTAGAGCCACAAAAAGGTAAAACTTATTTTTAGAAGTCCAAAAGATATTTCTTAATTATTCCATTTCATTATCATCTTTATCCATACCTTGCTTTGCAAGAGTAAACGAATTATCAACATATTCCTTAATTGTATTAAATATTAAAGCTGCGTTTTTTTGTTTTTTATCGCATTGTGGAAGCTTCACATATTCTGAATTAAACACCCCACTATACAATTCTTTCATCTTACCAGAATTGTCTAACCCAAATATTTGAAAATCATAATCATAATTATCCACTTTACCCATAAATTCTGCTTTAACTCTGACTAACATATGTCTTAAAGTTTTATCTTTAGCATAAGGCAACATTCCCTCAAATTCCATTCTTCCCACATCTGGACCACCTGCATAGTCATGCCATGTTTTAAACATAATTGGTTCCTGCCCATCAACACAAACAACACGAATGCCATCAGTTATGCTTTTTACACCAACCATTCCTAAATAAGTTTCTTTCAACTTTTCAAAATCTTGATATCTTTGTTGAGCATAATTTTCCTTTTCTTTTTTTTCATCAATTTTTTCTTTTAGTTCTTTAAAAACACTCATATTTTCTCCTTTTTATATTATTACCTATTCTTCATTCACCTAACACAATATAAGGGACTATTTTGCATCTTTGCCACAACATTGTTTGTATTTCTTACCACTTCCGCAAGGGCAAAGATCGTTTCTTCCAACTGCCTTACCTTTTGATTTTGCCTGAGTTTTCTCTGTCATATTTGTAACCATATCTATACTAGTTGGCGCTTTCATAAGTTTATCAAGAGCTTTGTTTGCATCACTATTTTCTGGAAGAGTACTTTCTGTTTTGGTTGATTCGTCATTCACCTCAACTACTTCATCGCCACCCTTCTTCTTTTTTGCCTCTTCAAGTTCTTTCTTTCTCTTCATAGCCATTTCTTGGATTTGTTTCAATTGTTCTTCAGTTGGTTTCTTCATTGTGAAGTTTACTGGAACTTTTCTTTCAATCTGAACTTTGAAGTTGATAAGGAACATAGCTGTCTCTTCACGCATTTTCATAATCATCTTGTCATAAGCCTGACTGCTTTCTTGCTTGAATGCAATGATTGGGTCGTGGTTTCCATATGCTCTAAGACCGATTTCACTTCTAAGAATTTCCATAAAGTCAATATGGTCTCTCCACAAACTATCTACAACTCTAAGAAGAATCTCTCTTTCGATTCTCTGTGGAGCAAGCCTAATCTCTTCAAGAGCCTTACATTTGCCTTCGTAAATTTCAACTGCTTTCTTAGCAACCAAATCAGCAAGTTCTTCTGTTTCAAGTCCTTCAATCATATCTGAAGTAACAAAGTTGAAGTCGGCTGGAAGAATTCTATTATTAAGCATAGTATTAATCTTCTCAACGTCCCATTCTTCCCAAGACTTCTTGTCGTCTACAGCATCATAAACTGTGTCAATTGCAAAGTCTTTGACCATATCCACGATTTCCTCGTGAACATCTGCTCCATCAAGAACTCTATTTCTTTCTTTGTATATCTCGCGTCTTTGTTGATTGTTGACATCGTCAAATTTCAATACTGTATGTCTTGCAGAGAAGTTGAATCCCTCTATTCTTCTTTGTGCAGCCTCAATTTGTTTTGATAAGAACTTCAAAGTGAATGCTGTATCATCAGACATCTTGAAGAATCTAACAACGCCTTGAAGTTTGTCTCCACCAAATCTTCTCATTAAATCGTCTTCCATACTTACGAAGAACACACTACTACCAGGGTCTCCTTGACGTCCTGCACGACCTCTCAACTGGTTGTCAATACGTCTACTCTCGTGTCTCTCTGTACCAATGATATGAAGTCCACCAAGAGATATAACTTTTGCCTTCTCATCATCTGTAACTTGTTCAAATTCTTTGTAGTATTTTTTATACTTCTCTCTTACTTTCTCAAGAGCATCATTATCACTTGGAAGATATGATGTTGCAAATTCAATTTGCTCTGCATTATAACCCAATTCTTCCATTTTTTGTTTTGCAAGATATTCTGGGTTTCCGCCTAGCATAATATCGGTTCCACGACCAGCCATATTTGTAGCAATTGTAACTTGACCAAGTCTACCTGCTTGAGCAATAATCATACTTTCCTTTTGGTGATTCTTTGCATTAAGAACATTATGCTTGATTTTTGCTTTTGAAAGTTCTTTGGAAATAAGTTCACTCTTCTCAATTGTTACTGTACCAACAAGGATTGGACGACCCTCTGCGTGTACTTTCTTGACCTCTTCAACTATTGCATTGATTTTTGCCTGTTCGGTAGGATAAATAATATCTGTCCAGTCAACTCTTCTTACAGGTTTGTTTGTTGGAATCTGCACAACGTCTAGATTATAAATTTTATTAAACTCAGTTTCTTCAGTCTTTGCAGTACCAGTCATTCCACTAATTTTGTCATAAATACGGAAGAAATTTTGGAACGTGATTGTAGCAAGTGTTTTGTTCTCGTCCCTTACTTCCAATCCTTCCTTTGCTTCAATTGCTTGATGTAGTCCATTGGAATACTTTCTTCCTTCCATAAGTCTTCCAGTAAACTCATCGACAATTACGATTTCGTCGTCTTTGATAATATAACTATTATCTTTGTGCATAATATAATGCGCCTTAAGAGCATTATTGATATAGTGGTTTAATTCAATATTATTGATATCACTCAAGTTCTCAATGTTATAGAATTTCTCAGCCTTCTGGATACCATTCTCATTAAGTCTAATTGCTTTCTCTTTCTCATCAATCTCATAATCAGATTCTTTCAAGGATTTAGCAAATCTAGCAGCCTTTTTGTATTCCTCACTGCTCTTCATTCCTCTTCCAGAAATAATAAGTGGAGTTCTAGCCTCGTCAATAAGAATACTATCCACCTCATCAATAATTGCAAAGTGATAGCCTCTTGCAACTCTATCCTCAGCACGCATTACCATATTGTCTCTCAAATAGTCAAAACCAAGTTCGTTGTTGGTACTATATGTGATATCACAATTATACGCCTCTTTCTTCTGTTCTGGAGTCATATCGTGAGTAGAAATACCAACAGTTAGTCCCAAGAAACGGAAAATTTTACCCATCCAATCGGCATCACGAGCAGACAAGTATTCGTTAACAGTAACAATATGACAACCCTTGCCTTCTAGTGCTACAAGATAAGCAGGAAGAGTTTCCATCAATGTTTTTCCTTCACCAGTTTTCATCTCGGCAATTCTTCCTTGGAACAAAGCAATTCCGCCAAGAATCTGCACGTGATAATGCCTTTTGCCAATTACTCTAGTACTAGCCTCTCTTACACACGCATACGCATCTGGTAGAATGTCTATAGGTTTCTCACCCTCTTTAAGTCTAAGTTTGAGTAGTGCTGTGGTGTTTTTCAACTCATCATCAGTCATTACTCTATATTTATCGCTAAGTTCTTCAACTTTCTTTGCAATCTTTTCTAGTTTCTCTACGTTTCTAGCATTTTCAGATTTAAATATTTTCTTAAATAAGCCCATCTTTTCTCCTTAATCCACAGGTGCAATATAAAAATTAAACTATACAATGGTCGCACCATAACATCATAAGTATTTTACAATAAAACTCCCCAAAAACCAAATAATTTTCAACATTAATTACATTATTTGATAGACTCTCTGTCGAAATATGCAAAAGAGCCACCAACAAATACACAGTACAAACATTCTCCCCGACAAAATTTTCATAAATTTATTAACAAAACACTGTCAATTAAATTGGTCAAAAAAGCAATCTGTGGTAAAATAAAAACACTTATAAAAATGGAGACAATATTGTGGCAACACTAAACACGCTCAAGCAAGAACTAGAAAAATTACAACTTCCAATCTATATATCTGGACACATAACTCCAGACAACGATTCTATAGGGTCATCAATCGCTCTTGGACGACTACTAGAAAAAATCGGCAAAGAAGTATTTGTTTTGCTAGAAGACTACGACCAAGACATATTGGACGTACACAAGAATCGTCACTTGGTTACTAACGCAATTTCTCACACCGATTACGCATTTATCGCCCTAGACCTCAATGAGGAATATAGACTCGGTAGATGGGAAACAAATTTCCAGTCGGCAAAAGTCAAAATTAATATAGACCATCATCAAGGAAACAATACAACCGCCGACTTAATTATAAGCCAGCCCGAGAAGAGTTCAACTTGTGAAATCATATACAACCTGTATTCCGAATTTGACCAAAATTATCTCGACACCGAAATTTGCGAGAGTCTATACGCAGGAATGATGACAGATACAGGTTGCTTTGCAAGACGATTATCAACCGAAACACTTACTATTGCTCAAGACCTTATCAATCACGGAATAAATTACGAAGACATCATACGTCGCACTTATTCTCATAGAACACTTTACGAATTACAAGCATTATCTATGCTTGTAAATAATCTACAGTTTGACTCTTTTCATTATGTTGTTATGGACAAAACCCTACCCGAGTTTTGCTCTCTTACCCATAATCAAATTATGAAAACCATTGCAGAAGAAATAAGAAAGATTGAAGGAATTGATGTTTTTATATTACTCATAAAAGACCAAGATTCTCTTACTGCAAAATGTATGAGCAATATTAGCAAGAACGCCAATATCATCGCAGAACTTTTTGGCGGTGGCGGACACAAAGGAGAGGCAGGCTTTACAACAACAGAGTACACTATTGATGAAATTATCTCATCGGTTAAAGACTTCCTAACAAATGAAAAAAATTAAATTGGAGAAATTATGAGAAAGTTTTTTGCTTATTTTTTTGGACAAGGAGAAACTGCTGAATTCAAATACTTTTCACTTGCCCACATACTACCAATACTTATTCTTGGTGGAGTAATTGCACTTATCATTGTATATAGGGCAAAAATTAGAAAACTAAAACACGAAGAAAAATTAAGAATCACTATGGCATTTATCTGTATTATTACCGAAATGTCATACTTTTGGAGAATGTGTGGAGTTGAAGCCCTCACTCCCACACCAGTCGACCATCTTCCTATCACCGTTTGTGGCTGGGGAATCATATTCTGTACTTTCTTGTGTTTAACCAAAAACCAAACACTATTTGACATTGCTTATTTCTGGGTTTTGACTGGAAGTATCTTTGGAATTGCCACTCCTACGGTAATTGAATTCTGCGGTCCAACTAGATTCAGATTCTATCAATTTTGGTTGGAGCACACAATGGGATTTGTAGTTCTATTCTATATGATGTTTGTTCACAAAATGAGACCAAATGTAAAATCCATTTTCAAGTCTTATGGAATGCTACTTATTCTTGGTGTAATTGCTATAATTGCAAACAACATAATACCTGGCGCAAACTATTTGTTTATGGCAAAGCCAGAAGATACTCCATCTATTCTAGACATTTTACCAAAAAACTATGCTGTAAGAATTATAATTATGGCATCGGTTATGGCGCTACTATTCTTCATTGCTTATCTTCCTTGGTTGATAAAAGACATCAGGGTCAAAAAGAAAGTTCACATTCTTGCCACATCAAAATCGAGAACAACTACAGAATTTTCTTATCTCGACTCAGAAATGGAAGAATCTAACATAGAACAACAGAAAATTAGTAACGATATACCCACACAAAAAGAATCTATCCAAAAGAAAACTACTACAAAAAAGAAAACTTCACACACGTCTCCCAAAAGTACAAAAACAGCAACCGCAAAGAAAAAAAACACATCTAATTCTTCAAAATAGTTAATCAAAAAAAGAAACTCAAATGTTATTGAGTTTCTTTTTTTATTTTGCCTTTAGACAATACTAATTCTAATGAAGTTATTGATGAGCCTCTTGGAATTCCTCTTCCTCATCTTCTTCTGTTTCTATGAACATTTTTCCAAGTTCATTACACCTTAGTCTCAATCTATCCGCAATTTCTTCTCTTGTGTTCCACCTCTCTACAAGTTCAGAATATTTGATAGGTTTGTCAATAATATATGTATTGTCAGACTTTCTATAATAGGCAACATAAATAGGCACATCTATATCTTTTCTTTTGCAAGCCTCACAAAGCAAAGTAAATCCCGCGTGAAAGCCTTCTAGTTCTGGAAGATATCCATTGGTTGAATCTTCTGGAAAGATACAAATATTATCTCCCGACTCCAAAGCCTCAACGCTCTCCGTAATTGTCTTTCTTAACCTACCATCTCTATATGTAGAAATAAGGTCAAATCCACTATAAAACATATTTGTTAGCGGACTAGCAATTAGGCAAAACAATCTAGCAAGACCCAAATTCCAGTGTTTCTTTTCGTGATAATAAACCCTAGACTGATACTTATACATTTTAACTAGTCCCGAATTCATTTCGTGCGCACCCCACATTCTAATAGGTGCATCACAATAAATTTCCAATGCCATTGGTGCATCTGTTCCTTCGTGGTTACTAAGAATAATTCCACCTCCACAGAACTTTTCTCCAAGATAAATATATCTAGGCTCTTTATACTTTATTTTCATAATAGTAGTAAGTACTCTAAACCACCATTTTCGCTTTTTCTTTTGTTTCTTTTGTTCCATTTTCCACCTTCCACCATAAATAATTTTTGCAAATTTCAAAATCGACAATAATCGACAATTTAATTGTAACACAGATTCAAAATTTCGTCATTTATTTGTGGGGCATTTCAAAAAAAAGACAAGACTTTTGTCCTGTCAATTAACAAACTAAAAACAATAATTTCTAACAATAGCAAATACCAAATAAGCAATATATATACAAACAAACAATATTCCTTCCGCTTTGCTAATATGCGACTTATGCAAACAACTAATAACAAAAATAATTGTAGAAACCAAGAGAATTATCAAATCCGTTAAAATAACTGCAGAAATAGGCGCTTGTGCAATCAAACCCACAGAACCAAGAATCAAAGCAATGTTGATAATATTTGAACCAACAACATTTCCTAGAGCCAAGTCTTTCTCACCCTTCTTTGTAGCAACCACACTTGTTACAAGTTCTGGCAAACTTGTACCGAATGCCACAATTGTAAGTCCTACCAAAGCCTGACTCATTCCCATTTGGATTGCTAGATACTCAGCAGTACTAGCAACGCATTCTCCACCAAATACAACAGCCCCTAATCCTAAAATAAGATAAAGAACAATTTGCCAAACCTTGAGGTCTTTTACATCACTATCTTGAGTTGTTATTTCAATATTTTTTGACTGCAGATATTGCTCTTGTTTCAATTTTCTCTTTCTTGTTCTATTAGCGTTAAAAATAAGTATGCACAAATAAAGTGCCAACAAAACTATCAACAAAATACTCTCTGTTCTAGACAACACATTTGCCCCAGCACCGTCCAAAACCATATCCAAACCAAACAAAGTAAGCACAGCAGTAATTGCAATCAAAAACGGAAAATCTATTTTGTTTGTAGACTTATTCATAGCAATTGGAGAACCAATAGCAACAATACCAAGAATAAATAACATATTAAACATATTTGAGCCAACAATATTACCAACAGACATATCCATCGACCCAGATATTGCACTTGCAATACTAACAGATAATTCTGGCAAACTTGTTCCCAACGCCACAATTGTAAGTCCTATGAAAATTGATGGAACTTTCAATCGTTTTGCAACTGCACTCGCTCCACTTACAAAAAAATCCGCACCTTTTATCAAGAACACCATTCCCAAAATAAGAAACAAAATATTTAGAAAAATTGTCATTTGCCTTACCCTCTTTTTTAACAATACGAAAACGATTGTATCATATTTTTTAGAAAACAAAAAAACATTTATCGACAATATTTGCTCTTTTGCAAAAAACTATCAATAAATGTTTTCCTATATTCCATTTCAATAGTAAAATATTTACATTTTCAATATCTTTCTTGAGATATATTCTTTCGTTCTTTTTCAAAGAATGCAATGGCCTCTTTTGTTTGTCGAATATACTCATTTCTGCCACGATTCATTTCTGGATTGTGTGCTAAAGCATCACAAATTTGTATTTGAAACTTAACTTTCGAGAATTCCAAATCATCACGAATCTGCCCCAGCATAAGAGGTGTATCGTGAGACTCAATCAACTTGCAAATATATTGAATATATCTTCTATCAAAATCAAGTCTTGAAAGTATCTTTTCAGACATTTCGGCAGACTTTATTTCGTGACCCCTATATCTTCTAATGCCGTCTTTTTCTTCAAAGTTATGAGGTTTTCCAATATCGTGCAAAAGAAGTGTAAGCCTTATATCCAAATCTACAGGAGCATTTTGCAAAGCACACAATGTATGCTCCCAAACGTCCAAGTGATGATGAGGGTGTTTATGCTCAAAACCAATCATTGGAGTTATTTCTGGGATAATTTTGAGTAAAATATTCAAATTCTGCTTGATTGCCTTTACAGCATCGGGGCTTTCCAACATTCTAATCAGGCATTCTCTATCTGCATTTATCTGCATAACCCTCTCCTCTTTTTATTTTTCAAAATAAGTATACCATATCATTTACCGCAAGTCACTACCCAACTGCAAATTTAATATTATTAAACTAAAAAAAGAGTGTTAAAATAATAACACTCATATTTTATTATCTTTCCAAAGTATCAGTATCCAACAAATGTTCAGGATATTTTCCTTCATCTTTTAATCTTCTAATTGATGCAATCAATTTATCCAATTCGCTCTTGTATGTAATTCCAATCCATTCAGATGGTGTTTTCTTAAGTTTTACACTAACCTCACCTTCACGGATTAAATCATTGACAACCTCAGGTATCAACGCCTCGCCCTTTTCCAAATTTGCATTAGCAAAGAAATCTTCAAGATAAGTTTTCAATTTCTCAATTATTTTGTATGTAAATCCAAACATATTCATAGAAACAGGGGTCTTTTCATCAATGACTCTCCATTCATTTTTGTCAAGAGGAGTTGCATAAACTTTACCATCTGCACGTCTTTCAATCTCACTTTCTTCAAGACCTTTTACAATACCCTTTTCAACCTCGAAAATTCCTCTTTTTACCGCACCATTTTCACTAAGTGTATTCTTTGTATAAAAGCCAGTATTCACAAACTCATTGTATTCACAATCTCTCAATGCATCTGCCATTATTTGAAATGATTCCGAGCCATAGTAATCATCAGCATTAATTATTGCAAACTTGCTTTTCTCATCTACCAAATGTCTAATTGCATATAAAGCGTGCGCAGTACCAAAAGGCTTTACTCTTCCCTCTGGAACTTTGGTACCCTCTGGAACATCTTCCATTCTTTGGAATGCATATTCTACATCTAAGCCCATCGCCTCGGCCCTTTTGCCAATAGTAGACTTAAACACATCTGCAAATTCTTCTTTTATAACAAAAATAACTCTTGTAAAACCTGCTTTTTTTGCATCAAAAAGCGAATAGTCAATTATAAAATTTTGGTCTTCATCAACAGGTTGAATTTGTTTAAGTCCGCCGAATCTTGAGCCCATACCTGCTGCCAATATTGTCAAGGTCAAGCCCTCTTCCCTTTTTGCCAAATTATTATTTTTTTCCACTTCCAAATCTCTTATCATAAACATTCTCCCTTGATAATATTTATAATATTTTACAGTATATTTTGTGAATCTCAAAATAAAATCGACTATTATTTATTTTCTGTTCACTGGTGCATAATTAAAAAACGCCAAAGTGTCTTCATCAACTAAAAAAGGCATTGAATAAAAGTTCAACGCCTTAAATTTAATATTTTTTACGCACTTGGATTTTCGTCTTCGTTTTGGCCTTGATTGTTTACAATGATTGGGCTCATTGCTCCCATATACTTAACAACCATAGCCTTCAATTTCCAAGGCTCAATATATTCACAATCACTACTTATTTCTTGTGAATTCATTGTTCTCTGAGCTTCCAAAATTCTCATTGCAAGCCCTAACATAATTTTTTCCTTGTTTTCACTAACAAGTTCTATTGTATCCAATTGTTGTTTGAATCTACCGATTTGTTTTTTTGCTTTTTCATCCGATAGCAAAGACTTGGCAATTTCATCTACATACGGATCTTTTTGATCCATTCCCATTTCTTCCAAAGCAAGTTTTAATGACTCGCCAGAAAAGCCATCTTCAATAGAATCACATATTTCTAGCATATTAAGCTTGACATCATTCTCATAGTATTTTGATTTCTTTCTATCGGCAGGCTCAAATTCAGCCCTCAATTCGCTTCTAGTTATAATATCAACGAATGACTTTGGTGCTCCTTCATAAAGAAACGAAACAAGATACTGACAGTCCCTAGCAAAAATTGTCAAATCCCTATCTGTAAAAAACCTTCTATTATTAATGCTAATCGCTCTGTAGAATTCCTCTTTGTTTACTCTTCCCGACGCAATAACATTCCAATCAATTACGTCTATCTGTTCTTGTGTCAATATACCTTGATCTAATAAAAATTGTGTATTTTCCATAATATCCCCCCACTTTTTAAATTATACCATATCTTTCAGCAATTTGCAATAGTAAACTAAAATTATTTTTTGGGGTGTCATTTTATTTCCACGAAAGTTTATCCAGTATCTACTTATGTCAATTAACCTACTGCTTTATTTCTATTAAAAACAATACAAAATGCGTTATTTTTCCTTATGTTCAATATGGATTTGTATAAGTACCCCGAACCACAATCAGCCTTAATTCATTTCTTTATCAATTGCTAGCCCACACTCCAACGCAAGAGAAATAATTTTTTGTTTAGCATCTTCATTCTTTGTTCGAATTGTCATAATAGTTCTTGGGTCATATTCTTCGCCTGCAAGATTATCGGCGCCATAAAATATTTGTCCATAATTAACATTTCTGAATTTACACAAAACATTCATTGCTGAGCACTCCATATCTACAGTAATAGCACCTTGCGAAATTCTATCTTTTACCTTATTTGAAGTCTCCCTAAATATTGCATCAGTTGTCCAAGTTTTACCCTTTTTGTAATTAATATTATGAGAATTCATCACATTCTCAATTATGTCTACCATTTTAGGATTTATTATAGTCTCATCTTCTGCTTTCGCATAGTGATAACTCGTTCCCTCATCACGAATTGCACTAGTTGGAATTATTATAGAATATTCCTCAATATCGTTGCTCAAACACCCACAACAACCAACAGCAAGAATATTTTTAACACCAAGAGAAATCAATTCCTCAGCATTTCCCACGCACGCTGGAGCTCCAACTGCAGAATGAAAAATTGCAATATCTGTACCGTTAACATTTATTTTATAAACAGGAAATTTTGCTGTAGCATTTTCTATTTCGTCAGCAATTATTTCTGCATTAAACGTTTCGATTACTTGTTGCATCACAGATTTGGAAAAAAATGTAACACAAGTCTTTGGCATACCCTCAAGAGGTTTATGAAAAAACTCTGGATTTATAACCGCTTTTTTACTTTCATCAAATTCTTCTAATAACATATCTTTATTCCTTTACATATTTGAATAGACTATATAACTTATCTAATAAGCATTATAACTAACACGCCATCTTCCAATTTTTAATTTTGTATTTAATTTATATTTATTGGTGCGAGTGGAAAGATTTCCAAACCTCGGTTCCGAAGTACTTTAACTTGAACCTCTCTAACTTTTGTATTACTCATCTCTATTTGTGAAAGCAATTATTATTTCATAAACTTTGCAAAGTTTGCACGTATCAATTATTTTGAATAGATTAAATACCCGTAAGATTCTCTTTAGAAATTAGAACACTAAACAGGTAATAATTTTTGCAAATTGTTTAACTTTTTACAATTTAGAGCATCTTTTAACAAACATTATAATAAAAAACAAATAACTTTACAAATATTTGATACATATTTCTTTAAAACGTGTTATACTAATGCTGGTAAAAAATTGGAGAAATATATGAAGAAAGAAACAAATTTAACATTTAATATTGTAAGGGTGTGTTTTTGCATTATACCTCTAGGGTTATCATTAATGTTTATTTATTTTGCAATCAAAAATCCTGGAATTCCATCAATCAAGTTTTATATTTTTGCTGGCATTTTCGGACTTGTTGGTATATTTACTTTAGCAAGTTATTTCTTTGATATAATTCAATCTAAAACAGAAAAGAAAATTCTTGAATGCGGAGTAGACAGAAAAGGTAAAATAATTTGTGCTAAGTTTACTCTTGGACACATCTCATATCCGAATGTGTCAAAAAAGGAAGAAAAATACAACTACAAACCTATTTGTGAAAATGGTCAATACATAATCAAAATTGCTTTTGAATCTGACGATGGAAAAGAGATTCAAAAAACCGCATTCCCCTCACCACTTTTAAACAAACAGCAATTAAGTTATTTGGTCGAAAAAGGCAATCTTAATATAAAAGTCTATAAAAACAAATTTGCCTTAACACAAGAAATGCTTGATTCTGAACTTGAAAATATGCCACAGGACCAAAAAATTATAAATTTGGCAAATAATAAAATATTTATAAACACAGGAATATATTTTAAAAAATCAAAAAAATTAAAAAATGCTCTTTCTTCCAATACATCAGAATATGATTTGTATGCAAAAAGAAAAAGTTCTCCTAACAATGTCGCTCAAACAGGAGGAGGCGCATATATTTGCAAAGTAAAATATTACACCAACATAAATGGAAAAAATGAATTTTTTATTAATTATCTCAATATAAGAGATTTCTCTAGAATTCAAGCAAATCAAAACGAAAACTTGCCTTTGCCCCTATTAATTCAAGACAATAAAGTATATATTGATTTTAACAATTTACCAATAATTTAATATACCACATAAAAAGACCAAATCAATCATTCCGATTTGGTCTTTTGTTTTGGTGCGAGTGGAGGGATTCTAACCCCCAACCCTCGGTTCCGAAGACCGATGCTCTATACAGTTGAGCTACACTCGCATATAGGGCATTTTGTCATTTTTAGTATACTTACCTTTTGACAAATGCCATCTAATTTTTGTACTAAAAAAAGGAATATATATACTTATGTTTCAATAATAAGTTTTTGGAATTTCTTTGCATTGTTCCATATTGTTATAAAACAACTTATAACAGTCAGTTCACAAAACATAGCATATATTATTTGTTATTATATATTTCTCTAAAATAATTGTCTAGCGAAATTTTTAACATTACAATACAATTATTTGTATTATTTACAAGGCAAATCCTCGTTAGAACTACCAAAGAGCTGACGACCTTTTGAAGAGTTCAATAGATCTTCTAAACAATGTGTAGACAAACGACTCAGAAATTCTTGTTTTTCAGATTCCTTTTTTAAAGCTAGAACTTCAGGATTTTTTAAAATTTGCTCCACACGCATCTGACGTAAATTAAGTAACGCATTTTCATATTTATTAAGCTTATGCTTTCCCGTCGTTTTCGCCTCCAGTGCCTTTTGCTTGTCGCTAGCATTAATAACCGCATCTACACCCGTCAATGCAATAAACAACCTCTCCAACTCATAACGAGGTTGCAAAATCTGCTTGTACGAACATCCCATTGCGAGAAGTGTACTTTTTAATGCAACATCACCGCCACGCAATATTTTTATAATTGTTTCATCATCAAATCTTGCCTCTTTGAATATCGCTTGTCTCAATTGTCGCTCTGTCATCTTATAGGCAGACTGCTGCGAATGCCCTTTACCTAATAGCATATACTTAGGAATTAACTGCATTATACTACCTGCGTTTTTTATTTCTTGCAACTCTTTCGAAGTGTATATTCGTTTTTTTGGTTCATTAATCAAATCAATTTCATCAACATCAATATTTTCAAAATCAATATCAAACTCTTCAAATACAGCCCTATCAAAGCATATTGGATAATCTAAATGATTCAAATCTCCCCAGTTTGCTAGAGAAAAAACTCGTTGCATTTTTTCGCGCATTATAGAAACACAGTCCCCACGATTTTTTTGCATTAATTCTTCAAAAAAATTTCCGTAGTGATCCATAAGATATATTGGTGCAGCATAAAATCTAACCCCAACCGACCTTGTGAATTGAATGTCATTTATCCTGTTTTTTAATTTTCTATCAACAAACTCTTCAGTCTGTTTAAATTTCTCAAGTTCTGCCACTTGTACAGGAGTCAACTTTTCTCGAAACTTATCCAAGACCATACTTGACAACGTTACACAAAAAGCAATATTAGATATATAATCAAAGTTCAAATTATATGTTGAGCCTTCTGGCGCAGAACATACAGCAAAACAACCAGTGTTACACGCCGAAGTCAAAGGTGAACCAAAATTTTCTACCAATGACGGATATTGAAACTCCAATGCTTTCAAAATATCCAAATAATCTTCAAGAACTTCTTTTGGAGCATAAATGATTGTCCCATCTGCCCTAGAGGGATTTTTTTTGGTTGCACTATTATACAATGGTTTCATATCACAAGGAAGACCTCTATTAAAACATTCAGCTCTAAATCTTGCCAAAAACTCAATAGTTTTTGCTCCATTAGAGGTATTGATATAAATCCTTGCAATATCTCCAGAATAAGTACCCTTCGTTAAAGGTAATGAATCAATATGAGAACTATGCTCATTCCCTGGTTTGACGCTTGCCTGCCCCAAAAGCACATTTCCTAATGGCGTAAGAATCGCCTTCTCAAGATTTCCGCTTTTTACCAATTCAATCAATTCAAAAAAGTCTTCTTTTTTAAATTTGTTAAAAGACACTTCTGCACTTCTTTTTGCAAAAACTTTTGTGAAAAAAGAATCATTGTTTTTCATATCCCTTTCCATTGCAAGGATCAAACTTTTAAAAACATACAAATCCCATTTCTTAAGCGTTTCATAAGTCACAGATTCCTCTTCCACAAATGGTTTTGGAACAATTCTTCTTGAAGGTCCGTTCTCGCCACCTTTAGTCAGTTTCTCTCTATAATGAGCCCAATAATCCAATAATTGCAACAATCCCTCATCAGTCATAATAGGGACATTAGAATTATGTATTATTTTTTTTAAAATATTGTTTTTCATAATTATTCATCCTTTGGAATTTATTACAATTTAATCCACAACCTTGTTCAAATTCACTGGTGTTCTTGCAAGGCACAAAGCAATAACTTTCTTTGCCTTGCACTTATACAAAGTTTTTGCAATTTCATTGAGTGTACTACCAGTTGTATAAATATCATCAACAATCAGAATTGTTTTGTCTTTCAGAACTTTCTTATCGGTAATTTCGAATGCCCCAACAAGATTACTTTCTCTATTATCTCTTCCCAATCCAGTTTGATGAGGAGTATTCTTGACTCTTCTACAAATATCTTTATTTACCTTCCCCGTAGATTGCAAATTATTGCACAAAACTTCACTTTGATTAAAGCCTCTTTCTTTGACTCTTTCTTCGTGAATAGGTACAGGAATAATAATATCTATATTTTCAAGCAGTGGCATCACCTTATCTTCTATAAGATAAGCAAAAGTCTCAGCAATATGTTTCTTTCCGTTTTGTTTGAGTGCGATAATTTTTGAGCGAACTTCGTCCCTATATTCTAGAATGCAATAACACTTATCAAAAGTCATTGTTCTATTTTTACACTCAATACAAACTGAACCTTTTCCTACAAGTGTACCACCACAAATATCACAAGTTGGGTCTTTTATAAAAGGCAAGTGTTCATAACAATCATTACATATTCCAAGAGTTGAAGTTTCTTTATTACAAAAAATACATTTTGCTTGTCTTGGGAAGAACAAATCAAGAATTCTCATCAGCCTTGCCTCCGTCTAATTCAAGAAAGTATTTTAGCATAGTATATCTAATCTTTGTAAAATTGTTATGAACCATTCTTGCGACACATTGTTTTGTTCCAATTAGGACTACCATTTTCTTGGCTCTTGTAACAGCTGTATATAGCAGATTTCTTGTAAATAACATAGGAGGACCAGAAAGCACAGGAATAACAACAACATCAAACTCACTACCCTGACTCTTGTGAATAGTAATTGCATAACTAAGTGTGATTTCTGAAAGGTCATTCTTAACATATCTTGAAACCCTACCATCTTCAAACTCAATTATAACTTCACTAGTATTGATATCTATATCTTGAATGACTCCAATATCTCCATTAAATACACCCGAACCAAACACACCATCATTCACCCAAGAGCGTTCGTAATTATTGGTTGTTTGCATTACTCTATCGCCCTTGCGATATATGAATTTCTCGGTCTCTATTTCAAACTTATTTAAAGATGACGGATTGAGTTTGTCTTGCAAACATTTATTTATATTCTCAATTCCAACTACACCACTTTTCATTGGTGCAAGTACTTGAATATTGCTACTATCTATTCCTAGGAATTTTGGAATGCGTGTTGTACACATATCTATAATACTTTGAAGAGCCTCTTCATTATTTTCTTTCTTCTCAAAGAAAAAATCTTTGCTCTTATTATTAAGTTCTGGCATCTTGCCATTATTAATTTCGTGAGCATTAACAATAATATAACTATCTTCACTCTGTCTATATATTTGAGTCAAGCACATTGTTGCAAAGCACCCGCTATTCAATATATCCGAAAGCACATTACCAGCACCAACTGATGCCAACTGGTCTTTGTCTCCCACAAGAACTAGTTTCGCTCCACGCTTGATTGAACGAACAAGAAAGTACATAAGTTGGCTATCCACCATACTTACTTCATCTACTACAATAACATCATAACCAAGTTTTGTCTGAGAATTGAAAATGAACTTATTCTCATCTCCACCCGTCATCTCAAGTGCCCTATGAATTGTACTCGCATCTTCTCCTGTGCTTTCACTTAGTCTCGTTGACGCACGCCCTGTAGGGGCCATCAGTTTAACCTTCTTTCCCATACCTTTGAATATTTGCAGAATACATTTGATAATAGTTGTTTTTCCGGTACCTGGACCACCCGTTATGACAGAAACCCCATTGTTAATGGCAATACGTACTGCTTCCTTTTGATGCTCGTGCATTTTTATTTTATTTGTAAGTTCGTACAAAGATATATCTTGTTCTATATCCAAATCTACTTCATCACAATCCCCATCAAGCAGAAGAAGTGAATCCGCAAGTACTTTCTCTATCTTGAAATACTGAGACAGACAAACAACATCTTCTTCATTAATATTGAGTTTTTTTAGATACCCTTCAAGGACAAGTTTGTTTACCAATCCTTCCAGTCTATCCTGCAAATCTGGAATCGATAGAATCTCAAACACACCTTCTGTCAATGCAGATATTTGCATATAGGTATTTCCATTCTTATCGCTATTTTCTCTAAGCACGTGCAAAATACCAGCTCTTATTCTATAATCACTAGTCTCTGGCACGCCCATCGCCATTGCAATTTTATCAGCAGTAAAGAATCCAACGCCATCAATATCTTCAACCATTTTATATGGATTATTTTTCAAAATATCTTCTGTTCCTTCTCCATACTGATTGTATATCTTGATTGCAAGATTTGTACTAATTCTATATTGTTGCATTATCATTACTGCATTTTGCATCTGATGCACTTCTTCATAAGCCTTGCAAATTTCTTCTGCTTTTTTCTTGCTTACATTTCTAACTTCCGAGAGTCTTTCTGGATTGTATCTAATTATATCAAGAGTCGCCTCTCCAAATTTATTGACAATATTAGTAGCAGTTACAGGACCAACGCCGGGAATCAATCCACTACTCAAATATCTAATAATCCCCTCACTAGTATTAGGTGGACTAAGTTTGACACTGTCTACAGCAAATTGTTCGCCATATTTCTTATTGAGTATAAACTTACCATTCAATTCAACCCATTCTCCTTCGTTAATAATAGGAAAACGCCCAGTCGCAGTTATGAATTCTTTGTTCATCTCAATAAGGACAACAGTATAATTGTTGTCCTCATTACGATATATTATTTCTTGTATCATTCCTTTGATTGTGGTCAAATCTTTTAGTCTTGTCATTGTATTTAAGTCTCGATTCCTTCCAAGTTCTTAATTTGTAATTTTTTCTATATAACTAGTTATCAGCTGAAAAAGTTCACTCCCCTCCGAATAATCGGCTGGTAAGTAATAATTAACACGCCCCTCTTCAAAACATCGTTGAGCAACAGCCTTTGCTCCATCTTTATTAGGATTGTACACACAGATTGACAATCCTCCGCTATTCTTCACAACTTTGAATGAAGGAATATCGGTTTCGCTATCTCCCAAATAAATAATATTCTCAAATGGCAACATTTCTTCATCTGTCATTTTTGCATTAATTTTGGACAAGTCTTTCAAGTTGTCCAAAACATTCTTTCTTACTCTAAAAATATACTGGGTTTTGCTAGTATAATTCACTACTTGTGCGGGCCAAAAAGCCTCGCCCTTGTCGTCATATGCATAAAAATTGGAATATATCCTCTTGAAGTGGTGTGCTATTTTTGTTCCCTCTATTATTTCTTTGATACCCGAACTTATTATATAATGTTCTATTTCATAACCTTTGGATTTTCCCAACTCATTTATTTTGTCAAACCATTCAAGAACACCGCTATAATAAGTTATATCTTTCCCAAATTCTCGAAGATATTCTCTTGATACAGTATAACCTTTTGCCTTTGACATAAACAAAGTACCCGCCATCATAGACAAACACATATCTACATCTTTTTCTCTAGCATCAATATCACACTTTTCAAAGAAGTTATACACATTATCAAAACCAAGTTTTTGCATCAATCCAAATTCTTGCATATAACCATCAGTTAGAGTGTAATCAAAGTCATATAGTAGAGCAATTCTTTTTTGCATAACATTTCCTTTATTTTTTTATTTTCTGAATTATCATATTTTCTACTTCGTCAATTGTCAAATTTGTTGTGTCAATTACAAACGCACCTTGAGGCACAACAAGTGGAGCAAAAGCCCTTTGACTATCTTGCTCATCACGCTTAATCATATCTGTCTTCACTTCCTCAAGTGCAACTTCCATTCCTTTCAACTTAAGTTCTAAGTATCTACGTTTTGCTCTTTCATCAACATCAGCAGTTAGATAGAATTTGAAATCCGCATCAGGCAAAACAAAACTACCCATATCCCGTCCATCAAAAATTGAATCACAACTCGACGCAATGTCTCTCTGCATTGATACCATCTTGAGTCTCACATCTTTTATTTTTGAAACAGTCGACGCTCCCATAGAAATCTCTGGAGTTCTTATCTGACCAGTTATATCTGTGCCATTTACAATTACTTTCTGTTCTCCGTTATTCAATTTAAGCTCTAGTTTTAATCCTGACAAACTAGCAACAACTCCCGCCTCATCATCAACTGCAATACCTTGACTAAACATATACCAAGCAACACCTCTATACATTGCTCCAGTATCAACATAAACGTAACCCAACCTGCTTGCTAGAGACTTTGCAATCGTTGTTTTTCCACTTCCACTTGGACCATCTAAAGTAATGTTAATATTCTTTCCCACTTAATACTATTCCTTTTTTGTTCTTATTATTTTATTACATTTTAACACAACCCTCATTCTTCTCCAAACAAATTCATCAAATCTTTTCAAACAAATGTTTGATAAGGACACACAACCAGACTTGAAAAACTTTCAAAATATCAATTGAAATATTAAACAAAAATTATTATTTATGTTAAACTTTTAAATAGAATGAAAAGCAAAGGAAATATATATGACTCAAAACGAATTATATTCTCAATTAGTTAGTCTTAGAACTAGTCTCAAAAAACAATTTTCAACAAATGGTAGAGCACCAAGTATTTGTACTGACGAGGCTTTGATGGAACTAGCCTCCCACCCTCCTAGACAAAAAGAGGAACTCAAATATATCGAAGGCTTGGGCGACACATTTGTAGAAAAATATGGCGATTATTTTATGCCATTATTTATAGAGTTCTATAATAATTCCGCATATTCAAAAAAGATGCCAGAAAAAACTCGAGAAACCCTCAAAATCCTTGAAAATCGTCTTGTAAATATTAGCAAGAAAAATAGACTTCTATATATGAGCAGACTACAATCAAAGACCGCAATGGATTTGTATGACAAAGACGCCGAATACAACAAAAAAGTTCTCAGTCTAATTATGGGTAGTTGTAGCCAAATTACCTTGTGTCAGATGGGCATTCGAGACAATTGGCAAGGAGACGAAAAACGTTTCAAAAAAGCACTTCAATTAATTCGTGAGGTTTCCAAAGAACAAAGAGAATCTGGTCAATATGATTTGTATATAGGATATCCTTATGTAATAGGAAAAACATTCGGAGAAGACTTCCCAATAAGAGCACCTCTTGTTTTATTCCCAGTTACTTTTGAAAAACACCCAGATAGAATCATTCTTAAAAGAAACAAAGAAAAAGATATTCTCTTCAACAACAATCTAGTACTGACTCAAAACAAGTTCCTTGGCAAAGCAAACGAAATCCCTCAAGCCATAATGGAAGAATTCAATAAACAAACTTTCATAATGGATACAATTAATTATTACAAAGAACACGAAATCAATATCCAAGGCAATCTTTCTCAATTAGAAAAATTTGAAGAAATGCCCTTGAGTGAATTCCCCGATTTCAAAGATGGAGAATATCACATTTCAAACAATGCTATTCTTGGCAGATTTTCCATATACAATTCTGCACTTCAAAAAGACTACCGCTCACTCATTTCTTCTAACACAATCAGCAATCTTGTAGATGAATTGTTGTGCGACTTTGACAACAGAGAAGAAAACAACTCAGAACCGCAACAAGCACAATTAGGAGAATTCTCCGAGCAAGACATAACTTACATCAACGACCTTAATTCTTCTCAAGAAAATGTAATTCGTAGCATTGATACTACAACAAAGTTAGTTGTCCAAGGACCTCCTGGAACGGGCAAGTCCCAAACAATAACTTCCCTCATTGCAGATGCTGTAACAAAAGGCAAAAATGTACTGATGGTATCACAGAAAAAAGCTGCCCTTGATGTAATATATTCAAGACTTGGAAACTTATCAAATTTTGCAATTCTTCTTTCAGATATGAAAGACAAAAATTCTTTCTACAAACAACTATATAATATGTTTGCTTGTGACAAAGAATCTAAGTACAATCATTCTCAATTCCAAAATATATCGGGAGATATAGATAGTGATATTGGCAAATGTTATTTCATTGGCGAGAAACTTAAAAACCAAAAATTAAACAACTCAAGCGTACTTGAACTTTATGCAGATAATGAGTTTAATTATTGGGTTGATGCACAAAACCCTCAAGAGATAGATATATACTTTGAAAGCACACCAAAAGAACTACTCAAACTAGACTATTCAACAATCAAAAATATCCGAGAAAAATTTCTCGACGACCAACTTCTAAAGTTGACTATGACCAACTTAGAACTCACCCAACTTTATCCTTGGCTCAAAGACATCAAAACCGACCTAAAACAATACGATAGAAATGCTATGGTCAGAGATTGTGAAAACTTTGCAAACAACCAAGAAGAATACTTGAAAAAATCTTTCTGGGCAAAACTTTTTGGAAAAGGAAAACGCAAAAAAGAACTAAATCAAATATTCTCAAATTATTTTGACAGCTCTCGTCACAAAAAAGATATATTCAATAATCCTCAGAAACTCACTGAAGGTATTGAAAATATTGATGAGTATTCTTCCACCATTCACGCAGTTGCCAATTTTAATAACGACGAAAAGAAATTTGCAAAAGCACTCTTCGATATCCACACAGCTACAGAACAAAGCCCTATATCCATAAGCGACAAACTTTCCGACTTTATCATATTCTGTTTGCTTTCAGACTTTGAATCAGAAAACAAAGGACTGATGAATAATATAGAAGACTTCAACAAAATGGTAGACAGCGTTTGTCAAAACATCTCGGATAAAAAAGACCTATCAAAAGCACGACTAAAAAATACCTTTTCTGAAAACTTTTATGGCGAACTTCTCACCAGCAAAAGATATCTAGAAATTTGTCGACAAATTCAAAGCCAAAGAAAATGGAGTATTGAGAAGTTTATGAACAAATTCTCATTCGAACTCCTTCGCGGAATAAAAGTTTGGATTATGACCCCTGAAACCGTATCAGAAACACTACCGCTCGAAAATGGACTTTTTGACCTTTTAATATTTGATGAAGCATCTCAAATATATATCGAAAAAGGCATTCCATCAATCGAACGAGCAAAGAAAGTTGTCATCGCAGGTGACCACAAGCAATTACGTCCATCGAGTCTTGGATTTGGTAGAATCAATGTCGATGACGAGAGTATAGAGGAAGACGAGGAATTTGCTCCAGCCCTTGAAGAAGAAAGTCTTCTCGACCTTGCTAGATTCAAATACCCGTCAGTTCTTCTCAATTATCATTACAGAGCAAAATACGAAGAACTTATCAACTTCTCCAATTACGCTTTTTATGACGGACTTCTCAACGTATCTCCAAATGTAGACACCCCAGAAAAACCACCTATTGAAGTAATAAAAATTGATGGTGCTTTATGGGAAAATAGATGCAATAAAAAAGAGGCACTAAAAGTTGTATCTGTTATCAAGAAATTCCTAACCGAAAGAAAGAACAAAGAAACAATTGGAATCATTACATTCAACGTTAATCAAAGAGACGCAATACTAGACGAACTCGACAGAGAATGTCTAAGAGACCAAGAATTTGCCTCTCTATACAAAACCGAACTTGAAAGAAAAGACAACGGCGAAGACATAGGTCTATTTGTCAAAAATATCGAAAACGTTCAAGGTGATGAGAGAGACCACATAATCTTCTCAATCGGATATGCAAAAAATATTGATGGCAAAGTTGTGAGAAACTTCGGCTGGCTCAATCAACAAGGTGGAGAAAATCGACTTAATGTTGCAATATCTAGAGCAAAAAGAAAAATTACAATTGTGTCTTCCATTTTTCCAGAAGAACTAGATGTGGACGACTTGAAAAATGAAGGGCCAAAACTATTCAAAAAATATCTCGAATATGCAACTGCAATTAGCAACAAAGACACCCTTACCGCAGTCGCTATCTTAAATAGCCTAACAAGCACCCAACAAGATTCTGAAATTATCAAAGAATCGGATACCCTTGCAATTCAAATCAAAAAAGCATTAGAGGAAAAAGGTGTTTATGTAGAAACCAATGTTGGCCTTGGCAATTACAAACTAGACCTTGCAATCAAAAATTCAAATCAATCCAAATATATTCTTGGTATTGAATTGGATAGCAAACTATACGCAACCAACTACTCTACAAGAGAAAGAGATATATTCCGAAAGAATTACTTTGAATGCAGAGGCTGGAACATATATAGACTATGGAGTTGCAATTGGTGGAGACATCGCGAACAAGAAATCGAAAACATTTTGAATATCCTAAAGTCTATTGAAAAAACACAAATATAATATTTGTTAGTGCAAAAGCATACAAAAATAAAATTTAATAATATCATCAAAAAAAGTTAAGAAGTGATTCTTAACTTTTTTTCATTCTTAATCAAAGCATCTCAGGCGTATTTTCCTTAATGGCAACCAATTCTCTATATAAATTATACATATTTCTGCCACACGACTCTCCAGCAACTTTTGCTTGCAAACTCTCTGCCATAAACAAAGACATTGCATAACTAAGTAGCATTGATGTCATATCTGCATTTTCATTGTCAGTAATACTTCTCCATTTTGTAGTTCTATCTATTACTTTAACGTGATGATCGCCCCACATTCCTTGAAAATCAAACCCCGATGACAACACATCAATTGCCTCACTAAAACGTTGCTCTTTGGGACTAACTTCTTCTAGCATAATCTCCAAGCCATTCATTCCCCTTCCAGCATATAATCTTTCAAACATCTTCTTTGTTGAAATTGTTTCATCTTGGCCACTATAAGCCCTAACAGTAGGCACAAGTACACTATCTGTAAGAGGTGCATAAGACACGTGACTCATACAAGACAAAACCTTCATCATATCCCCAACAGAAATCCCCATATTCTTCCATTCTGAAATCAATACACACAACATATTATGCAAAACTTTAGCGCCATAGCAATAAGTGAAAAAGTTTATATTTGAGAATCTCTTTGCCATTGCCTGCACATCCAAAACCTTGCCTTTCTCGTCATAGCAAAGAGGCAACAACAACTTTCTTACCATTGGAGCTATATCTTCTTCATAAGACAATTGAGCCTCTTCTATCTCCTTTGTTTTTTGACCATATGACACACCAATAATTTGAAAGTTGGAATTCTCTTCTAGTCCATTTACACCCATCATTCTCTCAGCAATTTTACAAAGCCCATTTGCCTGCCTCAAAGTAATATCGCCATTTCCACCAAGAACTATCAGCGTTGGATTTTCCAAGACAATATCTTCAATATTAAGTTTTTTACAATTGTTCAGAGTATTCTTCTGTCTCTTGCAATATTCAATTTGCCTGTATCTCACAACGCCTCCTAATTTTCATTTATAATATATATTATAATCCTATCCTTGTCAACCCCCAATTATCTCCAAACCTCTTCTAAAAAACAAAACCATATTGACAAACGACTAAATATATGAAATAATATTTGTATAACGAATTTGAAAAAAGGATTTATTTATGGTAGAAACTTCAGAAGATTTACATAAAGACATTGACCTTACCAACGAAAGCCTCATTACAGAACTTGCTTTCCAGTTAGTATTAGATAGCGAAGAGTCTGAGGATTTTGGTTTTGACCTTCATTATATCAATACACAACACGCTCCAAGTGTTACACACATAAACAAAGAAGTAATTCTTGAATTTTTGGAATCTCCAGAAACTAGAGTATTCGTTAGAATGAACCCAAAGACCGAGCAACCTCAATTAGTTGCAACCAATCTAATTAGCAAAGAATCAGTAATTATCGAAGGTCTTGCAGGGCACTATCTAACCCTTCTAGAAGTCGTAGACAAAGCCGAGAAACTCAGAGACTCTCTCAAAAAAGGCAAAACAAAAAAGCCACTACTTTCTCACGAGTTTATCCAAAAAATCAACCTATCTATTCAACCACGCAAAGCAGGAGAGGCAGGCATTGGCGAATATAGAAGATTAGATTTCTTAGGCAACCCTATCAAAGTTTGTATCGGACGTAATGTCGATGGAAAACTAGTACCAGTCAAGTCTCTACAATTAGTAGATGGCTTAGATGTTGAGAAAGAAATGAAGAAACTTATCGATTGGGTCAATTCAGATAAATTTGCAGAGATGTGCGACAAGGATATATATATCGCCATCGCAGAATTCCACGCTAGATATATCAAAATCCACCCATTCAGAGATGGCAACGGAAGAACAGCAAGACTTCTAACAAATTACCTTCTACTTAGCCAAGGAAAGCAAATTGTAACTATTCCAATTGAGGACAAAGAAGAATATAATAACGCACTCAATTTTGCTAATGTAACAACATTGAAAGAAGGTGCCGACGAATTAGACAAACTAGACAAGTATATAATGGAGAAATATTCCAAACTGCCAAAGAAAGCACTCATAGACTACATTACAAAAGGCACCAAGAGTCAGAGCGTTAGCAGAGACGAAATAATTGCTCAAATGGAATCATATAGAACAGAAAATCAATATAAATTCCTAGGTCAATTTTTCAAAAATCACCAAGTACCACAAAATGCCAAAAAGGTAACAAAACAAATTCTAAACGATTATGGCAGAAGAAGTATTGACCTGTTCGTATCACAAGGCACACCAAAAGCCAGCCTAAGCCCAAGCTTTATCCAAGAAGAAGATTTAACAATAGATTAATTCTATCAAAAACATCAATCTATGGTTTATATAATAAAAAAAGAGTGGAGACAAGTATTTAATCTCCACTCTTTTTATAATAACCCCATTTAAAAACTCAATATATTTCTTGTATTTTATTGATTTATTAATAAAAACATTATATAATTACAAAAACAAATATAGAGGTAAATTATGAGTTATCCAGAATTATTTGACCATATTGTTTATGGAAAAAAACACGTTAAAACTATTGACGAAAACAACATCGATCAGGTTATTTGCGACATATATAACATTGAACCAATTTACAAAAAACTACCTGGACAAGATGGCAGAAAGTTCTTTACGCCAGAAGAATATGACCAAATTTTCAAACAAAAACTTAGCAAAGGTGCTTTCAAAGAACAATTACTTTCAGGAACCCTTAAAGGTATAAATCGTAGCATTCAAGCAAAGTCTGTTTTATTATCTAATAGACGAAATTGCTATAATATTGTTTTAAAAAGAATCCTCTTAGGTGATCGTCTACAACAAGAAACTTTTAATATAAGTTATGAAATGGGATCAATCGAATTAGATGCTTATTCTATGCTTATGGGAAAACTTCCACAAAATTATAATAAAGCCAACATATTACTAAATAACTTTTTAGAACTTAACAATATTACAGAAATCAAAGCAAATAGAATCGGACTAAAAATCAACAACCAAAGTTATGAATTTGATTCACAGCAACTAAACAATTTGCTAGATAAAGCATTACAGGAAAACAAATCTTTAACAGAACTCATTATCGAGGAAAGCAAAACATTACCAGAACAAACCCTTGAAGATGACGATGTCAATGATTCAGATCCTGAAGGAATGTAATTAAAAAACACAAAAACCTTATAAAAAATATCCACCAGATAGACTGGTGGATATTTTTTGCATCATTATTTGAATTTTAAAATACATAATCACACACTTTGAGTAAAGTTGAGCAAAAAATATGTGTATTTATGAATACTTAATATTAGTTACTATTTGCTTGAATCAAAGCCAATACACCACTTTCTTCCAGTATTCCATATTCAAAAGTATAATCAAGAGTTGTTATATAATTTTCATCTCCATCATCGGCTAATAATTCTGATGTCACCTTTATCAAATATCCATCTTTATTAATTTCGGCAAAATTCAAAACTTCTTCATTTTCAGTTTGACTAAAATAAGTTATACAATAATTACCATTCTCCAAATTTGAATAATTAACAATATTATCTAATTCTATCTCGCCTTTTGCAAAAAAATAAAATCCAAATTTATTTACATTTGTTATGTAATTTTGAGTATTCGTGCATTGTTCCCCTTTTACCACTGTCACAACATCATTTAAACCCTCTGAATATATTATATCCGTAACAGTTCCATCACCTTTAGCGGTATAAAAATAATGTTTACCATTGCTATCTTTGAAATAATTTATATTAAATTTCATTCCAAAATAACCATCAGTCGCATCCCAGTCCGTTACCACGTTAATTTTTAAATTATCAAAAATATCTTGAGCATTAGTACCCAATCTTTTAATTGCCAAACGCAATAGACCAAAAGCGCTTTCTTTATCTAGCTTTTCATTACTTTCTTTTAATAAATCCAAAGACTCGTCCATAAAAGTATCGCTATTCTCTACCACTGACATAATTTTATCTCTTTGAGACTCTGTCAACTTAACAGAACAACCTGTCATTGCACCCATTCCTACAAGCCCAAGACATGCCCCTGCCAAAATTTTTTTGGTTTTGTTTTTCATTCTAATTTCTCCTTTACTTAGTGTCTCAAATGTACACTTCTTCTATTTTAGAATACCCCCCCCCCGATGACTTTTGTCAAGAAAAAGTTAATACAAAAACTTCTAGTTAATTTTACATATAAACAAAAAACGACTCCTAAGAGTCGTTTTCTAAAAATACATTATCTTGACTACAAATTAATTATTAATAGAGAATAAAGTATCAATATCAAATTCTTCCAACACTGCATCAACAATAGTTTGATAGAAATAATCTGAATTTAATTTCTCCATAGTTAATGTGCCATACTCAAATTCTTGGCGAGGAAGTAGCCATTCTTCTATATTATCTGCCACATACTGATCACCATTCTTAACACTATAGCAAGCAACATGCTCTACCTTAGTTACTCTATCTTGAGAATCTACATATACTTTCTTCATCTCTCTTGTAATTGTATTATTCGAACCATCTTCATTCTCGGTGTAATAAGTGAAATCGAAAGAACCATCTTCACTTATATTGTAATCAACGATATTCTCAGAATCTAATTCTTCCAATAACTCAAAATCATCCAATCCCAAAAAAGCCAAATGATTGACAACAGATTCTTCTTTATTTATTGAAGATATATTAAGAGTGTTATTGCTTGATATTTGACCATTAACATAATAACTTTCAGAATTTTTAGATAAAATCATAGACATACTCTTGGAATTATTCATCTTTATAACATGTCCTGATACATATACGCCATCTTCTGTTTTATATGTAAAATAATCAATATTGTCTTCTAATCTTTTAATAACATTATGTCCAATATTATTATAATTCGCCATAGTCTTCATTGATACAATTTTGATCTTTTGTAACAAAAGATCTACTTCTTCAGTCCTGCTTTCTGCTACCATCTTATCTAACAAAGCATTTTGATCTTCGATTAATGTCGACATATCTTCCATAAAAACATCACCATTTTCAATGATTGTCATTATTTTATCGATATTGTCTTGCGATAACTGCTCTGCACAACCTGTCATCGCACCCATTCCTACAAGACCAAGACATGCTCCTGCTAAAATCTTCTTCGTTTTATTTTTCATTCTAATTTCTCCTTTGAAATAATATTAGTTATAAAATATCACAAATATATATTATTGTCAATACATAGGGGGTTATAATATATTTCAAATGGGTAGTATGATAATTACATATGGATATATTAGAAAAAATAGATATATTAAGAATAGAAAAGGGTTGGACTCTTTATAAACTGGCTGAAGAATCTGAAATTACTCAGTCAACACTATCAAATATGTTTATTAGAAAAACTCAACCATCGATAGCAACACTTACAAATATTTGTAATGGGGTAAATATTTCATTGTCTGAATTTTTTGCAGAAGAATCGACAAATCCTTCAATAGAAGAGTCCACAATGCTTAATAATTATAGAAAATTATCCAACAAACATAAAATTGCAGTAAACAACTTAATAAAAGATTTAAACAACAATTAAAAAAGAAGAAACGTTTTAAAGTTTCTTCTTTTTCTTTCATCATTATTCAAATTTTGAAATATATGTATCACACTTTAACAAAAGGTAAACAAATCACAAAATTAGAAAACCAATTTGTATGTGAGCAAAAACTAAATTGAGAAATTTTTAATTATTTATCAACATTTTAAGATTAATCCATCTCAAAGATTTCTTCGCTATCAATTATATCTACCTGAGAATATCTATTAGCCAATGCCGATTCTCTCTCAATTTTTATTTTTTCAAGCCCGGCAATCATATTTTGAACTCTTGTTTTTAACTCATCATCAGAACAGGTACTCTCGTAAGTTTCTTCATGAAGATTACTCTCTGTTCTTGTTGCTGTTTTACAAGTAAACCCCAGTTCAGTGAGAAGTTCTGTAAACTTTATTGTCAATTCTACAGCACTATACATTTTATTATCTTCAAGTTGTGCTATTGCCAGCCTTAAGTGTTCATCATTAGCACCCAATTTATCACATTCCGCTTGCAAGATTGACATTTCTTCTCTGAGTTCACGACTTAGCATCCAAAATAAATGCTCTTTCTTAAAGGATTTAATTTCCTGTTGCCACTTTAGCCATTCATTAAAATTGGCCTGCTTATGCCCACTGAGTTTTTCTATTTTTATTTCACTCTCATCATTTTTATCATATTCAATTAAATTCTTTAATTTATTTAATAGATACGTCAAATTTTCATCTCCAAAAAAATGCAAATTTGATGTTTCAATAGCGAAATATCCATAAGGCCTATGATTTCTATAACTTAATCGTGCCGACACCATAACAACAACATTCTCCTTTAATATCCCATAGTTATAAAATTATATCATATTAAAAAGCGCATTTCAATACCCATTGTCACAAACAACCCGCCCGTCTTTGCTCACTTTTACAAGATGACATCACTGATTTTACATTTCCAAATAATTACCATTTTGATTTTGTGAAAATTGAAATTCTCCAGAAAGCAAAGTTCTAAGTTTATCAATACCTAATGGATTTTCTAGGTCAAAACCTAAATCCAAAATTGTTTTTGATAGTATTTGAAATTGCTCTTCTTGTGAAAGATTAAAAATACTTTCATCATAGATATAATTAAGAAGCCCAATATTGTCTATATTTTGTAATTGACAACACAATTTATCTCTAATCCAAATACTATCGGTTTTAAATGTATCGATCACTTTTACAAAGCCTTTACTTTCCATAAGAGATATAAATTCTTTTGCTTTTTCCATATCGCATTTAAACTCATTTGCTATACTCTTATCGAAAACATTACAGTTATGAAAAGCAATACCCCCATTACACATTCTCATTCTGACACAAGAAAACTTTATTTCTTGTTCAGACATTTCTGGAGTAAGTGTTCTATTGGTATAATAAACATCATGAGTTTCTGCATTAAACAAATTTTTAAACCCAGCCCTCGCCAATAGTTTTTTACCATCTTTTAAAAAATTTTTAATCTTAAAACCAATTTCTACTTCTTGCATAATATATCTCTTCTTTATTACATTTTAACATTTGTTAATCTCATATACAACCGAAAACGATGACATTTTGTTGATATGTGTCAATACACTCTAATTCAATATTTTTCATATCTAATCTGCTTCAAAATCAACATCAATTATATCAAAATTTTGTCTCGTCTGCATTGTATCAAAAATTTGTTTTTGTTCTGCACTTTCTTTCCTTACTCTATCTGCTAGAGAAATATATTGTGCTGGAATTTTCTTTTTTCTCTTTGTGAAATTCCGTGCAACTTCACTCGTTATCGTATTTATATGCTCATATGTTGCATCAAAAGACTTATTACAAGCCAAGTATGTTGTTTTGTCTTGTCTATCAAAAGTCATTTGCCTACTTCTTATATATCTTAATAACAACATATTTTTAGCAAACCACTTTCTTCTATCTTCTTCATTTTGAGATTCAAATAATTCCATAGTGTCCCCTGTATCACTTTCAAATACGTAACCACCTGTAAAATCTCTATTTTGAAAATCTATTTTACCAGAATTTATCCCTTCAATCAATTCTTGCTCTGAAATCCCAACTCTTTCCACATCACTACTAACTATTAATAGTTTGCTATTAATTATTAATTCTATTAATTCACTCTCAGAATATTCTCTATCTTCCAAAGCACTTCCATTTAATAGCACATTATAAAATTGCCTTGTAAACCTATTATTTTCTTTAGTCTTCCTTTTATCTGGTAAATTTTTATATTCTCCCTCTAATGCATTTGCAATAACATTATTCAATTCTGAAAACATTTTCATAGCATTAAATAATCCATCACAAAAATATCTATTAGTTTTTACTTTATGAATTTGTTCTTGTGGAAGTTTATCTACAACATCTTCTTTAAATTTTTTGTTTAATGCAAACAAAACCCATGGAGCAATGCCATTTTTGTACATAAACTCACTCATATAATCATAGTCTGAAACACTATCGTCAAACTGATGTTCTTTAAGCCAATTTTGAGTCTTCAAAATATTTAAACAATGCTTCAAATAACTTTCATATTGCTTATAATTTTTTACAAAATCAGAAGCTAACAACATTGGATTTTTCTTAGAAATAGTTGCCATATTCCAATCCCCTTAAAATTTTGCTATTATTTTACCATGCTTTTTCAAATTTGTGAATACCTTATTTAAATGTTATTAAGTACTAAACAATAAACAACTCTCCTACTTTTCTTAACAGCAACATTATGATGACATTTTTTTGTACAGGAAACAATAAATAATTTAAAAAATGAAAAAAGCCCCGATAAGAAAGTTATACAACTTCCAATACGGGACTTTATTTTTTATAAACTTTGGTTTGTTTCGGGCATAAAAAAACAATAGACAACGAAATTGTCTATTGCGAATTGGCTTGTCATGCCAAATGACTACTCTCCAACATATGGAAGAAGAGCCATTTCTCTTGCTCTCTTGATAGCAACAGTTAATGCTCTTTGGTGCTCTGCACAAGTACCAGTTTGTCTACGAGGAAGGATCTTTCCTTTCTCTGTGATGTATCTTTTCAATTTTGCTACATCTTTGTAATCGATTTCGTCAAGTTTATCTACACAGAAAGAACAAACTTTCTTCTTAGCAACTTTCTTATATTTCTTAGGAGCAACTTTCTCCTCTGCAGGAGCAGCTACTTGCTCAATTACTTCTTCGCTCATTATTATTCTCCTTTTACATATTTTCCAACTTTTTGGCACTCAAAAAGTTTGAATTTTTAAACTAATAGTTTAATCAACGATTTATTTGTCCCAACTAAAAAATTTCAAAATAACCTTATGAAAAGCGTTTTAATAGGGTTTGGGAAAGAATCGCAACTTTCCCAATAGTTTTTGTAACTTTTTGACACTCAAAAAGTTAATCACACTTAGAATGGAAGACCATCATCGTCGATAGGTTGAAGTTTTGCAACTTCTTCACTACCAGTAGAAACTTTTGCAGATTGTTCATCTTGATTTCTTGTAGACAAGAATTCAACTTCTTCTGCTACGATTTCTGTAACGTATCTCTTGGTGCCATCTGTTGCATCATAAGATCTACTTTGGATATTTCCAACAACACCAACTTTGCTTCCTTTCTTCAAGAACTTATGGCAGTTCTCGCCAAGATTTCTCCAAACAACAATGTTCAAGAAATCTGTTTCTCTCTCGCCATCAGCATTTGAATACTTTCTGCTAACAGCAATTGCAAATCTACAAACTGCAACACCATTTGTGGTAGTTGAAAGTTCTGGATCTTTGGTAAGATTACCAATCAAAATACACTTATTCATAATTCTCTCCTAATCATTCGATATTTCGAACATTATATTTTTGTTTGTGACAGAATTATCTATCTTTTCTAAGACACATTTGTCTAAGAACGTTCTCATCAATTCTCATTAGAGAAACAACATTCTCAACTACTTCTGCAGTACACTCGAAGTTGTATAGAACATAATATCCTTCGCTCTTGTACTTGATAGGATATGCAAGTTTTCTAAGTCCCCAAGGATTAGCCTTGTTGATAGATTCTACCTTGCCACCATTCTTTTCCATAAGCTTAGCGTATTTGTCCACGATAGCATCTTTCTGCTCATCGCTTAGGCTAGCTGAGAAAATTGTAAGCATTTCGTACTTATTCATATTTTACCTCCTATGGTCATAATCGTCTTGAGTCTCCTCAAGCAGTAGTAAAATCTTTTACCGCTAATGATTATATCAAATATATTTACAATTTGCAAGTCGTAAATTGAATATTTTTCCAAATCTTTTCTCACACTAAATTTAATTAATATATAGCGAGGTTGCTATGCAAAAAAAACTACAGGAAAACATAACAAAAATCCAAGAGACTTTTGGTAATTCAAAAGAACTCATCATAAAAGAAATTTCATCTATGAAAACAAAATGTGCAGTGCTATATATTCTGGGACTTACCGACACCACTGCACTCAGCAAACTTGTAGTCAAACCCCTTCTTGAATCTCACATAAAACCAACACCCGAAAACACACCCACAGACATTCTCACTATATGCGAGGCAGAATCTGAAACAGATGAACAAAAGATAATTTCCGCTCTCCTCAAAGGCAAAGGTATACTTTTCATAGACAACCACCCCGAGGCTCTTATTCTTGGAATAGACAAATTCAAAGAACGCTCGCCCGAAGAACCACCAACCAGTACCGTTCTAAAAGGTCCACGTGCAGGATTTGTCGAGTCACTAAAAACCAACCTCTCTATCCTCAGAAAAATTGTCGCCACAACCAAACTAAGAACCATCAGCACCGATGTCGGAACACATACACAAACAACAGTTACAATAGTGTATATCGACGGACTTGCTGACAAAAAGATAGTTGATAGTGTCAAGTCTCGTATAGAATCCATACAAATAGACGGGGTTTTGGATAGTCACTATATAACCCAATATTTAGAAGAACGAAAGAATAGTATGTTCAAACAAATCGGCAACAGCGAAAAACCCGACATAGTCGCATCAAAGTTGTTAGAAGGAAGAGTTGCAATTATTGTTGATGGTTCGCCAATGGTACTAACTGTACCATTTATTTATCTAGAGGATATACAAAGTAGTGACGACTACTACTCAAACAATTCAAGAGCAACATTCGTTCGTTGGGTACGACTAATTAGTATGATGATATCTATACTATCTCCCGCATTGTATATAGCTGTAATACTTCATCACTACAAAGCAATACCTCTTAAATTTCTAATAACAATTATTAATACAACCAAAGGATTACCTCTAACGCCATTTGCAGAGATATTATTTGTTTTACTTTTGTTTGAAATTCTATATGAAGCAAGTTTGCGAATGCCAAAATATCTAGGGCTCGCACTTTCGATTGTAGGTGCATTAATTCTAGGCGACACCGCTGTAAAAGCAGGACTTATTTCTCCACCAGCCGTAATGATAGTAGCAATATCAGGACTAAGTATTTATTGTATTCCCGACCAAGCCCCTCAGCTTTATCTACTCAGACTACTTTTTACATTTGCAGGAGGCGCACTTGGATTTTTTGGAATAATTGCACTAACAATATTTTTCCTAATGTACTTAAGCGATTTTGATTCGTATGGCGGAGCATATTTTGCTCCAATAGCACCACTTGTAAAATCCGACCTAAAAGACGCAATTGTCCGCTCAAACATTGTAAATATGAAAAATCGTCCAAAATCTTTCAATAAAAATATGAAAAACAAAAAAAGACAAGGAGAGATAAATGGAAAAAACAGTATCCACTAATCAAGCAGGACTAATACTTTGTATTTTTACAATTGCCATTAAACTATCCGCACTCCCAGCGCTAATGTTTTCGTATTCTGGCAACGACTGTTATATTGCTTGTTTTATTTCGCTTGTGGTAGATTTTATTGGAACAATCATTTTGCTACACTACATTCACAAACACAAAGAAAAAACCTTTTTCGAACTTATTCGAGACTCTCTTGGAAAAACGGTTGCAATCATTATCCAGTCAATACTGCTAATTTATTTCTTTGTTAAATGTGTTCTAATTCTTCAAGAGCTACACGACTACTTCATTGCAACCCTGTTCGAAGAACTCAACCCGATTTTTTTTATAATTGTTTTGGGTCTTCTTATTCTATATTGTATCACAAAAGATTTTCGAACAATAGGTAGGGTTATTCAACTTGTGTTCTGGCCAACTCTTGTTGGAATTACATTCACACTAATATTTCCTATCCACGATTTGCAAATTGAAAAATTGTTTCCCATCTTTGAACAAGGGTTCTATCCAATATACAAAACAATTGCAAGAACCACATTTGCTTTCGGGGATTATATCATTCTCCTACCTCTTATGGGTAAAATAAAATTTGAAGAAAAGAGCAAAAAGAAACTCGCCTTTATTATGTGTGGAACACTTTCTTTCGTATTTAATTTCTATATAGTCTTTGTGGGTAGTTTTGGAAAGTTTTCTACAAGCCAAACACTTGCACTGGGAGAACTTCCTCTACACAATACAACACCTGCAACTATAGGAAAATTAGAATGGTTAACCATTGTAATATGGACAGCAATTCTCCTCTTAAACGCAATCATTCTAGCAATTGCAACAAAAGACTCTTTTGACACAATTTTTCACACTTCTGACAAAAACATTGGCACAATTGTCATAACGTTAGGAATAGTTACAACATTGTCACTCACGTATTTACAACTCGAAAAGGTTATTCGGTTCCTTGTTTCTCCTACATTTGCAACCATCATAGGGTCAATGCATATAGCCATAATATTGATACTAATCATATCTAGTATTATTTGCTCAAAGAAGACAAATTGTCGCTCTTCCGTTACAAAAAATCGGAGGGTGAAAAAATGCTAAACATCATCAATAAAATATGGAGAAATAAAATCTTTGTAGTTTTTGCAATTTTAATTGCCATTACTCTACCCACTACAATTTATAGACAATCGGACAAAGACAAAACAATTGTCGCCTCATCAATCGGTATTGAAAAAAAAGACGACGAATATGAAGTTACAATTCTTGCAGTAATTCCCAAAGGCGGTAGTGACGTTTCTTCCAATCTTGAACTATTTAGTGCGACAGGTCCAAGTGTGGCAATTGCCCTAGATTATATTAGTCTTAATATTGGTAGAAATATTGGGCTTGCTCATTGTGACACAATAATATTTACAGAAGAACTAATGCAATCAAATTTAACAGAAATACTCGATTACTTTATACGAACAGCAAACTTATCTACAAACCCCTCTCTTGTTACAACCCCCGATTCAGCAAAAGACTTGTTGAATGCCGTAAAGTCTAGCAACAACCTACTAGATGTTAGTCTCAAAAATATTATTCTTAGCCAAGAAGACAGAACACTCCTTAGCAATGTTACAATTGATAGATTTTATAGGGCATATTATAGTCCAAACTCTACGTTCACAATCCCAGTTCTTTCTGTACAATCATCAAAAGGAGATGAAAGCCAAGGTCAAGGCGGAGGCTCAAACTTGCCAGAAGACGATTCTGGTTCAAGCGAACAAGGTCAAAGCGGAGGACAAAGTGAACAAAAACAAATCAAAAATGATAACGATATCGCAATCATCAAAGATGGCGTTTTTATTTCCAAATTAAATGATGACGAAAAGTTCATATATTCTCTACTTTCCAAAAAAAGTCAGTATCAAAAATATATAATTGAAGACGTGAATGACGAGAACTTTATCAATTCTACACTTGTATTTCAAGAATCCGATAAATTCATTCTGCCTATATGCAAATTTGAAGACGGCAAGCCATATATGGAATACAACATTTGGCTATCTATTATGATTGATGAAGTCAAAAGCCAGAACAATCATTCATTCTCTGCAATAACAAGCATCAACAACCTGATTACCCCTCAAGTAGAAGAATTATTTTATAAACAAATAGAAGAAAAACTTCAAAACACCATATCCACTATGCAAGAAAAAAAGTACGATATACTCAACCTTTATTCCAAGTTTGACGCATTCAAATATCGAAAATTTCACGATTACTTATCATCTCTTGACAACCCCGCAGATTATATGTCCGAAATGAGCATAAAAATTAACCTAAAACTCAACTATACAATTTAATAACAGCACTAAGAAAACTTAGTGTCAAGCAATGTTTAAATTTTTATGAGTATAATTATAATATGGAAGCATTTGGAAATAGATTAAGAATGTTAAGGCTTGAAGCAAAACTTTCAGCCAGCAAATTAGGAGAAATAATCGGCGTTAGTGACGCATCTATTATTAATTGGGAAAACAATGTCAACGATATCAAAAGCGAATATCTTGTCAAACTTGCCAAATTTTTTGGCGTATCAACAGACTATCTTTTAGGTCTTGAAGACTAAGTTGTTCTTGCACTTTAATAGAATTAAAAAAACACCAATTATGGTGTTTTTTTTGTTTAATTTATTTTTGCCAATTTGCATAATTTTTAGATACTTGCAATATCTTCTCAAAGTCATCATCGTCAGCACTTTTATTGCGTTTTAGCATACCGCATTTATTGCATTTATATACAATCACATAGCCTTTCTTTGAGTCGTTTTCAATAGCTACAGGAACCAAATCTCCCAAGCAAGTATTTGCTCTATCTCCTGGTATATTATCAATATGTATGGAATACAAGCAATGTGGACAATGGTCTCTACTAGTATACTTCAGAGGAAAAACCTCTTTGCCACAATGACGGCAGACAAATCCATTATCATTTTTTATCATTGTCCACCTCGTATTTGGCCTCTGGTTGAGCAATCTTTCCAAACACAACCAAATGACTAACCTCTTCCCTATATTTATCTATAAGACCGCCTTGTCTATAGCTATAATGTTGTTCGTTCTCACCAATGATAATATGGTCAAGAAGAAAACAACCATTCATTGCTAGATTACAGGTAAGTGCTCTTGTGAATTTATCGTCCGATTCAGAAGGACTACACGTTCCTTTTGGATGATTATGAGCAACAATTGCATTACTCACTTTTGCTCTACCCATTTTGTCAATGATATTTCTCATACAAACAGGCGATTCGCTAGCCGAGCCCTCGCAAATTTTCTCCACACTCACTATTTTGTTAAGTGGTGTTACACATATCAAATACAATTCTTCTATCATCTTATCTTTGAAGAAAGGCTTTACATAATTAATTGAATCTTGAGGACTTTTGAGTATTTGAACTTTCTTGGCTTTATCCATCTCATAGAACTGATGAATCTTCAACAAATGCGACAGAAAATGTGCAGAAACCTCACCCATTCCATCAACTTCACTCAATTCGTCTTCGTCCGCCTCGAGAACGCCAGAAAAACTACCGAATTTATTGATTAAATTATGAGCAAGCACATTTGTATCTTTATATGGAATAACAAAAGTAAGTGCATATTCTAGCACTTGATAATCTTGAAAATGAGTAAGACCTTCTTTTCTCACTCGTTCTCGAACTCTTGACCTATGTCCATTATGCGCATTTGCCATCGGCAATATTCCTCAAATTTTTTTCATTAAAATCAAAATGTAGCAAAAGTCTCCAGAGACCTTTGCTACAATTGTTATATCAAATTATAAACCTTCTGTCAATTCGTCATCAACAGCACCTTTGATTGTTAGAGAAATTCTCTTTTTATTGATGTCAACACCAATAACTTTAACCTTGACCACGTCGCCAACTTTCAAAACTTCGCTTGGATGTTTGATGTAGTCTTTGCTAATTTCGCTAATATGAACAAGACCATCTTGGTGAACAGAAATATCTACAAACACACCAAAGTCAATAACGTTTCTAACAACGCCTGTCATAACCATTCCTTCTTTCAAGTTCTCAATTCCAAGTAGTGCACTCTTTAGAACTGGCTTTGGAAGATCGTCACGAACGTCTCTACCTGGTTTTGCAAGTTCATTTGCAATATCTACAAGAGTAGGAACACCAACGCCTAATTTCTCAGCAACTTTTTCAGCGCCTTCTTTTTCCAACATTTTTGGAAGAAGTTGAAGTTTGTCATCTTTGACATCTTTGATATCAAGTTTGAAGTATTCAAGAAGTTTGTATGCAGTAGCATAACTTTCTGGGTGAACACCAGTATTATCAAGAACGTTATCGCCCCCAACAATTCTTAAGAATCCAGCACATTGTTCGAACGCCTTGTCTCCAAGTTTTGGAACTTTCTTAAGTTCTTCTCTTGTTTTGAATTCGCCATTGCTTTGTCTATATTTCTCTATATTTTTTGCCACACCAGAATTAAGTCCTGCAACAAAGCTAAGTAGTGATGGGCTAGCGGTATTCAAATCAACACCTACTGTATTTACACAGTTTTCAACAACTCCATCAAGAACTTCTGTAAGTCTATTCTGTGGCATATCGTGTTGATATTGTCCAACACCGATAGATTTTACATCAATTTTGATAAGTTCTGCAAGAGGGTCTTGAAGACGTCTTGCAATAGACACGGCACTTCTAAGAGCAACGTCATAGTCTGGGAATTCTGCAGCACCCAATTTGCTAGCGCTATAAACAGACGCACCAGCCTCATTAACAACTGCATAAGTTACCTTTCTAGGAAGGTCTTTGATAAGATTTGCAACAAATATTTCACTTTCCTTTGTTGCTGTTCCATTTCCAATAGATATAACATCAACATCGTGACGCATAATAAGTTGTGTAAGTTTTGCAGTAGCCTCTTCAATTTTGTTTTGTGGAGGAGTTGGATAAACAACTGCAGTATCAAGAACTCCACCGCTACTATTAATAACAGCAATCTTACAACCTGTTCTATATGCAGGGTCCAGACCAAGAATAACTTTGTTCTTTAGTGGTGGTTGCATAAGAAGTGGCTTTAGATTAACCTCGAACATTTTGATTGCCTGTTCGTTAGCCTTATCTGTAAGCTCATTTCTTACTTCTCTTTCGATACTTGGGAAAATAAGTCTATCATAACTATCCTGACAAACTTCTTTCAAAAGTTCTTCAAATGGGCTGTTCTTCTTCAATACTTTTGACTCAACAAGTCCGCTTGAGATTTCTTCATTCAACGTCAATTCAACTTTCAAAATATCTTCTTTCTCGCCTCTATTTATAGCCAGAACTCTATGAGAAGGTAGTTTCTTGATGTCTGAATTGTATTCCTTATACATCTCATAAGTAAATGAGTTTTCTTTCGAGTCATCAAACTTACATTTGATAAATCCTTTGTTAACAAGCGCCTCTCTAAGTTCCTTTCTAAGAGTGGCATTATCCGAAATCATTTCAGCAATTATATCTTTTGCACCTTGCAAAGCATCTTCTGGAGTTGCAACACATTTGTCCTTCTCGTCAGACACAACTACATACTTTGCACATTCTGCCATAAGGTCGAATGGTTTCTGCTCCAATATTTTCTCCGCTAGTGGTTTTAGACCCTTGGCAATAGCAACAGATGCTCTAGTTTTTCTCTTTGGTCTGAATGGTCTATAAATATCTTCTACTTCTGTTAAAGTTACAGCCTCATCAAGAGCCTTCTGAATCTCCTCGGTCATATTTCCTTGTTCGGTGATAAGTGCACTAACTTCTTCTTTTCTCTTGGTCAAGCTCCTCAAATATTTGAGTCTATCATCAAACATTCTTAGCGTCTGGTCATCACAACTACCAGTCAATTCCTTTCTATATCTTGCAATAAAAGGAATAGTACACCCCTCATCTAGAAGAGCGATAATGTTGTTTGTATGGTTAAGAGAAAGTCCCATTTCCATACTAAGTTCTTTAGCAATATCCATATTTCGTCCTTTAAAAAAATCTCTTTTACATATTAATGCGATTATATCCAATTTCTCAATATTTAATTATCTTAAAAAACAACAAATATCAAGCCATATCACATCTTAATTAGTATAACAAATCCTTGGAATATTTCCAAGCAAATCACAACTGAAGTTAAGAAAACCCCTCTTTACAAACACAAAATTATGTGTTACAATAAATATAATCTATAATTTGTGCCGATAGATGATTTTGATAAATGTTATATCAAATCTTCAATATTATCGGAATCCAAAGCAATAGCAAAAAGGGGAATAATATGGGAAGAAATCAAATCGAATATCCAAAGTTAACCGCTATCAAAGGAACTGACCTTGCATACATCATAACACCATCGGGTGTTACCGAAGATAACGGATTCAACAAATATATCAATTACTTAATGAATGAATACAACAAAAAGTTAGCATCGCAACAAGTTGCACCTAAAAACGAAGAAGACGGACAAACCAAACTCTTTGAAGATGTTGTGGAGACCCCTTCTGAAAATCAATCATACGAGGGAAACCAAATCAATCTTTTTGGAGAAGAGGAATCTAGCACTACTCAAACAGAAACTCAACCTCATCTAACTGCAACCGAAAGAGTACTTGCACAAAAAAGAAGAGAAGAACACGCAAACAAAAGACAACTTAGGTCTTATTGTGTAAAAATTTATAAAAGACAAGGAAAGTCTCTTGAAGAACTAGAACAAGATATTGACAATAATACCGCTATTCTTCTAGGAGACACATTCTTCTCTGCTGTGAACCAAACATTTACTCCAGACGATAATGGAAATCTTTTGTTAAGAACATTCGGTTCTTCTCTTGATGATATAATGAGACCTTGTGGAGATATGCTCATAAGTTCAGATGGTACCATTCTCAAAGAATCCAAAGGTTCTTATGCAATCTTCCCTTGCGATAGTTTTGGCAACTATGAAGTTGCAAAATTCGTTGCAAGAAGAAATTCAAAAGAAGATGAGGTAGATATTGTAAGAATTGACCACAACTTCATAGATAAGAACGGAAAATTCTTCTCAAACAAAGCATTTACCCATACAACAGAACCAACATTCTATACTCTTGACCATACATTCTCTGCTCAATCACAGAAATTGTATATCGACAACAAAAAAGAAATCAATCCAAGATGTTATGTATATTTAGACAAAAACGAGTGCAAACTATTCCCATCAGCAACAGCACTTCTTATCGAGAATAGAGCAAGAAAACAAATCGACGGAGCTGAAGGATATATTGCCGACGAAACACCTTATATCATTGAACACTACGAAAGACTTGAGAAAATTCCTCAGGTGCTCAAAAGACTAGCAAAATTATATTCTGACGGAAAGATTTCTTATACAACATACAGAACCAAAACAGCCGAAATCGATGGCGAAAGAGTTCTATCAGGAATATTCACAAACGAATTTGAAGAACCTGATGATAGAAGGAAATATAACGAGTACTTATGCGACAAGGACGACCCTTTTGCAGACGAGTATTATGATGATTAATTACCAAAAAAGATGAATCAAACTGAAGTGTACCCCTAAAATGGAACACTATAAAAAAAAGATTTTAGAAGAAGTTTTTACTTCTTCTTTTTTTGTTATAAAAAGAAAAGACACTCAAAATTTAATTTGAATGTCTTATTAATTATTTACTAAAAGTATCTTCATCTTTTGTGTTATCAAACATATTCACAATAAGATTAGCACATTTCTTTATACTTTTATCACTAGGTTTTGGGTCATTATATGTTCTTTCCGGAATTTGTATAGGCAATAATTTATATTGACCACTTTCTTCATCAAATTCACAAACTTGCTCATCACTCCAAAATCCTAGTCTTGGGTGCGTCATATAACGATATTTTACACTTGTTATATGATTATTTTCATCAAACGAAAACTCTGCATAAGTTCCGTCTCCCCATAAAGGGATTTCATCATAATTTGCCTTACACTCATCTCTTAACACAACCACATCATCACCAAAAGCAAATATACAATCGTTTTTGTGTGTTTCTGCATTTTTATTTCTTCTACCATAATACATAACAGGTTTTTTTGTTTGTTCATCTTGCATAACTGTTACGCCACGATAGTTATAAAAATTCCAACCGTCTTTTTTAGCATAAAAAGCAGCATGTGGTTTATCTTTTATAGGAAAATGTTTAATGTCTGGTTGTTCAGTAAAGAAATCTCTTAAAGAAACATCTATTCCACATAAATTACATTCAACGCCATATTCTCTTGCGTGTTTAGCAAATTCAGACAACGCAAGTAATTTTTGATGTATATCTTCATAGTTTCCGCCATTACTTATTAAAGCATTTTCAACGAAATCTACGATATTGCGTATTTTTTTCTTCTTTGGTGTATAAGGCATAATAGAACTGCCATCTTTTACTATCAAAGATTTGTTTTCATTTTTTTGTTGTCTATTTCTAAAAAAATCTAATATTCCCATAGTAGTTCCTTTTATTTAATTAAAATATCTTCATTATTTGAAGGTGTCGAAAAATATAATTTTCCAACATCAATCTGCTCTATGTTGTCAATTATTTCTCTATCGGTAGAACCATAATCACCATTTCGAACAGCACTTACAATACTGTTAAAATGTAATTTATTCTTTGCCATTCTGGTTATATCTTCATTATATATATTTGCAAAATCTTGAATAGATTGAACAATCTTTTCATCATATTGCTCATCATATAACATTTGATAGACATTGCTATATAAATATTTATCGCTTTGATTTTGAGCAAAATATAAAGTTCCACCAATAGATTTCATCGTTTCTGAGATAAAATTGTAAATTTCAGATGTGTGGTCTATTAGATAGGAAATAGGACAAACCAAACATATTTTATTATCTCTATCTTCTTGTTTAATTTTTCTATCTAATTGCTTAACAAAAGAAATTAAATCTTCTGGTGTTTGAATGCTAAAAGCAGTTCTATAAGGCAGTGGGTGTTTTTCTTTCATTGTATCAAAGTCAGCAAGTGCTTTTTCATATAAATATAAAATCTCTCTATGTCTGTCAGATAATTTATCAAAACTAGTTGTTCTATTTACAATTCTACTTAATAAATTTTGTTCATGAGCCAAATGCTCAACCGATTTTAAAGATTGTCCATATGAAGAAAGATAACTGTTTTCTCCTGGATATACAATCACATCTTTAAATTGACTTTTCATTAAATCTAGAATGTTTATATCAACATAATTTAAGAAAGGTTTGCTTTCATTTCCTTGCGAATGCAACAATCCGAAAAAAGGCATAACAACAACGGTGTGTTGTTTTTCAATGCTATAAAAATCATTTACAAGAGATAATAGTGCCATTTTTACTTTTGGCGACATCTCGCTAAGATAATCTTTCTTCATTCCAACTCCTAAAAGTATAGAAAGTATAGCATATTTCGTATTTGATTACAATACCCCTAATTCAATTTTGCATATTCTCATTTTAATTGCAACAGTTTTTGTTTTAGAACTAGACATATTTATTGACAACAATTCTCTCTTTTCTTTGTGTAAAACAAGATAAATATGTTCTTTTGGGGACACAAAGAAAAAGAAATAGAAATGTTCTTTTCTATTTCTTTTTAAAACTCTTTTTTATACTATATCGCTGTAGGGGTACAGTGCAAACCGATTCATCTTTTTTATTTTTGTATATAAAACAATTTCAAATTTTATAGCTCCATTTCGTTATTATCAAGTCTAAACTTAACACGTCTATTAATTGCCATTGCCACCATATCAATGCCACCCTTGTTTTTCTGTCTTCGTGCCTCAGGATTCTCAAGACCTTCTTTCAATAGTTCTTTGATAGCCGCACGAACTCGATAATAACGAATCTTGCCATCAAGTGCATTGGCGCACTTCATTCCAATATTATAACCATAGAAATTATCCTGTTGAAGAGACATAACATTGTCTCTAATTCCCATTCTTACAAGAGCAGTATAATTCTTGTGGTCTTCTATGAATTTGTCAGAAAGAGTATTTATTGCAACCATACTAATATTTTCGCCATTATTGTTTGTATGTCTACGAACTTGTTTGTCTGTCATTATAGACCTTACTAGTTCAGGGTTTCCGTTTTTCACACAACGCATTGGAAGATTATTTCCAAACGTATCTTCTGCAACCGCTCCACCATACTCAAAAATACATTTAATTATATCATATGCCCTACTATCCAAGCACTTGTCTCCAAGCGAATAATACTGAGTTTTTCCAATAATACTTTGTCGTTTTTCTCGTAACAGTGCAATATTGGGATTACGAGAAAGATAATCATTGAAGATATCTTCAACGAAACCATATTGATTATCCTTTTCAGAATCACTTTTCAACTTATGAGCCCCATACATATCAAGAAGTTTAGACAAAAACTCATAATCATCAATTAGATTCATAAAATTGCTTTCTGACACATCTATACACTGGTCAAAATTATATTTTTGCTTTGCAAGTGCATACGCCATCTCTAATGTTACATTCTTATTTGACATTCCCAATCCCCCATCTCTTACAAAGAGTATATCACATTGCACTACAAAATTCAATACCCCTTGCAAATAACATTTTGTCAAAAGCAAAACAATAATAAATCCACCAAAAAAAATACTCATACTTGACAATTCAAATATGAGTAATTTTTTATTAATCGATATAATCAATAACAAGACATCTATTAGGCTCTACACCCTCTGAATGTGTACCGATATGCTCTATATTGCTAAGCACATAATGAATTGCTTTTCTTTCAAAAGAATTCATAGGTTCAAGTTTGATTGAACGCTTAGTCTGAAGAACTTTCTTTGCCATCTTCTCTGCAATTTGCTCAACAGTATCTTGACGTTTGCGACGATAGTTCTCGACATCAATATATACTTTCTTTCTATATTCAGGAACTTGCTCTCTAACAATTGTATTTGTCAAGAATTGAACAGCCTCTAAAGTCTCTCCGTGATAGCCAATAAGATTATTGACAGACTCACCATTAACCTTGAATATAACATCTCCATTACGCACGCCACGAGATACGGTAGCTGTGATGTTCATCTTATCTAGCAAGCCTTCCAAGAACTCTGTTACAACAGGAGTTATTTTCTCAACGTGTTCGGTTGAAAATTCAATCTGTTCTTCTTCTTGATTTTTAACAAGCTTGATTTCTTTTTTTGCTTTGTTGTTTTTGAGGTATTCTTCTCTTTCTTCTGGTGTAGCGAATGTATAAATTTCTACTACTGCTTTCTTGAGCATACTTCCCTCATTAATAACCTTTACCTCAATATCTTCCCTATTTACACCAAGCATTTGCATTCCTTTCTCAATTGCTTGGTCAACACTTTTTGCTGATACTTCTATATTTCTCATAATGACTACTTCCTTCTTTTTCTATCGTATGGAGCAACAGTTCTAAGTTGCTCTTTTTTGATTGCTTCAATCTCCAACATATCTGCAAACATTGTAACAAGTGGACCTGTAAGCAATGCAATCAATGCTCCTGCCACGATATACAAACCAAATGCTGCGTTATAGAATAATGTAAACACACCCATAATTATAGGCATTATTATACTCATCCATTTGCCAGAACCATTTGACATAAGACTTGGGTCGACACCTTTTTTCTTTGCCTTGGCTTTGGATATCCAATTGTTGATGTTTATAGATAGATAGTTGATTCCTGCTGCAAGAATTGCAAGGATAAAATATCCATTCACCTTTCTTTCATTACTTGAAATAGGATTCATTATTAAATTATATTCTTCTTCAGTCACTTGTTCTGATGAAATCTTGCTCTTTTTGATAAAGTCTGAATACTTCATAACAGGACTTACTGTCGAGTCTGCAAGCCAAATATTCTCTATCCACAAGAAACCCGTCTTTGTATCTTGATATTTAGCATTTGCTTTCTCGTTGGCTGATGCTGTAAGAGTAGCAAGTTCGTCCTCGGCCATTCCCTCGATTGCAACCTTATATGCATCAAGTGCAGATTGTTCCTCCAAAGAATCTACATCTACTGAAAATTCTGCAAAGTACTCTTTTCTAACCTGCAAATATTGGTCACCAATTTTATAAGATGAAATATTATTAAGCGAACCGAACAATGTCCAGAATACAATCATTGTGAATACCATATAAAGTAGCATTCCAAGACAAGTTCCCATAACATTGTAGTTATGTGCCTTGTAAACTTCCATTGTCTTCTGGTTTTGTAAATTTTTGTCATTAGCGTATTTGGCATTAACCTTGTCTAGTTCTGGTTTCATTTCCATTTGCTTTCTAGAACTCTTCTTGGAAGTGTACTTATTGATAAAGTCAAACGGAACCATAATAAACTTAATAATTACTGTAACCAAAATAAGTGCTAGGGCATAGTTGCCAATACTACTTTCCATTCCGAAAATAATAGCGTCCCAGAACCCATTTGGTTTTGTAAGTGCAATACTTAAAAAATCCATTTTGATTCTCCTTTCAAATTCTGTGGAACAAAGTCCTCTCCACATTTGCCATTAGGTCTACACCTAAAAATTCTTTTTATTCCCAACCATACACCTCGTATCAAGCCCCATTCTCGAATAGCTATTAGCATATAATGAGAACACGACGGATAAAACCTACAAGTTGTTGGAAACATAGGACTAATAAATAATTGATAAATTTTAATCAATACAATCGCAAGAGCCTTGAATGGATACAGAATAGCCTTAAATGTTTGAACTATCCACATATCCCAACTCCGACTTTTTTAGCAAAACTTTCAATTGAGACTTTAGTTCGTCAAACGACAATGAGTCAACTCCGGCCTTGGCAATAATTACAACATTATAATTATCTGGCAGACGATATACTTCTTCTCTCATAATAGCCCTGAGTCTACGTTTAATCAAGTTTCTAGTATGCGCCTTTCCAATCTTCTTCGCAATTGAAAATCCTACTTTCAAAGTTCTATGTTTTGTAGGAATATAAACAAGGGTGAGATTTGCCGTATGTTTTGCAGTGCCGTGATTGTATAAATAGGCGAATTCTTTTCGCTTTCTTAGCCTATTTTCGCTTTTTAACATTTCTCCCCCCTTTTGTTGATATCCCAAAATTTAAAAATTGTCTATAAAAAAATCTTTTTATAGACATCAAAAAAACATATTAAATTGCATTAAGCAGAAAGTCTTTTTCTTCCACGGTTTCTTCTGTTCTTAATAACCTTCTTTCCACCCTTAGTTCTCATTCTTGCTCTAAAGCCGTGAACCTTGCTTCTTTGTCTTTTCTTTGGTTGATAAGTTCTTTTCATAAGATTCAATCCCTTCCTTTTTTAGTTTTAACGAAAATCTATCTGCCCGAAAATCTGACAATAGAGTTTTTCCATATGTAATTGCAAAATAGCGTTTTATAAAATTTGCTCTATTAGTATACTGAAAAACGCCCCAAATGTCAACAATATTTTTTTTAATTTCTTTGATAATATAGAAAAAGAACCTATAAGTAATATGAAATATTAATAATTTCACAAAGAAAAACAAAAAACTCCCCCTTTTAAATGGAAGAGTTTTTGAAAATTAACCGATTACAACAAATTCAATGCCTTCAATATAATTGTTTAGGTCTGCTTGATGAGCAAGGAATGTTAGAGAATACTCACATTCGTTATTGCTCTTATCGCAAAGATAAACTTTGCATTGGTCAAAGTTCTTTGTATCACCCAAAGGCATAACAATCATATCGAACTCTACTTCTTTGCTAGAAAGAGTACCGACGTCTTTGTAAACTTCGCCATCAATCTTTAGAACTTGTTTCTCCATATATGTGAAAACAAGTGCATTGTCTACTTCTTTTGCAACAGTGCTAATAGCATTGATGGTTGAGAAATTGTTGACATCAACATTGAAACTTCCTGTACCTTGGAAAAGTGCACTAAGCACACTATCCTTAAGACTCTTCTCGTGAAGGTCACGAATAGTTGTATATACTGCATTATGTTCTTTGTCAGCCTCTGTAACAGGATTCTCAGAATAAGTATATTGTTGAGCAAGCCCGTCTTTATAAATAGTAATTGTAGCGTATCCGTCTTGAATTGGGTTACTAAATTTCTTTGGAACAATTGCCAAAACAATTGTAGTAATCACAAGAGCAAGAACTACTGCAACAACTGAGATTGAAATAATTTTTTTTGCCAAATTCTTTTTCATTGTTTTTTCCTTTTTTGCTATTTCGTTTTGAAAGATGTGTACTAGAGAAACTATCTTTCTCCGTAATTAACCATATCTTAAATCAATTTTGACCCAAAGTCAAATAATTTATTTATTTTTTATCTTCATCAGATGATTTTGTTTTTGAGGTAGATGTTTTTGAAGTCGATTTTGTTGTCTTCTTTGCAGGAGCCTTAGTCGACTTTTTAGCTGATGAAGGTTTTGCAGAAGTTGGTTTCTTAGGAGTCTCTGGACTCTCTTTCTTTTCTTCAACACTATCAGGCTTTTTCTCTTCTACTGAAGCCTCTTTCATTTCCTCTTTTGTAGCCTTGAGTTCTGCCTCTACCTTTTCTTTTAATTCTTGGTTACGAGCGGCCAAGAAATCATCTTTTTCTTTTACAACTTTTTCATAGTCTTCTTTGAGTTTGTTGAGTTCTTGTTCTCCAATAACTCCAGCCTCTTTCAAAGCCTCTGCTGCCTTGATTTTAAGTGCGTGAACCTTCTCTTGTTTAATAAGTTCTTGTTCTTTTCTGATTACATCTTCTTTTTCTTTTCTTTTCTCTGCCTTCTCGTGTAGTCTTCTAGAAATATCTTCACTACTCTTTCCAGCAATCAATTCATCAACTTCTTCTGCATAAATTGTTTCTTCTGTTAGAAGAAGTGCTGACATTCTATCTAGCAAGTCTCTCTTGCTTTCAAGAAGTTTCTTTGCTTTGTCATAACACTTATCAAGTATTGCCTTCACTTCAGCATCAATAACCTTTGCGGTTTCCTCACTATATTGATTCTGTACTTGATAATCTCTACCAATGAATACTTCGTTCTTTGAGCCAAAACTCATAAATCCAAGTTTCTCGCTCATACCCCATTCAACGACCATTTTTCTTGCCAAATCGGTTGCTCTCTGAATATCCGAACTAGCACCTGCAGTAATGTCTCCAAATACAATTTCTTCTGCTAGTCTTCCACCCATCATCATTGAAATTCTATTACAAAGTTTGTTGTAACTATAATGACTATCATCATCAGCAGGTCTAATATTTGTATAACCGCCGGCCATTCCTCTAGGAATAATTGAAACCTCGTGAACGGTATCTCCACATTCCATAAATTTTGCAATTATTGCGTGACCACTTTCGTGATAAGCAGTAAGTTTTTTGTCATTCTCTGTAACAAGTCTAGATTTCTTTTGAGGTCCCATAAGAACTTTGTTAATACCCTCAGTAATATCTTCCATTGTTATAGTAAGACGATTGTCTCTTGCAGCAAGAATAGCAGCCTCATTAAGGAAGTTCTCAATATCCGCTCCGGTAAATCCGCTTGTAAGTCTTGCAATATCTTTGAAGTTTACACTCTCTTCAATTGGTTTGTTTTTTGCGTGGATTTGGATAATACCTTCTCTACCTTTCACGTCTGGAACGTTAACATAAATTTGTCTGTCAAATCTACCTGGTCTTAGAAGTGCTGGGTCAAGTACATCTGCTCTATTTGTAGCAGCAAGAATTATAATACCCGAATTGCTATCAAATCCGTCCATTTCTACAAGCAATTGGTTAAGTGTTTGCTCTCTTTCGTCGTTTCCGCCACCAAGACCTGCACCTCTTTGTCTACCAACTGCGTCAATTTCATCAATAAACACAATACAAGGGGCGTTCTTCTTGGCTGTCTCAAACATATCTCTAACCCTGCTAGCACCAACGCCGACATAAAGTTCCACAAAGTCACTACCAGAAATACTGAAGAATGGAACATTACTTTCTCCAGCCACTGCCTTTGCAAGAAGTGTTTTACCTGTTCCAGGATTTCCTACTAGAAGTATTCCCTTTGGAATTCTAGCACCAAGAGCTCTGAATTTTGCTGGGTCTTTCAAAAATTCAACAATTTCTCTTGTCTCTTCCTTTTCTTCTTCTGCTCCAGCAATGTCTGAGAATCTAACATTACATTTCTCTACCATTCTTGCTCTATTTCTAGTGAAAGCATTTGCTCCGCCACCTTTAACAGAGAACATCTTGAAAATAACAAATCCAATCATAATCATCACTACAACCATAATGATATAAGGAATTGCTTTCTCAAAGAAACTTGTTGTTGGGTTTGCTTTGATATAAATAATCCTTTCTACGTTTTCGAAATCAGCTACGCTATAAGTTTTACCGCCAAATTCAACGAATTGTTTGCTTTCGTCTGTAAACTTTTCATTTGCTATTTCTTGTTTAATTCCATCTAAAACATAATTGAAATTATCTATGAATTGCAAGTCAGTTGTTGTGTTGTTATAGGTAAAATAGAAGTCTGCGAATTTTGGGAAAGACTTTTCTTCAATTCCAGTTTTCTCCACTTTGATATAACCAACACCGCCAACAACATAAACGTGCGTTGCATAACCAGTCTCAACATCAAGTTTGTTGCCCTCGGCATCTAATTCTTCGCTAGTGTATTTTCCAGTCTCGACAATTTGTTGAGCCTGAGAAAGTGCTATATATTCTCCAGAATCGCCCCTATTAGCAAAATATAACATCACAGCGAAAATTGCAATAAAAACAATCACAAGAATTATACTTCTAAACTTATTACTCTTTTTCAATTTTTTACCTCCGATATCCAATAAAGATATACCAATTCAAATTTGCCTCAATTGTAGCAATTACACTCAATTATAACTCTGCAAATTGAGAAAACAAAAGACTTTTGTTTATTTGCATACAATCGGCAATTATACCATTTAACAAAAGATATTAATTGCCAAGGCAAATATATGATAACAAAACCATTTTAAAAAAACAAGTTTTTTAGAGATATATTTTTAATTAAATATAATTTTATTATAAAAAAATATTGTCTTTTGGTTATTTTTGACATTAAATTAAAAAACTATTGCATTTAACTAAACACCCGTTCAACAAAATTTTAAAATTCGCAAAAACTCAAAGACTATTTATTGTCAACCACTATCATTTAACTAAATCCATATACCTCTACGCATTAACAATTTCTCTGCAGAATTTTGCTCTTGTAGAAACAGCCATTGCACAACCTTTTGCAATGAATTCTGCCAACTCCAAAACAATCTTCATTCGTGTGCTATTTAGATTAAATTGAGCGGATTTTTTCTCAACAACACCAAGAATAGAATACACACCAATTTTTCTTATAGGCAGACACCTGCCAAGACCTGCAAAACTGCCTTCATTTAGTATTATTTTGCCAACCTCACAATCAAGAGTTGCGTCAATTAAAAACAATGTGGAAAAGGGGTGCTGGGTTTCAATATAATTAACCACCTGCATCAAATTGTTGGCGTTAATATTATAATCCAATCCGCCGTAAACAAATGCATCAATATCATACTGTTTTCTCATCAATTCTGCAACAATCGGAGCAAGACTATCACATACAAATTTATCACTTCCTACACACAAAAAAACAGGTTTGTTTTTGCCATCTAATTTCTGAAAAATCTCCAAACTAAATCGCTTCAAATCATCTCTATTTCTATCAAAAACCATTAATTATTTCTCCCGTATAAAATCATCTTTTTTTAAAGAGTTTTCTATTTCAAAAATTCATACAATTTACTTCTATTGTTTACAAACAAATCGATTTTAAAACTCTCAACAAGATTCTAAATTATAAGAATTTGAATTTTACTCAGATAAAATTTTGAAAATATGAAATTTTTTTTCAAAATTGCCACAACATTTGAATGACAAATATTTTTCTATATGATAATATATAGGATAGAATAAATAGAATTTCGTTTTAAGGAGTAGCACCTATGTGGAGTTACATTATTGATGGTTTATTAATTTTAATTTTGATTGTTTGCACCATTGTTGGTATTGCAAAGGGATTGTTTGATAGCATTTTAGGCTTGATTTCCACAGGTCTTGCACTCGTAATCTCTGCATTTACTGCAAAGTATATTGCAAACCTAATCAATAAATTATTCAACTTTGAAGATTTCATTCTAAAGAAATTGGACGGAAAAGAACTATCTATATTTGGTCACGCATATACTCCTTCTGATATTGCAAAATTCTGCGTGTGGATTTGCTCACTTGTAATTATGTTCCTACTTATCAAGTTTGTTATATTCATTCTTGCCAAAGTATTTGAATCAGTTACAAAAACAAGCCCTACAATTTCGGGCGTTAATAGAGTTCTAGGAATGGTCTTTGGTCTTGCAAAAGGTTGTGTAATTGTAGTTTCCCTACTAGCACTATGTAGCATTATTACCAACGTTCCAGCAATCGGCGCTCCAGTTTATGAGAAAATATCCGACACAAAAATCACAAATTCTGTATTCAAATTCGTAGATGAATTTGTTGAGAAGAATATCAATCACGATACTATTCAAGATATAATCGATAGAATCAAGAGCGAATCTTCTAGCAAAGACGACTCAAGCAAGGAAGAAGAATCTACCCAACAACCAGAAAGTAGTGGCGGAACAGAACTTGCTACAAATAATTACTACATCGAGTACACAAACTAAAAATAACTTTTTTATAAAATATATGTTTTAAGGTGAAGAAAATGGAAGCAGAAGAGAAAATGATACTTCGCGACTTGCCCGTTGACACAAGAAACTATACAATAGTTGACAACATTACCGGCAAGCCAATTGACCAATCAACATACACAATGACTATCGACCCAGAAGTTATTGGAAAACTTAATAAATTGAAACAGCTTAACGAAGAGAAAATCAAACAGTCTGCACTCAAGGCTCAATATAGCGATACAAGTCTTGTTAGCACATTTACTCCGACAGACAATGCTGTATTTACTCCTGTATACAACGACGAATATATCAACTATCACGATTACAACACTACTTTTGATAACACCCCAAAAGTAGAAGAGGAAGTTGTTGAAGAGGTTGCAGAAGAAGTTCCAGAAGAGCATAAATCTACTGAGGTTATCAAGTCCGACTCTCTACTAGATAGAGTTGTGGCTAGAGACCCAAGTGAGAGACCTCAAGAAGTAGAAGAAGTTGTTGAAGAGCCAAAAGAGGAATTGGACTATATCTCCAATTATAATAGTGATGGCGAGTATTCAAATACTCAAGACCAACCAGCAGACGAAATCCCTGCTGACAATAGCCTATTCACTCCAGAAATGGCATCTCTACAACAAGCTAGCGAACAGATAGTAAATATTGATACAGACAAACTCGGCCAAGATATCAAATCTTCCAAAGCATTCAAAAAGAAAGAAGAGAAAATTTCTCTTGACAAAATGGAAGTTATAAGTGGAAAAAAGATTGCTTGGACAGCATACATTCTATTCTTTATTCCCCTACTATTCAAAGGTAAAAATAGATTCGTTCGCTTGCACGCAAACGAGGGCTTGGAACTTAACATTATGGAAATCCTTAGTGGAATTCTTATTGCTCAATACTTCCTACTTCCAAAACTAATGGAAACAATGTCTTCAACAGTATCTTCTATATCTTTGATTGCTTGTATTGTAGGTGCCGGACTACTTGCGGGTTGCTTGCTCACAATACTTCCAATGATGATACTTTCTCTCTGTGGCGTACAAGCACAAACATTCTGGCTATGGAAGAGAAGAATGATTAAAGTTTCTAGCGAAAGAACTGCCGACTAATAAAAATTAAAAAAAATCAAGAATTAGAGTAGAAATATTCTAATTCTTTTTTTCACACCGCCTTGGGATAATTAACCCTTTTTATTCAATCTCAACACACGAGCCATATGCAGTTTTAAACTGATTTTATCATATTATACAATTTTAAACTGTATAATTCAAGTATATGGAAAAAAGTTTAAATAATAAAGTTTATGAACACTGCAAAACATTTGCAAAAAATATAAGATTTGAAAGAAATTCAAAAGGGCTAACCCAAAAAGAAATTGCTGACGCAATTGGAATCAAGACTCAAAGTTATCAAGCATATGAATCAGGAGTTTCTTTGCCAAGTTCCGAGAACCTTCTAAAGTTGGCAATAATACTGGAAGTATCTATTGACGAACTTTTTGAATTAAAATAAATTTTTTCAAATTAAAAGCAACAAAAAAGACATTCGTATTGAATGTCTTTTTTATTTCTCAAAATGTATTTATATTGTTTACTTATCCTTTTTTGTTGTTTTGTTTTTCTTTGGTGTTGCCAATTTATTCGCAGGTGTCTTCAATGGTACTTCAAACTTCTGAGACGATTTCTTTTCATCGTTTTTAGTTGATTTTTCTGAAGAAGTATCTTTGGTTTTCTTGCTACATTTATTAGATTTTTTTGGTTTTTTGCTATCTACACAACAACAATCTTTTTTGCATTTTTTAAAATTTTCAGTTTCAGTTTTTTGCTTTTCGTCAAGCGAATTTTCCCAAGTTCCATCTGGTGGCAACTCGTCCGTTTTCACTTCTATCTCGTCATTGCCATCTTTGCGATATTCTTCTTTCAAAGTTTTCTTGAGTTTTTTGAAATATCCTTTCAGAGCCTTTTCCATAACCTTAATCACCTGAGGGCTATGTGCACCAAAGAAACTAGTCGCCATCTCTCCAGTGTTCTTCAGCAACAACTGCACAACCGTACAACCATCTTCTTTGATAAGTATATCCCCATTAAACTTTGTAACAGATACACTCAAATCATTAGGACATTTAAAAACCTTTTCTTCTTCCATAATCTCACCAAACCAAATATCAATATTTTCTATGTGAAAGACATAATTTTATTCATTAATAAACTTCCGTCTAAAACAAACTTATTTTATTTTCTATACATTGAATCTGAAGTACACGACATCGCCATCTTTGACAACATAGTCTTTGCCTTCGATTCTCACAAGTCCTTTTTCTCTAGCAAGGTTATAATTTCCAAGAGCGACAAGGTCATCATAGCTTACAACCTCAGCCTTGATAAACCCTTTCTCAAAGTCTGTATGAATCTTTCCTGCGGCTTGTGGTGCTTTCGTACCATTCACTATCGTCCAAGCCCTACACTCCTGTTCTCCGGCTGTTAAATAGGAAATTAGCCCCAAAGCCTTGTATCCAGCTACAACAAGTTTGTCAAGACCAAAACTATTGATTCCAAGTTCTTCTTTGAATAATTGTTTCTCGTCTTCATCAAGCAAACAAAGTTCTTCTTCCATTTTGGCAGAAACGACAATAACCTCAGCCGACTCTTTCTCAGCAAGACCTTTTAGTTTTGCAACATTCTCAGCCTCCATATTATTAGTCGTGCCTACCTCGGATATATTTGCACAATAAATAACAGGTTTACTTGTAATCAAGAAGAAACTACGAATCAATTCTTGTTCATCTGCATTGGCTGGATAACTTCTAACAGGTTTCTCTTGCTCCAAGATTGTTTTCAATTTATTCAACAAGTCTACTTCTTGCATCAATTTCTTGTCGCCATTTCTATATGCCTTCTGAGACTTCTCTAGTCTTTTGTTTACACTTTCTAGATCACTAAGAACAAGTTCAAGATTGATTTCTTCTACGTCTCTAATTGGGTCTATACTACCTTCTACGTGAATGATTTTCGCATTCTCGAAACATCTTACCACGTGAATTATAGCGTCAACTTCTCGAATATGACTAAGGAACTTATTTCCCAAGCCCTCTCCTTTTGATGCACCTTTTACAAGTCCTGCAATATCCACAACTTCAAGAATAGCAGGTGTTATTTTTTTTGTCTTGTACATCTCTCCTAAAACATCTAGCCTTGAGTCTGGAACACCTACAATTGCAACGTTTGGCTCTATTGTACAAAAAGGATAATTTTCGCTCGGAATATTCTTCTTTGTAATTGCATTAAATAAAGTACTCTTTCCAACATTAGGAAGTCCAACGATTCCTACTTTCATAATTTTCTCCTTAATTATTAATTCCCTTCAAGGGTTCACTTACCCAATAAGTTTATCACACTTTTTTTATTTTTGATAGTGTTTTTGAATATTTCTTAAAGTTTACTTAATACAATAAATTAATCGCAATAACGCATTATTTAACTTGAAAATTTTCACACCAAAACTCAAGGAGATTTTTTATATGAACTTTTGGATTTTATTATTGTTAGCAATTGTCCAAGGCATAACAGAATTCTTGCCAATCAGTAGCAGTGGACATACAGTACTTCTCAACAATATTTTTGGAATCAATAACAATATAAAATTGCTCAGTATTTTATTACACATAGCAACACTATTGTCCGTCTTAGTTTTCTACAGGAAAGAACTTATAACCCTACTCAAACACCCACTATGCAACACAAACAAAAAAATCATCACAACAACTATTTTTACCTGTTTGATTGTTTTAATTCTCAGACCCCTCATCAACAAAACTTTCGATGGTAATTATATTTTTGTATTTTTTATCATAACGGCTTTTCTTTTATTTATTGGCGACTATATGGCAGACAAGCGTGACTTTTTGTCAAATAATGAAACTTGCAAGACAAATGCCAACACATTCAAGCAATACGATATAACCAATATTCCTATAACATACAAGCAGTCAATTATAATTGGAATAACTCAAGGCATTGCGTGTATTCCTGGAATTAGCAGAAGCGGTAGCACCATTGCTATCGGTCAAATCTGCGGAGCAAAAGACACTGCTAGATACAGTTTCCTTATAAGCATTCCTATCATTATTGCGAGTTTTGTATTAGAACTCTTTGATGGTGGTCTTAGCAACATTTCAATACCCACAACATCGCTTATTATATCTATGATAGTATGCTTTGCAATTGGGCTTGTTTGTATTAAGTATATGACTATCCTAGTAAGAAAAAACAAGATGGCATTATTCGGCTATTATCTTCTAGCAATATCTACCATACTTGTTATACTATCATTCTTTTAATCTCTACTTTATATCTTCAGGAAGAAAGTATCCACACTCTGTCATATTTTTTATTGTTTCCCTCTTCATATTCGGATAGCAACATTTACCTTTTGCCCAAGGCTTGGTTGACGGAATTTTCCTTGTACCCTTTCTTCTAAAAAATAAACAACTTTCACACTTAACATTTTTCATCTTATCCCCTCCTTATTATCCAAGACTAACACAACCATTTGGTTGTTGTCAATTAATTTACAACCAAATGGTATATATTGAAATTAATAACATAAGAGATATTTTGTGATATGTTTTCTATAAACAAAGATACGAAAAATCTATTTGGCTTATAAAATTTTAATTAACGACAAGAAAGGATAGTATATGAAAATATTTTCAGAACGATTAAAGGAGTTAAGGCAAGAAAATAATATTTCTCTGAAAGCACTGAGCAAAGCAATTGGCGTTAGCGACATTGCCATCAGCAGATGGGAGAATGGACTACGCACTCCTAATATTGAATATTTACTTGCTATAGCAAAATTTTTTGGTGTTAGTTCAGACTACTTGATAGGACTAGAAGATTAGCAAATCTAAAAAATTTGACAAATTACATTTTGCTCTAAAACCTTTTTTTGTTACAATAAAAATATAAAAGGGATATACCCGAATGAAAAAAGGAGAATTTGCTTATGACAACACTTCAAATTGTACTTCTTTGCGTTACTTCTGTTCTTGCTCTAATATTTATCGTTGCAAGAACACTCAAAGGCGGACTACTTGGACTTACTCTTAAAATCGTTGCATCATTTGGCTTTGTAGCAACAGCCATTGTAGGTCTTGGTACAGCACCAGTTCTTTCAGACAAGTGGCCACTTATACTCATCACTCTAGGACTACTCTGCGGTATGATTGGGGACATTGTTCTAGACCTCAAGGTTATTTATGATGCAGACAAATGGTACCTAAATGCTGGAATGACATCATTCTTTATAGGACACGTATTCTACATTGTTGCATTCTCACTACTTGCAGGAGACACAAGCCTAACACTACCTCTTATCGTTTCTGCAGGTGCAGGAATAGTTTTAACAGTAGGCACATTACTACTTGGCAAAAAAGCAATGGGATTAGACTTTGGAAATTTCATAGTTCCAACTGCCGCTTATTCTATTATTCTTAATATGGCAACCGTATATACTCTTTATCTTGCTATCTTAGGCGCTTGTAGTTGGTTAATCTTTGTAGGTCTTGCACTATTCCTACTTTCTGACCTTGTTCTATCACAACAATACTTTGGTGGAAAATTACACAGCAAACCTCTAATTGCTATAAACCATACTCTTTATTATGCTGCTCAAATTATTCTAGTTGCAAGTTTATTCTTAATCTAATTTTTCACATAAATCCATTATAAAAAGCTCGATACAGACTCGATATATAAACATATCAAAAAAGTCTTCTCATCGAACTTTTTCTTTTGCATTCATACTTGAAAAAAATGGAAATAATTGCGTGTATATATTTTGATTCTCCCGTACAAACTAAAAACAAATACAAGGGGAGGTTTAGTATGGACGCAAATCTAAAAAAGACACTGCTTACTATGACATATTACACATTGATTGGAGCAATGGTAGCATTGGAGATATTCTTTATGATTACTCTTGCTGGCGCAAGTATGGCTATGTGGGAAAGAGTCTGTTATTATATTCTAGCAGGACTTCTTGTAGCCGTTACTGTGTATGACATAGTTTGTACCGCTAGACATCGTCAAAAGTATATTGCAGGATTTATGTTATACATTGTGACCATTGCAGTTGTTGTTCTTAGCCTTATCGTAATGGCTCTCAACTCTGCTAACGGCAGACTTTTGATAGATATTTCTGAAAGATTCTTCAGATTAATTTTGTTTAGTTACATTATCAACGCCCTAGCGGTACTAATTTATTGTACTGGCGAAAAGCTTATCGTTAACGTTACAAATAGAGCAAAAAAATAAATAGAAAAAACACCTTCGTTTATCAGGGTATCAACCCTATAAATTAAGGTGTTTTTTACGGTCGTTGACTCGTTTTATTTTTCTAAATTTTGATTGAAATTCTCTTACTCAATTTTGTTCACAAAAACAATCGCTTATTCCACATCTAATTGGCAAGCAGGTTTTGAGAAGAAATCGTATCTTGCTTCTATAAACTTTGGCCTATATTCCGACTTATTTTCAACAAAGTCATATATTGGAGCATTGATAGAATCCCAAGAGAAAATATCTTCGGAAACCTTCAAATCCTTGGCAAGTTTCTCAATATTCTCAGGACTCACAGGGTGAAGAAGAACCATTGCAACTTTGCACATATGTAGCGTATCAATTATAAGCTGTTTCAACTTCTCTTTGTCTTCGTTGCAAGATTTGATATTTGCAACCCAATATTTATTAATGTTTCTAATATACGAATCAAGCTCGTACATTACCATATGGAATTTATTATCAAACATCAATTTCTCATATTTTAGTATTGTTTGAGTGGCGTCTTTGAGGATTTGTTCTGAAACTTCGCCAACTGGTACAACACCATCAAACTCGCTCTGCCAAGTATAGAAGAGTGTTCTAAGTACTCTATTATAAATATTGGTTAGAAGATTTCCATCTTTGGTAACTGGGTCAATATCTTCTGGCTTTGCCTCTGGGTCGAATGGCTTTGGAGTAAATGAAGAAGATGTATTTCCAACACTAAGTCCCAAGAAATGCATTCTCAACTGCTCAACCGAATAATGCTCAAGAAGTTCGTCTGGCTTTGGTGGTTTAACACTACCCGAACTACTAGCCTTATTTCCTAAAAACATTGAGTGTTTATTGACAATCAAATGTGACATATTAAGGTTACCATCTGGAATATCTAGACTAGGGTTTTTGCCTTGTGTACACAACCACATTGCGTGTTGAACAGGGCCATAGAAATACATATTGTCCTCACCCAAAATCTGATAAATATAACTATCTCTATCGCACCAATACTTTTTCCACTCGTCACTATTTTTGCCAAGGTTATGCAAATGTGTTTTTGTAAAACTAATTGGTGCCCAAAGACTCTCAGGCCATACATAGAATGTCAAATTTTCAAAGCCTTCTTTGTCAGGAACTGGTACTCCCCAAGAAATATTACCGCTGAGTCTGAATGGCGTAAGAGTTTTTCCTGTTCTATATCTAATACCATTCTCCGATAGCATTTCACAAGCACATTCTCTATTTTCAAGTTTATCAAAAACAAGTACAAAAGACGCCTTGCTTTTCTCTTCTCTAATATCGTGAGTTGGAAGAAGATCCTTGACCTCTTCGTACATTTGCATTTGGTCTTTCTTGATATATATTTCTGGCTTTTTGAAAAATTCTCGAATCTCTTTGATAAAGAATGGTCTAGCCTCGGTTTTCTCAAGTTTATCTGCCCATTCGTTCATAAGATCAATACATCTAGGCAAGTCAAAATACCAATTGCCAATCTCTTTGAGAACGGGAGTTTTTCCACTCAAAGTGCTAATAGGATTTATAAGTTCTTTTGGCTGATACTGGTGACCAAGGTCACATTCGTCAGCATAACCTTTCTCACTACTACAACCATCATAAGGACATTTCCCTACAACCTGTCTACCATTAAGAAAAACACCTCTTTCTTCGTCAAAGAATTGCAAGGTTGACATTTTCTTCAAGTATCCATTGTCATATAGTTTATTGAATATCTCTGCACTAGTTTCATTATGGAATGGCACAGCATCGCCAAATGCACTTGCCCCAAAGAAATCTAGAGAGATTTGAAACTTCTCCAAATCTTTCTTTTGGCGAAGATGATATTCCCCTACCATATCAGCAATTGAGCCCGTGAACCCCTCGTCTTGTTTCTTTCTATATGTCTCCATTGATGGAGAGCCGTAGCAGTCTGTTCCCGAGACAAAAATTACATTATCTTTGCCTATTCTATCACGCAAGAATCTTGCCATAAAATCAGCATACAAAAACATACCCAAAACGTGACCATAATGCAGGTCTTTGTTACCATATGGCATACCACCTGTAATCACAGCTCTCTTTGGGGCTTTTGGTCTATTCTCCAACATTCTCTTCAATCTTTCTTCGCCGTAGTCTTTCATAATGCAATCCTATATTAATTTATTTTGTTAAACCATATCGCACATTAATACATTATGGTCTTCCAACCCACTACACTTTTTCAAAAAAGTATATACATTACAAGGTATATTTTACTGAAATATACCATTTTAGTCAAGCATAGCACAATAAAAAATGCCCTGCAATAAGCAAAGCATTTTTTATTATATATTATTTTTCAGCAATCTCAGTTGCATAAATGGTGATATTATATACTTTTCCAGATTCCAAAGTAATACCATCTTCGTAATCCGCAACTTCAACACCATTAACTTCTACTTTAGTAATTTCAAAGAAACTATTGTCATATTTTAAAGTATAAACGCCACTTTCAACTAAATGCTCAGGTGTGAATGCCGGCCAACCATTAATTTCACCATCTTCATATGTTTCAACAATATACTCACTTACAAAAGCGTAACCTGCATTTGGAGTAACTTTAACATAAATAGGTTTGTCATAAGACTCGTATTTGTCTGTAGCAGCTACAGGTTGTGTACAAGCCTCGTCCCAATATAACGCAATTGTAGAATTATCTAAATCTAAATCCTCAGGATCAATAGTTCCAACTTCATTACCATAGGTTACATACATAGTTGTTTCTTCTTCAGTACCAACAAATTTGAATGTATTCTCGAATGATATATTCTCGATAGTACCTTCTGTATAATCTTCTACCTTTTCACTCATAAGTGTCTCATTAAAAGTATCTTGAGTATTCATAAAGATAGACATTTCTAGGTTTTGTGTATTTGTAATAGTTTTGGTATCATCATCAGCAACAGTTACACCTGCATCTGTAACAGCATCATATAACTCAGTTCCATCAATAGTCAAAACATCATAAGTAGATAAGGTTGCTCCTTGTGACATAGCAACTCCCATATCGATAGAGTCTATACTATCAGAATCAAACTTGACACTCATATTAACGTCCATATTTACCTTAGATGCAGGCTCGCCAGTTTGATCATTAGCAGGAATATCAAAATCATCTATATCTATTGTTGCTTTAAGCTCATATACACCATTTGTAAGAGTTAAATCTGCAGTTGCTACTGCATTTTCAAGAATTTGTACTGGTAACCCATCGCCATATTCAGCTAACATCTCATTTGCAAAATCATCAAAATCTGCAACCAAATCTGTATAAGAAGCATGTTCAGTTAAGAACTCAAGAGCTGGAGCAAAAATTTCTTGCATTTCATCGTTTGAGAATAATTCTTTGTATGTGTTCGGAACATATCCAGCACTTACGTAAGCAGCAGATTTACTAACAGTCCCAGAATCTAATATCCATTCCATTTGTTCGGTTTGAGGATTCTGAACCCAAGAATATGATTCACCCTTAGCCAAACGAGTGTATGTAGTATTTGAATCTGTAACAGAATCTTGGACAATTTCAGATATAACATATTTACCAGACTCGCCCATACCTTTCATTTCTGTTGTAAGACGTGTATAACCAGTATTATTTGCCTTATAACCCGATTCGCCCATTATTTTCATAGTCATAGTGTCAGTCTCACCATCTACAATACCCTTTTCTGCAAGAACTCCTTCAGCAGCAGTACCTAGAAGACCACTATTAGATAAATCTACATCCATACCCGCTTCAATACTAACACCAAGTTTTGCAGCAGTAGAATTAACGTCCATAAGCTTCTTTTGTGAAGTTAGAGTCTTCATAGCAAGAAAAGCTTCATTTTTCTCAGTAGCCGTAAGTTCAGTAGGTGGCGCTGGTGGATTGTTATTATTATCTTTTTCTCCAAAACATGCGGCTGTAAACATGCAAGGAACCAGCGCAAGTCCAAGCAATGCCTTTTTTAATTTCTTATTCATTCACTCCTCCTATAATAACCATTGTTATTGCTTTTAGTCTACCTTCCCCTCGACCTCTTTGTCAAACAAATGAAAAAACTTTTCAAAAAAATTAGTTATCCACAATTCAATCAATAAGCGACAAGTCCATCTGAGCACAAATCAAAATCTAGTCGAAGAAGTAAACTTGCAAGCATAAAAGTTAACCCATAATTAATATGCCCAATATAAAAAAATAGTTACTATCTAATCACAAATAAAAAATGAATAAATAACACCTTCCATACACATTAACATAGTGTCACAAAAAATATACCCTGCCACGAATCCTTATAAGATAAAATGCAAGGCTTGTAAAAAGGTTGTTATATAATTTCGAAGTCATAAAAAGAATAAACTAGCCCTAATAAAACAGAATTAACGTACACACCAAATCATAATGGGAATGAATGTCGAGTTTCGACTCAAAAAAATAAACACCCATAGAACATAACGTTCATGGGTGTTTATTTCTGTGTACCAGTAACGAAGTAATTCGTTAAATTATGATTTCGTAGCCAAGGCCTTGATATCTGATACCGCCACCTTGATTCTTTGATTCTCTTCCATAAGTTCGCTAATTTTGTCTCTTGCGTGAATTACCGTTGTATGGTCTTTGCCAAAGATTTTGCCAATATCAAGAAGAGGCATATCCAAAAGATTGCAAATTGTATACATACAAATTTGCCTTGGTTCAACAATCTCTTTGTTCTTCTTCTTACCAAGCAAATCTTCTTTTTTGACATTGAAATACTTACAAACACAATCAATAATTCTATCAGCAGTCAAGTTCTGCCTATCCGAGAAATCGTGGTCCTTCAGCGATTCTTGAAGGTCTTCCATTGTTGCCGTTTTCTTGCAATTCAAAGATGCATAGAACCATACTTTTGAAAGCAAGCCCTCTATTTCTCTAATGTTTGTATCAAAGTTCTTTGCCAAATACTCAATCACTTCATCAGATACCGAATAGTTCTCTTCTTGAGCTTTCTTAAGAAGTATAGCCAAACGTGTCTCATAATCTGGAGACTGAATATCTTGGATAAGTCCCATACTGAATCTGCTACGAAGTCTTTCGTGCAAATTCTGAAGATCTCTTGGAGGGCAATCGCTAGCAATAATTATTTGCTTTCCATTCTCATAAAGATCGTTGAAGTTATGGAAGAACTCTTCTTGAGTGCTCTCCGCCTTAGAAATAGATTGAATATCATCTATAATCAAAACGTCTAGGCTACGATACTTCTCTTTGAAATTGTTCTTTGCAGTAAAGTTGCCTTGTAATGATTTCACATAATCGGTAATATATTTCTCACAAGTACAATACATAACCTTAAGTTCTGGACGATTCTTATTAATATAATTTCCAATAGCGTGAAGTAGGTGTGTTTTCCCCAGTCCACAACCGCCATAAATATACAACGGATTTATTCTTGAGAAAGGATTCTCAGCAATTCCCTTACAAGCAGCATAAACATATTTATTTGAGTTTCCTACAATGAAATTATCAAAAGTATGTCGTGGGTTGAAACTATTAACTCCAGGAACTCTTGTCTGCTCAGTTTGCACAGCAAGTTCTTGATTCTTGTTGTAAGCCTCTTTCTCATCTGGGTCAAGAATTGCAAACTCCTTGATTTCATCACTACAATCGGTAAGAGCCACGTGAATATCGCCTTTCAAAATTGCCATTATTCTCTGTTTGGCTGTCTCGCTAGTGGTTGTCAAATAAAACACTCCGTCCTTGAAGTCTAGTGGTTCAAGAGACTTTACCCACAAATCATAACTTATTGTACTAACTGTTTTTTGTAATTTCTCTAGAGCATTTGCCCAAATCTGCTGTTTGTCCATTGTTTTTCCTTTTTAGTTTTTGTCGATATTCGACCTTAGTTTTGATTATATCCAAAGAATTTCCAAAATGCAAGTTTTAGTGTCAAAAATCGATTAATTATTTTTTACGAATCTCAAAAAAACCTTACTTTACGTGGTTTTTAGATTATAAATTTTTTCTTGTCTTTCATATAAGTTTTGATAGCCTTGGCACTTTCTTGATCAACCTTAACTCCAAGCATTGCCCTTGTGTAGATTTTTCCAAGCTCGACTCCTGGCTGATCATAAGCATCTACATCTAGCATTTCTCCCATAAATGCCGTCATCATTTCTAGCATAAAGATAAGTTCACCCATAGTATTCTCATTAACAACATCTATTGCAAGAGTATAATTCGGTCTGTCTTGAGAGGTAAGCGCATATGCAGTTGCATTATATTCATAGTCAAGAAGAGTATTGAATGTTGTTCCTGTCAAATGTTGTGTGAATGGTAAAGCCTCTTCAACCTTCTCGTCAAATTGAGGTTTCTCAACACGAACAAACATAATTAGTTTATCTTTGATTCCTTCGCTATAAAGTTGAAGTTGGCTATGTTGGTCGGTCACACCTAGTGCTCTTATTGGAGTTTGACCAGCATACACAACCTTGCCTTCTCTATTATGTTTCTTTCCCAAGCTCTCTGCCCATAATTGTGCAAAGAATTCTGGTAGATATGCAAGCCTATCACTATAAGGCATTGTTACCAAATTTGTTAGACCCTCTTTCAAATAACAATGATTGATATATGCACAATTGTATGCAATATTGCTACTGTCTGCCTTGAACGAATTTTCTCTTGATTTTTTTGCACCACTTAGAAGACCTCTTATATCAAGCCCCATTACTCTTGCAGGAAGAAGTCCTACCGCACTAAGTATGCTATATCTACCACCTACACCTTTGGCAATAGGTAGAACAGGAATACCATTGCTTACCGCCCAATTCCAAAGAGGAATGCCTTCTGTCGTAGTCACAACAAAATGCTTGGTGTAATCAATCTTCTTTTTCTTGAATCTATCTATTACAATCATCATTTGTGTCAAAGTCTCACTGGTTGAGCCAGACTTGGTAATAACATTGAACATTGTTTTTTTCAAATTCAACGAATCAAGGAATGATACCATACTATCGCCATCAATATTATCACAAACGGTTACTTTTGTTTTTGGATTTTTGTGTAAACTATCCACAAAAGCGTGTTTCAAAAGTTTGATTCCAAGTGCACTTCCGCCAATTCCAAGTACAACAAAATCTGTCATATGGTTGCAACTCTTGGCAACACTTTCAATCTCTAAAATATCCTTCTCTTTCATATCTGGAAGATTAATCCAATCGAGCATATTACTAGCCTTTCCACTAGCAATATTTTTGATAAACCTATTTCTATTGGTTGCAGGGATTGTAGACAAAGACAATCCGTTTTTTAAATTACCTTTTGCAACACCATAATATTCAAGTTTCATAACAAACCTCACTTCAATTTACCTAAAAAAATTTCAAGTATTCATCAACACAACAGACAAACATTCATATTTGCCCTATATTACTTTATTTTAACAAATGTTTCTATTCCCGCCAAGTCTTTTGGGGTGTTAAGAATATTTATTTTTCAAGTATTTATCTATAATTTTATAAATTATTATTCTAAGCCAAAACGATTTGTGAGGATTTGCTCTATAAATTTTTATACTATTTTGATAACTAGCACTTAAATATTTGACAAAATTCGCATAATTCTGTAAATTAAAAATATACTATGAAATATAAGGAAGAAAGGAAAATGGCTATATCAGATAAACAAAGGGAATTAGACGAATTAAAATGGCAAAAAAGCGAACGTCTTGGATTCGATGCTTGTGGGTCTTTTAACTATTGTCACTTCTGTGATAAATACAAAGAGAACCCTTGCGAAAAAGCATATAACAAAATGGAAGGAATTGAAGACGTATCTCCAGTAGTTGTTGCTGAAACACAACCTGCATATATTGAGGAAACTCCTGCAGTTGAGAAGAAACCAGCAAAGAAATCGACTACTAAGAAAAAATCCACTACAAAAAAGAAAACAACAAAGAAAAAAACTACTAAAAAATCCACTGCTAAAAAGTCTACAACCAAGAAATCGACTACAAAGTAATTTCTACACACTCCAAAACATTGGGGTGTGTTTTTTCGTATAAATAACTTTGAAATGGGCAAACATTAATTGTAATTTTTAAAAAATAAGGAGCAATATTATGAACCCATTTGAAACACAAACCAAACCACTAGAAGACTACTTTATGGATTGGTCAAAAATGTACCCAAAATCGTACAACAAAAAAACAACTTCGCCATTCACAAAAACTAGAATAATTCTACTAAATGGCACCGAATTCGAATCCAATTGGTTTCTGCATCAATTTGCTAGAAACTGCAACAACCAAGAACTCAGAAAAGAAATTGCAATAGTCAGGAATCAAGAGCAACAACAACAAAAAAGAATTAGTTGTCTCAAGCCTCTCAACGAAAATATTCTCGAAGAAACAATTGGCTACGAACAACTAGCGATTGAACTGACCGCAATCCTTGCACAAAACGAAGTTTGTCCTATATCCAAAGCAGCCCTTGACTTTGCACTACTTGAAGACTTTGACCACTTATACAGATTTGCCAATCTTCTCAAGAAAGACTTTGGCATAGATGCCGAAACTATGGTTGGTAAATTCACAGAAATTATGCCAGGAAGACCAACTATAAACGAACACCGACACCCAATGGACAATGTAAGACAATTCGGCGACAATACAACCGCCGACCCTTATACGAAACTTGTAGCAAATATCATTACCGCTGCCGAACAACAAACAATGAATTTCTATATGAATATGGCTCAAACATACAAGAACCATTTAGGCAGAAGATTGTTTGCCGAAATTGCAATGGTCGAAGAAGAACACGTCACACAATACGAAAGCCTCAAAGACCCCAATTGTACTTGGTTAGAACAATGGGTAATGCACGAATATACAGAATGCTATCTATATTATTCAGCAATGCTTGATGAAACTGACGATTATATTCGCTCTATTTGGCAAGACCATTTTGAAATGGAAGTAGCACACCTCAAACGTGCATCTATGTTACTCGAAAAATACGAAAACAAAAACTACTCAGAACTCATTCCCGAACCAGAGTTTCCAAAACTTCTCAAATTCGGAGAAAACAAAGCATATATCAGAAACGTTCTAAAAACAGTTGGACTTACTTCTGTTGAAGAAGAATACGTGCCAGCAAAAGAGCTTCCGAAAGACGCGCGATTCTTCTGCCACCTAAAGCAAACAAACAGAAACGCTGAAGAAGTAGCAAGCCACCAAATAATCGAAGAATTCATCGCCGAGTTTGGTACAGACTATAGATATGAAGACAAGCCTCACCCTATCAAGGCTCTTCAAAATAGAGAATCCGACAACATTACCGCAGGCACTAAATAACAAATTCATAAAGATAATTATCTGCAACAAAAAAACTTGTTTAACCAATCAACTTCACAATCGGTTAAACAAGTTTTTTTATATATTCTGAATACTTTCAAAAAGCCTTGTCATATCTCCATCTAACGACATATAAAAACACCTTCCACCATATTCTCCATCAAAGTGCCTAATCAAGTTATATCCCATATAGTCTGGCACGACTTCTACAAGTAGCCTATCAAACGGCATTTGATTATGTTCTACCGTCTCCGCATACCAAAACTCAATCCAAAGCCCCGTCTTCAACGACTCTCTGACTTCATTATCAAGAGCGACACCCAAAGCAGGCATTTCGTGACCGCCTTCGTTCACCATATTCATCGCTTTTAATATAGTTTCAAACAAGGTGTCTTGTGCACCTATTACCTTTTCAACACCATTGTTATATACAACAATTTTATTTGACACCTCAAATAGTTCTTTCCATTCCATTTCTACATTTACCCCAAATAAGTTTTGTAGAATTAGTATAGCACACATTAGAAATTTTGCCACAAATTTCTCCTAACATTCGTATTTTTGACATATATATTTTTCTCAGTATTACATAAGTTATACAACAAAGAACTAAGTTATCCACAAAAATTTTTTCGACAAAAAAGCATTTGATTTGTTTGTAAGACTTCACAAGTTTTTGTTAAACTTAATATATACAAACAAAAAAAGGAGAATAATTTTATGAAAAAAATACTTACATTTTTATTCGCACTTGTTGTTCTCTGCCCTTGTGCATTCTTTCTAACCGCTTGCGGTAACGACCCAAAAGAGGCAAGAGTAATGACTGTTGAGTGCAATCCAGAACTAGAATTTGTTCTAGACAAAGACAATAAGGTTGTTACAGTAAACGCCCTAAACGACGAAGGAAATCACATCATCTCTATCGCTATGGACGCAAATACCGCATTTGAAAACCTTACCGCTGAACAAGCAATGGAATTATTTCTAAAACTCACAAAAGAGAATGGATACCTAGTATCTGTAACTGACGAAGAAATCGAGGTCTCTATTTCTGGAGACTCAGACAAACTTATGAAAGCAATCAAAGAAACTGCTACAAGTTATCTCAAAACAAACGGAATTAACATTGGTTTTGAAATCGACGACTTAGACAAAGAAGACTTGGTTGAAGAGGCTTTGGAGTGCTTGAAAGAATACTCTTCTGTAGAGCTCAACAAACTTAACGAACAAGAAATCATTGAACTTATCAAACAATCAAGACTAGAAACAAAAGATATGCTTACTCAAGAAATCAAAGAATTGTATTATAGCCTTAGAGCAGAAGAAATCAAAACTGCAAAAATTGAAGCTCTTTCTTCAATAATTACAGATAACCCAGTTATCCAAACCCTTATTGGAAAGACTCCAGAAGAAATCACACAAGACATTGAGGCTATGCAACAAAAAATGCAAACTTTCCAATCAAACTTTGAAACTCAATTCTTTAGCCAATCATCTAATTACCAAACAAAAATGACAGAATTTATCACTGCTAAAAAAGCACTTCTTGAAGCAAGACTTCAAGGCACACTTTCTGCCGAAGAGCTAAAAGCTCTTGAGACAACTGCAGAACGTGCCGAAGAAGCTCTAGATCAAGCTGAAGATATTGCAAAAACAGCATTAGCAACTGTAACTTCAGCAATGACTACTGCATCTTCTGTATTTGAAACAATACTAAATCAAGTATCTTCTATGCTATCTAGTGTTAATATGGAAGCAATAAATAGTGCTGTCAATACAGCAACTAGCGAATTCCTAACAGAATTCAAAACTACATTCTCTGCTCAAATGGGCGAGAATTCATACTGGGCACAAATCGAACTTAACAAAGGCGAATAAAGTCCAATATCTCAAAATGAAAAAATATGAAACAAATTCAATTTTACAAAGGAAAATAAACTTATGAAACAAAGATTTTTTAAATGTAAACATTGTGGTCAAATAATTGCAATCGTCAAGGATACCGAGATTCCTGTTGTATGCTGTGGAGAAAGAATGGAAGAAATCATTCCATCAAGTACAGATGCATCTGTAGAAAAACACGTTCCTATTTATGAAGTCAAAGACAACAAAGTAATTGTAAACGTCGGTTCAGTAGAGCACCCAATGGAACCAGCACATTATATCGAATGGATTTCTCTACAAACAAAACAAGGAAATCAAAGAAAACTACTTTCTCCAAACAGCGCTCCTTCCGTTTGCTTCGCAATTTGCGAGGGCGATGAAGTAGAGGCTGTGTATGCATATTGCAACCTTCATGGTCTTTGGAAAGCATAGTTTTCGAATTGTAAACAAATACAATATTTAAAAACCAAAAAGAACATTCTTGTGAATGTTCTTTTTTTGTAACTATCATATTTACCTTAGCATTTCATCATTGTCTTTAGTAATTTGATTAGTAATATCTATAAGTTTTCCCAATCTTTTGTATGCACCGACTCCTTGAATCCCTGCAACTTTGAATAATGTCGTCGCACCATTTTTAGAATTTAGTTTCGAAAACTTTCTCATCACTGCATCAAATTTCTTTGGATACATCATCATAATTTTACTCAAATCAACTTGTGCAAATTGAGAACTAAATGAACCTTTCAATGTGTATTCCATATCAAATAGAGGCGCCCATTTATAATTACCCGTTTCTTTGTTAAAAATCACAGATAAATTTTGCAATGTAAAGTCCCCATCATTTAGAATATACACTTTGAACAAATATGTTTCTATAAAGTCTTCAAGCAGTACTTCCAATTGCTCATTAGTCATTTTATCTTCATCAATCAGATACTGCAACCCCTCAACTATAGCAGTTATTGCAGTATCAATACCATATATAGTATGTCTTTCATAATTCGACTGAATCTCAACAAACTCTTCATTTTCCTTCAGGCAATCTACCGAAAGAACCAATTTGTTATTATCAACGCTTACAAGTTTATTATAAACACAAGGCACTCCAAATGCATTTGCGACACGACTTGCTTTTTCTTCCCTATTCATATACGCATCTTGATGAACGGACTTGACCATCACACCAATTTTTGATAGCGGGAAATACTCTTTTGAAGACTCTCCCAAAGACTTTATCAAATCATCAAAATATGTAACATAACTGCACTGAGGTTCTGACAGGTCTTTGATTAATTCTTTGAAAACCTTGCTATCGCATCTTACAAACATCTTTGGCATACTTCCACCGAACTCCGAATCATAAGAATCGTCGTACTCAAAAAACTCCGAATCTTTCAATATAGATTTCGGATATCTCCAAGCGACATTTTTGCCTCGCTCATCTATTATGCCATCATACTCTTCAAAATTTTTTGTTTTCAATCTTTTCATACAAATATATTAACACAACTTTTCATCATTTTCAATAGCAAACGACTTACAAACTTACAAAAATTATGTGTCATTTCAACGTATAGTTTTCATATTTTTTCGCAAATTAATACATTACTCAAATATCCCTACACGAATAGATTTTCTGTAGCGAATAGTTGAGTCAAATCAATTGACAAATTTAGACAAAAACACCACACTAAAATAATACTAAAATTATTTTAAATTTTCTTTTACAAAAAAACAAATTCACATAAGGAAGAAAAATGAAAAAAAATATTAAAGTTTATGAAAATGGTCGTTACGTTGACAAAGAAATCAATTATATACCAACCAGATATATAATAGCCATTCTAATTACAATTCTAGAGATTCTAGGAATCATCGGTTGCGTTGTAGCACTGGCTATATATGTACCATATTTTTACATTGCACTTTTCATAACAGAGATAGTTTCTATCATTACAATAGTAGTCTCCCAAGGAAATCCCGATTACAAAGTTGCTTGGTTATTCTTTGTTGTAATGTTGCCAATTGTAGGCCTTATGCTATTCCTTATTTTCCACAAAAGAAAATTACCAAAGAAAGCCATAAAAAGACTAAAAAATCTTCACGATAGTTATGACTATGATGACACCAAAAACTTCCAAGACCTGAAAAAAATTGACCCATATATCCACACACAAGCAGTCTCTCTTTGTCACACAGCGAATGTGCATTTATACAAAAACACCCAACTTGAATATTATCCTCTTGGTGAAGATATGCATCAAGCAATGCTTACCGAACTCAACAATGCCAAGAAGTTCATATTCCTTGAATACTTCATCATAGAAGACGGGCAGTTTTGGAAAAGCATACTAGATATTCTTATCGAAAAAGCCAAAGCAGGTGTTGAAGTCAAACTTGTTTATGACGACATCGGCTGTATGGGAACTCTTCCTGGGAATTATTACAAAACCCTTAGAAAAAAGTATAATATTCAAACAGTACTATTTTCAAAACTACGTGCTCAAGCAGATGGCGAATTCAACAATCGTAGCCATAGAAAAATTTTGGTAATAGATGGGCAAGTAGGATTTACAGGAGGCGTCAATATAGCCGACGAATATATCAACGAAACTTTGAGATTTGGCCATTGGAAAGATACAGGTATCAAACTATCGGGTGAGGCTGTCAACGAACTAACAAAACTATTCCTAACAGACTTCTATATCAATACACCTCACACTCCCGAAAACTTCAATAAATATTATATTGCAAAAAACATATCAAACTCAAACAACTTCGTTATCCCATTCGGCGATGGCCCAAAACCTATATACAACTATGACGTTGGGAAAACTGCAATCATTAATTTACTTTCTCAAGCAAAAGATTATGTGTACATTTCAACACCATATTTAATAATAGACAACGAACTAATGAGTGCAATCGAAAATACTGCTCATCGAGGTGTGGATATAAGAATAATCGTTCCAAATATCCCAGACAAAAAACTAGTATTCAATATGACCAAAAATAGTTGTCGCCAATTAATAAAATCAAACGTAAAAATTTATAAATACACGCCAGGATTTATCCACGCCAAACAATATATCGCCGATGATAAATTTGGCATAATCGGAACAATCAATCTAGACTACAGAAGTCTAACTCATCACTTTGAAAATGGTGTATGGATTTATGACAAAACTACAATTGAAATCATCAAACAAGATATGTTCAAAGTAATGAATCACTCACATCTTATGAATGAAGAAAAACAAAAAGACAATGTCTTTACAAAACTAATCAATATCATTGTAAGATTATTTGCACCACTTTTGTAATACACGAGGACACATATGAAAAAAGCAATCAAAAATTTTATAGCACTTCCACCACAAACCAAGTCATCAGTATCTGCACTAATATCTGCTATATGGAATAGTGTACTCGCTACCGGTAAATTAGCACTCTCCATATTCAAAGGTATTTTCTTCTTGGTTTCGGGAGTCATAAACATCTTCTTTGCCCTAGCAAAACTCGAATGTCATTGGGGTCTTAAAAATTATCACAACCAATCCTTTAAGTATAGAAACATCAAAGTCGCATCGTTTCTTTTGGTTGCAGGTATTCAATACTCAATATATATGCTCAGCCTAATATTTTGGAACAGAACAGTTATGCAATATACCGACTTTCTGTCAATAAACATAGCATTAATTGCATTTGTCGAGCTTGGATTTGCCATCAAAGGTATGTTTGATATAAAAGACAAGGGACACTATTATAGGGACATCAAACTCATCAATCTATGTTCAACATTCACCTCCCTTATGTGGGCAGAGGTCGCACTCTTATCTTTTACAACAGGAAGTACCAATATGTTATATTGTGGGATTAGTGGCGCAGTTGTTGGACTTGTAATCATCTGCATTTCAATATATATCTTCTTTGCTCCAAAAGTAAGTTTGATAGATAGAAAATATAATTCTTACAAAAAAGTATCAAAAGACATTCCTGACGAATTTGCAAAAGATATAAAACTAACTTTATCAAAAAGCAAAATATTTGGAGATTACATTTACACCGCAACCAAGAAAAACGACATCATTGATGGGCAAATAATACGAGGAAGAAACGCTTGGCACACTCTCAACATTTACTACAAAATAGCAATCATCTTGTTCTCTGAAATCTTAATCTTTGCATACGGAATATGTGCAATAATATATTTTTTCAAAAACCTCAAACTAATAAAAAAACTAGATTCACAAATGCTTGAATTGGGGTATGAAAAAATTTCTACTCAAAACGAAACACAAAACACCTAAACAACTTTACCCTTTCAACAACGAGGCGTTAAATATTTTTATGCAAATACCAAACATCAAAACTAAAGATTATTGTTTTGCAAATTAAATGAATCTTGATATAATCAAAATATAAAAATAAGGAGAATGAAAAATGTCAGAAAGATTTGTATTAAACGAAACATCATACTTTGGAAGAGGTTCTCGTAGCGAACTTGCTAACGAAATTAAATCCAGAGGATTCAAAAAAGTATTACTTGTAACAGACGAGGCACTAATCAATTGTGGAGTTGCAGGCAAAGTAACAGACATACTTTCAAAAGCAAAAATCCCTTTCAAAGTTTATTCAGATATCAAACCAAACCCAACTGTAAAAAATGTTCTTGACGGACTAAAGGTTTGCAAAACGGCCAAAGCAGACGTTATCGTCGCCGTTGGTGGAGGCTCTGTAATTGACACCGCAAAAGGTATTTCAATCATTATGACCAACCCAGAAAGGTCAGACGTTGTATCCCTCAATGGTTTATCAAACACAACAAACAAAGGTATGCCACTAATCGCACTACCAACAACTCACGGCACAGCAGCCGAAGTAACAATCAATTACGTAATTACAGACGAAACCAAACAAGTCAAGATGGTTTGCGTTGACCCTCACGACATACCTGTTCTTGCAATCGTAGATAGCGAACTTATGGAAACCCTTCCAAAGTCTACCGCTGCAGCAACTGGCCTAGACGCACTTACTCACGCAGTAGAAGGATATATCACAAAAGGCCATAATACTATGGCAGATATGTTCCATATGCGTGCAATTGAACTAATATTTGAAAACCTAAGCAAAGCAGTTAACGAGAAAGACCCAAAAGCCATTGAGAATATGGCACTTGCTCAATACATTGCAGGTATGGGATTCTCAAACGTTGGCTTGGGAATTGTACACTCAATGGCACACCAACTAGGAGCTATTTACGACACACCTCACGGAGTTGCAAACGCAATTTTACTACCTACAGTTATGAGATTTAATGGCGTAGTTTGTGCAGATAGATTTAGAGAAATCTTATGCCATATCGGTAGACCCGACGCAAGAAATCTAAACGACCAAGACGTTATCAATACATTCGTTTGGATGATTCAAGAACTTTCAAAATCCGTAGGAGTAACACAAACAGTCAAAGACACAGGCTGTAGAGAAGAAGATATAGAAATGCTTGCCGAAAAAGCAATGCAAGACCCTTGCAAACCAGGCAATCCAAGAGAAGTAACCAAAGAAGACTTCATCAAGCTCTACAAAGAAGCAATGTAAAAAGAACAGTATTTTCACATCTTTGAAATTAGCAAAAAATGAATTAGGACTAACAATGTTCTAATTCTTTTTTAATTCATTATTCAAGCAAATATATACCGAAACAAATTAACAAAGTTGAAAATATTTACCACTTCAAAACACAATCCCAGACCAAATAATTTTACACAAACAAACTTATTAACACGAAAACAAATCAACAAATATAACTATTAGATTGATTTTTTATTCTTTCTATGCTATACTACCTTTGCATTTAAAAATTCATACCCGTTCCCTTAGTTAAACGGATATAACTTACCCCTCCTAAGGGTTTGGTAATCCCACCTTTTGAAAGCCCTTAAACCCTTGATTTTTAGGGCTTTTGGGTGGTATAATATATTCCATAAGTTAATAAAAACCATACATTAACCATTTTTACTCCGTTTTTTTAATAATTTTTTATATGTTCTCATAGTAAAAGGGATATTACAGCGACCTCCTAAGTCGCCGTTGCAGGTTCGAGTCCTGCTGGGAACACCAAATTAGTATCTAAGTTGTTCTTGGATACTATTTTTAATTTTGGAGGCTACTAATGGAACTTAATAAGTTTATAAATTGTTTAAAATTCTTGCATTCAAAAATGAGTGAATCTATCACAAACTATTATATTAATGAACGCATTAATGATTGGTATGAGAAAGACTCAAATCTTTATGCTGTCGTAAAAAACGATTTAGGGCATATTTCCCACGCATTAAAAGAAAGTTATTTGATAACTTTTTCTAAATTGTTTGATGAAGATTTTAAAGAATCGATTTGTGTCCAAAATTTAATGAAAATTATTCAATCTTGCAAAATCGTCAAAGATGATTTAACACACAAATCACTAAAAGAATTTGCAACAAAAGTATTATTAATTATTGAAAATACAAAAACTGAACTTAACAACCTTAACACCTGGAGAGATAAATATCTTGCTCACTATGATAAAAAACTAAGAAATAACGACGCTCTTCTAAAAGAAACAAAGTGCAATGTTGAATTAGTGTTAAATCTTGTTGAAAATGTTTATAATTTATTCAATGATATTCTTACTTCGTTAGGCCAGGAAAAAATCTCATCTTCGCATAATACATTTGAAAATTCTATTGATACCTTATTCTTTAATTTTGAACTCGGTGAAAAAGTTTTACGACAAGAAGGTTATGAAAAATTAAACTCAATAATTTCTACTATTAATTTCCCCAATAGTTAGCCTTTGAACATTATCAATGGTAGGTTATCCAAATGATACCTACCATTCTTTGGTTTTATTTTAAAATGCTTTTTTAAATATGCTCTCCAACACTTTTTTTGAATTATCTATATCTTTGCAGTAATGCGTATATATTTTTAAAGTAGTATTTGGTTTTGAATGCCCAGCCATTTCTGAAACAACATTTACTGGCGCACCATTACTTATTAGTCGTGTAATCCAGCTATGTCTAATCTTATGACACGACAAGGGCTTACAATTTGCTTGAGCAAGTGATTTTTTTAATAAATCATTTAAATGATGTGGGAAAACAGCTGTTCCGTCAGTTTTACAAAATATAAAACCAGATTTATCAAAATTTTTATCTTCTTTCTTTAATAGGTCATATAGTTTTTTAAACTCTTTTAGTTTTTCAAAGAGTAAGCTACACATATATAATTGTCTTTCTGAACCATCTGTTTTAGTTCTTGTTACTATTGTTCCGAATTCTTTATTAATATAAAGCCTATCTCTTTTAATACTTATAATTCTATCTTCAAAATTAACATCTTCCCATTTTAAACCGCAAACCTCACAACACCTTAACCCTAATGTGGAAAGTATGTAAAGCGGTATTGTCTTAAATAAGTCTGCTCCTTCTAATGAATATAAAAATCTATCATATTCTTCATTTGAAAGAATTGGGATTTCCTTTGGTGGCTCTCCTGCAATAATATCTTTTAAATAATAACTTGAAGCATAGTTTGTTTTTATAAGTTCAATTTTTATAGCATAAGTGAAGATTGCACTTAACACTCTTTTATATTTTAAAATTGTTTCTTTTCTATATTTGCCTTTATATTCAATTTTTTCAAAAAATTCATTAAAATTTAAATCCAATAAATCACATATAATTTTTGCACTTTGTAAATTTATAATTTCACCTTTTCGAGCATAGTAAAGAGTCGGTCTTGATATGATTTTTTCCTTATCTGCTCTACGAACACCATAATTCAATATTTTCTTATTAAGAATTTCAATTTTATTCTCTCTCACTCTTGCTTTTACTGTGGAATATTCATAATCATTTAATGCAGTAAATAGTTGTTGAACTTCATAGGCTCTAAGATTTATGAATTTTTTATTTCCAAAATGCTCACTAATTTTTTTAATACATTCAACAGCTCGAACGTAATAACTTTTAGACATTTTTGCAGTTTTAGCTTTAAGCCATTCATTTGCAATTTGGCTAAAAGTAGCATTTTTTAATTTATGTAAATCTCCACTTTTAACATTTTGTTCCCATTCTTCTCCATAATGGTGCAAAGCCTTTTCTAGTCTTTTACCAGTTAAATTTTGGGGATTGTCCCAAGTTGTGCACATAAATTTAGTTTTGCCAAAACTATCTTTCAGTTTTATTTGAATTGAATAATTTATTTTTCCGTTCTTTAACGGTCTTGGAGTGTATGTTGCCATGTTTATAACCTACCTTTACTTTTTTCTTTTTCTATTGCAAGTTTTAAAAACATTTGATGAGATTTTTTTTCATTTTCACTAAAAAATGTTTTTGCTTGATATGTTTCAAGTTTTTTGCGTGAATGCGAGAAAGAGAAATCATAAATAGCATCTTCAAATGGAATAAACTCATATTCACCATTTTGCGTTTTCTCTACTATTAATTTATCTAATTTTTCTCTCAATAATTTTTCCAAGTCTTCATCTTGAGTTTCTATGCTTTCATAAAACTTTCTTGTAAATAATCTAACTTTACCACTGTTAGTGTTTCTAAATTGAGCCGATATAAAATACACTGGGTCAATTCCAACGTTTTCCATTAACCAGTTATATTCACGGCGATAATAATCATCAATATTTAAAATTATTTTTTCTTTAAGTGTTTTTATTTTCATAATATTTCTCCTTTATTAGTTAATTTTATTTAAATCTAAATTAAGAAATTGACACAAACTTTCCATATTAATTAGAAATTTACTGCCAACATTAAGTGTCATGATTTGACCAGTTTTACATAAAACTCTCAGATAATAAGAAGTTAATGCTGTGTCTTCATCATGACTTTTTAGGATTGCTAATGCTTGATTAATTGTTCTAAATCCCATAATTACCTCCTTTATCCCTTAACTCAATCATATTTTATTTAGGATATGAACCCAAGTAAATTTACCGATGCAAGGGAGTATTTTCTCTGCTTGTTTGCAGGTTTACTTTATTATAGAAAGCAACGACTTCTTATTTTTTGTAAAAAGTCTAGCAAAATGTATGCTTTTGCTTGCTTTATACTGCTAGAAATGTTATATTTAGATTATTAAAATTATTGAAATTTGACGTGTTTTGCACACATTTAAGGTGATTGTATGACTGAATTAGAAAACAAATTATTTAAAATAAGAAAAAGTTTAGGATTAACACAAGAAGAATTATCAAAAAAAGTCGGTCATAATAGCCGACAATATATTTCAGATATTGAACAGGGAAAAACTAAACCTTCATTTGAGTTTATAATGAAATTAAAAGAAATGTATTATAATAAAAAAAGAGTTGAACTTGATTTAGACGCTTTATTTGATGAAAATATTAGTAGTTCGCAAATTTCTAGTTATACAAAAGTTCACGATTCTATTTACGATTTAGTTCCTTATTATGATGAGATTCAACCTGCCGAATACATAGAAAAAGATTTAGAGTCAAATATAGATGTTGTTGACACTAGTATCGCAATAAATATATTTCTTGGTTCAAGTCTATTTGCAGATGTAATCACTTCGTTAACTAACACTATAAATTATTTGAAAATTATAAATTATTATAAAGAAAAACTGCAAAACACACCACATAGCAAGCAAGAGCCAATCAGTAGAAAAATAAAAAAATACAAAAATCAATTTAATAAAAACAAAAGATACTTATATGCAAATTTGATAATGCAAGCAGAAGGAATTTTACAAGAAAGTAAAAAGCCAGCTAACGATTAGCTGACTTTTTTGATTTTACGTTTGAAACTGCGATTCATATTTTGTTAGGACATTTTATAACGAAAAGTATTTTTGCGTGTTTCAGCCCTAATTGAGAGTGCGTGAGATATAACCGAACTATATCTTTGCATTTTCATATATGTATTTATATGTTTCCACTTCCACAAATATAAAACTACAACCTACAAGATTGATTTCTTGTGTTGGGTCTAAACTTGCTTTATACTCGCTCCATTCTTTATTGATTATTTCTTTGATTTTATTAATTTTGTCTGCAAATCTTTCTTCTGCCCATCTAATATCAAATTCATTATCAATTCTCGGATTGTTTTCAAGACCTATGCTTTCTAATATATCGCTATAACGACCGACAATTATTGAATCTGAAATAAAATCTTTGATTTTTTCCTTATCATCTTCTTTAATTATTTTTGTATAGTTTATTACAATATGATTTTTTATTTCGCCGTCTTTAATTCCCATAAAGCATAAATGCTTTTGATTGCCTTTACTTTCTTGCGATTGTGTAAAGATAACATATTTATCAAACCATTGTGCCTGTTTACATTTACTATCTTGTCTTGTATTTGATTTTTGGTTTTTTATTAAAGGTTTTCTTGTTCTGCTACACTCAATATTGTATTGAACTGAGTAGGTAGCAAGAGTTATGAACACATAGATTAAAATTGAGATAATTGCAACAAATATTCCATTTGTATTTGTTGAACTTGTTGTATTTTGAATAACTTGAGTTATTTCTCCTGTTATTGGGTCTATCGTTTGTAATGTTGTTGATGACGTGCTAGTTGATACTAGGAACATATTAAATAAAAATGAAGGCAAAATTGCAATGCTAGTCCAAATTAAGTTTGCAGTCATTTTATAACTAGATTGTTTTTTATTGTAAATTATAAAATAAATTAATATGCCTACATAAGCGATAAGTCCTATTACAGAAAGCCCCATTCCGTCAAACGATAGAGTTCCTTTGCTTGTTTTTATACCTATGCAAGATATAATTACAAAAATATTTACAAGAAGTGATAACGCTAGACCTATTACAAATAATAATTTTTTATGAAACCTGTTGTCGTTAGGCTCGTTTTTTCTATACTCAACTAAGTCTGTTTTAAAATCAATTTCATCTTGTGTTGGTTTAACAAAGAAAAATAACATTCCTGCTATAAATAATAAAACTATTTGAACTATTCCAAGACCAACATAAGTGCCATAATAAAATTGCAATCCTATAAAAGTCATATTCAATATACCGAAAGTTGTATAATCACTTTTCTTTGCTTTTCTAGTGCAAGACATTATTCCAAAATAAATAAATAGCATAGGCATAATAATTTGTATAATTTCTAAACTCTTTCCAAAGATTACATTACCTATTTTATTAATTAATAAAGATACTAAAAGCCAAAATGCACCTGCTACAATTTCAATTACGCCACTTGCTATTTTTAACCCACGAGATTCCATATACTTCTCCTTATAATTGTAGATTATACTCGAAAAAGGTCAAAAAAGCAAATACATTTAGGCTGTTGGCTTAAAATACTGATATTTTTTAAGCTATTGGCTAAAATATAGTTATGATATTGATACAAGATAAAACATTACAGGAGAGCATTAGACATAGGCTAATAGAAGCGATTAAGTTGAGTGGTATGACTCAAACTGAAATTGCAAAAAAAGCCTGCATAACTAGTGCAAGCCTTTCAGATTATATACATAAAGGTAAATTACCGACGCTTGAAACATTTGCTCGCATTTGTGATGCAATAGATGTTTCTGCCGATGAAATCCTAGGACTAAGTAGATAATTACTTAGTCTTTTTATTAGTAATAAAGTTTGAAATAGATTTAAATTTTTCATTAACAGCTGTTGATAAGCATTGATGGTTATAATCTCGAATAGTTGAAATAAATTCATCTATAGATAATTTTATCTTTTCTATTTTTTTACCTTCTTGAATTAAATCTATCTTAGATAACTCATTTTCTATATTCGCTCTTGCTTCTGCATTTTCTTTTGATTTTGCTGTTATTGTTACTTCTCCTGATTTTATTCCTGATACAATACCATTTTCATTTACTGTTGCTACTTCTGCATTACTTGAACTCCATTCTATTTCTTTATTTGTTGCATTTTCTGG
>JAFTKS010000016.1 GCA_017453125.1 Clostridia bacterium
ATAAACTCACTCAACAACTTATCTTCACTATATGAACTATATTTATTAATTAAATTTTCCAAATTTTGCTTTTCAGCCGTGTTTGTTGTTTTTGATTCATTGGATATATTTTTCAAATTGTCTTCTTTTATATAATCGCTAAATTTTGCCATAACACCCCCGTTTGAATTTAATATAATATATGAAAATTTATTTCAATATGTCATTGAATGAACCGAAAAACAATATACTTCATATATAATATAAAAATCTTTTTAGGTAGGATTATATGGAAAACTTAATCAACCTTATCAAACTTTTAAGCAATTCAAACAAACCTCAACAACAGGAAAAACAAAAAATCCCCAAAGAAATAATTGACCAATACCCATATGGCGAATTTCCAATAAGATATACACGCACAGGACAAGAAGATATTAGGAAGAATTCTGAAAATAGATTTTCATACACCGAACAAAGAGACGAAAAGACAAATCTTGAAAATAATTTTGATCTCCAATCAATTCTTCCACTATTGCAAATGCTAGGCAAAAAAGGCAACACAACAGATATCCTAAAAACAATAAGTTCTCTGATTTTCAAAGATCAACCAGAATTACAAAAAATATTCGAACTCCTACCTCAAACAAAATCTAAAGACACAAATCATTCCAACAACTTTCCAGATCTTAACAAAGTAAATATTGCTTCTTTAAAAAGGGTCAAATAAAAAAGGACGACTTTAGTCATCCTTAGATTCCATCTTCTCATCATTCAATGAGCCATATACCATATATTTTTTAGAATATCCAAACATTCCCGCAACATCTTCGCTATCTGTCATTATCAAAACAGAACAACCTTGTGTTTTCACAAGAGTTTTTATAAACTTAACAATTTTCTCTTTTTCCATACTAGACAATTTTGTAAAGATATCATCAATAAGCAAAATATCCAAGTTCCTAGTTGACAACCTTGCCAAAGACAATTTCAACTTATCAAAATAATTCAACTCTTTCACTTTCTTATCTTCGATAAACACAAGGCCATATTCTGTCAAAGCGTTCTTTATAGTTGCAGATATAAAATGCTTATCCTTATGTCGTAATTTTAGAACATACTCAACATTCTGCTTAACCGATTTATTATTTAACAAAACAGGCACAGCAGGCACATACCCAAGAGAAACATCGTTTTGAAAGTCCAATTTTTCAATAGGTATATTCTTATACAAGACCTCTCCCTTCGCAATCGACTCTAGACCAACAATAGTTCTCAATAATGCGGTACGGCCACTTTCTTTATCTCCGACAATTACTAACTTGTCACCAGTGTTCAATTCTAAATTTATATCATTCAATGTATAGAATTCTTTAGTAAAAGACACATACAACGATTTAACTTTAAGAATACTTTTATCTTTTTCCATAAAACCCACTTCAAAATTTTATTTTTAGATAGTTTACTAAAAAAAAACACAATACACAAGCAAAAAATATTTTTTTGTAAATATTGACACATAAATTTGCTTTTTTATAAGTAATTTAGTAAACTTAAATAATAAAACAATTGAAGTTTATTTGTAAATCAAATATAAAAACTATAATTACTTACTTTTTAAAAAAAGTACAATATACTAACGGAGATTAAAAATGATAAAATTTGGAACAAGCGGATTTAGAGGATTAATTGGTGATACTTTTACAAAAGAGAATGTACAAAGAATTGCCCAAGCACTATGCAAAACTATAAAAAAGCAAAAATCAAATAAACCTGTCGTTATTGGCTTCGATAGAAGATTTCTATCAGACACGTACGCAATTTGGTTTGCAGAAGTTCTTTGGGGAAATAAAATTAAAACAAAAATGTATAACCTACCAGTACCTAGCCCAACAGTTATGTATACAGTGATGGCAGAAGACCTAGATTATGGAATAATAATTACCGCAAGCCACAATCCATACGATTACAACGGCCTTAAAATCACTACAAAAGGAGGCAAAGACGCCGATCCTGAATGCGTTGCAGAAATTGAAAAAATTGCCAATACAAATTTAAAAATCAAAACCTTAGACCTTGAAACAGCCAACAAAACTGGACTAAATGTTGAAATAGACAATATCAAGGACTATTTCAAAAATATCAACAAATTAGTATCAAAAACTAGCAAAGAAAATAATCTTAAAGTAATTTTCAACGCTATGCACGGAGTTACCAGCGATTACGCACACTACATTGATAAAATGTTCAAATGCAAAAAATTCACAATAATCAACGACTCTATTGACCCATATTTTGGACACCAACTCCCATCACCAGAAGACAACCTATTGGAAGACTTCAAAAAAGAGGTTGTCAAAGGCAAATATTCAGTAGGCCTTGCTGTTGATGGAGACGGAGATAGACTTGCAGTCATTGACGAAACTGGAACATTTCACGACAACAATCTACTGATGTCTGTTGCTTATTATTATTTAGTAAAATACAAAGGACTTAAAGGTGATATTGTAAGAAATATTTCTACTAGTTGCATTATTGATCAATTAGCAGAATCATTAGGCTACAAATGCCACGAAGTACCTGTGGGATTTAAGTATGTATCTGCAAAAATGAAAGAAGTTGATGCTCTTCTAGGCGGAGAAAGTTCTGGCGGAATGACCATCAGAGGTTATATACCTAGCAAGGACAGTTTCTTCTCAATAGCAATTATCCTTGACGCTATGGCAACTTTAAAGAAACCATTGAGTGCAATCATAAAAGAAGTAAAAGATAGTTGCGGATATATTTCAACTTATATTAATGAAAATATAAAAATCTCTAATAAAAAGAAAATGCAAAAAGCCCTATCAAAGAAATCACCAAACTTCTCATACAAACCAAAAGAAATCATAAGAACAGACGGTGTAAAATATATATTTGAAGGCGGAGCGTGGGTTTTAATTAGATTTTCAGGTACTGAAAATGCACTTCGCTATACCCTCGAATTCCCAACCGAAATAGAATGCGAAAGAAATTTAAAAGCAATTGAGAACTTCATAAAACAATACGGAAAGTAAAAAACATAGAATCTTTCTAATTTACAAAACACTCAAAACAAAAAAATACTTTAATCTTTAGGATTAAAGTATTTTTTATAATAAAAAGAGCCTACATAATATGTAAACTCTTTAATATTTTATTACTTTAAAAAGTGATAAAATCACTCTGGGGCTTACTCATACTTAGACGAGTGTCCACCAATTTCTATTTTTCCATCGAAGTAAAAACTAGCATTTGACATAGATTCTTCTATATATTTGTTTGATGGATAATACTGAGGACCTTCTTTTGCATAGACCTTTCCACCATTTTCATCACCTTTCAACCCAGAAATTTCTCCTGAAATATTTCCGTGTGCCTCAAACATAAACGCAGTCTCGTTAAAAGTAGGTATTTTTACAATACAAGAACCTTGCATACTAGCCTCTATTCTATGTTGAATAGTTAAACCATTTTCATCTTTGCCTTCTTTCACAATTCCAAAATCGACTTTTGAGCGAGAATATCCTGTTGTTTTTAGTGAAAATTTGTTTATTTTATTAAAAGCAGTAACATTACCATCAACACACTCAATATCTGTATAACAACCACTTATATAATCACTCCAGCTATTAACAGTAATATTACCTTTATTACTCTTAAATTTACCAGTTTTCATATATGAATCAACTGAAATATCCCCCATCTCAGTTGTAATGATAATTGTATCATAAGCATTTTTAATAGAAACTGAACCATTCTCATTCTCTATCATTGCATATCCATTAATTGAATTAATATCAACCTTACCATAAATTGTAGAAATTCCAGTTTTTCCAACAATAGTCTTGATCTTCAAAACCATATTTTCAGAAATAATAGAATTTTCACAACCATCAGATGTTTTTAGCGATTCAATATTTAAATATACATTATTAGTAATACATTTAAACCCATCATCACCACAAGAAATATCATTTGCATTCAATGTAACACCCTTGCCTGTGACATTAACTGAGGCAAACAAGTTGTTAAACCCAAACACACCATCTTCAGCTACTAGTTTAACTTTCTCTAATACTTTTATATTTGTAATTCCAGATAGGTCAAAAGTACCATTTTGCGTAGTCAGATTCAAACTCTTCAATTCAAGAGTTTTTTCAGTTTCTCCCGACCCAAGATTAACCAAGTTCAAATTTCCTGTGCTAGTTGATACAGACAACATATCAATATTCAAAGAATTCTTACTTCCTCCAATAGACACACTACCACTGGTTGTGCTGGTCACAAGACTTATCTTCATATCACTAGGAACACTAACAGAAACACCACTTCCAGAGATTGAAATCCAACCACTTGGTTCAATTGTATTAAGGTAGATATACAATTTGTTGTCTCTTTGTTCTACATTTTTTCCCAACTTATACTCAACAATATCAGACGCAAAACCGAATACACTAAGATTCATCTTGTAACTAATTTCTTCTGCATCTGTTGGTAAAATTGTAATAGGAATAGTTTTTGAAGAAACAGACAAAACAACTTCATCATAATCCGAATATTGTTTCAATGAAATAGTAGAATTATTAATACTTTTTTGATAATGCACCATTCCTACACCCGCAATTTTGAATGTTGGAACAAAGTACATAATACTAACCAAAATAGCAGCAAGCCCAAGTATTGAGCCCAGGATTATACCTATATAAATCAAAAGTCCTTTAAGCGCCTTCATTTCTTCACCTTACATTTTTTTTAATTATACAATATAATTTTACTTTATGCAATCAAATAAAATATAAAGCGTAGATTTTATAGTAATCTACGCTTTATGAACTTTATTGAAGAATAGCTTTTATTCTTCTAACACCGCTAGAAGACGCCTCTTCTTTTTTGATTACAAACGTACCAAGCTCGCTAGTATTTTTCACGTGAGGACCTGTACAAATTTCCTTTGAGACATCTCCGATAGAATAAACAGTGACTATATCTGGATATCTATCGATAAATTGATGTTCAGCTCCAGATGCTACAGCATCTTCTTTCTTCATCTCCTCACACTTTACATCTAAACCTTTTTGAATCCAAGAATTAACCAATTCAGACGTTTTCTTCAATTCATCTTCTGTCATTTTGTGATCACAAGCAAAGTCAAAACGAAGTCTCTCACTAGTAATATTTGAGCCCATTTGATGGGATTTTTCTCCAACAACAAGTTTTAGGGCAGCATTCAAAAGGTGTGTTGCAGTATGATATTTTGTTTCCATTTCTCCATCACCACCAAGACCACTCTTAAACGCTCCCGCACTAGTAGTTCTAGCCAATTCTTGATGCTCTTCAAATGCTTTTTTGAAACCTTCTTCATCAACAGCAATACCTAATTCACTTGCCATTTCTATAGTCATTTCTATTGGAAAGCCAAATGTATCATACAAGCGGAAAGCCGATTTTCCTGTTATCATTTTATCTGAATCAGTTGGTACATAATTAGGATTATTTGACGACATAAACGCAATTTTTTTGTTGATACCAGCAATTAATTTATCAAACTCTTTTGTTCCTGTTTCAATTGTTTTGTTAAACTTATCTACTTCTTTTTGAATTTCAGACATTATATAATCCTTTTTCTGAAGTAGCAAAGGATATGCCTTGTCATAAACTTTATCAATAAAAATCTCAACTACAGAACAAAGTTTGGAAGTATCAAGATTGATTTTCTTTGCATGACGAATAGCTCTTCTAAGAAGTCTACGAAGAATATATCCAGCACCTACATTGCTTGGAACAATTCCGTTTTTGTCACCAATTAACATAAGAGCAGTTCTCATATGATCACAGATTATTCTGATGGACTTTGTTTCCTCAACATTCTCACCATATGTAATACCAGTTTGTTCTTCAATATACTTAACACTTGGTTCAAACAAATCGGTTTTGTAAACATCTTTGTATCCATTCAAGAACATTAGCATTCTTTCAAAACCAAAACCAGTATCTACATTTTTATTCTTTAATGGCTTGTATCCGTCTTCCAACTTCTCATATTGCATATAAACATCATTGCCAATCTCAACAAATCTATTACAACTACAATTAATATCACAAGACTCCGAACATTTCTCGTCCCATAGAGGATAGAACCATTCATTATCTGGACCACAAGGCGTACCAGTTGTTCCCGCTAGTTCCCACCAGTTGTTGTCTTTGTTAAGATAAAATATATTTTCTGGTCTAATACCCAAACCTTTTAGCAATTCAGCAGTCTCCTCATCTCTTGGAGCACTCTCATTACCTTCAAATACAGTAGAACAAATCTTATTTTTGTCAAGACCAAAAACCTCAGTCAAAAGTTCAAAAGTCCAAGCTGTTTTCTCTTTTTTGAAATAATCTCCTAAACTCCAGTTTCCCATCATTTCAAAAAAAGTACAATGACTCTCATCACCAACCGAATCAATATCAATTGTTCTTACACACCCTTGAACATTACAAAGCCTTGTTCCTTGAGGATGTTTTTCTCCAAGAAGATAAGGCATCAATGGTTGCATTCCTGCAACATTAAACATTACCCCCGTTGTACCATCACCAATCAAAGACACAGCGCCAATATCTACGTGACCTTTGCTTTTATAAAAATTTAACCAAGCCTCTCTCAATTCTTTTGAAGTATACTTTTTCATCTTTCCCTCTTTAAATATGCCTCATCATTTTTGCATATTTTTTAAAATTACTATATTAGAATATCATATTAAAGGCGTTTAATCAACCTTTTGACAAATTTTCATAATTTTCTACACATTCTTTATAACTAGCAAAGATAAAACAAGCCAGAATCAAAGATAATTGCACACCAATAAAAAGAATCAATGCAAGACCTGTCTGAACACTAAGAGATTGAACATTCTCACCACCATCAAAGTGTATTATATCCAGCAAAAGTCCTACAAGTAGCTGAGTAATTGAATTAGCAATATTACCAGCAAAAGTTAACACACCACTGTATATACCATTTTTGTTATTAGAATTTTCCTCAAACTTAACCCTATCTCCATACAAAGACAATGGCAAACAATACAAAGCACCACTGCCAATCCCACAAATAAGTATCGCTATAAGCATCAAAATAAACGATATATTATACAACTCAATTCTAAATAGATATATAAAAATCACACCAAAAACCGAAAGAATTGTTAAAATAATACCAATAATTAACGCTGGTTTTTTTCGCCTTAACTTACTTATATGAACCCATAACGGCTGACTTAAGATTGTTCCCAACATCAATGTGAGTAACAAAAAAGTAATTTGTTTTGAAGTATAAAAAAATGAATAAGTAAAAAAATGCAATCCCACACTACATAAAAACACTGTTGCTATTGATGTCAAAACATATCCAAAAATTATCTTATTAACCCGCTTATTTTTGAACACATTTAAAAAATCTAAAAATAATCCACGCAACCCAATTGTTTCTTTGGCATTGTTTGAAGAACTATCACTTCTTGGAAAAGATAATAATGAACAAAGCAAACCAAAAGTCAAACATATAATACTCGTAACAATAGCGATATTAACATATCCTTTGGGATTAAGTTGACCTATAGGATACTCTTCTGTATCTGGCAAAAAAATCACCAACAAAATACTTGGAATAATTATACCAATCAAATAAAACACAGTTGAAAAAGCATTATTTTTTGTTCTATCATCATAATTTGATGCAAGATCATTTCCCAGTGCACCATAAGGAGTTGAAAACATCGTATTAAACGTCTCTAATAATAATAAAGAAATCAAAATCCAAACAAACTTTAGCCCATTAGAAAAATTATTAGGCACACACCATAGAACTATATTAAAGATAGACATTCCCAGTGTTGCAATAAGCATATATCCATTTCGTCGACCCAATTTACCAATTTTATAATTATCACTAAGATGCCCCATCAACGTATCACTTACCCCGTCCCAAATTGTACTAATAGCAACAACAATCCCAACCAAAGTTCCTTGCAAACCCAAAACAGATGTTGCAAAAAACATAAAAAAATTTGAGATAGTCTGACTTATAACACTATAACTAAGCCCACCAAAACCATAGAAGATTTTTCGCATATTACACATCTCCATTTAATATATAATATCCAATAAATTGCTTTTTATAAGGAGAATTCTATATTACGCATAATACTTCCAGTTACTACAAAAAAAGAATAAGCAATTAATACTTATTCTCAATAGTAATTTTCAATTTATTCAAAAATATCTAATAAATCATCTGCCTCAGCAAGCGGTCTAATAACCATTTCTTCAGGAGTTACATCAAATGGAACATCATCAACTGATGGAGATGGTTCATTGTTCTCAAATTTGGGCTCATCAGGAAGAGGGATCAATTCTTCATCTTCTTGAAGTACTGGGGGTTCTTGTGGTGCACTTTCACCTCTTGGTTCAGGAGGGAGCGGCGCATTCTCTTCCAAACTCATAGCATTGGCATCTTTTTCCAAGTTCAAGAATGATGTAATAGAACCAACCCACTTAGTTTTGATTGTATCACATTTACCTGCTCTGTTTTTAGCAATTATAATTTCGGCAATTCCCGCCTCACGTTCTGCCTCAGGAACATCATTATACATATCGCCTCTATAAATAAACAAAACCATATCTGCGTCTTGCTCGATAGAACCAGACTCTCTAAGGTCACTTAGAATAGGTCTGTGATCTTTTCTTCCTTCGCTTTGACGAGAAAGCTGAGAAAGAAGGATAATTGGTATCTCAAGTTCTCTTGCCGCCATCTTAAGAGTTCTTGTAATTTCAGAGATTTCTTGAGTTCTGTTTTCTTGAGAAGACTTCTTATTTCCCGCCATCAATTGCAAATAGTCTATCATCAGAACATCAAGACCTTTTTCTCTTTTCAATTTCCTACATTTACTAAGAATATCAATAGGAGACTTTGAAAAACCTTCATCTATGTAAATATTAGCCTCACTTAATCTTTTGCTTGCACTAAGAACTGCTTTCCATTCTTTATCGTTCATCTCTCCTTTAAGAGCATTTCCCATATCTACAAATGCAAGACTACAAATAGATCTTGAAGCAATTTCTTCTTTACTCATTTCTAGCGAGAAGATTGCAGCTTTCTTTCCACACTTAACTGCAGCGTGATTGATTATATTCATTCCTAATGACGTTTTTCCACAACCTGGACGTGCAGCAATAAGAATTAAGGCACCTTTTTGGAAACCATTTGTAATTTTGTCTAGACCATAAATTCCACTAGGCACACCTCTAATTTGCCCTTTGTTCTTTTGCAATACTTCAAAGTTGCTTATTGCATTATTAACAGCCACATTAATATGTGTAAGACCACCCCTCTCATCTTTCTCACCGATTTTGAAAATCATTTGTTCAGCTTGAGTAAGAGCGTCTTCTCTATCCACATCACCATAAGAACCATTGATAATATCTTGTCCAGCAGATATAAGTTGTCTAAGTACACTATTGTTTTTAACAATCTCCATATAATGCTGATAGTTACTAGCACTTGGCACAACGTTAGTAAGTGTTGTTAGATAATCTACACCACCTACCGAATCAAGTTCACCATTCTTCTCCAAACTCTCTGTAACGGTAATAAAGTCAATTGGTGTATTTGCCGAAAATAGTTTATACATAGTCTCAAATATTATCTTGTGCGTAATAGAATAAAAGTCATCAGGTTTCAAAGTAGACGCAATTCCGTATCCAGCATCTTGATCAATAAATGCACACCCAAGTACACATTGCTCTGCCTCAATACTATGTGGCAATACTCTTGGATCTTTTTTAACTTTTTCTTTTGTCTTTCCTCTAGTGTCAGCCATTATTTTCTCCTAGTTCTTTTTTTCTGAGAAGGCTCTTCCACCACAACAACGTCTTGTTCTTGTTTCTTCTGAGCCTTGATTTTCTCTTTTTCCTCTCTCTTTCTTTTATAACTATCTTCCATTATTTTCTTTTTTCTAGCCTCAACTTCTTCTCGCTCTTTTCTTAGCCTATCAAGTTTAGCGTCTTTTCTTGCATAAATCTTATCTATTATCACACTTCCAATACAAACAAACACAAGCAAGAACACGCAATCAAGAAGAACAACCAACCATTCGTGTCCTAGATAATCCGAGCAATATACATTAAATAAAACAATTGGAATAAAAGAAATCAAGAATATTATCCCAATTTTTATAAATCTACGTTTCCAATCTCTTTTATCGAAAAAATACCTATCATTTCTCATCTTTCTCTACTTCCTGTTTGGTAATTTCTAGCCTTACCACTTTCGAATACTTCTTTCTAAATATTACAAATATTACAACAACTACAATCGCAGATATAATAAGGGCTACTACGTACCACATTGTTGTTCGTGGCGCAATCTTATAGATACTCATCTGAAAACCATCTTCTTTTTCAGACAAATCCCAAGCAAGGAATGTCATATTCTGAACAACTTCTTGCGTATCTGCATTACTATATATTCTATCATCAGGATATGCAAATATTTGACATACATCAATATCCTCTTCACTAAAGCCTGTCATATTACAATATTCCGAATAATAGTTCTTTCCTATCCCATCAACCTCAAAATCTTTGATGTGCGACAAAACTCCCACGTCTTTAATCATTGAGTATTTATACAAAAACAAACCAAACTCTTCTGTCGAATATTCTTGATTTATCATTTGAGCAACAAACGGACCAACATCAGTCATTGCCTTTTGATATTCAATATCTTCATCTTCAACCATTCCATAAAACAATCCAAACATATTAAGCCCAGCAAACTCAATAGAAACACTCAACTGCTTGCTTGGTTCTGGATAAACAGATACAAGAATACCGTCTTTTACCATAGAATAAACATTTGGATATTTATCTTTGAAACTCTCTTTCCAATCTTTGACATATTGTTCAAAAACTTTCATATCATTATGAATCGCATTTTCTACTTGCACATAGGTAACTCTACCAGACTTATCGATTTTTGATTTGTCCAAAGTTACTATCAATGTATCAATAATAGTTTCATTGGCATCAATCATACGACTCACTTCTATGTCAGCACAGCCAACACAGCATACAACAGAAATCAGTATTAAGAAAAAAGTCATTATTACATTCTTTATTTTCATTCCACACCCAAGGCATTATGAATTTTAGATTAACTAAAGTTATTTTATCAAATAACAAAACTTTTTACAATAGATTATTGCATAAAATATTTCTATAAAAATTAAAAATACTATAAAGTAATAAAATAAAATGTAAATAAAATTACAAGTAGTCAATCAATTTGTTTGCAAACAAAACAAAATTGCTATATAATAACAGTATGGAATTACAACAAGTTGCAAATTTTATAAATGGAAGATATTTAGTTACAAATTTAAAAGCAGATAAGAGATTAATTCTCAAAGGCAATCTTTTGGCCAGCTATTCTGTCGATTCATTGGGGAAAAGTAAAAATGAAAAAATTTATTACGACACCCCAGACTTTTTCTTTGCAGACAAAGGAATCAATATCTATACAGTGAGCGACGGCAAGTCTAGAGAATTGGTTATTCGTTATGACAGTGCTCAAGTTCAAAGAATTGAGTTCTTAAAGAATACTCCAAACTTTTTCAAAGTTAAGATTGATAAAAATGATTCAATAATGAAGTATAGCGAACAAATTAACGAGGCTATTTATAAGGTTTTTCCAGAAGGTCTTCACGTTAATATTGACGATATGCTAAGGTCATCTTCACCAAGAATTAGAGTATTCAAGAAAAGAGACAGTTATAGAGTGGTTAACAACAAAGGACTTAAGGTAACTATGAGTTTTGATATTGCCGACTATTTCAAAATTGGCACAAAAGCAAGATTTTCTCAAAACAACCTAGATGTCGTTGGGGATACATTCAAATCAAAAGATATGTTTAGAGAATTCTTGAATAGCTTGATTATAGATAGCCCTCAACTTATCAAAATTGATAGCAACGAATTAACATTCGCTAGAAAGAATCTAGATTAATAATACAACGCAAAGTACGAAAAAAGCACTTAATTTAAGTGCTTTTTATTTTTACATCTTTCTTTTTTTAAAGAAGAACATTTTTCCCTTTTCTTTTATTTCATTATCTTCCAAATGATCAACAAGCATACGTCTTGTTTTTTCTTCTATATAAGGAATGAAAGCCCCACCCAGTATTGACATTCCTCCACCAACACAAAATGCAACAGGCAAAGATATCAATCCAAACAACGACACAAAACAAGTAGATAAGAAAAACATATTTATTTTATTAATAACACAAGTATTATTTCTGCCTATAATTTTGCTTTTCTTGAGCATTCTATCATACATAAAGAAATACGCGAATGCATAACAAACAGCCATTATACCACAAATAATGTAAATCATCCACATTATATTTTTATTGATGAAAACAAGAGATATTCCCATTATTCCAACAACAATTCCCATAAGACTAGATGCAATTGTTAAATCTTTTTTGTTATTAAGTCTTGATGCTATCAAGCAACATACGCCATACACTCCATCAAATATAGCAGTCGCAATCGCAGAATATGTAAACATTCCTGTAAGTGTATACGTCAACAAAGGAATCAAAATATATATTGCTTGCCAAGATTCTTGAAGAAAATAAAACAAACAATATACAACACGAACTTTCTTAGAAACTTTATTTGCAAACTCTTTGTCTTGACTATGTTCTTTCAATGCAATATGTGCATATGACGCATATTCTTGGTTAACATTAGCCTTTTTAAAATTACATAAATAATAAATAAGTTGAGGCAATGCACCTATTGTATATAATGAAATAGAAACAATAATAACAATTCTCATATCCAAATGATCAAGAGCTAATCCACCAATAATAACTCCAAGGATAATCGCCAATTGGTCAAGTGTTTTTGTGATTGCAAGTTGCCTTCCTGTTCCTACCTTTCTACGAGCATTAATATATGTAAATAATACCTCTGTTGGTATATACTTGAACGCATAACTAAACGAGTAAGCAACACCAATTCCTATTACACATAACAAAGGATTTTTGGCTACATAAAGAAGTAATATTTCATAACAAATAATTGGAACTACCCTCAAGAACAAAAACAATTGAGGCTTTTTTATTAGCCATTTTTTCATAATTGTTCCAAACAAAAACGCCAACAAATACTCTATGACTATAGTCAGAATCGCAAGTTCTAGTTTATAACTAGTGGCATATTTATAAACAATCAAAGGAATAAATCCCCCAACCAATTTTGTGGAGAAATTCGCCATTATTCTATTAAAATTGAGAAGTATTCCATCCATATTCATTCAATACCTTAATTAGTTTTGTTATTTTAACACAAAATATAATAATTTCAAAATAATTCACAACCAAAACGAAAACATATGATTTTCATTTTTCAAAAAAATTGTAATATGTTAAAATACTTATGTTTGAAATTATATTTTTATGAGAGAAGAAAAATGGATCAATTAAAATTATTAAATTTCCATAAAATGATAGCCAATTTTGCCAACAACCTCGTTGGTGCTTTTGTTGCCTTAATTGTTTTTCAGTCAACGGGTAATTTAACATATGCAATGATATATTTGGTGTCTAACAATGTTATTAGACTGATACTTAATTTAGCACTAAGAAAAGTTTATGGAAAGTACCCACAATTATTTCTACTACTTAGAATTTTTCCAATAGCGCTATATAATATCTTCATATTTGTACTTGATGTCAATTTGATTATAGGTGTAATTGGTGTATGTGTATTCAACGCCCTTGACTCCGCTCTAAATAACTTATCCAAAGAAATCATTTTCAATTATTCCTCCCTTACTCAAAAGGCAGGAAAATCATCAATTGGTGTAACAAGATTATTTGAACAAACTGGTACAATTGTAGCACTTCTAGTTGGTGGATACTTACTAGACATAAACAAAACGCTAGTGCTTATAATGTCCCTAACTATATACTCAATTTCTGTCATTCCTCTTGTAATATTCTATGTTAGAAGTAGACACCAAAAAACATTTAATAAAGATGCAACATCAAATGCAGTTAGCACATTAAATAAAAATGACGAATTAAAACTAGAGAGTCATAGACTTACAAAGAAATTACTTATTACGTACTTTATTGTTTATTTCTCATTCGCATTTGTTGACTTACTACAAACATCATACAGCTTGTATGTATTCTCCGCTCAAGGCGAATTTGCAACTGCAGGAATACTAAACGCAATATTCAATTGTTTCTATGCAATCGGATTTTATGTTGCAGGAATTATTAATGAGAAATATGACACAACAAAACTTGTAACTATTGCAAGTATTATAATTGCAATATGTGTCATAGCCCTTCCATTTGTTCCACTAGATTCTTGTTTCCTACTTGTTTGCGCTATCTATGGACTAATAGCCTTCTCAAATACATTTATCTCATTATTTGTACTTGAGAGAATGCTAATAAAATCAAGAATAATGGCCTGTTCCAACAAGGCATTATTTATAAGAGAAACGGGTTGTGTCTCCGCATATTGCGTCGGATACTCCTTTGGATTCTTAGGACTTGTTGCAATCTTTATTATAACAGGAATATCTATGTTTGCAGCCTCTATTGTAATTCCACAATGCGAAGAAAAAACCAGGCAAAACCTTGTTGATTACTTGCAAAACAATGAAAGAATCAACAGAAGAAAAGAACAGAAAAAATTAGAACTTGAAAAAAGACGTGCGGAAAAAGAAATACTTGAGAATGCAAAAAAACAAGTAGCAGAGAAGAACTTCACTGCTACAAAAACAAATACCGCATCAACAAAAAACGAAACATCTTCCCAAAATTTAAAAAAGAGCAATTAATTTATTTGCTCTTTTTTTAAATCCTGATAACTTTAATATTTGGTATAATCAACAAAAAGAGAGGCATCTCAGCCTCTCTTTACCTAAATATATGTATATAGGTAGAATGAAAAATGGAAAAACATTTTAAGTTTATTAAAATGCACTTATAGTGTAACAGCAAAAACTCAACAAGTCAATACCCTTTTTCAAAAAAAATTTTTTAAATTTTCAATTTGCCTTAATTTAGGTGATTTTTTACAAAAATTTATTTTTTTCCATTAATAAAAAACATTTTACGCAAAGAAAAACCAAATTCAAACAAACAAAAAAATGCTCACAAAACACTTATGACATTATAAAATGCCTAGATTTTGTGAGCATACCCATAATAATTATATAGATAAACTATACAACTTATATATTCGAAATAGAAATTACTTTCTAACTTCGATAAGACCAAGGTTTCCATCATTTCTTCTATAAAGAACATTGATTTCACCTGTTTCACCGTTTAAGAACACATAAAAGTTATGTCCAACGGCATCCATATAAGCCTCAGCATCTTCAACGCTAATAGGATCCAAATCAAAAGTTTTTGTCTTAACAACTTTTCCAGATTCCATCTTTGGAGCTTCATCAATAAACTCAAATGCATCATAAGATACTTTTTCTGCAAATTTATTTTTATATTTTTTAGTATTTTTTACAATTTGTTTCTCAAGTTTTGGAAGAGCTGTATCGATATTATTGTACATATTATCAGACTCAACTTCACTTCTCAAATATAGTCCACTACTATTAATAGTAAGTTCCAACTTACATCTTTCATTTTGCTCTATACAATTTACCTTTACTTCAACATCTTTGTCAAAGTATTTCTCGATTTTAGAGAGTTTTTTCTCAATAATATCCTTGAACTTGTCAGAGATTTTATAATTTCTTGCTACATATTTTATTTCCATAATTCTCTCCTTTCATAATTACAATGTGTAATTATTAATTTTATTGTAACAAATATATTTGCAATTACCAAATAATTTTAATTATTTTCCTTGTTCGAAAGTCGAAAATTTAATTTTCCATCTCTAGCAGAAATAATAATTGTTGCACCAGTTGGAATTTTTCCTTCCAAGAACTGTTCTGCAATCTTATCTTCAATCTCTTGTTCAATAAGCCTTCTTAGTGGTCTAGCACCATATTCTCTATCATAACCCTTTTCAATCAAATATTTAAGTGCACTTTCGGTAATTTTCAACCCCGCACCTTGATTCTGCAACCTTTTGTTCAAATTACATATAAACAATTTTGCAATTTGAGACAATTGTGAAAAATCCAAAGGATGAAATACCGTCACAACATCAATTCTGTTTACAAATTCAGGTTTAAATCTAGTTTTAAATGCATTAGTTAAAACGTTTTTAATCTCAACATATTCGAGTTGGTCATTAGCAGAATTATCCACACCAAAACCAAGTCCACCCCTTTTCTTTGGTAGTTCACTAACACCTACATTTGAAGTGAATATAATTATTGTGTTTTTAAATGTTACGGTTCTTCCTTGACTATCTGTAAGTCGTCCATCATCAAGAACTTGCAAAAGTAAGTTGAATACATCTGGATGAGCCTTCTCAATCTCATCAAACAAAACTACAGAATAAGGCTTTCTTCTTACCTTTTCTGTTAGTTGCCCGCCTTCATCAAAACCAACATAACCAGGAGGAGAACCAATCAATTTGCTTACACTATGCTTTTCCATAAAT
>JAFTKS010000017.1 GCA_017453125.1 Clostridia bacterium
CTTTTGATTTTTCTTCCCAATAATTTAAATATTGTATTCTTTTAGTGTCATATATAGTTGGAATAAAATCATATAAATTTTCTTTAGTATAATATTTTTCATCTTTATCATTTAAAACTATTAAAATGATTTTTTCTTTATAATTAATATTTCTCATTGCTTCATTAACTTCAAACATACAATTCAAAGATTTAAGATATGAATCACTAATTATCATTATAACATAATCTTTTTGAGATACGGTCTTCATAAATTCGTTAAAACTTGAACCAAAAAGCACGTCTCTTATATCTCTAACAATTTTAAATGTGGGGTGAATTTTTAATAAATGTTTTTCAACTACATTTGCAATATCGGTATCCTTTTGACAATAAGACAAAAACAACTGAGGCTTAATCTCTGACGCTTCATCAGTATTATTAAATTCACACTCAATAAATAATCTTATTTCATCTAAAAAAGGACTTACTGTTTTTGAAATAAAGTTTTTTATTGAATCAACAAATTTATTTGAGGTTGTGGCATAGCCCAAAGTGACACGTGATAAACTATTTTTTGTAACAATGTGTTTCAATATCAAGTAAACTTCATTAACCATTTTATTTGTATTGCTTGATAATGAAAAAACACGACCAAAACCTCTAGAACCTAGTATGTTTTCAAATTCTTCATCTGAACACATTTGATTATTGACAAAATTAAAAATAAGGCTCTCGTTTTCTATAAAATCAATAAAAACTTTTAAAATATTTATATCTTCATCACCTTCAATATTTAAAACCTGTCCCGCATATATTCTAAATTTTTTTGAAATTATTTTTAACTCGTTTTTATTCATTCGTTTTCATCTCCACAAATAGGGCAATAAAACCCCGCAATTTTATCTATTTCTTTTATTTTTACAATTTGTCCACAAGTGCTACATCTAGATAAATAAACGTCTTTTTCAATAAACAATATTTGGTGTTCTTGTTTATTCTTAATGGGTTTATGATTAAATTTTATATACTTAGTGTTTTTAAATCCACTAAATAACTGCTCAATTGTGTTATTTATATAATTAGATACTTGTGTTTGATAATTATCAACAACTTCTTTTGTTAAAAAAGATTGAATTTTGGAAGGTATGCCACAAGACGGACAAAACAATTTATCATTTGTTCCTTCTTCCCAAATCTCTCTATGCATCCTAAATCGTGAATTACAGTGTTGACATTGCAATTCAATATACCCTTCTTCGTCTACAGGTATTTGTGTGGTAAAAGTTATAGTATCTCTCATATTAATTCCTTTTTATTTGGCTTTATTATACCATATTAAATAGACTTTTGCATTAAGTTTATATAAAAAATGTAACTTCGGGGCAAAATTTTCAAAAGGTAAGGAGTCACAAATAGTTTTTTATACTCTTAATTAGGTTTCAAATCGGTGAACTTGAATATTTAATATAAATTATTATATTAAATTTCAATGCGAGAGAGAAGCCTTTAAATCGGCTTTCTCTTGTTTTTTGTAATAGTTATAGTTTCGGTTGATTTTTTATATTGCTCTTTGCAATAATATAGATTATTCCCATGATATGTCTGCATAGGGTTTAAATATATTTGCTGACCATTTAACTCATAACTATTTTGTTTAAGATACTTTTGTATATTCTCATAGGTGTCAGTATATATTACAGGTTTTTTTATTCCTTTTGAACAACGATAAAGGTTTACACCTGCTGGCAATTCCATTTGCAATAAGGCTTTATTGTGCATGTGACTGTTTTTATCATTTACTTTCTTAGATAAATGTGGTGTTAAATAAAAGTATACTTCATTATCACGAGTTGGTTTTCTTAAAGCGAATTGACCTAGTTTCCAAGCCTTTGAGAGTGTTTCAAAAGGCAAATAAACGGATTTTGTGGATTCATTAAAAAACAAAATTGCGTGTATATGATAACCTGTTTTATCTGCATATAATTCTAATGTATTAATATACTCAATAGCACCAAATTCAACTACATTCTTTCTCAAATACTTTATAAAAGATTTAAAATCTTCATTTATTCTTTTAATATCAAGTGTTTTTTCTTCATAGGTTAGAGTAAGTAGTATAATTTTATTGTTATCAACAGCATTCTCTTTGATTATATCTTGCAGTTTTATATTACTTTCAAGTAGAGTCCTTACAGACTCTCCACGCTTAATTGATCTTTTTTCTTCAACAATTTCGCCAGTTCTTAAATTTATATGTTTATGATTATTAATCTTTCTAATTGTAGGTCTATGATTTAGATTAGCTGAATTAGAAATAGTAATTGTATTTTTAACAATTTTAATTTTTACAAAATCGTTGTCTTTTATAATGTTTTTAATTTCTTTCATGTATTACTCCTTAATTCAACATCAACCCTGATGTTTTGATTTTTATTTAAATTAAAGAGTAAAAATGGCTATTATATTAAAAGCAACCCTTTGAACCATACTCACGGAACAAAAGATATTTTAAATTGCTTAAAAATTTTTTCAAAACGACTAATATTAATTAATATTAATTTATATTTCAAAAATTATTTGAAGGTTTTTCGGGATTCGGTTGGTTCTCCTAAGGGTCAGTTGTGCTTAACTTTGTCTATAAAAAATGCCTATATTAGGCAATTTTATACAACCCGCTAAAACCAACATAAGAAAAATGTAAAAATTTTGTAAAAAACAGCCTAAAAAAGGCCTCAAAACAACCAAAATAGTCTTTGCAATATTTAATTTATGTAATATAATATTTATATTAAATTTGACCTCATAGGTAAAGGGATATACCACAATCCTCCTAAGATTGGATTCCAGGTTCGAGTCCTGGTGGGGTCACCAATCTCAACCAAAATCGATACATGATTTTGGTTTTTTTATTGTTTAAAAACCCCGAGTCAATTTGATTCGGGGTTTTATGTTTTTATAAAAAAATTAAAAAGAACATTCAACAATGGAATGTTCTTTTTAGTTAGCTTTAAAATATCTAAGCTAAACACAATTTTTTATTTATCTTTGAAAAGTTTTGCCAAAATTGGCTTTACACATTCAACTACAAAGAATCCAATAATTGTGATTCCAACAACAGTTACAAACTGAAGAATTGAAATTGAAGTAAGTCCAAACAAGCTTCCAACTCCTGTGAAGAACACCGGAATTTGAATTGCAAAAATTGCAAGTGTTGAAATATTCATAACCTTATTTCCAAACAAACCCTTTTTGAATGAAAAATCTTTAAGTTCTTTGCAGTTATATGTAAATGTAAGTTCAGTTAGAACAACCGATAAAAGTGCAAGAGTCATAGCAACTTTATGACCATACCAAGCATCAGCAACAAAGAAAATCACAAGTGAAATGGCTGATTCAATAATAGCAGAACCCACAATCATCGCAATCATAAAAGGTGTAAACACTCGTTTATTTATTCCGTTTGGCTTATGTTTCATTGCTTTCTTATCATTCTTTTCAAAAGCCAAAGCAATTGAAGGAATGGTATCTGCAACAATGTCAATGTAAAGAATGTGAAGTGGCGAAATAATGTCTCGCATCATAATCATTCCAATAATAATTAAAAAGATTTCTGCAAAATTTGACGAAAGGTTATACAAAATTGTTCTAAGCACGTTGCTATAAATTCTTCTACCTTCTTCAACAGCTGTCACAATAGTTGCAAAACTGTCGTCCATCAAAATAATATCGGCAACATTTTTGGTTACATCTGTTCCAGCTTTACCCATACCGATTCCGACATGCGCAAGCTTGAGCGCCGGTGCATCATTAACACCATCACCGGTCATGGCAACAACTTTTCCTGCAGATTGGAATGCTCTAACAATTCGAACTTTGTGCTCTGGAGTAACGCGTGCATAAACCGTATACTTCTTAACAAAACTCACAAGTTCATCGTCGGTTAAGCCATCAATAGCCTTGCCTTCAACACCATCTCCGTCATCTTTGGCAATCCCAACTTCAATCGCAACTGCCATAGCTGTCGCTAAGCTGTCACCAGTAATCATAATTGGACGCATCTTTGCTTCTTTACATTTTTTAACGGCTTCTTTAACGCCATCTTTTGGTGGGTCAACAAGACCACACAAACCAACCAAGATTAAACCATTTTCATCTTCTGTTGTGTATTCTTCTTTAAGGTCTACTGTCCTATAAGCAAATGCCAAAACTTTGTATGCCTTTTTGCTCATTGACTTTTCTTTTGCCAAAAACTTTGAAGCAATGAGCTTTGTCATTTTCACAACTTTTCCGTTTTTGTAATATCCCACGCATCTTGGAAGCACAGCTCCAAGACCACCTTTTGTCATCATCATAAGTTTATTATCAAACTTATTCACCGTGCTCATCATTTTTCTTCCAGAATCGAACGGAATTTCATTCACTCTTTCGTGCTCATTTCTAAAATAATCAAGCGAAAGATTAATGTTATACAAATATTTACTAAGAGCAACTTCAACAGGGTCACCAATAAAATCACCCTTGTTTTCAACGTTAACTTCATTGTCGTTGCAAAGCCCCATAATGTTTTGAATCATTTCCAAACTTTGATTACTCTTTTTGATATCAAGATAAGTTTTTTCGTTGGCATAAAGCTCAACAAGTGTCATTTGGTTTGTTGTGATTGTTCCCGTTTTGTCTGAACAAACAATTTGAGTTGCACCAAGTGTTTCAATGGCAGCAAGTTGTTTCACAATAGTTTTTCTCTTGCTCATTTGCTGAACACCGATTGTAAGCGTTGCAGTGATTGAAACTGGCAAAACTTCCGGAACAGCAGCAAGCACCATTGAGATACAAAGCACGATAATAGAAAGAGCGTCTTTCTCTAAAATTAAACCATAGCATAGTGTTGCAGCAATCAAAATGCAAGCAATAACAGTGATAAATCCACTAACTTTTTTAATTTTTACTTGAAGTGGAGTAAGCGCTTCTTTTCCTGAATCTAAACTTCCAGCAATTTTTCCAAGTTCTGTTTCCATTCCAGTTTTGATAACAACAGCTTCAATTTTTCCGTTTGTCACACTTGTTCCTGAAAACACAATGTTTATTTGGTCTTGAATAAGTTTGTCGCCCGACAAAATTTCATCATCTTTGTCAACCTGCAAACTTTCACCAGTGAGTATTGACTCGTCAACTTTTGCATTAACAGCCTTAATGATTCTTGCGTCTGCCGGAACCTTGTCACCAGCATCAAGCTGAATCACATCACCAACAACAAGTTTTGCTGTGTCAATTTCAACCCAAACACCATCTCTTTTAACCTGAACCTTCGACTGTGTCATGGTTTTCAGCGCATCTATGGCGTTTTCTGATTTCATTTCTTGAACGAAACCCATAATAACATTAATCAGCAAACATGAAAAGATTACAACTGATTCAATAACGCTTTCGCTATTCACAATTGAATATACAAGGGAAACAACGCCAACCAAAATCAAAAGCAAAACCATCATGTTTGAAAATTGGCTAAAAAAAATTTTTATAGGACTTTTCTTATTTTTTTCTTTCAAAACATTTTCGCCATAAGCCTGCAATCTTTCTTCAGCCTGTTCTGTTTTCAAGCCTTTTTCCGATGAGCGAACTGACTCAAAAACTTCTTCTTTTGTCATTTCGTAAATTTTCTTCATATTTCCCCCTAGTTTATACACAAATGATAACATATATATGTTTATAATCAAAACAAATTTAAGTTTTAGCACTCAAAAAACTTTTTATACAAATTTAATTATCAAAGTTTTAAAACTAAGTAGGTGGCTTAATAACAAAGCAAAATAATCACTAGAAGAACAATCAAAATTGAATAAATAAAATAAATATCCCCCAGTTGAACTGGGTGTTTTTCAGTTTAGGGTAAAACCCTCTGTTACTAGCATAGCGTAAACGCTTACTCATTGTCTGCCTTTTGCGAAGCGAACCGCTAATTTTTAAATGGATCAATTACTTCTGTAATTGTCATTTGTTCCGTCAGTTTATCTTCTTTCAGTTGGTTCGCTATATACTCTTTAATTTTTTGAGTATTCTTTCCAACTGTATCTACATAATATCCTCTACACCAGAATGTTCTATCTCTATATTTGAATTTCATATTTGCATATTTTTGATATATTAACAAACTACTTTTACCTTTGAGAAATCCTATGAACCCGCTCACGCTCTCTTTTGGTGGTATTTTTAATAACATATGTATATGATCTGGACACACTTCTGCTTCCACGATTTCTACATTTTTCCATTCACACAACTGCCTTAGAATTGCTCCAATTTCTTTTCTCTTTTGTCCAAAGAATACTAATCTTCTATACTTTGGTGCAAAAACAATGTGATACTTGCAATTCCAAGTCGTGTGTGCTAAACTATTCGTGTCATTCATGACTTTTATTTCCTTGTGTTTTAAATTTTGTTTGCAGACAATATTTAATTCTAACACAAGGAGATATTTTGTTCAACGGCAAAAGCCTCTACTGAACCACCAGACTATCTGGTGGTTTTCTTTAACAAAAAAAGAAGAAAAATGATTTTTCTTCTCTTTTTGTTTCTATTAATTATTATGATCTATTTTATCTATAGCTTCAGCAATCTTAATTGATTCAGCATCTTCTAGAAATTTGTATTTTGGTTTTTTATTCTCAACAACTTCGGTTGCAATATAAAACCCCTTATTTTCTAAAGAATAAAAAACAACATAATCAACACCATTAATATTTTTGACATCATCAACAAGAAATCTTTGTTGATTGTCCATTTCCATTATCATACCTCTTTTTGCAATCATATATTTATACTCCCTTTACATAGTTTCCTTTTCTTCTTCCTTTTCTGCAAGTCCCGCTTTTTCCAATAATTCATCTATTGAAGGAATTTTTGCCTCTTTTAATTTATCAACAACTTTGTCTAAAGCTGTTAATGAAAATGAGCTCACAATACCAACTCCTGCAGTCAAAAAGCCAGCAGCTCCTATTGTTTCAATAATAGGATTAACTCCACATCCACTAATAATTGTTCCAATAACACCAACCAATCCTGCTGCAACCCCACCGGCACTAGCAACAAATGATGCCACCCCAATGTTATTAATCACATCAGACATCTTTTCCGCTCTTAATTTAGATTTGATTTGGGGATCATTTAATGCCGTCTCTACCAATGTAACAAATTGCTCTTCTGTTAATTGACCTAATCTTGTCAAATTTGTAAGTCCATCATATTTTACTAAACCACGGGAAGATGTAGATGAAAGCTTATACTGAGTTTTAAGAGCAGCAGTCAAACTCTCCTCTCTTAATCCACATAATGTATTACAAGCACTCATTTCTTCTTCGTTCACAAGAGTTTCTGCAATTTCTTTATCAGATAAAAGTAACCTATCTTTAATACTACTAATAAATTCTATCAAATCATTTTTTTCTTTTTGAGTAGACGCAACCTTCAATTGTTCTTCACTCTTTTTTAGTAACTTCTCATTCAAAGATTTGTATTCAGCAATTCCTTGAGACAATAGGTCTTCCGCAGACATGTTCTGTATTACAGACAATTCTGCACTTTTTTGAGTTCTTTGTTCTAAAAACTTTGCATAGTCTTTGCCACTTGGTTTGTCCCCACTATTAGCATATTTCAAATCTCTCTTTTCTAGCAAATTTTTTTGTTTTGCAAAAACGGCTTGTTTGTATCTTTCTGCCAATGTTAATTCTGCCATAAAATAATCTCCTTGTTGTATAATTTACAATAATTTTAAAAATAAAGATTTAATTATAAAAACTTTTATTGTTTTATAAAACATCCATTACATAAAATATAACTTTAAAACTTTACAATGTCAACTTTTTTTTCAACTATTTATGTTTTTTTTGTTAAAAAAGCTTCATATAATGTGGTTTTTTATATTTTAATCATAAAAAAACATAATTTTATCAGATAAAAATAGAATTGTTAAAAACATGTTTTTGAATATAATGTTATACAAATTTAGATATATCACCTCTGGAAACATAGATGGTTTTTCAATCGAATAAAACATAAAATCAAACAACACAATAAATAACCACCCAACAAAAAACACTATAGTAGAACTTAAAAAATTCTTAACTATAGTGTGTTTTGTTATTCAGTTATGTAAAGTTTGATTTGATAAACTTTTGTATTTTCCAATGTTATAGTAGATTCTTGATATTCTTCACCATTAACAAGAACCTTTTCAAGAGACTGTCCATCACCCAAGTAATCTGCAAAATCAATAACTGATTCTGCTAAATATGTATCTTCAAGAATTGTCCAACCATTATAACCAAAAGGTAACGAAATTTCCACATACGAATATCCATCTCTTGCAACAATTTTGTAATATAAAGTTACATCATATGACGGAACAACATCTACACTAGATACTTCGTTCAAACATTCTTTGTCCCAATACAACTTCACATCAACGTTTTCAAGGTCTAATTCATCTGAGACAATTGTATTAAAGAATGCGATAAGATCATTACCCATACTTGCGCCGTATCCCAATTCTTCTAATTTATTTGATTCTGTATTAACAGGCTCAAATATAACATTTGCAACCCTATTCTCTATAGCATCGTTAAAACCAGTACCCTTGTACCCATCAAAATTCTGAGACAACTGACTTTCTTCAAAATCTTTTGGTTCTATTGTAATACTTGTTTTTAAATCCATTTCTTGAGTAATTGTATTATCATCTGTAAATGTAACGCCGTACTCACTTCCATCACCCAATCTTTCTGAGCATTTTGAAGTCACTTCTGAATCAATATCAACATCTATCTTTATACTTTTTATTGACTCATCATCAAATTTAATATTAACCTCGTTTTCAAAATCATATTTAACTGTATCCAAAGTTTCTGCAGGACTATAATTATCTATATCCAAAACAACCTTCAATTCATAAATATCACCAGTTTTTGTGAATTCCAATTGTGCATTCTGTGTAATATTCAAATTCGTTCCGACAAGAGAAATATAGTCTTCATTCGAACCATTCAAAATTAATTCTTTTGCAAGTATTGTTGCATCTTCTTGAAATTCTGAATAAGAAGTATTTCCAAGAATTGCCTCAACAACCTCATCTACAAGAGAAACCTTGTCCGAGCCGTCTTCAAGAGCAGCCGCCAAAACATATGTATTTTTTGCATATTCCGCATCAACTTTTGACACTGTTTTTGTAGGAACTTCGCTAGTGTTATCATAATAATAATTCAAGTATTCATTTCCTACTTTCTTGGTAACCTCATTTCCTACAACAAAAGGCATTCCCATCATTGTTGCAGATGCTTTCATATATCCAGTACAATCATTCTTATACCCAAGAACAGCACTAGAACCCATTGAAAAATTATTTATATCCAAAAATCCCATCAACAGGTCATTCTTGAGTTCATCAACATCATCACTTGCAAGTCCCGACTTTGAAAAATCAGACTCCGAATCAATTGTATATTTAAATCCAACAGAAACAGCGGAACCTGTCGAACTATTTGTATCATACAAAGGCTTGTTCGCCACACTCCTCAATTTTGTATAAGCCCCAACACTTTCTTCGGCTGTAAGCACCACTGGCTTTGGTTCTTCAGTAGTTGGATCTTTACCGCCACACCCCATCAACACAACAGCTGATGACAAAGCAACAATTCCCGCTTTTAATAATTTATTCATATTCCCTCCTTTCACTTTACATATATTCAATTTTCCATTTTTATTTTATTACAAAAAAATACTTTTAACAAATATTAAAATAATAATTATAAAAAAAGAATGCCTTTTGAAAGCAATATAAATCACTTTCTTGGCATTCTTAATTCAGTAAATTACTTTTTTAGTGTAATTGTAACTGTCATTTCAGGACCCTCTTCCATAGAATATGATAATGTACCATCTTTGTAAGTACAAACTAGAGGTTCATCTTCTGCTTCAGAATTTGTCAAAGTAAGAGTCTCTCCATCAAGAGTCCAAGTACCAGTATGTTCTTCATAACCTTCACCCATTGAACCAGCCATTACAAATGTTTTGTCTTCTTTAAGTTCAACAGTCATTGAGTCCTCTCCAAAGCAAACTGAGCCAATCATTTGCAAGAACATTTCTGCACCCTCCAAGTCTTCAGCATCTTTCTTTGCCTCGTAATCCTCTGCTGTCCAAACAGTTTCACCAACTGCAATAGAATGAATAGTGTATTTACCCTCAGGACCTTTTGCGCCACAAGCAGCAAGAATCATACAAGGTACAATCAAGCATACTGCAACTAATAAACTTAAAATTTTCTTTTTCATTTTTTTCTCCTTTTTTTATATTTTATATTTTTATCTTACTCCCCAAAAAGCAATTTTGTCAAACAATTTTTATTAATTTTTAAATTTTACAAAAATTCAGATAATCCAAAACATATAAAAGAGAACCCCCAAAGCCTAGGTTTCTCAATATTTCTACATATATTATGTGTATTAAATTGGATTTTATTCTATCTCGTTGTTCTCAATATAATCAACCAGATTTTTTCTAAGACGTTTTTCCACAATAAAAGAATATATAGAATAAACTATTAACATACCCGCCATCACAAAGAATATTGGGAAAATATCGCCTATTATAAACACAACCAAAGAAGCAGCAACCTGCCCCAAGATAATTCCGTCTTGACGAGCAACCAATGCCTTATTATTTGCAGATACAATTTTGCACTTTTCCATCAAAGAATTCATCATAAAATACGAACAAATTGAATATGTAAAACCAAAAACAAATATCAAAGAATATATTGCAATATAATTCTTGATTAAAGGTATCAAAGCAATTGGCACGGCACAAATTATACCACAAACAAAATTTATAGAGTTCAAATCAATTTTCTTGGATATCCAATCCAAAAATAATATTGCAACCAAATAAGACACATAGAACATCGCTGTAATATATCCCGCTTGAGCAAATGTAGGTGCAGATATAAACAAATACAACGAATACAGACTAGTAAAGTGGTCCATAAAACAGAATAACGCATAAAAGACAAAGAACTGAACCAAGAATTTCTTTACCAAACTTTTTCGTTTTTGTTTCAACTGCGGGTCTTTGTCATAAGTAATTGCAACATTGGACGAAAAGTCTTGATTGAATCCTCTACTACCCTTATTACATAAGTAATAAATAAACAACGGAATAACGCTAATTAGATACAAACTCAAACTCAATATTATAAGCCAAGTTTGATTCCAATCAATAAACAATCCACCTGAGATTGCAGCAACTATAGCACTAATAGACTCAACAACTCTCGTTGATGCCAATTTTTTGGAAGTATTATTTTTACTAGAGTAATTCAGTATTACGCCAACTGCATTGTTTTTTAGCGATAACGACATACCATAGGTTATAATTATAATAACAATTCCCCATACCATAAATCGGTCAAGAAATATTAAACAGATATTATATATAACAAGAGGAATTATCCTTATCATCAAAGTAATCTGAGGATACTTATTAAATAATTTTTTAAATATATGATTAGACAAAAGTCTAACCAAACATTGCCCAAATATAAATAGTACCGCTAACCTTATACTACCTGTCTGCTTGTAAATCATCAAGGGAATAAAAGTTCCAACAAGTGACGTAGCAAAGTTACCAACCAAATTATGAAAATTAAGTAATTTAAATTGCATCTCTTCTCCTTTGCATTATTATATCAAACAAACATATTTTTACAAAAAGAATTATCCTTCTATGACAAAAATCTAGAACTTGTAATATCTTACATTTTTCCAAAGAACACAAATTATTTTTCTTGCAACGAAAAGAAAAATTTTTCTTGACTCGAAAATCGTGGTCATATATACTAACAATGTAAACAACAATTCGAAAAGAAATTACTTGGAGGAGATTATGTACAAAGGCGACCACACAAAAGGCGAAGTTGAAATTATTGAGGAAGACAAAGTTTTCGAGAATAGATTCTGCGAATTCTTCAACGACAAAGTTAAATTTCCAAGCGGAGCAAACGGAACCTTTCTTCGTCTTGCTATGAGAGGCAAATATAGTGTGGCTGTATTACCTATAACAAAAGAGGGAGAAATGATATTTCTCAAAAACTTTAGACATTCTGCACGTGGTTGGGGATACGAAGTTCCAAAAGGCTATGGTTCAGAAACCGAAGCACCTGAGGCTTGCGCAAGAAGAGAACTTATGGAAGAAACAGGACTAACTTCAAACAATTTGATTTACCTTGGATACTTCCACGAATGCCCATCTACTCTACAATATGGTTTGCATTGCTTTATTGCACTCGATTGCGAAAAGATAGACAACACAAACTTAGAAGAAACAGAGGCAATTGCAGGAATGATTTCCGTCAAATCCATCAAAGACCTACCTCCATCTGATTACAAAGACGCAATGTCAGATATGATGGTTTCAAAATACATTCTTTACAAAACAAATAATGAGATATAAAATATCATCAAAAAAGAAGACAACAACTCGTCTTCTTTTTTTCATCTCACTTTAATTATTAGTAATTTTCATTTTCGTTTTTTCAATAAGTGATATTTTTCTTCTACACATATTTCTTTATATATTTAAGAAAACTCTCGCAAGAACTTTGTCTAAGTTCGCCTTTGAGAATCATATCCTCTATTTCATTAGCACTGAGCCACGCAACTTTCTCAACCTCGCTTTCTTGCAATGTTAATTCAACAGCCTCAAGGTCTTCGTCCGAATCGTACAAATACACATCAATAATAACGTCATTGAAAATCAAATCACCTACGTATTGCAATTGCACTTTTTTGACATCCAAATTAAGTTCTTCTTTGCATTCTATTACGGCTTGGTCAAGGCTTTCGTTTCCAGTAGATAGAGCCCCACTAGTTGCCGCCCACCAAGAACCTTTTTCTTTGCTAACCTTTTGCACCAAAAATCTTATGCCACTCTTTATCCAAATTGACACTGCCCTCACGTATTCGCCTTCTTGCAAGTCTTCTGAGTGCCCTCTCACAATTGTTTTGTTAAGTTTATTTTTATGTATATCATATACGTCTACAATTTCCATTTTTTCCTCGTATGTTTTTATTTGTTTTTAACTTAATATCTTTTATATTCAAAAAGCAAAAATCTTGCTTTCTGTATTTAAAACAAAGACTTCCGATTTACTTTTCATTGATTGTTTTTTTCCATTCTTTATAATACAAAAGAAACTGCATTGTACTTACATCTCTTGGAGGTCTAAGTTCATAGTTTTCATTACTGGTCGAGAACACCAATTCGTGTCTGCCACATATGCCCATATCTACTATATCTATCATATTTACCTTGACAACACCACATTCAATTCTTCCATTCGAGAATGATAGTTTGCCCGTCACCAGTTTTTCTTTGCTATGGTCGGGATATATTTTATATATTTCTGCATTTTCACAAGAATATGTAATATTGTTTTTTATATCTTTTGCTATTTGCAAACTTTGCCAATCTGTTAGTTCTAAAATGGTTTTTTCTTGACCTGATTCATCTTTTACATAGCCAAATTTTGTGTATTCCAAAGAGTGTCCGCAATTATTACATACAAGTTCATTTTTGTTTGACTTCAATGTATCTTTTTTCTTACAATTCGGACAGATAAAAAGCAAATTCTCAAGGCCATTTGCAAGATTTTTGCCCTTATACTTTTTCTTTAGTTTTTCTTGTGTTTCATAAGCGTTCTCAAACAAGTCGGCATTTATTATTTTATATATTTCATCTACCGACATTTCTGCCAATTTTTCTTTCGAATAAACATTAACAACCGACCCTTCAACATAGCCTTTGCGAGTACCCTTTTCGCTCCAACCGGGAGAGACAAAATATCCACCTTTGATTTTGTATGTTACAAGAGCACATTTAGCAGACTTTATAACCTTGGCAGTTGATGGCAAAATTGTGCCAGTAATACCATTCCAAGACCTGACCCCTTCTGCAAACATACATACGCTATCGCCATTTTTTATTTTTCTTAAAATCTCCATTACGGTCGACGAGGCAATAGTACCTTTGTGTCTAATAATTGGTTCAAAAACATAGTCTATAAATTTATACGCCATACCCCAACGAGTGATATGTTCGCTTGCGACAAAATACATTTGTTTAGAAAAGCTAGAGCATACTAGCAATGGGTCATAATCTGTCACGTGGTTCGATAGCACAATATACGTGTCTGGCAAGTCTTTTGCCTTTTTGTATTTATACCCAAACTTACACTTAACAAATCCCGCAACAAGTGGTCTTAGAATTTTATACAAAACCCTATGTCTGCCTCTATGGTTTTTCTTTACCTTCTCTTTCTTTGTTTTCGGCACAAAATCATCTCCTCTATTTTTAAGATTAATTATATCACATTAATTGTTATTGCAAAATCAAATCCACATAAATCGTTTGATTATTTTATTAGTTAAATAATTTTTTTGTTAAAAAAAGAGTCAGCAAATCGACTCTTTTATCACTTAATTATACTTCAAATATTTGCTTTTGTTTCAATCAATTTTCCAGAATCAATCACAAATTCGGTATGAGGAACATTCTCATTAAACTCTGTACACGTAATAAGTGTCTGAATATTAGACACATATTCAAGAAGTTTAGTTTGTCTAGTTTCGTCAAGTTCGGACAACACATCATCTAAAAGCAATACAGGATACTCACCAATATTGTCTTTGAAAACTTCTAGTTCAGCAAGTTTCAACGAAAGTGCACCCGTTCTCTGCTGACCTTGACTACCAAACGACCTTAAATCAATTTCGTTTGACACAATTTTAATATCGTCTCTATGCGGTCCAACTGTGGTATATCCAAGATGGATATCTTTATCAATTGTTTCGGAATATTTTTTGAGTAGCAATTCCTTAAGTTCTTGTTCGTTGCCCGCAACATAACCTTGATATGTTAGTTCAAGATTCTCATTGTTACTAGTAAGGCTAGCGTGAATATTCTTTGCGTGAACTTTTAATTTTTCAATAAAAGCAAGCCTTAGAAGAATTATTTTTGCACCCGCTGTAGCCAATTGCTCATTCCAAATACCAATTGTATCTTTGAGTACCGATTGATTAGGAGTCTTGAGCAGTTTGTTTCGCATTTGAAGAACTTTATTATATGTTGCCAATTCATAGAAATAATTTCTATCAAACTGACAAAGATGTATATCCATAAACTTACGCCTCTCGTCTGGGCTATCTTTGATAAGTTTGAGTTCATCAGGGCTAAAGTATATTGCATTGAAAGTACCTAACAATTGCCCAATCTTTTTTATTCCAATACCATTGATTTTGATTGCTTTGTTTTGGTCTTTGAATAGAAACATCTCAATTCTACTTGCACCTACTTGCCTTATGCTTTCAATGTCTACTTTGGAATAAGTGCAATCCCACTTTATCAAATCTTTGTCTCTAGGTGTTCGTGGACTTCTACCAATTGCACATAGAAAAACAGACTCAAGAAGATTGGTTTTTCCTTGAGCATTTTTTCCTATTATTACATTGATTCCATCTACAAATTCTATCGTTTGATTCGAATAATTACGATAATTTGTAAGTGTTAATTTCGTAACTTTCATCGATGCTTGCCTTTATATGTAATTTTGCACTTTTTGACAATAACCTAATATTTTATTGTCAAATTTGTAATTCTCTAATGCCAGAATTTATTTTTATGATAACAAATCATAAATTCTGTCTAGGTCGTCTGAGTTGTAATAATTAATAATGATTTTACCTTTCTTCTCAGTACCTTTGATTTCAATTTTTGTAGAGAATTTATGTTCAAGATTGTCCTTGAATTCCCTCATCTCAATTGATAATTGTGGCTTAACTTTTTGAACGATTGTTTTTCTATTTTCTTTCGATACTTCCTTAACAGCATTTTCCATATCTCTTACTGTTAGTTTTGAATTAATTACTTGATTTGCAAGTTTCAATTGCACTTCTGGATTTGTAACCACAACAAGACTTCTTGCGTGTCCAGCAGAAAGTTTTCCCTTTTCAATAAGGTCTACCACTTCTGGACATAGAGATAATAGTCTCAATACATTAGCAACACCCGAACGACTCTTTCCCAATCTATCAGCCAAAGCCTCTTGAGTCCAATTGTAAGAATCCATAAGTTCTTTCATTGCTCTTGCCGTTTCAATCGGATTTAGGTCTTGTCTTTGGATATTTTCAAGAAGAGCAATTTCTTTGACTTGACTATCAGAAAATTCTTTTACTATTGCAGGAATAGTCTTTTTTTCTGCAAGTTTGCTAGCCCTGAATCTACGCTCACCTGCAACAATCATATATCTATCGCCTTTCTTAGTAAGCAAGATAGGCTGAATCACTCCATACATTTTTATACTTTGAGACAACTCATCGAGTGCTGTTGGGTCAAAGTTTTTTCTAGGCTGGTTTGGATTGTTATCAATCAAGCCTATTGATATCTCTTCAACAACCTCTCCCTCTGGTATTACCGCTTTCTTTGGTGGCTCATTCTTGTTCTCAGCCTTTTCTTCATCATCTAATATTCCAAGTAGTGAACCCAAGCCTCTTCCTAAACCTCTGTTTACTGCCATACTTTCCTCCATTCTTTTTATTATTTCATTTTTCTTTTTGATTTAATATTCCACATCTTGTTTTATTTGTTTGTACTAATTTTTTAAATTTACCCTCTTAAATATAAAATATTTTAGTCATAAACAATCTTTGATTTATTCTATAAACACATATATTAACCATTTACTTTTAAACCTAACAACACCATAAATATAATAGTTTTCAAAACCCCTATAATTTATATAAATATTTCACATAGTTATAAAAATATAACTATGTATTTTTTTAGTACAAATTATTGTTTAAAAAACCAATTAATTTAGACGTTTTTTGTATTGTTTTTTTTTAATTTATACAATGCAAAAATCAAACTATATATTATGTTATTTTATTGCAAAATTTCAACACAAACAATTAATATATTTTTATATTATTTTTTTGTTTTTTATTTGCTACTATTGACCTAAAAAATCTTATATTTTTATGCGTTATTTTTCAAGAATTCTTCAGTTAGTGCATTATATGCCTGAGCACCAACACATTTGGGGTCATACACATTAATTGGCTCACCAAAACTTGGAGCCTCAGCCAAACGAACATTTCTTGGAATAACTGTTTTGTATACTTTTTCTCTAAAATATTTTCCAATATCCTGAGCAACAAGTTGTCCTAGATTGCTCCTATTATCTTTCATTGTAAGAACAACACCTTCAACGTTGATATTTTCATTCAAGTGTTTCTTTACTAATTTGATTGTATACATAAGTTGAGACAATCCTTCAAGTGCAAAGTATTCACACTGAATAGGAATTAGTACCGAATCACAAGCAGTTAATGCATTAACTGTAATAAGCCCCAATGATGGAGGACAATCAATACAAATATAGTCATAATTGTTTTTAACTTTATTTAGAATATTTCTAATGATTTTTTCTCTATTATTCATTTGAACCAATTCAACTTCTGCTCCTGACAAATCCATATTTGCTGGAACAACGTGAAGATTGTCAAATTTTGTTGGAAGAATTACTTCATCTATAGTATTATCATCAACTATAACATTATATATAGTTTTGAACTTACTATCCTTTTCAATTCCAACACTACTACTTGCATTACCCTGCGGGTCAACATCTACAAGCAATACTTTTTTACCCTTTTCAGCAAGAAACCCTGCCATATTTACGCAAGTTGTTGTTTTTCCAACTCCGCCTTTTTGATTTAAAAACGCTACAATTTTACCCATTTTTCCCCCTTTAAATTTTGTTTTAAATTATAATGTTTATTATGCATATATCAATAATTTGCCTATATTTAGGCTTTTTATCATATTTAATATATTATATATCGCCCAGTAATTGCAATTTAATTAGAATATCATTATTTTGATAATCTTATTCGATATCAACATTCAATTATTTTTTCAATTGATATTTCAATATCTACACACTCCCCTACCCTATATATAGAAACTATTCAAAAAATAATAACAATACATAATTTAGGGATTTTTCTCAATTACAACGGTTGCAATCTTGGTTTATTTTGTTTTCTTGGATACTTATTTGATAACGAAGATTTCTTTTTTATTTTCAGAACATATCTTTTTGCACCAATTTCATCTATATCATATTCAAATACTTCTTCCACTTCGCAATCAAGTATTTTCAATGCAGACTTACAATTATTTAATTCTTCCATATAGTTTGAACCCTTATAAGCAAATACATATCCGCCATTTTTTAGCAAAGGTGCCGAATATTCCAGAATTATATTGAGAGGAGCAACAGCTCTTGAAAGCACTATATCGAAAGACTCTCTATATTTTGGATTTAATGCAAATTCTTCAATTCTACTATGAATTGGAGTCAAATTGTGTAAATTTAATGTATTTTTGACTATTTTTACAAATTCTATCTTCTTATTCACACTATCTAATGCCGTCATATCCAATTTTTCATTTACAATTGCAAGTGGTACACTTGGAAACCCCGCACCACAACCCACATCGATTAATTTCAAATTATTCTCTATTTTATTAATTGGAAGTAATGAATCTAATAAATGTTTATATATTACATCAAAGTCTTCAGTAATTGCTGTAATATTGTGCGATTCATTATATTTTTTCATTAATTCAACGAATTTTACTAATTTTTCTGCGTTTTCTTCAGAAAAAGGTATAGAATACCTATCTAAAACCAATTTTAATTCTTCTAACATCACACCTCACAATTAATAATGTTTTATCAAACAATATTCATTTTATTTTGTAATTAAAATATTTACTTACAAAAAAATTATTTATTACTTATTATTTGATTAGTTTTATTTTAACACAACGAACCGAAAATAAAAAAGTAATTTCATAATAGTTTTTTATTTTTTCTCTTAAAAACACACTCATTTTGATTATTTTCACATAAAATCTATATATTTTTCACTTTTCTTGTGTATTTTACGTTTATTTATATTTATTTGAATATGTTTTAAAAATATATTTAATAAATTATTTATCAAAATTTATGTTGGATTTATTATCATTTTATATTGTTTCACGTGAAACAAACACCTTATTTCAAATATTTTAAACAAAATCATAGATATAATGTATTTTATTTGTATATATGTTTACTTTTATAAATATATCAAAAACACAAGTATTAATTGTTTCACGTGAAACAAAAACAGAATTAATATGATTTAATGAATATTAATTATTGTTACAAATTGAATTTTCTAAACAATTGGCTCATTTTTTACTTATTAACACAAAAAAAATATGTTTCACGTGAAACATTGGACTTGTTTATATAATTATCACATTAAACATATTATTTTATGTTTTTATAATACAAACGGATTAGTTATAACTTTTATTTAATCAACGTAATATGTTTCACGTGAAACAATAAAACATATAATCGCATAATTTACCAATTAAATTATGTTTTAATCAAAAACCAACCTCAACAAACAATTATCCTAGCATTATATTGTCTTATTGAAAAAACAAAAGCCATAAAACACGATTGTTTCACGTGAAACAATTTAATTAAGTATTTATAAGTGTTAATTTAAAAGGACAATTTATTATCTAAACACCACCAACACAAATAAGCACACATTTTAATTTTCTTACTCTATATGTTTATAAGAAATATATCAAAAGCAAACAAAAAACACCTAAAACAATGTAAAAATGGACTTTTTGATTTTTGCATTATATTATAAACAATACCCTTGAACATAATGTTTCACGTGAAACAAAAAACACTTACTACAATCATATACCACAAAAATTCAAACATAAAAACATACAAACCATATCAAAATACACTATATTTCAAAAAATAACAAATTATATAACAAATAATAGAATATTAATTATACACCTTCGGGATTATATGACAAAATAAACATTATCGCCACATTCCACAATTTAATATCTTCATTATATATCTTATATTAATTTTATAATATACCTATATTAATACAATTAAATATGTCACACACAAGCAATAAAAATAATATTATTAAAATCAATTTACAAAACAAAAGCATTAACAAAGCACCACACCAACATTTGCAATTTTAATGTAGCAGAAATGTCGTTTTGCATTGTTTCATATAAAACATTATTTGTGCTTTACCGAATCAAACAAATAAAAAAATATCAAAATTTAAGATAAAAAAATTAATAAAAGCAATGAACAGAAAAAAACAAAAAATGGCTTATTTAAGCCATTTTTATAAACAAACAATATTGTAAAACACAAACACATACAAATTACAATTGGTAGAAAAATCAACATATTTTTAAAGATTAAAAGTTTCATCAAAAGGATTAAATTACACCTTTAATACATATATCATACCACCAAATTTTCGTGGTGTATATTTTATAAAATTAATATCATTAACACATCATATTTCGCATCATATAATTAAATTATTTATTATTAAGTTTGAAATTATATTATTTATTTCTAGCAAGTGTTTTTAGATAAATAGTTAATACAGATATATCAGCAGGACTTACCCCACTAATTCTAGAGGCTTGAGCCAAAGTTAGAGGTCGAATATTATTAAGCTTTTGTCTAGCCTCCAATCTTAATCCTTTGATATCATTATAATCTATATCGGAAGGAAGAGATTGTTCTTCTTGTTTTTTTGCTTGATTGATTTGTATTTCTTGTCTTTTCAAATAACCGCTATATTTCAAGTTGATTTCCCACTGCTTTATTGCCCTTATAGAATAGCCACCCAAAATATCATTAAACTTCTCAAAAATATCTTCAGCAGTTATATTTGCACGCCTCAAAACATCTTTCAAACTCAAGCCTGAATTCATACTCAAAACCTCAGACTTCGATTCAAAAAATTCTTTCAATTCTTTAGGCGAAATCACCCTATCCAAAACCGAATCCAACTCATCAATTTCTTTCAAGTATTGTATAAATTGATTATATCGATTATTGTCAACAAGGCCACACTTTCTGCCAATTTCTGTAAGTCTAATGTCCGCATTGTCCTGTCTAAGTGTTAAACGATACTCAGCCCTACTGGTCATCATTCTATATGGTTCTTCCGTTCTTTTGGTTACAATATCATCAATCAAAACACCAATATAACTTTCACTTCTTTTCAAAATAAGAGGTTCTTTTTTATCCAATTTTAGACTTGCATTTATACCCGCAACAAGACCTTGCGCACCAGCCTCTTCGTAACCACTTGTTCCATTAATTTGACCCGCAAAATAAAGACCAGAAATTTGTTTGGATTCAAGGGTTGGATAAAGGGTTGTTGCATCAATACAATCATACTCTATTGCATACGCATCACGCATAATATGCGCGTTTTCTAGTCCAGCAAGAGAGTTTATCATTTTTTCTTGTAAATCAATTGGCATACTTGTACTAAAGCCCTGAATATATATCTCATCTGTATCAAGACCTTCTGGCTCTAAAAACAATTGATGTCTTTCTTTGTCCGAAAACTTAACAACCTTACTTTCTATACTTGGGCAATACCTAGGACCAGTGCCTTCAATTGCACCATTATACATAGGCGCTTTATCCAAATTATCAAGAATCAAATCGTGCGTATTTTTGTTTGTGTATGTCAAATAACAATCGGCTACATTCTGAGGTTTTTCAGCAGTCATTGTAGAGAACGTTTGAATATTATCTTCTCCCTTCTGAACCTCCAGTTTTGACCAATCAATTGTTCTTCCCTGAACACGTGCAGGAGTACCTGTCTTAAACCTTCTCAATTCAAAACCAAGAGACAGCAAACTTTCCGACAAATCGGTCGCATTAGCAAAACCGTTTGGTCCCACATCTTTTGAATATTCTCCAACAATTATTCTACTTTTCAAATACACACCTGAGCAGACAATAGCACATTTGCAAGAGTATTCGGCTCCTTGTTTTGTTCTAACACCAACAACGCAATTGTTTTCAACCACAATTTCACTTGCCTCACCCTGCTTTATATGCAAGTTTTCCTGTTCTTCTAGGACTTTTTTCATTAAAGTATGATATTTATTTTTGTCTGCTTGTACACGCAAAGACTGGACAGCATAACCCTTGGAAGAATTCAACATTCTTCTTTGAATTGTTGCCATATCAGCAGTAATCCCCATCTGACCACCAAGAGCATCAATTTCACACACCAAATGACCTTTTGCAGTACCGCCAATACTTGGATTACACGCAAGAAAAGCAATACTATCCAAATTCAAAGATAGCATTAACGTTTTCTTTCCCATTCTAGCAAGAGCCAATGCAGATTCACAACCAGCATGTCCCGATCCAATTACTATAGCATCATAATTCTTATTCATTTTCTCTCTCTTCCTTGCAGTCTTCATTTTTATTAACACTTTGAGGATTCGCAACAAATCTTAAATAATTTTCAGCCATTGCCTCTTTTGTAGTCGGCAAATCACACTCATTAAAATATTTTTTCAAAAGCCCCACAATTGGCTTGTTTGATTTGTCAGCAGTAGCAAAAATTTTTCCACCATACGAATATGGAGTAAAAAACCCAATTTCCGAAATTACCGACTCAACCATACTAGAACCAATTCCTTGCTCACGATATTTTGGATTTACCGCCATATATTGAATATGAGCAACGCCAGGATTGTATGTATCTACAGCAAGAACGCCAACCAAAACGTTTTCTTTTTTTCTAAATAAAGACTTCATATCTTTATACGCCAAAAATATCGCAAAGGTAGGACACGTAAAGTCTTCATTTCTCAAATCAGATAGCATACTCAAATATTTTCCCAACGGAACATTACTAATATATTGCTTAATATTCTTATCAAGAATTGTCCATTCGTCCAAAGGTCTAAGCATATCAAAAAGCCCGCCACTTACCGAAAGCGAAATACCCGGAACAACAGGAACTTTTCGCCATTTCAAATCGCGTTCTTCATCAAGAAAAAACCCGTCATTTTGACTCACCATATCCAATCTCCTTTTTCAGTTTTTCTCAACCAAATATTTTATCAAAAAACCAAATTTTTATCTATGTGTTTTTTCAACTTTTCTTATTAAAATTTAGATTATTTTCCTACACAAAATTTACTAAAAATATCATCAATTATTTTCTCATTATCAGAGTTGCCTGTAATATCTCCAAGAGCCAACCAAACATTCTTAATATCAATGGAAACCAAATCCAAATTTATATAATTATTTGTAGCATCAATTGCATTCTCCAATTCGGTCATCGCTCTCTTAATTGCATCAATATGTCTTACATTAGTCAAAACAACCGAACCATTATTAACATTCTTGCTTGAAACAAAGTTATATAGAATTTCTTTCAACTCCTCAACACCTTGACCCGTCTTAGTGGAAATACTGATAACATCATCAAACATTTCCTTATCTATCTCAATACAAGTTCCCAAATCAGCCTTATTGACACAAACTATACATTTTTTGTCAGATAATGACTTCATCATAGCCTTATCTTCATCATCTAGAGCCACAGAGCCATCGATAATATAAAGCACAACATCGGCAGACTCAAGTTCTTTCAAAGACTTATTTATACCAATAGATTCTACCACATCACTAGACTGCCTAATACCCGCAGAATCAACAAGAATAAACTTAAACCCTTTGTACTGAAAAACCTCTTCAAGAGTATCTCTAGTTGTACCTTGAATGTCTGTCACTATCGCTCTATCATAATTTAGAAGAGAATTAAGAAGGCTACTTTTTCCAGCATTAGTTCTACCAAAAATAAGCACCCTAACACCGTCTTTGATACACCTACCAAAACTAGCAGTATCGAGTATGTTTTTTAGATCAGTTTTCACATCTTTCAAAACAGACAAAACGCCCTCTCTAGTTTCTTCTTCCAAATCCTCTTCTGGATAGTCCAAAGACACCTCAATTTTTGCTAGTAATTCAGTAAGAACATTTTGCTCTTTTTCAATCTGTTCTTTTAGTCTACCTTGCATTAAATTATATCCGCATTTTAATTCACTTTCCGACTCAGCATTAATTATATCAATAACGCCTTCCGCCTCATCAAGAGAAATCTTGCCATTAAGAAAAGCAAGTTTAGAAAATTCGCCCTTTGTAGCAGGTTCACAACCAACAGCAACCAACTCCTCAAAAATTCTATTTGTTAGAGTCATTCCTCCGTGACATTGAAACTCTACCATATCCTCTCCCGTATAAGAGAATGGGGATTTGAAATAAACACAAAGACACTTGTCTTTAATATCCCCGTGCTCAAAAGTACCCAAGTACAATTTTCTAGGTTCAAATTGCGTTACAGGAATTTTTGCAGAAAAAACACTATCGGCAATTTTTAGAACCGATTTTCCACTCATTCTAATTATTGAAATTCCGCCATTTCCAAGTGCGGTTGAAATAGCAACTATATTTCTATCCGAATTCATCTCTTCCTCAATTTTTTATAATATTCCCATAAAGGCACAAACCTTTAATTCTACTAATTATAACACACTTTAATAATTTGTGAATATGCTTTTTGCTATTTTTGAAAAAATTTAAAAATTTACACATCAAAAAAAATCAAATTTTATCACCCAAAAATTAGCCAAAATTTGTACAAAAACTTTAATCAAAAAATTGTCGAAAAGAGGCAAAATTTGTTTGTATATATATATAAATTATGATAAAATATTATCGAGTAAATTATTCGCACGGGCGATATGTAATATATTTTACGCTCTTTATACAAGTTATCTTGCGATTTGCACAAAATATATTAATCTTAAGAAAAATGAAAAATGGAAATTTGAGAATGGAAAACAATCAAAGAAAAAGCGGAATATTGCTTCATATAACCAGCCTACCTAATGAACGAACATTAGGTACTTTTTCGTGCGAATGCGAGAAGTTCATTGATTGGTTAAGTCAAGGCGGATTCAAGGTTTGGCAAGTACTACCAATCACCGATTGCGGTTACAGTTACTCTCCATACAGCGCCGTATCCAGCTTCGCTATCAATCCATATCTTATAGACCTAAGCGAATACTTAAGCTTATCAGAATTAGACACATTTGGTTTCAACAAATCTGACGACAGAGTGGTGCAACAAGAACGCATTGATTCTGCACTTGATTTAATCTACAACAAACTAGGCAAAGACACCGACCTTACCGAGTTTGAAAAACAAAACAAATCTTGGCTTGAAGATTATGCTTTGTACAAGGTTATCAAAGAGTCTTGCGACGACGTTTCGTGGGCAGACTTTCCATTAGGACTAAAGAAAAGAAACAAGGCAGATATTGACACATTTATTTTCGGACACAAAGACGAGATTAGAAAAATTAAATTCATTCAATACATAGCACATTCTCAATGGAACAGGGTTAAATCGTATGCAAATAAAAACGGCATTCAAATATTTGGAGACGTACCATTTTATGTAGAAATGGATAGTGCGGACGTTTGGAGCAATCCAACCAATTGGAAACTCAATTCCGATGGCAAAGGAGAAGTTGCAGGAGTTCCTCCCGATTACTTCAATAAAGACGGGCAATTGTGGGGCAATCCAATTTATAACTTCTCTGCAATGGCAAAAAACAAATATAAATATTTTACCGAACGTTTCAAAAGACAATCAGAACTATTTGACATAGTTAGAATTGACCACTTCATAGCGTTCAGCAGATACTGGGCAATCCCTAGCACATCAACCACAGCAACAAAAGGTAAATGGGTTAAGGGCTCAGGTGAGGCAATACTCAAAGAGTTAACATCAAAACTAAAAATAAACATTATTGCCGAAGACTTGGGAATTGTTACCGAAGACGTTAAAAAACTAAGAGAGCAATTTAATATCCCTGGGCTCAAAGTTATGCAATTTGCTTTTGATGGCGACGGAGACAATATGTATCAACCACATAATTACGAAAAGAATTGTGTTGCATATATTGGCACTCACGACAACAATACATTTATGGGAATGTTGAACTCATCAGACTGGGACAAAATTAATAGATTCAAAAGATATTTACGTATACCTCTAGAGTGGGGAAACGATGCTGTCATTGACAACACAATCCAAACACTTTATAGAAGTAGTGCAAATACAATAATTTTAACAATGCAGGACGTTTTGAAACTTGGAAGCGAAGCAAGAATGAATATTCCTGGAAAACCGGAAGGGAATTGGACTTGGCAATTAACATCAATTCCAGACACGAGCACCGCTTGGTGTTTCAAAGAACTTGCCGACTTATACGCAAGATAGTCACAAAAAAACACACGATACTCTTAACATATTGCAATCAAAAGCAAGCAATATCAGGAAAGGAAAAATGGAAAAGAACAATTTAAAAGACCAAATATATCTGTTCCATCAGGGCACATATTATCAAGCCTATGAAATAATGGGCTGTCACCCTGAAACAAGAGACGGAAAGAACGGATATGTTTTTCGAACTTGGGCACCAAATGCAAAGAAAATCCAAGTTGTTGGAGACTTCAACGGCTGGAACAATACATCAAGCCCAATGACAAAACTTAATAAAGAAGGTGTATGGGAAACATTCATTCCAGACGTAGAAATTGGACAAATGTACAAGTTTGAAATTACCGACAAAACCAATTACGCTAGGCTCAAAGCCGACCCTTATGCATTTATGCAAGAAACCAATGGAAAAACAGCATCTATTGTATATAATATCGACGGCTACGAGTGGAAAGATTCTGGATATCTTCAAAACAAAAACAAGAAAGATATTTACTCAAGCCCAATGAACATTTACGAAGTCAATTTCAATTCTTGGAAAAAGCATAGCGATTGTAGTTATTATTCGTACAAAGATTTGGCTAACGAACTCATTCCTTACGTTGTTGATATGGGATATACACATATTGAAATAATGCCTATTACCGAATACCCATTCGACGGCAGTTGGGGATATCAAGTTACAGGATATTTCGCTCCAACAAGTAGATTTGGCACACCTCACGACTTTATGTACTTTGTAGACAAATGTCACGAGAACGGAATTTCTGTTATTGTTGACTGGGTTCCTGCACACTTCCCAAAAGACAGTCACGGACTTATAGAATTTGACGGAACTTGTTTATACGAAAATCAAGGCTGGGATAGGAAAGAACACAAAAGTTGGGGAACAAGAAGATTCGACTACGGCAGAACAGAAGTTCAGAGTTTCCTTATATCTTCTGCAATGCTAATGTTTGACAAATATCACATTGACGGAATTAGAGTAGACGCAGTCGCATCAATGCTTTATCTTGATTATGATAAAAAACCTGGCGAATGGATTCCAAATGTCAACGGAGACAACAAAAACCTCGAGGCTGTAGCATTCTTACAGAAACTTAATTCTGCAATATTTGCTAAATACCCAAAGGCTCTAATGATTGCAGAAGAAAGTACTGCTTGGCCAATGGTTACCAAGCCTGCACACATTGGTGGACTTGGATTCAACTTCAAGTGGAATATGGGCTGGATGAACGATACTTTGGAATATATCAAAACAGACCCGTTCTTCCGTAAAAGCATTCACAACAAACTCACATTTTCTATGTTCTATGCTTTTAGTGAAAACTTTGTACTTCCAATATCTCACGACGAAGTAGTTCACGGAAAATGTTCTCTACTTAACAAAATGTATGGCGAGTACCACGACAAATTCAAATCCCTCAGGGCATACCTCAGTTACTTGATGGCACACCCTGGAAAAAAACTTACCTTTATGGGTACAGAATTTGCACAATTCAAAGAATGGGATTATCAAGCAGGAATTGACTTTTGTTTACTTGATTTTGATACCCATAGACAAACACATAATTTTGTAAAAGCACTCAATCACTTATATCTCAATCACCCCGAACTTTATGAAGAAGATTTCTCTTGGAAGGGATTCGATTGGATAGTTCCAGACGACAACAATCAGAATATTCTCGTTTTCCGTAGAATTGACAAGTCTGGAAAAGAACTTATATTTGCGGTCAACTTTTCCACAGTTTCTCGCACAGATTATTCGATAGGCGTAAATAGTAGAAACTGGGAAGAAATTCTTAACTCCGACGCTACAGAATTCGGAGGAACAGGGTTACTTAATGGAAAGCTAACAGCAAAGAAAGAAGAATTCAACGGAAAGAAATATAAATTAACTTTAAAAATACCTGCACTTAGTGGCGTGTTCATAAGCAAAAAATCTAAGGAAATAAGGTTGGATTAGGAAAATGGATAAGACTTTTAACGATTTGATGGATATAGTTAATCGTACAAAAAAAATTGATGGCAAGGATAGCAGACCAGCACCTCGCCCAAAAGCACCTGTTGTAGAGGAATCGTACGACGACGAATACACACCAAGAGAATTTGATTTGAATCTTCCAAAGAAGAGAAAGACCAAATCAGAACCTCTTGCTGACGAAGATTCGGCAATTGGAAAACTTCTTAACAAGAGCACAAAGAAAGCTCCTGCCAAGAAAAAGACAACTACCAAATCTTCTACTGCAAAGAAGAAAACTACAACCAAGTCTTCTAGCAAAACAACACCAAAAAAGAAGGTTGAGGAAAAGGCAGAAACCGTTGCAAAGAAACCTGCAACAAAACCTGCAAAAACACCTCCGCCAACTATTTCTGCGTCCACAACTCCTGACCCAAAGAACGCACAACTTTATGAGGCACTTCAGAACTCTCTTTTCAGTGGTGGAACAGATATTTCCGAATATATGAACGAAGACACTAGTCTTGACGAGGCTCAATCTAGCCTAAAAGAAATTAGAGCAAAACGCGAGGCTCAGAAAATCAATGCAGAAATCTCAAAAGAGCAACAAGAATACGAGCAATTATTCACAGGTTCATTCCTAACACCACAACCAGAAGAAACTCCTGCTGACGAAGAACCAGACGAACAAAAAGAAATCAACGTTGCTGAGAAAAATGCAGAACTTAATAACGAACTTAATAAAATCAAAGCAACCCTTGAATCCAAGAAAAACAACCCATCGGTTGCAAGAACCGAAAAGACTGCTCAAGATTCTACTTTTGAACTTGAAACAGGCAACAAAGATTTGGACAAAAAGATTGCCGAATACTATCGTCGCAAACAAGAAAAAATCAATAAATACAACGCCGAAGAAGAAATCTATGACACACCTTCTCCAAAACAAGAAGACGAGGCTGTGGATTATGCATCAATCTTTGGTGGAGAAATGACAACTAGAGCCGAACTTATGGGCGAACCAGTAGAAGAGTCTCAAGACACTACAAATACAAACCCAGATGTAGCTGAAGAAACAAACGTAGTTCAAGACGAACAACCAACAACCGAAGAACAAGAAAACATAGTTCCAGAAACACCTGAGCAAGAACCACAAGAAACTGAAGAAGTACAAGAAGAAAACAACGAAGTTGCTGAGAAAGAAAATACTCAACCAACAGAAAATCAAGAAGAAATTTCTTCTAACGAAACTACTGAGAAAACCAACTCAAAAGAAGAAAATATCAAGAACATTCTTTCTGACTTATTGTTTAATAAAAAAGCACACGAGGCTGAAGAAAACAAATCTGATACTAATGCAGAAGAATCTCAAGAAGATAGTTCGGAGCAAAACACCGAAGAACAACCAATGAGCAGAGAAGACTATGCAAAAGTTTGGGGTGGCACTCTTGAAGAAGAAAGTCAAGAGGAAGTTAATGAGGAAGAAAACAATACAAACTCAACCGAAGAATCTACTCAAGAAGAATCAGCAACCGAAGAAAAACAAGAGGTTGTTGGAGATAACTTTGTTATGACTGACGCAGAAGAAGAGAAGAAGGAAGTTGTGGAATATATTGACCGCACTCCTGCAGAAATTCCTAGCGACACAGAAGAGAATCAAGAAATTGAAGAACAAGAAACAACTTCGGATATGCAAACAGAGTCTACTCAAGAAGAATCAAATGAAGACGACTCAACTGAGCAAGATAATATTTCAGAAGAGTCTGTAGCCGAAGAAAATACTTCGGAAGAGACCGAGGAAGAAAAGGTTGAAGAACAACCTGTGAATTATTCCATAATTGATGAAGACGAAGATGGCGACTTTATCATAAGATTCAACAACAACTCAGAAGAATCTTCAACTGAAGATACTGAGGAAAATACAACAGAAACAGTTGCATCAGAAGAACAAGCAACTGAAGAAACAAATGAGGAAACTTCTTCCGAAGAACCTACAGAGCAAACCGCAGAATCTTCAGATATAATTGAAGACACAACTTCAGAACAAGAAAACACTGAAATTGAGTCAACCGAAGAAGAAACCTTGACTAATAATACTGAAGTTAGCCAAGAAGAAACTAACAATAGTAGTGACACTGCTCCTCATTATACAATTACAGACGATGATGACGAAGATACAGTTGCAGAATATCAACCACAAGAAGAAATCAATGAAGAAACTTCTGCATTCAATGAAACTGTTGAATATGCAGAAGAAACAAACACTCCTTCTGAGGAAGAAAATACAACTGAAGAAATCGCTCCCGAAGAAGTTACTACTGAAGAGAACACAACACCTGTATACAATATAATTGATGACGAGCCTGAAGACGAATCTCAAGAAATCAACAATACAGAAACAAGCGAACAGAAAGAAAATATATACGATTTGTCTGACGAGAATTCTGACGTTTCCGATTATATTTTGAGTAGCAATATTCCAGAAGAAAGCACTTCTCAGAATACAGAAGAAACTATCACAAACGAAACTTCTGAAAGTGTAGAAGACTCTCAAGAAGAACCTCAAGAAGAACAACAAGAAACAATTGAAGAACAACAAGAAACAATTGAAGAACAATCAAATACAACAGAAGAAAATACTTCTGACAATGATTACGATTCGCATTTTGAATCGGTTGTAAACAACGAAAGAATTTATGAAAATACAATTCGTCCAATGCAAAAAGGTGACGTATTCAATGACGAAGAAGATAGCATATTTGTTATGAATACCACACCAGAAAAGAAATGGGATTTATTCGGAAATGAAATCAAAGACGAGGACGAAGAAAAAGAAGAAAAAGAAGAAATTGTTGAGAAAGTCGAAGAGAAAGACGACACAATTTCAAAAGAGGAGTTCTACAACGAAATGGCTAGACTTCAAGAAAACCTTATCAATGAATTGAAAGGAAATAATATCAAAACCGAAAGCAAAGACTTCTTTGCCGAGAAAGAACCAACTCCAGAAGTTGACGAAGAAAAAGCCGAAAGCGTTGCTGAAGAAATGATTGCACACTTGACTCAAGAAATTGCAGAAGACGAAGAAGAGTCTCTCAAAGAGGCAGAAGAAACACAACAACCTCAAGTAGAAGAAACAATTTCTGCAATTGAAGAAGGCGAAGTTGGTAGCAAAGCAGAACCTGTTGACCCAGAAAAATTCGATGAATTCAATTTACTTGGCAAAGACATCGCCCTCAACGAATCCGACCTTGAATATCAAGAGAAGAGCGAGGAAGAACCAGAACCTGCAAAAGATGTTTACTTCTATGGTAGCACAGAAGACAACGAGAAAAAATCTGCAATTGCAGACGAGTATATGACTATATACAACGAGCCAAGCAATGTCAAAGAAGTTGGCGACATCAATTTCTTCAAAAATATCGGAAACGCAGTTCCTTCAAGTTCAATCCTTGACAAAGAGGAAGAACCAAAAGAGGTTGCCGAAGAAGAAATCGAGGCAATTTATACCCTTATGGGAATCCAGAAGAAACCTGCTCAAAAACAAGAACCCGATATCAAAGTTCTATATGTTGCGAGCGAATGTCAACCATTCATTGCTAGTGGCGGACTTGGCGACGTTGCTGGAAGTCTTCCAAAAGCAATTGCACAAGAAGGTAGCGTTGATATCAGAGTAATTCTTCCACTATATGGCAATATCAAAAATGAATATAGAGACAAATTCGAGTATCTAGGAAACTTCACCGTTCACCTATCTTGGAGACAAGAATACTGTGGATTATTCAGATATTTCAAAGATGGCGTTACATATTACTTTGTCGATAACGAAAGATATTTCAAACGTGACAAACTATACGGATACTATGATGATGGCGAAAGATTCGCATATTTCAGCAAAGCAGTTGTCGAGGCACTTCCTCATCTCAACTTCTTCCCAGACGTTGTTCATTGCAACGATTGGCAAAGTAGCCTAGTTAGTGCTTATATCAAAACTTGCAACTGGTCTGACTTCAGATACTACAAAATCAAAAACGTATACACAATTCATAATGTAGAATATCAAGGTGTATTCGGTATGGAAAATCTAAAAGACCTATTCGGTATAGACAATAGATTCCGTAACGAAATGGAATACAACAAAGATATCAACCTTACAAAATCTGCTATCCAATATTGTGATAGATTGACTACCGTTTCTAGAAGTTATTGTGATAACCTAAAACAACCATATTGTTCTAGAGGACTTCATCATATCATTATTAGAAACGAATACAAACTTAGCGGTATTATCAATGGTATCGACTACGACTTCTACAACCCAGCAACCGATACTTGTTTATTCAAGAACTATGACCTTGGCTGTATAGAAGAGAAAGTTCTCAACAAGAAATTGTGGCAAGACGAAATGGGTCTTCCTGTAGACGGCGATACTCCAATGATTGCTATAGTTTCTCGTCTTGTTAGCCACAAAGGTCTTGACCTTGTATCCAAGATTATTGAACAAGTTCTTCAAGAAGACGTTCAACTTGTAGTTGTTGGAACAGGCGACCAAAGATATATTGATTACTACAAGTATTTGGAAAACAAATACCCAACCAAAGTTAGAGCATTTGTTGATAAATACAGCATTGAACTTGCAAGAAAAGCTTATGGTGCAAGTGATATATTCCTAATGCCTAGCAAGATAGAACCTTGCGGAATTAGCCAAATGATTGCATCTCGTTATGGTAGCGTTCCAATCGTTAGAGAGGTTGGCGGTCTAAAAGACACAATCAAAGACTTCGGTTGCGAAGGCGGTGGAAATGGTTATACATTCACTAACTACAATCCAAACGACTTATTATATCAAATCAATAGAGCAATCAGAGACTATGGCAACAAGTCCGAATGGAAAGAAAAAATGAAGATTTGTATGACTACAGACTTCACTTGGAATAATCCTGCAAAAGATTATATCAACTTGTATAAATCACTTAAATAAAAAATCTGTCAAAAGATATATTTCCTTCAAGCAACTTTGCCAAAAGGGAATATGTCTTTTGGACAAATTCAAAATATTTTTTAAAAAACGGAAAGATAATGAAAACACAACTAACACCTCAGAAGGCGCAAAGCCTACTTGAAGATTATTTATTTAAATACTCCGAGATTGGTATCAAAGACGCAAAGAAAGACGAAATATACAAGGCTCTTTCTAGAATTGCTCACGATATCCTTCTTGAAAAGAGAGAAAAATTTCATAGCAAAGTTGCAAAGAGCGGAGCAAAAAGAGTACATTATCTGTGTATGGAATTTTTGCTAGGCAGAAACTTAAAGTCCACTTTATTCAATCTTAAAATGGACGAGGTTTTTGCACAAGTTCTCAAATCTTTCAATATCGATATTGATGATATATACGAAGTAGAATGCGACGCAGGACTTGGAAATGGTGGTCTTGGTAGGCTTGCCGCTTGTTTTATGGATAGTTTTGCTACCCTCAATCTTCCATCAATGGGTCATAGTATTCTATATGAATACGGACTATTCAAACAAAAAATTGTTGATGGCGAACAAATAGAACTAACTGATTCTTGGCGACATACAGGCGATATTTGGTTGCAACGCAGAACTAGCAAATCGGTAATTGTAAAATTCGGTGGCTCTGTCAAAGAAAATATGGTCAATGGTAGACTCATTCCAGAATATTCTGGATATACAGAAGTGCAAGCCATTCCATACGATATGATTCTTTCGGGCTATGATAGCGAAGGCGTTTCCGTCCTAAGACTTTGGGAAGCAAAAAGTATCAATCAATTTGACCTAAATAGTTTTAGCCAAGGCGCATACGTTCAAGCAGTTGCCGATGCTAGCAAAATCGAAATGATTAGCAAAGTCTTGTATCCAGCAGATGACCATACAGAAGGAAAAACTCTACGACTTGAACAACAATATTTCCTAGTATCTGCTGCACTTCAAAATATAGTTAATACTCATATCAAAAGATACAAAAAACTCAGTACTCTTCCAGATATGATTGCACTCCATATCAACGACACACACCCAGCACTATCAATTCCAGAACTAATGAGAATCCTTATGGACGACCACGGTTATAGTTGGGATCACGCTTGGGACGTTGTAACAAAAACAATTGGTTATACCAACCATACAGTTCTTATGGAAGCACTAGAGAAATGGGACGAAAACCTTTTCAAAACAACTCTTCCTAGAATCTATCAGATTGTCAAAGAAATCAATAGAAGATTTACAAAAGATTTGTTCGACAACCATCAAGACGAATTTGATTTGCAAACAATAGAAAAAATGTCTATCATTTCTGGCGGGCAAGTTCGTATGGCAAACCTATCTGTTGTTGCCTCTCACAAAGTCAATGGTGTTAGTAGACTCCATAGCGAAATTATAAGAACAGATTTGTTCAAAAATTTCGCAACTCTATACGAAGACAAATTTACCAATGTTACAAATGGTATCGCTCATCGTAGATGGCTTTCTCAATCAAACAAAGCCCTCGACGATTTGCTATGCAATACAATTGGTTCAAACTTTTACCTTAAACCAAACGAATTAGAGAAATTCTTGAAATACGAAAACGACAAAAACGTTCTTGGCAAACTAGCCAAAATCAAACAAAAGAACAAAGAAGAATTTGCAAAATACCTCAAGAAAACTCAAGGTGTTGAAATTGACCCATCATTCAGATTTGACGTTCACGTCAAACGTATTCACGAATACAAACGTCAACTTCTCAATGTCTTGAAAATAATTCACCTATATAGTCAATTACTTGAGAATCCCGACCTAGATGTAACCCCACAAGTATTTTTCTTCGGTGGAAAATCCGCACCAAAATACTATATGGCAAAACGCATAATCAAGTTAATTTGCAAATTATCTCAAGAAATTGACAAAAACCCACAAGTTTCCGCCAAATTAAAGGTGGTATTCTTGGAAAACTATAACGTAAGCCTAGCAGAAAGAATCATTCCAGCAACAGACGTAAGCGAACAAATAAGCCTAGCAGGCAAAGAGGCGAGCGGTACTGGTAATATGAAATTTATGATTAATGGAGCCCTTACTCTTGGTACTTATGATGGCGCAAACGTAGAAATGTGCGATTGTGTTGGAGATGATAATATCTTCATATTCGGACTAAGTTCTGATGAGGTAGATATCGAATGGAAAAAAGGATACAATCCAAAAGCTCTATACGAAAGCAACAAGAAAATTCATAATATTATAGAGATGTTGAAGGTTGGTTTTGATGGCGAGTCATTCAAGGACATAGCCAACTATCTAATCGAAGGACAGAGACCAGACCCATATATGTGCCTTATCGACCTTGAAAGTTATATTGCAAAACACGAAGAAATGGATAAGGTTTATAGAAACCCTATTGAGTGGAACAGAATGTGTCTTGTTAATATTGCAAAAGCAGGATTCTTCGCAGCAGATAGAAGTATCAAAGATTATGCAAATAATATCTGGGACTTAAAACCAGTTAAGTAAACCACAAACATTATTTAAAATTTTTCAATCAAAATTATAGAAACCATATTTCAAATTTAATGAAATATGACTTTCGCAACGAATGAGGAATAATGGAAAATTATATTTTCAATCCCATCAACAATAAAAGCCCCAAAGGTGCTATTGTCAAAGGTCAAGAAGTAACATACACCTTGAAGGTAAGCAAGTTTACTCATCCTACTGAGGTTTTCTTTGTTATGCACAAAGACGGTGCAGAAGATAAGTATTACAAAATGCATAGGCTTTTTGCAGACGAAAGATATATCCATTATGAATTTCGAACAATATTTGTAAGTGAGGGATTCTATTGGTATCACTTTGAAGTAAGATATCAAGACAATTACACCAAACTAATCAGAAGTAGTTCTTTGGACGCAGTACCCTCTTATGATAATAGCGACTACTTGCAACTTGTTATTCGTAGCGAATCAGAAACAGACAAAAGTTTCAAACAAGGAATCATTTATCACATATTTGTTGACCGCTTTTGCAGAGTCGGAGACGTCACTCCAAGAGATGGCTTGAAACTTATGTCCGACTGGAACAAACTTCCAGGCCTTGAATTCAATTCCAAGGGCGAGAGATGTAATGTCAATTGCTATGGCGGGAATTTTGACGGAATTATTAGCAAACTAGACTATCTAAAAGACTTAAACGTATCAACAATATATCTGTCGCCAATTTTTGAGGCCAATTCCAGCCACAAATACGATGTCGGCGACTACTCTACTGTCGAGAGTATGTTTGGTGGTTTAGACGGGCTAAAATCACTCATCAAAGAATGCAAGAGACGTCATATCAATATAATTATTGATGGAGTATTCAATCATACAGGCTCAGATAGTGTATATTTCAATAAAGAAGGTAGATACAAAACTATTGGGGCATACCAAAGCCAAAACTCAAAGTATTATTCTTGGTACGACTTTTCTGAATATCCCGACGAGTACTCGTCTTGGTGGGGAATAAAAACTCTTCCACAAACAAACGAGAACTCAGGATTTTTTGACTATATATCTGGCAAAAACGGAATTATCAATAAATATATGAGATACGGCATTGACGGACTAAGACTAGATGTTGCAGACGAACTCACAAACAACTTTTTGTATGCCATTGGCAATGCTGTAAGAACAGTTAAACCAAAAGCATTGATTGTAGGCGAAGTTTGGGAAGACGCATCGTCAAAAATTTCTTATGACGAAAGAAAAGAATATTTCTTAGGCGGAAACTTGGATAGTGTTACAAACTATCCTATAAAAAATGCAATACTTGAATTCATCAAATATCGCAACGAACAACCTTTCGTAAATATTGTCAATCTTATGCTTGACCAATACCCAAAGTCTATAAGAGACAACCTTATGAATATTCTCGACACTCACGACACCCAGAGAGCCTTGACTTTCTTAGGCGCAGACTTCAGCAGTGATAGATATTCTTATGACGCAGATTTCAGACTAAGTCAAGAAGAAAAAGAATTAGGCAAAAAACTCCTCAAACTGGCTACCATTCTTCAATATACAGTTGTAGGTATTCCTACAGTATATTACGGAGACGAGGCAGGACTTGAAGGCAATCGTGACCCATATTGTAGAGCAACATACCCTTGGGGAAAAGAAGATATTGACCTAGTGGAATGGTATCAAAAACTTGGAAACCTAAGAAACAATCCCGTTCTTGTAGATGGCGATATGTTCATAAGATATGCCGAAGATTCGGTAGTATTATTTGAAAGAATCAAAGACGATGAGAAAGTGATTGTTGCAGTCAATCGTAGCGACAACGACTTTGAGTTTATTACAACTAGACGAATGTGCAATTTCTTCACAGGAGAATACGTTGACGGCAATATAATAGTGCCACCCGACTCAGCAGTTGTTTTGATATAATACTTTCTTCAATTCTAAGTAAGACAAAAATGAAAAACAATATTTCAAAAGTTGATTTTATTTAAAAAATTAATATTTACAGACAAAAAATAATCTCACAAAGCCCAAGCAGTTTAAAACTAGTGAAAAATAATTTCATAAAACAAATATCTCTTTGGAAGTAATAATTTAATTACAAACAGGAAAAATTATTATGATATTAAAAATTAGACAAGTAGCCACTTCTGGAAAAAACAAGTATGAAATTACAAGCGATAATATATTAGAATATATTGCGGGGTCTCCTTGGCTAGAAACACAAACACCATCTAATGACAACATCATTAGATGGTGTATACTAAGAGACACATATGAATCAGTGATATTTTCATCAGCATATAATATTGAGGAAAATGCTCTTGATATTACAAAATTTCTAAAGTGGATTTCTACTGGAAAGCAAAAAACTAACATCTATAGAATTTATGATAAAGACAAAAATGAGGTTGGGCAGTTTTACAGACTTCACGATGATATTCTAGACACTAAATTTATTATTGATTACAACAATTCACAATTTATATGTTATGATAAATCAGTAGGAACAACTAGACATCTAATGATATATCAAGACGAGTTACAAATTGCAGAAATTGTAAAACCACTAACAGGTCTTAACAATAATGATTATTATTATATTTACTTGCTTGATGAGTATAAACAATTTAAAGATATATTATCATTTTTTGTAATATTTTTTGATTATTATAATCAATATTCAACACATAACGGGCTAAAGCATGCATCTATTGAATGGTCTTATTCTTGGGATAAAAATGATAAATTTTATAACAAACATTGGATAACACAACACTTCAAAAAAGAAGACATTAATGAAATAAATCAAGAAATATCCGCTTTAAGACAAAGCGCAATGAAAACCATTAAAAAAACTGCAAAGTTTACCTTTACATTTTGTGGTATTCTCATCTTGCTTGTTACTATTGTGATAGGAATCGTTTTACTTTTAAGTTAATAAAGTTGATTGTATTTTAAAAAATTAATATTTACAGACAAAAAATAATCTCACAAAATGTGAGACTATTTTTTTATTCTGCCATTTCACTTTGAGAAACATTATCTAAATCCATTCCAAAATCATCTTTCACAAGTTTCTGCATTTGTCCGACCTTCTTCTGTGCAAAATCTGCTTGTTCGGACTTATTTGTTTTCCCTTCAAACTGTGCAACAATTTCAAATACTCTTTCAAAGTCTTGAAGGGGTATTTCTTGAGGTATCAGATACCCTTCGTGTTCCTGTATTAATTTTTCTTTCTGTTCTTTGAATAATGCTAAAATTTTCTTATACAATTCTTCTTTTTTTTCCATCTCAGAAAAGTATGTTTTTTCGTTCTTTTCTACCGCTTTTTTAACTGCATATTTTATTGAACCAGCATAATTGAAAATGTTCAGTTTCAAGGCATAATCCAATACATCAATTTCTTGTTTGTGTGCTTTGTAAAAATCCGCATATTCTTTTAGAAATTCAACAAAGTCATCATTCAAAGAATCCATCTTTGCGCTAGTCATAATCGATTCCACTTTTTCCAAGTATGGCAATTGCTGTTTTGCAATTCTTGGATACACACAAGCAATAGGCAATGTCGCCAACTCACTTATGTTATTTTTTTCAAAAAAGTAATCAACGTAATTGCCAACTGTTTTAGTTACAGACTTATTATGTTTATCCGCTTTTGCTCGCTCGTCTGCTACAATCTTAGCAATATCTATCCCTTGTCTAATCTCTTCTTCTGTTTTTAAACCAAACTTTTCAAAAAGAGCCTTGATTGCAGGGTGATTATGCTGAGGCTTACCTATTCCATCTTCAACGTAAGTTACTCCATCTCCAAGCATTGTATAGAAAAACAAACCATTTTCAAACTGATAATTACAAGACTCATCTTTAACGAGTCTAGAAATAGGGAACAAACAATACTCAAATGTGGAATCAAAACCATTTTTTTCGTGCTGTGCGCCCCAACAAGCATCGCTATAATACATTCCGTCAAGTTGATATTTTGGGTCTTTGATAAAAACCAAATTATTTTCGTGAGAACCCAAATATTCATTTTTCTTATTATATATATTTGAACTTTGTTCAAAACACTGCAATTCATCTTTGTCAAAAACTCTATCACACAGACACTTTAGTAGAGAGGCAAATCCCGAACATATAGCATTATCTGTAGAAAGAAGACCCATCCAGTTTCTCATAGAATTATCCCAGAAATCTTCAGCACGCTTATATACTCGACTGCTTGCAAACCTATAACAAATAACAAACTTTTCAAAAGGGGATAGGTGTACTTGTTTTCCATTCTCTTCAATAGTCATCGAGTTGACTTTTTGTGCAAAATCCTCAACCTCTTTTCTTGCAATTGAAAAGTTTTCAAAGCCACTTGTTTCACCATTCAAGTCAAGTCCAAAATAAATATTTTTTTCGGAACAATACTTGCTAATTTCAACTAATTTTTCAACCTGTTTTTCATCATAAATATATCCTTGGTCGGACGAAAATTCAATGCTAATTATTTGTATATTTGAACCCTGAAGTTTTCTTATCAACTTTTCAATCTTTTCATTGAACAATAGTGCATCTTTGAATACAACACTGATGTTTAATTCTTGACCACTTTTTATATCATCGTCCAAAGAACTACGAGAATACAAAAGTTGTCCCGCATCCAAATCATATATTTTTCTTTGCAAATTTAATTCTTTATCATTATTTTCCATACTAGTATTCTAACAATAATCTTAGACAAAATCAATACCAATTAGAGTTTTTATTACTTCAAAATAATATGTATTATTTCTTTTGTCTGATTTTACAAACAAAAAAATCATATATTCAAAACAAAACATATTCATTGTCGCTTGATTGTTTTGTTTGCAATATGCTAAAATAATGTTAATTAAAAAATATACGGAGGAATCCCTATGGAGATTTCATCTACCGAAAAAGAACGCATCATTACCATCGCCAAAGAGATATCTGTTGACTATCTTTTGGGCACAAATAAACTTGAACCCTCTAGCGATAGACAACGCCTTGAGAAAGACATCATAGTTGCAATTTCGAATGACGACAACACCACAACTCAGACATTAACAGAGAATAATCAAGACGCTCAAATAATTTTAAAGTCTACCATTTCTATGATTAATGCAATGATTAATGTAATGTTAGCCGAAATCAGTACAAACGAAAATATCACAGACCCCTCATCAATGCTAGATGCAGAAATCAAAAAATTTCTAATGATGTTTATGACCAAAGACAAGTTCATAAACAACCTATCCCAAGCACTTGAACTAAACAATTAAAAACAAAAAGATTAGATAATGAAATATAAAGTATTAAGTAGAGATATTCTAAAATTAATAGCACTATTTACAATGCTACTAGACCATATAGGAAAAGTATTTTTCCCAGGTATAATTATATTGCAAATTATAGGCAGATTTTCTTTTCCTATTTTTGCATTTTTTATTGCCGAGGGTTTTTATTATACAAAAGATAGATTCAAATATTTACTAAGACTTGCAATATTCGCTCTTGTTTCTCAAATCCCGTATTACTTTGTTTTTGATGGATTAAATATACTATATACATTTGTACTTTCTGTAATTCTATTATTTATTTGGGATTTATTTTGCACAACAAAAACAACTTTTTTAAAAATAATTTTTTTAATCATATTTATATTGACAATTCTAATTCTTTGGCCACTTAGTTTATTTGGTATTTCTTATAGAATTTACGGAATATTGTTGCCTGTAATATTTTATATTTTTAGAGAAAAACCAATACTGAAATATATCTTATTCATAATGTTTACAATTGGGTTTGTTCTAGAAACAATATTTATTGCACACTCGACTTCAATGGATTATTTAATACAATTATTTTCCATTCTTGCTACTGCTTTTCTTATCTTTTACAACCCAAAAATACATAGCAACAAAATTATCAAACATATATTTTATTTGTCATATCCATTACACCTGATTATTATAATATTAATTAGAATACTTTTATAGAAAGAAGATAAAAAAAATGGCATTCACTATATTGTGAACACCACTTATTTATCTTTTTTTATCTTTTGGGTTTACTAGCAATTGCTTGTCTTATTAGTCCTACAAATAATGGATGAGGTTTATTTGGTCTAGACTTGAATTCTGGGTGGAATTGACTTGCAATGAAGAATGGGTGGTCTTCATATTCAACAATTTCCACAAGATCTTTCTCTGGATTAATTCCTGAGAATGTCATTCCTGCACGAGCAAACCTCTCTCTATATTCATTATTAAATTCGTATCTATGTCTATGTCTTTCTTTGATATCAGGCATACCATATAGTCTTCTAGCAAGAGAATTGTCTTCTAGATGACAATTATACGCTCCCAGTCTCATTGTTGCACCCTTGTCTTCAATATCTCTCTGTTCTGGCATTATATCAATTACAGGGTGTTGGGTATTTTCTTCAAACTCTGTGCTATTTGCTCCACCCAAACCAACTACATTTCTTGCAAATTCAATAACTGCAATCTGCATTCCAAGACACAAGCCTAGATATGGAACTTTTGATTCTCTACAATACTGAGCAGTAGATATTTTTCCCTCGATTCCTCTTGAACCAAATCCGCCAGGTACAACAACACCATCGAAGTTTTTGAGTATATCTTTAGCACCCATCATTTCTATATCTTCGCTAGAAACAATAGATATTTTTGCTCTATATTTATTACTGATAGCAGCGTGTTTGATTGCCTCGATTACAGATATATAACTATCAAGAACTTCTGTATATTTACCAACAATGGCAATATTAACAGTAGGCAGGTCAGACACATATAGACTAGCCATCTCTTGCCATTTGCTAAGGTCAAGTTCACCCGCATCAAGTTTGAGTATATCACAGACAATTCTATCAAGACCTTGTTTGCTAATAACGCTAGGAACTTCGTATATAGTCTCACAATCAGGATTATGAATAACGTGAGCATCACTTTCAAGATTGCAGAACATTGCAATCTTTTTCTTTTGTTGAGGAGTAAGTTCTACATTTTTTCCCGTTCTACAAACAACAATATCAGGATTTAGCCCCATTGATGTTAGTTCTTTGACACTATGTTGAGTAGGTTTTGTTTTTACCTCTCCAGCACATTCAAGATAAGGAACAAGAGTGCAGTGGATATGACAATAATTTCCTTCTTTGAGTTCTCTCTCAAATTGTCTAATAGCCTCAAGGAAAGCCATTCCTTCCATATCTCCAACAGTTCCACCAACTTCAACTATAACAACATCAATGTCTGGGCTGTCACAATTTCTCATCATAGCCTTGATTTCGCTAGTCACGTGAGGCACTACCTGAATAGTTGCACCCAAATACTCGCCCTTTCTTTCTTTGGCGATAATATTAGAGTAAATTTTTCCACTAGTGTAATTGCAATTCTTGTCAAAGTTTTTATCCAAGAATCTCTCGTAGTGTCCAATATCAAGGTCGGTTTCAATTCCGTCCTCGGTTACAAAAACCTCACCGTGTTGAGCAGGGTTCATAGTCCCTGGATCAACGTTGATATATGGATCAAGTTTCTGAATAGTTACTCTGAGCCCACGCTCTATAAGTAATCTTCCCAAACTTGCAGCAGTAATTCCTTTTCCAAGAGAAGAAACAACTCCACCCGTAACAAACACATATTTACTCATAACATTCTCCCATTTTCATTAATTATTGCATCTTTGCAAAATTAACATTCAAAAATATTTGTTGTTTTTTATAATTGATTTTTAAATTCTTTCCAAGAACTAGTTCATAATTCTTACAGGAAGAATCAAATACAAGAATTCATCGGAATCATTTGAAGTAATAATACAAGGGGAAACAGCCGATGTGAACTTGAGTTGCAAGAACTCATCTGTAATTGCTCTAAGTGCCTCAGTGAAATATCTTGCATTGAAAGCAATTGTAAGGTCATTTCCTTTCAAAGAAATTGTAATATTCTCTTTGATATCTCCAATTTCAGACTTAGACGATAGAATCATTACCTTGTCAGATATTTCAAACTTAACAAGATTATTTCTATCAACTCTACTAAGTAGACTTGCTCTCTCAAGAGCATCAAGTAATTGGTCTTTGTTTAGAACAACATTAGTACTGAAATCACTTGGAATGATTTGATTATAATTAATGAAGTCACCCTCAAGAAGACGAGTAGTGAGTTTTGTATTATCAATATCAACCATAAGGAAGTTTCTTCCAACATTAACCTTGATTATCTTGTCTTCATCACCTAGAAGTTTGCTTATCTCATTTAAAGACCTAGCAGGCACAATACAACTGAATTCTGCATTGGTAGATACAACTGGTTTTTTAACAACAGCAAGTCTGTATCCATCAAGAGCCACAGCAGTTACTTGTTCGTTGGTAATTTCAAGTTTGACACCCTTAAGAATTGGACGAACATCTTCGGTAGCAACAGCATAGATAGACTTTGCAATAAGACTCTTTAGGTCTTTCTCTTTCATTTCGAAATATGAACTATCTTCCACTTGAGCAATTCTAGGGAACTCAACAGCATTAAGACATTGAATTTTTCCAACACTATCTGTGTACTTGATAGAAAGCAAATTCTTCTCATCTACATTAAGTTCAATTTGTTCGTTATTGAGTTTCTTGATATATTCACAGAAGAACTTTCCAGGAACAACCATTTCTCCTTCAATCTGAACCATTCCTCTGATAGTCTTCTCAATAGACAATTCTAGGTCTGTTGCACTAAGTGTTACAAAGTCTTCCTCTGCAACAACCTTGATTCCTTCAAGGATTGGATTTGTAGTTTTGTTACTAGTTCCTTTGCTAACCTTTAGAACTGCATCAGATAAGTCTGCACCATCACAAATAATTTTCATTTTCTCAACCTCTATTTTTCTTACTTTTGTACATTTGAATTACTTGCAATTTTGATGTATAAATCATCACTCCGAAAATCACTACAACTAATTATTTGTAATCCAAAAAAATCTTTGAGTCAATAGTAAACACAATATCAACTCTACTTTCCTTATAATTTTAACACATTTAATTATTCTTTTACAACAAAAATAACTACTTTATTGAGATTTTCCCAATTAAAGTAGTTGTTTTATTAGCATTATATTTCACTTTCCAATTCAAACTCAGATACAACACCACTATCAGTACCAGATTGTTTTTCGACATCATCAGAATTCTCTTCAACAAACTTAACTTTGTTTTTGATATGTTCTACAAGTTGTTGAGTCTCTTGTTCTAATTGTGCATTTTCTTCCTCTTCAACCTCTACAAGATTTTCGTTCTCTACACTAATACCATTTTCTTCAAGTTCTCTTTTGTGTCTTTGCTCAACATACTTTTTGTAGTCTTCCAATATTTCATCAAATATCTTCTTTGCAGACGAAGAGATTTGTTCAAGTCTTTGTCTAGTTTTGATTGGTAGTGTTTTGAAATTTTCACCTTTATTTTTAAAACACTCCAAGTCTATTTCCAATTCTCTAAGCTTTGGCATTATTTCTGTTTCAAAAGCACTGATAAGTTTTCCTAATTCTACTACTTTTTCATAATCAACAACACCCGATTTAGAAATTTCTGCTTTGTTGAAAGTTCTTCTATAAACTTTACTAATATAATTCATCATAGTTTTTATTTTTCCAGTTGGCATTACACCCTCTTTGAAAAACATATCATATTCAGAATTGATTCTGTGTTCTTTGATAACCTCAATGAATGCCTGATAGAAATCTTCTGTAAGAAAATTCCAATAATCATAAAGACATACAAATTCCTTTTTGCCATTGAATTGAAAATCACTATCTTCAAATGGGTTTGGATATTTTTCAAGAAACTTCTTCAAGATATCCTTTGAAATTCTTTCGTTTATATTCTCTTCAACTTTCATAACGCTTTCGTTTTTATCAAAAGCCTTAGTCATAGTCTCGGCATCTTTGTCAAGTTTTGTATACAACTTTCTTATACCATATCTTACTTCATAAACATCTTTTTCTTCAGTTGGGATTGCTGGCCCGTGACTCACTGCGTGATTAACCTCGTGAATAAGATTACTCAAAAGCGAATCTGCATCATAGTACTCACTTTCATTGAAGTATATATCATTGGTAGGCATATCTTTGTTCATAGCAGTATAACTCATAAGTGTCAAGAAATCTTCTACCTCACCACCTTCGATTGCGTGTACATAACCATTGATTCTTCTATTGATATTCTTTGCAAACCTACAACCAGTATACACATCTCTTGCATATTGTGCTCGCAATTCTTCAATCGCATCTGCAAAATCTCTTGTAACAACATAATCAGGGCAAGCTATCTCAAAAGCATCTATTTGTGCAGACAATCTTTCGGCAAAGTCTTCTTGGTCTTTGACTTTCTTGCCTTGGAATAATTCTTGTTTGGAAACAAGCATCATACCATTCTCAGCATTCAATTGCACAACATAATACTTTAGTCTATTCTTGAGAATACTAATTCTATTTTCTAGACTAATATTCATTGCTTGTTCTGCTTGTGTTGTAAAACTAGCTATCAATCCTGGTTCGTCAATTGCACTACCATACAAGACATATTTTGAGTCCAAATTCTCAGCATCAATCCAATCAAATTCTGGTTTTCCGAGTAAGTCTTCATCTTTGTCCGATACTCCAACATATTCGGCAGCAACGCTAGTTAGATATGCTTGCAATTGATTAACTCTATTAATTTCAATTCTTTGTATATCTCGTGTAACATCAGACTTGCAACTATTATCAAATTCTCTCATTGTATCGTCTAATTTTCGTGCAAGTCCTTGAAGTGCAGAAAGGTCATCTTTGTCTACACCAAAATATTTTGACGCCAATTCTTTATACAACAATCTATTCTTTCTATATTCTTGGTCAAGATAAAAACCACCATCAACATTATCTCCTTCAAGAATTGCTCCTAGCAACTTACTTTTTCCCGTTCCGTCTATTACAAAATCACGAACTTCCTGAGGAGCATCTTTCATTCCAATTTTTTTCAAGAACGCATCTACAATATCATCTTTGAATAATGCAATATATTGACAATGGTAATCTGCAATAAACGCTTCGTCCAAATATGGCACATAACCACAATTTCGAATTCTCTCTTCTACAATATCTGGATTGTTATCATAATACTCTCTGAATACATCAACCAATTGGTCTTTTAATTCATTAAAATTAAGAAAATAATAATTGCCGTCTTTAATCATATTACACCCCATAATAACCCTAAAAAATTTTCCCACTCACAATCTTCCACCAATCCTCGATTGCAAAAAAAATTTAGGTCCATAATTAAATTATAAATATTTTAACATAGCAATTATATTTACACAATACGAAGATATACCTACCTATTTCTATTATTACACAATGATATTATTTAAGTAGATATAAATACATAACAAAATGTATTAGGAGAATATATGAATTTATGTAAAGCGGTAGCCTTGAGGATATCGGAGTTGTTAATTGAGAAAAATATGACACTATATAAACTTGAGAAAAAATCAGGGATACTACACGGAACAATGATGTGTATAATAGGGGAAAAAAATAAAAATGTCACCTTGCGAACCATATATCAATTGGCACGCGGATTTGATATGACAATTATCGAATTTCTAGATAACAAAATTTTTTCGTCATCAAACATAGATTTTGAATAAATCAAAGTTCACAAAAATTTCAACCAAAAGCAAAAACAACTAATACACCCTTATAATTAGTTGTTTTTTTTGTGTTATTTATGCTATAATTATCAAAAAAATACAATCTAAGGAGTTTTTATGAGAAAATGTAAAATTGTTTTTAATTCTTCAAAAATTAGCTTTTCTCTTATGATTGATGAAGAAAAAATGAAATGCAGTTTTTGTAATAAGATTATCAATGTAGATATTA
>JAFTKS010000018.1 GCA_017453125.1 Clostridia bacterium
AGTCTTGCTCACAAGACTTCAAACAATTACGAATAAATCCTAATAACAGTAAGAAAGAATAGGTTATTAGGTAATTGACAACCTTTGATACACTATTTAGAAGTTAATAAAGAAGAAGAGAGCTTGCCTCCCTTCTTTTTTGTTTTTTTACTACTTTTACTTTTGGTTCTTATGTGTCTTGGTGTAATTATATATGTTAATTTTGTTATATATTTACTATATAAATAATATCTATAATAATTGATTTGGATTATAATTAATTTTGTTTAGAATGGGTTGACACGTTTGTATTGTTTTTGATATAATAACTTTCGTTTTCGGAGGAAATTTATGTTTGGAAGAGTCCATTCAATCGAGACTTTTGGTACTGTTGATGGCCCAGGAATTAGGTATGTTATTTTTATGCAAGGGTGTCCAATGAGGTGTCTATATTGCCACAATCCTGATACTTGGGATATAAACTCGGGTACTCAAATGTCGGTGCAAGAACTTGTTGAGGATATATCAAAATATACAAGATATATTGATGGAATAACAGTTTCGGGAGGAGAGCCTCTACTACAAATTGATTTTCTGATAGAGCTTTTTTCAGAAGTAAAAAAAATGGGTTTGACTACGTGTATTGATACATCTGGAATAGTTTATAATGAAAATCTTGATTTTGCTAAAAAAATGGAAAAGTTAATAGATGTTTGTGATCTTATATTACTTGATATCAAGCATATTAATAATGATAAACTGTTATTTGTTTTTTTGTATTGAAATTGTAAATAAGTAATGTTATAATATTTCAAATTATATACTTGTGATGGGGTTTTATTATGGGGTTTATTCAAGAATTTAGAAATAGACAATCGGTAAAAAAGTTGATTGAAGAAGAAGAGTTTTATAAAATTAAGAAGGTTATTAAAAATAGGGCGTCTAAATTAAAAGATCGTAGGGATATTAATGTTGTTAACGCTCTAGAGAATCTTCATTCGTCTAGATTTTCAATGAAATATTCTAATTTGACAAGGTTTCTTGGTGTAGCACTTGCTACAAGTGGAATTATAAATCACGAAGATGGTATTTATCAGATGATTGGCACTATTGGATTGGGTGCTCTTTTGTCTATTTTTTCTCATGTTAATTATAGTTGGCATCGTGAGGAATTTGAAACCACAAAAGACAAATTGAAACACTATATAATAGATAAAACTAATGATAATAGTTGGAATGATGTTGAATCTGAAACTGATTTGATGAAATTTGGAGGAAATGAGGTCTCGGACGTTGTTATTGACGCTTGTGTAGATGAAATATGCAAGGAATTGATATAACTAAAATTTATTTTGAAAATTTGACATAAAAAAATCATTTTGTTATTCTACTATTATGGAATGGACTATTAATTATATTTTTTCACAAGTTTTTGTAGTTTTGGCTACGATTTGCTTAGCTTTAACTTATTTAACGAAAAACAAAGTATTCATCTTAATATTATCTTGTTTGAATGCTGTGTTTTTTTCTTTTAACTATTTTTTATTAGATTCATTTACGGGTGTTTTGATTAACTGTATTGGTTTAATTAGAGGCATTTGGTATTTTATTGATGAGAAAAGAAATAAAAATAGTATAGTTTCAATGATTATTTGTTCTTTACTTATTCTTGTTGGTGGAATATTTACATTTGCTAGATGGTTTGATGCGATTGCTTTGTTTGCGGGGGTCTTATACACGTATGCTATTTGGCAAAAGTCCATTGTCTTTTATAGATGGGCTGGGATTTTGGGAAGCCTTTGTTTTATAGTGTTTAATATTTTTAATAAGTCGCTATTTGGAATTATATGTGAGTGTGGAATATTGGTAGTAGAAGTTATTGGGATTTGTTTGTTTTATTATCATAAAAAGCAACAACAGAATTAAGTTTGATATAACGTTTTGGAAATTATACAAACAAATAAAAGTTTGAAAGTTTTTTAGGTTCTTTTTTTGTTTGATTGTTTGAGTGAATTCAAAGGTATACTTGTGTATGGCTATATATTGTATTTAGTAAAAATATGTGAGTGATGTTATAATCAAATAGGAGAATGAAATGGAAAATATTCAAGATAAAATAATCAATTGCAATTTGTGTGGAGAACTACCGAAATTAACAGAAAATTCTTTACAATATGGAATTACAAATTTTATTATTATAGGGGAAAGCCCTGCAAAAGATGGCTGGATAGATAGTAAACGGGCGTTTTATAATACTTCGGGAAAATTGCAAGCGACGGGCAGAGTTCTAGAGAAACTTTTGAATAATATTGGATTATCAATTTCTGATATTTATTTTACAGAATGTTGTAAGTGTATAATATCGGATAGGGGTAGATTAGAGAAATGTTCAAAGAATTGTATGCCTATATTGATAGAACAATTAAACGAAATTCCTTGTGAAATTATATTGACTATGGGAGTGTGTCCAACACAGGCGATATTGCAGACAAAAATAAAAAAATTTGCTGATTATGTTGGAAAAGAGTTTGATATAACATTGGGCAATAGAAAATACAAGCTTATACCTATATATCACCCAAGTCCTTTAAATCCAAAAGGATATAAGGAAAACCTTCCTATATTTGATAGAATAAAAAATAATTTAATATGACTTGAAGAGGGCTCTATTATTGCGAAAGCAAAAGGCTCTCTTCATTTTTGTGAGTGTGGGCGTTTTTGTTTGATGATTTCAATAGGATATAAATTTTTCAAATGGTATTGAAATTTGTCTTGAATTATGGTAAAATAGAATTATCCTAAAATGGGATATGGGGGAAATTATGATAAAGGTTCAAGATTATTTGAATGAATTAAAGGCTAAAAGAGAAATTGGAAAAGAACAATTTGAAAGTCTTTACGCAGAATCGAAAAGATCTTTTGATGAAATCACCGATAAGAAGGGTGTTTCTGCAAATGCATATTTGAAATATATTAGAGATATGTTGATTAATGATAAGAAAAATATGAAGTTTTATGATATAGCAACAGCTTTGAGTGGTGCGACTTCGGTATTAGGTGTTGCTGGTATATTTACTGGAGATGTTGATAAACCAGAAATGCTTTTTGGAATTGCTATTAGTGCCTTTGCTAGTATTTGGGCTGCAAGATATGCAAAGTCTGCAAGAGATGTTTATAAATATCATAGAGAATTGTTGAAAGGTGTTGTTCAAGAAAGAATTGAGGATCACGAAAAAGATGTTCCAATGATTAGAGATGTGACAGAGGAAGACATTGAGTACGAAATGCCTTCAATTGGTGGGGTAGAGGTTTCAGATGAAGTTCTTGACGTTATAACAACAAAAATTAGTGAAGATATATTGAGTCGTTAAATTTAGAATATAAACTGAAAATATTTATAATATTTTGGTTTGTTTGATAAAATCGTAAATTCAATAGAACTAAATATGTTTATTTGAAAAATCAGATTGTTCGTTTTTGGGCAATTTGATTTTTTTAAAAAACAAATTAAATAATCACTTTTTTGTAGAAAAGTGTTGACAAAGTATATAAAATATATTAGAATTAATTTGCAAGAAATTTGGAGTAACATCGGCAATTAGCCCCTGTCCGTTGTTGTTTCTTAAATTTACTTAAATATTTTTTGATAATTTTAGGAGAAAACTATGAAAACAACAGTTATGGCAAAAAGCGAAACTGTGGACAGAAAGTGGTATATTGTTGATGCAACAAACATTCCTCTTGGAAGAGTTGCTAGTCAAGTTGCCGCAGTTCTTAGAGGCAAAAACAAAACCATTTATACTCCACACGTTGATACAGGCGATTATGTAATCGTTATCAATACTGACAAAATGATTTTGACAGGAAACAAATTAAATGATAAGAAATATTATCATCATTCTGGATATCCAGGTGGAATCAAGGAAGAATCTTACAAGGATATGATGCAGAAGAAGAGTGATTTCGTTCTTGAGAGAGCAGTTAAAGGAATGCTTCCAAAGAACTCTCTTGGAAAGAAAATGTTCGGCAAGCTTAAAGCATATAAGGGTAGCGAACATCCTCACCAAGCACAACAACCTGTTGAGTTGAAAATCAGAGGAGGTAGAAACTAATGGCTGATAAAGTTGAAGAGAAAAAGGTTACTAAGAAGACTACTAAGAAGATTCCTGCAAACAAGAATGTAGAATTTTCTGCTACTGGTAGAAGAAAGAACTCTATTGCTAGAGTAAGACTTGTTCCAAATGGAAAAGGTCAATTCACAATCAACAAACAAAATATTGATGAATACTTCGTTCTTGGAGTATACAAACTTGTTGCTAACCAACCATTCGAAGTTACTGGAACAATCGGAAAATATGATGTTCTTGTAAATGTTCACGGTGGTGGACTTTCTGGTCAAGCTGGTGCTATCAGACACGCTGTTGCAAGAGCTCTTGTAAAAGCTGATGAAAGTTTGAAAGCAGAAATCAAGAAAGCTGGTTTCTTGACTAGAGATGCTAGAGTTAAAGAAAGAAAGAAATACGGTCTTAAGAAAGCAAGAAAAGCTCCTCAATTCCGTAAGAGATAATTTAATTATTGAGCACCAACAATATGTTGGTGTTTTTTATTTTGAATTTTTTGTGTCGTTTGATAAAATTATAAAAACATTAAGATTTATTTGTGTAATAAAAGATATTTTTAGAGAAAATAAAATAAATGAAAAAAGCATTAATGGTAGTTATTTTAATAGTCTTTTCCTTTGTGGGTTTTGCTTGTGACAAGAATGCAAGCATTTCTTTCGTACACGGAAACTTTTCTATAAATATTGGTCAGACTTATACTTTTGATTCTGATGATGTTAAAATATCTGGTTCAAAGAGTGATTTTCAAGTGTTTGTTAAAAACACAGATATTGCTGAAGTTCAGGGAAAAACACTTGTTCCAAAAAAAGAAGGAGTAACTGTTTTAAGATTTCAACTGAAGAAAAATGCAGAAATATATTGTGATGTTGAATTGGTTGTAACCAATATCATATATGCTACAAATGCTGTAGCAGAAAAAGACAATATAAAAATTAATCTGCGAGAAGATTCGACGGCCATTAATAAGATTATAACCAATGTTGGTTGCAATGAAATACCTAGTGTCAGGTATAATAGTGAAATATTAACCTATGATTATCAAACAGGGCTTATAACAGGAATTTCGGAAGGTGAGACCAATGTTCTTGTTATATTCGATGGTGTATATGCGTCATTTAAAGTAGTAGTTATCGATATTGTTTATGTGACTTATATGAACGTTTCAGATTGTACGATTTTCGAAGGTTCAAGTGGTAAATTTGATTTTTCTATAGTTCCATATTATGCTAATACTTTTTTCTTCTCAACTGACTCGGATATTTTATCGGTTGATAAAGAAGGGAATTATATGGCTGGATCAATAGGAACTGCTACTGTCGTGTACTCGTATCAAAAAGGCGAGGGTCAGGAATATATTGTAGGAAGTTTTGAGGTTAAAATCACTGAGGCTATTGACGAATTGGATTTTGATGTTTATGAAAATGACGATAGTCTAGCGACGTATTGTTTATTTGATAAAACTTATAGATTGAAAATTACTCTGCCTGAGGGTTTTGGAAAAGATAATTTGCAGTTTTCGTCGCAAAATATTAATGGTGGAAATATAGTTGAATCTGATGGAATTGCTTATTTGGATTTTACATTTGTAAAAAAAATAAAGACCACAATCAAAGTTTCGATTATTGTAGGTAATTTAAAGCTTGATTTTGAAAAAGATTATAACGTGTATTCTTATGATGATATAGAAATTAGAGCGAATTATTTCGGAATGGATAATGCTCCAGATTCAGATGGAAAATTCACGATTTCTTTGAGTGAAAGTAGTGGGTATCCGAAATATATCGTTTTTGTAGCAGTGCTGGCAAAAAATCGAGTAAAAGAAACTTTGAAAGTTTATAATGTCACGGGTGGCAGTAGTGTTTTGGTAGGAACAAAATTTCAACCAGATGTTGTTGGTGAGTATACTTTTGAATTTGAAATTGGTGAATATAAATATGCGTCAATAAAGGTTGTTGTAACCGAGTAAAAATAAAGGTGGAAGATGTTTGATTTTCCACCTTTATTTTTGTGATTATGATAATTTGCTTTGTTATTTGTTTGACAAAAAAATACAGAATATTTATAATTATTGTGAATATTACTCATAATACTATTAAAAATAGTATTTTTGAACATTTTTTATTGTGAAATTATAAAGAATAGGAAGAATGAAATGGTTAAAAGAATTTTAAAAATCGTAGCAATTGTTTTGGCAAGTTTCGTAATTGTTGCTGGCGGTGCTATTGGTATTGTTGCACTCACTGGTGGATTCAAGGAAAAGGTTATTGAAATAACCAAACTTTATTTTGATGAAGATCCTTCGCTGACTCAGAAGACAATTACAACGCTTGAGGATATTGTTACAAGAATTAACTTCGAGCCTTATGACGCAACTGAGACTGACTTGGAGTTGACCGTTACTGGTAATGATAATGGTATTATTGCCGATCTTCCAAAAAAGATTAAAGCGGGTCAAGACTTCAGTATTAAGGTAAACAAAGATAGCAAGGGCAACAATATTGGTGGTGTTGTTACAATTACAACAAAGACAAGTATTGCCAATGTTTCACTTAAGGTTGTCGTTGATACTGCAATTCCTGATAATTCTCTTTATTTTTCTGGAAATAGTTCTGGAAAGATTACAATTGCAGGAAAAAATTTCACAATGCCAATTAGTACAGATACTCAATATGTTTATTTGAAGAGTAATCTTGTTAATGCATTCTATCTTCAAGCAAACAATGAGAATATGAAGAAAGCTCATATTGACTTGAAGTACTACAATGAAGATGGTGTTTTGATTCCTGCAAAAAGTAAAACATTCAGTGATGGATTCGAAGCTATTGGTATTGATAATCCTATCACAGGAAAGAAAGAATACTCTTACAAAATACCTGTAGTTACAGATGAGGCGGGCAGTATTCAACTTTCTGCAAAAATGCACAGAACATATGAAATTGAAAAGGCATTTGTTGCTGGTGGGTTTGATAACATCGTTGCCATAATGGAAAATGCGGGCAATTCCAATCTTGATGCTGATAGGGCAACTCTTACACTTTCTGCATACAACGCTTTCTTAAATAAATACATAAAGTACTTTGATAATACTTTAGAAAGTTATAATTTCTTCAAACAGAATATGAATCCTGCTGATGGTCAAATTATTCTTGATGAAGAAGATGTCAAGGATTCATTAAATTATGTTTTCGTTAGCTGTTCTGCCAATATTGATGTTGCATCTATTAGGCTTGATGATTTTGTTGCTGATGATGTTGGTGACGATTCTACTTTCAAGGTATTCTCAAATAATTCTTATTCGATTTCAAAAATTGTAGAAGATTTTGGACTTCAAATTACAACTGACAACGAATCTGGTGGAAATGCAACCACTACAGAAAAGAATTATATGTTGGAAAATAGTTTGAATCTAAGACCTTATCTATATGTGAAGGCTCTCTCTAGCGGAAATAACGATGGGGCAGAGGGTGACGGCTCGGAACCAATGTTGCTTAGTGAGGGAGACTCAAGTTCATCTCCATTCATTGGGGAGTCTGATTTTACTTATGATGATGATAATACGCCTTTGGTAAAGTGGCAAGGAAGGTTCTATAAATATATTCCTGTTTATGGTTTTGAAACAGATTCTTTCAAACCGATTATTGACCCTAACAAGGTAACTGTTCAAGAAGGTTCGTCACTTAATATTAGTGGGTATTTGTTAGAATTAGAGCAAGAAGACGAGTATTTCTCTATTAAGAAGGTGATGAAAGACGGACAAATGCAATGGAATATTCAGCCTAATGTTCCAATGCCTATCGATTCCCAGAATTATTTGTTCGTTGGATTTGAAGTGAGTGGAATAGATTCTAATAATGAATACATAACCAAGCAGGCTTTTAGTAGAATCTTTGTAGATTACAAAGAGACCAATGATAACTTGGCGCCATTAGTATTTGAAACTGATTCTGCTAATCTATCTATTACTACAGATCTAGCACAAGCTCCTGGACTAGTAAATACTATCAATACTTATGGAATATCTGCTGTAGAAGAAAATAGCGATACACAATATACTTCTATTATGTATTTTGCAGAGGCAACTTCAAATGCTGTTAAGAGGGGTTCAAAAATTGCAACTATAGGAAAATACAAATTCGAATTGCTTGATAAGAGTGCATCTTCAACTCCATATATTCAATATGGTGAGGGTGATTTGATTGGAGAAAGAATTGCTACTTATGACAGCACTGGTTATTATATTCGTGCATTAAACGCGTCAGCAGAGCCTGTAAAATTATTTGCTGTTACTTATTTATCAGATAAAGATGGCAATCCAATAGATATCTATGGTAGACAAGTTGTGATTGAAAATGAAGATCAGTTGACAGATAGTAATGCTCCAGTAATTACTGTTGTGAAAATTACCGATCTTGATGAAGGAAGACTTCCTGAATTTACAGTAAATAGTTATGTAGACAATATTAATTTCTATACTAATGGTGCTACACCTTCGGATAAGTATGTAGATGAAAATACTGAAAAAGAATTTACTAGTGGATTGATTAAGAGAAATTCTTTCTCAAAATATATTACCGGAACTGGCGATGAGTTAACTGGTGACTCTATTAAGGATTTACAAAATTTCTTAAAATTGAAACTTCTATACAATGAAAACTTCACTCTTTATTTGAGTAATTTGGAATTGGGTTCGGACGCATCGGTTGTAGAGTCGGAAAATTTAGCGACTACTGTTTTATCAATGAAAGATATTACAGGTAAATCAAAAAATATTGAATACAATATTGATAATGATAACAATAAACAATTAGCATTCATTCATTTGTGTCAAAACATTGATAAATTCACATTGGGTTATTCTGTATCCAATGTGGAAATCGTTGAAAATTCTAGAAAAATTTTGACATCAGAGTTTGTTAAAGATGCCTCGTCCTCGTATCTATGGGATCCAAACAACGCAGAAAGCATTCCTGTTGCAATTAAGTATGAATTGGCAAGTACATATCAGCCGAATCAGTCTATGGAAGAGTCTTATCACTTTGAAAATGAAGGAAGTATTAATTTGAGACCTGTTTCTGAGGCTGATATGAACATTCCGTATTCTGATAAATTAGCGATATCTTCTGATGATTCGGGAAGTGTTTGCAATAACTGGGTTTCTTATGTTATCAATAAAATTTCTATTGATGATATTTCGATAGTTGATGAGAATAGCGAAACAACAAACTCGTTTAAAATGCAAAACAAAATTTATGCTGCGTATGATGCAAGTGGAAATCTTGTATTCCTAAAAACTCCAGACCCAAATAAACAAGATAATGATTATTCTGTTCAATTGTATCAATATGGCGAGGGTAAGTCTCAATATGACTTGTGGTATACTTTTGAGTCGAATATGGGTAAAGGTGGAGCCATGACTGATGGCGAATTTGGATATTCTGTAGAAGATGAATTATTAACTACGGTAGATTATTCAATGACATCTATAATTAACGAGTATTTGCGTAAAAACACAACTCAAGATGGCGTTAAGATTAGTTATACAAACGCTCCTAATGTAATTTCAATTGCAAAACAAGAGAAAGATGCTCCTGTTAGATTCTTTAACAAACCTGATGAAATAGGTGGCGCTGGTTATATTTATTTTGGTTATGGTAAAAATGCCGATAATGAACAAATTGATAAGAAATTCGAAATTTATGTTCAAAATGCCTCTGAATATGTAAACATCAATGGTTATGTGTTAGAAGTACATAGTAGTGACGGACAGTATAAATATATTGAGATTCCTGAAGGGGAGGTTTTCCCTGAAGTTGGCACTAATTATGTTTTGATTTATAATGAAAAATTTGTAATTTATTCAGGTACTGATGCAAGTAATAATACTTATTATTATATAACAACAAATGGCTCGATTTCTAATGTCAATGTAAATAAAGAAGTTAAATTGTCTTTGGAAGACGGCTCTTCTCTTGACTATGATGCAACATATTATTTACCTATAAAAGATGATAAGGGTAATGCTATAAATGTAGTGAATAAAGATGATTCTGGAAAAGCTACTATTAATTTCAAACAAGGTGAAGTTCTAAAAGGCTTTGAAAAAGACAAAAATGGAAATTATATTTTGAAAAATGGTGAATATGTAAAAGCTAACGCTACTACAGCTGCTAATGAACAAAGATATTCAAAGAAGGGGGTAAAAACTTTTGTTATAGTTTCATTCTATGTGACTTCTATGCAAAAAACTATTTACAAAGCAATTGAATATCAAATACTACAAGAAGATATTGAACTTGTGGGCTATAATGCAGATGGTGGCGAAAATTCCAAACAAAATCAATATATAGTTGAAGCTGGTCAAGAGATAGTAATACCTTTTGGATATACTTCTGGCAAAGCTTATGTTGTAAATAACTTGGGATATACTGGATTCTATCAAAAGATTAGTGTTACAAAATCGGCTTCTGATGTAGGCGATTTAAATATTGAGAAGGATTCGAATAGCTCATATATTAAAATTACAATTCCATCAATAATAAGTGGTGGAGGCTATGAATTTAGTATGTCTTATCCAAATCCAAAGCCAAGAGGAAACAAAGATAATGATAGTATTTCAAAGATATTCTATATGTCTATTTCAAAAAATGCGACTCTAGAATGGAAAGATAGTGTAAAAACTGCCGATTATACTATTGAAAAACAAGCTGGTTCTACAATTTATTTTGAAACTTTAATTTCTTTTGAAACTTTAGAATCAGAAATATTTAAAAAATGGGAAAATATAACCTCTGTTAAGTTTGATGTAGTAGATGGCGGAACATATTGTACAGCAACCGAAAGTGATATAACTCTCTTAGATAGTTATGCAGAAGGTACTGCAGTTAAATTGAAAATTACCATTACTGTTACTACTACTACTGATGATGGTACAGAAATTTATACAGAAATTGAATTAGAAGAACAACTCACTATTAGAATTAAGCCTACTGCAGAATTAACAATGCCTAAAGATAATTCAAATATTAGCATATACAATGGTCAAAGTATCTATGGTTCATATATTAAGTACGAAAATTCATCAAATATTCCTGAAGGATTCTTTGAGATTTCGTCGAAAGGTGAAGGCTTGATAATTAATTCAAATGATGGAACTATTAAATTTGCTACGACACCAAGTGAAGATAAAACAGTAAACATTACTATTTCTTATAAAGAAGCAAATGAGACTATGACTATTGAACATACTTATGAACTTACTATTTATGGTGTAGATATGACAAGTTTGGAGACTGCTGATATTGCAAGTAATTCAGATAATGATAATGTTATAGAAGTGTCTTTGAAAACAGCAGAAAAATATACGATTCCAACTATAACTAGAACTAGTGATAGCAATCCTGATGAAATCTTTGTGATTGCAATTGATAATTCAAATGAATCAAACACTGGTACTGGTGAGATAAGTAATTCTTCAGCCGGAGAATATACATATTCGTTGTGGTATGCTATCTATAAAGATAATCAATATGTCTTGATAGAAGATACTGGCTATGATGTAAAATTAACTGTAACAGCTGCATAATTGTAGTAAATAAATAAAGTATTTTGTCTAAACAAAACTTGATTTAATATTCAAAATGTTTGGCTAATTAGATTTTGTTTGATATAATTCTAGTAAGAATGATTTCTTACTAGAATTTTTTTTGGAGTCTTTATGGAAAGAAAAGAATGTGCAAATGGTTTGCAGTTAATTAAAATTGCTTGTATGAAGTTGAAAGGAAAGTTTAGTGCGATGTTTATTGGTGCTTTGGCAATGACAACTCCGCTAATTCTTCTTTTATATGTGCCAGCATTAATGTCAATGCTTTTTGAAACTGGTTGGATTGTAACTGTTGGTGTTGTGTTATTTGCGATTCTTGTTGCACCTCTTCAAATGGGATACATCAAATACTTTAATAACGTAATGGATGGCAATCAACCAAGAATTAGTGAAGTGTATTCTTATTTAAGATTTTCAGCAATTACACTTAGGTCTATATATATTTCAGGATTATTGATTGTAATGTATTTAGTAGGTGGAATACTTTGGATGGTTCCTGCAGGATTTGCAGTTTCTGCATATTCTATGACATTATTCTTTCTTCAAAAATTCGAATATCCTAGACTAAGTCAAGCAATGAATGAGTGTTCAAAGAAAATGATGGGAAATAGACTTGCAATGTTTTCATATAAGCTTATTTTCTATCTAGTATACTTTATGTTATTTGTGTTGTGTGGATTGTTCTTTGCTTTGATTCATAATCTTTCTTTTGACAGTTTTGTTATTAGTTGGCTTGTGGCTGTTTGTAGCGCAATCGTATTTATTTTCCTTTACACTATGGTAACAGTATACTTCCATTCTAGTAATCAAATTTTCTTTGAAGATGTTCTTTCAAGAGACGAAAAGAAAAGACAAGCAAAAATTCAGACAAAAATGAACAATACTGATAATGTTGTTTCCACTTCTGAAAAGGACGAAAAGAAGGCAGTTGAAAACAAAGAAAAGAATGTTGAAGATAATGATGTAGTTGATGAAAAGAAAGATTCAGAGCCTAAGACCACAAAAACCTCATCTGTAAAAAAATCTACTTCAACAAAGAAAACAACAACCAAGAAACCAGCGACTAAGAAGACAACTACCAAAAAATCAGAAACTAAAAAAGTTTCAAAAAATTAAGTAAATTATACCTCGAAGAGATTCGAGGTTTTTTTGTTCAATTTCATACATAAGACTAATTATTTTTCAAATAATAAAATTAGAAATTAATGAGAGAGTTTTAGTATGAAAGAAAGTGGAATAGTAAGGAAATTAGACAATCTAGGAAGATTAGTCATACCAAAAGAAATAAGACGATGTATGAGAATCAAAGAAGGTTCGCCAATCGAATTTGGATTGTTACCAAGTGGTGAGATTGTTTTGTGTAAATATTCTCTTGTGACTCAAATCAGTGATTATGCCGATGATTTTTGTCAGATACTTGGCGAGATATTTGATTGTGTTGTTTTGGTTTGTGATAGAGATAAGGTAATATCTGCTAGTGGTATAAGCAAAAAAAATACTATTGGACAGAAGGTTTCTATGGAAGTTTTGGATATAATTGACTCAAAGACTTGTTACAAAGCCTGCAAAAAAGAAGGTACAACACTGGTGCCAATACTGGAAGATGACAAAAATACATATTTTTCTCAATTAATATATCCTATTACAATTCAAGGGGACTCTGAAGGGGTTATTATGCTTATAGATATGGGCGAAGGACGTTGTTTTGGAGCGGAGCATATAACAACTTTAAGACTTGTTTCCAAGTTTATTAGTATGCAAATGGAGTGATATGAAAGGGCGTTCGTTTGTTCTTTCTGCCTTGATTCTTGCCTTAGGTGGTTTTTTTGCAAAAGCAATTGGTGCTGTGTATAAAATTCCTCTCACAAATATTCTAGGTAGTAGTGGAATGGGGTTGTATTATCTTGTTTTTCCTGTATATTCATTAATCATTACTATTTGTAGTAGTGGGTTGAGTGTGGCATTGTCAATTGAGGTGGCAAAGTGTAGAAAAATTCGGCATAGATACAATGAGCAAAAGTTATTGAGAGTGTGTTTGGTTTTAAGTTTTTTGTTAAGCTTGTTTTTTACAATTGTTGTATTGCTTGTAGGGAGGCCTCTTGCAGAATTTCAGGGAAATATTAATGCGTCGCTTGGGTATATATCCATTGCCCCAGCAATTATTCTTTCATCAATAATTGCAACGTTAAGGGGGTATTTTCAAGGGGTGGAAAATATGGTGCCAACAACCGTGTCAATGATTGTAGAGCAAATTGTCAAACTATCCTCTGGATTGATTCTTGCACACGCATTATGTAATTTTGGAATTCAGTACGCAGTACTTGGTGCTATTATTGGAGTAACTATAAGTGAAGTTGTGGCATTAATAATAATTTCAATTAACTTTTTTACATTTAAAGGACAACTCTTTTATAACTATAGGAATTTGCATTATCGAGGCAAAAAAAAGTATAATACTCGACCGATATTAAAAAGAAAAATACATACAAAATCTTTATTAAAAAATTTTGAAAGTTGTCATTACTTTAAAGCTAATTCAAATCAAGTGAGATATACCACGAAGGTGGCAATAAAGAAAATTTTAAAAATTGCCTTCCCAAATACATTGTCTAGTATAATTTTGCCAATAATTACAATGTTAGATAGTTTCTTAATAATTAATTTATTGATATCTTCGGGATATTCTTCATTTGTATCGACATCATTATATGGTCTGTATGGTGGGGTTGTTCAGTCTCTAATAAGTTTACCAATAATACTTATTGCAGGTGTTTCTACAAGTATTGTGCCCTCTCTTAGTGGCGTTGTTGAGTGTGAAAATAGAGGCGCTGTGGGAAAAAGAATTACTTTTTTTATTAAATTGACTTGGGCTCTTGGGCTTCTAATGTTTATGTTATTTTTTGTCTTTGCTGAGGATATATTATATTTTTTGTATGGTGATGGTCTTTCTAGAGATGTTATTGATGAATTGTATTATGCAACGGAAATGTTGAAACTATCCTCGGTCAGTATTATTTATTATGCTTTTTTACAAACGTTCACAGCAATCTTGCAGTCTATAGGAAAGTCAATGGTTCCATTATTTGCAATGTTAATAAGTTTCTGTGTGCGGTTTCTATTGTTAATTGTATTAGTGACAAGGGTGAATATAAATATTTTCGGTGTTATAATTGCAAATACTTTGTTTTTGGGTTTGACAATCTGTATACTGGCGATATTTATTAGAAAATATACAGAATTAAATTTTGATAGTTGGCACAAGGTGTTTTTTCCTATTATTCCATCATTAGTTTCATTAATTTTAATGAAAATTTGTCATATGGGGCTATGCTATATTATGAATTATTTTTTCTCGATGTTGTTCTCGGCAATACTTGGTTGCTCTGTTTTTATAATATGGCTATATTTCAGCCGATTCTTTACATTGAAAGAAAAAAAACATTTTAATCTGAGAAAACAAAAGTTGACAAAAACAAAATCTTCATAATTTTTTTGATTGTTTATAAAAAATACTTAAAAAAATCGCAAAAATGAGTGAAAAATCCTAAAAAATGTTGATTTTTTGCATTAATCTTTTTGCAAAATGTTTAAAATATGCTATAATGGGCTATCAACCATTAAAGGAGATAATTATGAATAAATTAGAAATTGTTAAGATAGTTGCAGAAGAGACAGGTCTTGGTCTTACTCAAAAAGAAGTATCAAGTGTTGTTGATTGTTTTATTTCAACTATCATAAAAGAACTAAAGAAGGGTGAAGAAGTTAACATTGCTGGATTCGGTAAATTTGTTGTTAAGAATAGAGCAAAGAGAACTAGCATTAATCCAAAAACTAAAGAACCTATTGAAGTTCCTGCTAGCAAGGCTCCTACATTCAGAGCTGGAAAACAATTCAAAGACGCTGTAAACAACAAGTAATTTTACTAATTTATTTTTTGAATTATAAACACCCATTAGACATTTATATGTCTAGTTTTTAGGGTGTTTTTTCTTTGAATTTAAAACAAAAATCGTTTTTCAAACGAAGATATTTTTTATATAATATAACTATAGAAAACAAAGGTTGTTGAAATATGAAAATTGGCAATATTGAATTTAAATCAAATCTTTTGCTTGCACCTATGGCAGGGGTTACAGATGTGGCTTTTAGGTCATTGTGTATAGAGTGCGGTGCAGATGCAGGGGTTACAGAAATGGTTAGTGCAAAGGCTCTGTCTTATGACAATGAAAGAACGAAAGATTTGTTATTGACTGCTCCAAACGAAACGATAAAAATTGTGCAGATTTTTGGTCATGAGCCAGATGTTATGGCTGATATGTGCAAAAGTCCACTTCTTGAAAAATTTGACATCATTGATATTAATATGGGGTGTCCTGCGCCGAAGATTGTATCAAATGGTGATGGCAGTGCTCTTATGAAAGATATAAATTTGGCTAGGCAAATAATTGAGAAGTGTGTCAAAGCATCTAGTAAACCTATAACTGTAAAGTTTAGAAGCGGTTTTGACGAAGAGCATATCAATGCTATTGAATTTGCAAAAATGTGCGAAGAGGCTGGTGCAAGTGCGATAACCATTCATAGTAGGACAAGAACCCAAATGTATGGTGGTGTTGTTGATTTGGATATTACAAAAGCTGTAAAAAATGCTGTAAAAATTCCCGTTATTGCAAGTGGTGACATTGTGGACAAGGTGTCTCTTGAAAAGGTAAAATCGTATACTGGTTGTGATGGATTTATGATAGGCAGGGGTGCACTTGGTAACCCTGAAATATTTTCGGAATTATTATCTAAAGAATGCGGTTATGATAGATTTGATTTAGTAGAAAAACACGTAAATCTATTAAGACAATATTATCCAGAAAACTTTATTGGTGGACATATTAGAAAGCATTTTTTATGGTATTTAAAAGGATACGTGGGAGCAAGTTCTATCAAGGTGCAAGTTTCAACTGAATCTAGCATTGATAAAGTGTTGGATTTGGTGAAATCTTTTATGAGAAAAAACTTATAGACTTTTGGTGAAAATATTTTTTTGATGTGTCTATTTGATTGATTAAATATTATATTATTTGTTATAATTAATATGATAATTATATGACTATATTTATTTTGCTTTTTTGTTAATATAATTAAAGAATAATTTGAATATTAGAGGTTTTTGTATGAATAAAAGAACTATAAAAGACATTGATGTTTATGATAAGTCTGTCATTGTTAGAGTTGATTTTAATGTTCCAGTAATTGATGGAAAAATTACTGATGATAATAGAATTGTTGAGGCTATGCCTACAATTAAATATTTATTAGAAAAGGGTGCTAAGATTATTCTTATGAGTCACCTTGGTAGACCTGAGGGAAAACCTAATAAGAAGTATTCTTTGAAGATTGTTTCTCAAAGAGTTCAAGAATTGTTGCCTGACAACAAAGTCATTATGGCAAAAGATGTTACAGGTACAGATGCTAAAGAAAAGGCAAAGAAACTTAAGATGGGTCAAGTATTGATTCTTGAGAACTTAAGATTTGATGCTAGGGAAGAAGAAAATGATAAAACATTCTGCAAAGAACTTGCGTCTTTGGCAGAAGTGTATGTTAACGATGCTTTTGGTACTGCTCATAGAAAGCATGCATCTACTTATGGGGTTGCAAAACTTCTTCCAAATGCAATTGGATTCTTGATTGAAAAAGAACTTAATTTGATTTGTGGAAGTATTGAGAATCCAAAGAGACCATTTGTTGGTATCTTGGGTGGAGCAAAGGTAAAAGATAAAATTGGAATTATCGATAGTTTGCTTAATACTGTTGATACGCTTATTATTGGTGGCGGAATGGCATATACTTTCCTTTCTGCAAAGGGATATAAAATTGGAAATTCTTTGTTTGATGAAAGCAATGTAAAAACAGCCAAAGACCTTATGAAGAAAGCTGAAGAGAAGGGCGTTAATCTTCTTTTGCCAGTGGACTTTGTAGAAACTCCAAATTTTGATGATGTAATTAATTATAGATATACAAAAGATGAAAACATCTCAGATGGCTATGAGGGTGTTGATATTGGTAAAAAGTCAATTAAACTTTTCTCAAAAGTTGTTAAGAAAGCAAAAACTGTAATTTGGAATGGACCAGTTGGTGTGTTTGAAAAGAAAGAATTTGCTGTTGGTACTTATGCAATTGCTAAGAAACTTACAAAAGTTAAAGGTACTACTATTATTGGTGGTGGTGATAGTGCAAGTGCTGTAATTAATATGGGTCTTGCTGATAAGATGACACATATTTCAACTGGTGGTGGAGCTTCTCTAAAGTTGTTTGAAGGCAAAGTTCTTCCTGGTGTTGATGTTATTGATAATATCTAAATGATAAAATGAGGACGTATTATGAAAAAACTTTATTTAATTGGTAATCACAAGATGAATATGAGTCTTAATGAGCTTGAGCCTTATTTTGATAACTTGGCAGAGATTGCATCAACTAGTGAAAATGTTGTAGGTGTTTGCGTTCCCTATGTTTATTTAAATATGGCAAAAGGTATGCTTGAAGGTTCAAAGGTGCTATATGGTGCACAGAATATGCATTACAAAGATAATGGCGCTTATACGGGCGAAATTAGTGCTCATATGTTGAATGACTTTAATTGTGACCTTGTTATCATTGGGCATAGCGAAAGAAGAGCATATTACAATGAAACAGATGAAGATGTTAATTTGAAAATTAAGAAAGCATTAGAAGAGGGTATTACTCCAATTTTATGCTTTGGTGAAACTTTGGACGAGAGAAATGGAAATATGGCTCATAGTGTAGTTGAAAGACAAATTATGGGAGCATTGGCAGATCTTGAGTATGAAGAAGTATCGAGAATAATTTTTGCTTATGAGCCTGTTTGGGCAATTGGAACTGGTGTTAGTGCAACATCAGAACAAGCAGAAGAAATGATTTCGTTTGCAAAAAGATTGATAGCAGATGAATATGGTGTGAAGACTAGTATTGTGTTGTATGGTGGTAGTTTGAAACCAAGTAACGCACAAGATATTCTAAGTAAGCCTAGCATTGATGGCGGATTAATCGGCGGTGCTTGCTTGAAAATAAAAGATTTTGAAGAGATTATTAATACGAAGGTTGAATAATGAAAAAAACAGTTGCTTTGGTAATTATGGATGGTTATGGATTGTCTGACAAAAAGGAAGGAAATGCTATAGCCGCTGCTGAAATTCCAAATATACTTAAATTGCAGAAAAAATATCCAACGACTCAAATTAATGCTAGTGGAAAGCGTGTAGGCTTACCTGATGGATTGATGGGTAATAGTGAAGTTGGGCATCTAAATATGGGTGCGGGTAGAATTGTTTATCAAGATATATCGATGATTGACAAGGCTATTGAAGATGGAGACTTTTTCAAGAATGATGCGTTTAAAGGGGCTATGGCAAATGTTGGCGACAATAATGCTTTGCACCTTGTTGGACTTCTTTCTGATGGCGGTGTGCATAGCTCTATTCAGCATATGTTTGCGCTTCTTGATATGGCAAAAAGAAAAGGTGTGAAGAATGTTTATATTCATGCCATTACCGATGGAAGAGATGTACCTCCGGATAGTGCAGAAAAGTTCCTTGAAATGACTGAGAATGAAATTAAGAAAGTCGGTCTTGGAAAAATTGCAACAATCGTTGGAAGATATTTCTATATGGATAGAGATAAACGTTGGGATAGAGTTGAGAAAGGTTACAACGCAGTATTCAATGGTGTTGGTACTAGATTTTCTTCTGCAAATGCAGGAATTAAGGCTAGTTATAAAAACAGAATTACAGATGAATTCGTTGAGCCTATAATCATTGGTGATTACAATGGCGTGAAAGACGGGGATAGTATAATATTTTATAATTATAGGGCAGATAGAGCAAGAGAGATTTCTCACGCAATATTAGATGAGAAGTTTGAACATTTTGCTCGTATTAGAAAAGATGTGTTCTATGTTGGAATGACCGAGTATGAGGCGGGAATGAAGGGTATTCATACAGCATTTCCTCCAAAAGATATAAAAAATACTCTTGGTGAAGTTCTTGCAAATAATGATATGACACAACTAAGAATTGCAGAGACGGAGAAATATGCTCACGTAACTTTCTTTTTCAATGGTGGAGTTGAGACTCCTAACAAACTAGAGGAGAGAATCTTGGTTGCATCTCCTAAAGTTGCAACATATGATCTTCAGCCTGAGATGAGTGCTGAGGAAGTTACAGAGAAAGTCTTGGAACAAATTGGTAAGTATGATGTTATCATTCTTAATTATGCCAATTGTGATATGGTTGGACATACAGGTGTGTTTGATGCTGCTGTCAAGGCTGTAGAAACTGTAGACACTTGTGTGGGTAAGGTGGCAGATAAAATACTGTCTATAGGTGGTGTAATGTTGCTTACTGCTGATCACGGAAATGCTGATGTGATGGTTCTTGAGAGTGGTGCTGTATGTACATCGCATACAACCAATTTAGTGCCTTTCAGTGTTATTGGTGATGATTATATTGGAAGTGCTCTCAAAGAAGACAAAGCACTTTGTGATGTGGCACCAACAATGTTAGAGATTCTTGGAATCGACAAGCCTGAAGAGATGACAGGTGAAAGTATATTACTTCATAATTGACAAACAAAAATAACTTTGATATAATATCACTTATAAATGGACAAATGTAGGAGAAAATAATGAATCTAATTTGTGGAGCATTGAAGAATTTATGGTATGAATTCTATAATAATTGCGTAAAAAATCTTGATGACAAAACAAAAATGATTGTTGGGATTTCGTGCTTGGTTGTTTCAATGTTTGTATTTGTACTTTGTACAAAAGGTGGAAACAAAGCAGAAATGGTTAATAGTTGGTTTTTGTTTTGGGTGTCGCTTATAGTTTTCGTAATTGGGATTTATTATATGGCATTTGCGTAAATTTCGATAACATTTTGATATTTTGTTAAAATTTTGATTTAATTGATTAAATAAGTTGAGACTTACTTGTCAATTTATTTAAAAAGTGTTAGACTTATTCTGCAATTAAATAAAAATGGTTGAAGGGGTATCTTTCAAACCTAAAAATATAAAGGAGACAATATGGGATTTAACTTTTTGTGTGATGTATCTGGAGCTACTGCTGAGGCATTAACAACTTTAAGATCAATAGTTTTGATTTTGATGGCGATTGCTGCTATTGTAATAATTGTTGCAGTTCTTGTACAGCCTTCAAATCCAGATGGTGGAAAGAATGTAATTACAGGTACTAATGATAGTTATTATGCACAAAACAAAGGAAGTACAAAAGAAGGAAGACTAAAGAAGGTTATTATTATAAGTTCAATTATAATCTTGGTTTTAACAATCGCTTTCTTTGTGATTGAGCATTTCTTTGCTGGTTAAAATATAAATGCAAAAAAGGCTTGAAAATATACATTTTCGAGCCATTTTTAATAATGAGGAATAATGGAAGATTTAAAAGAATTAATTATAGAACAAATCAAATCTAACAAATTAGAGAATCTGAACTATGATTTAATAATAAATCAATTAGAGGTTCTAAATAATAAAGCTTATGATATTATCAAATGTAATTTGGATAGTTTGATTCAAAGTGGAAAAGTAAAATTAAATGGTGTGAAGGCAGAAACTCAATGGCAAGAAAATCAACCAAAAAGAAAATTTAAATATGAGAAGTCTAAAAATGCTCCTAAATCACCATACTCAAATAGGCAGTCAAATATTGATATGGCTTATGATATTTTGGAAAGAAAAGATAAAAAATCCGCATCAAAAGTAAAAAGGCTCGAAGGTAAAATTCAGATGACGTCTAAAGGGTATGCTTTTCTTATTCCAGATGATATAACTCAAGAAGATATTTTTGTCGCAGAAAGAGACCTTGGTGGTGCAATGCACAATGACAAGGTAGTGGTATCTGTTAGGGATAATGGTGGAAGACGAAGAGAAGGCAAAGTTGTTCAGGTTCTTGAAAGGGGTTTTGAGCGTGTTGTTGGACTTCTTAAAATAGTGAAAAAAATTGCTTATGTCGTTCCAGATGACGTGAAGTTTGGCAAAGATATCAGTATCCCTTTGGGAAAATTAAATGGTGCAAAAGATGGAGAAAAAGTAGTTGTAAAGATTACTAGATATTATGCAAGCAAACGTAATCCTGATGGTGAGATTACTGAGGTGTTGGGTGAACCTAATAAGATAGACACAGAGGTATTGGCTGTAATTCGTAGCTATAATCTATATGACTCATTCCCTAATAAGGTGATGGAACTTGCAAAGTTATTACCAGAGTCTGTAGATAAGTCTCAATATCCTAATAGAATGGATTTAACATCGCTTTTGACATTTACGATTGATGGTGAAGATACAAGAGATATAGATGATGCTATATCAATTGAAATTAATTCTAAGGGGAATCGTGTTCTTGGAGTGCACATAGCCGACGTTGGAGAATACGTAAAAAAAGATAATGCTTTTGACAAAGAGGCATACAAAAGAGGTACTTCGGTGTATTTCCCAAATCTTGTACTCCCAATGTTGCCAAGGCAGTTGTCTAATGGCATTTGTTCTTTGAATGAACGTGTAGATCGTCTTGCTCTTTCTTGCTTTATGGAATTTGATAAAGATGGAAATGTGATTAATCATAAAGTTTGTGAAAGTATAATTAATTCTAAGAAAAGATTTACTTATACCAAAGTCCAAGCAATATTTGATGGCGACAAAGATGAAAAGCCAGAACTAATAGAGGCTCTATTGAATATGCGTGGCCTTGCAAAACAACTTGCAGAAAAGAGAACGCAAAGGGGTGCAATAGAATTTAATATTCCAGAAGTTCAAGTAGGACTTAATGAACTTGGTGATGTGTTGACATTGACTAAAAGAGAGCATAATGAAAGTCATAGATTGATTGAATCTTTTATGATTATTGCTAATGAAGCAATTGCTACACATTATCTAGAAGAAAAGGTTCCGTTTGTTTATCGTATACACGAAAAGCCAGATTCTGAGAAAATCAATAATCTAGTAAGTATGGTAAATAGCTTTGGTGTACAACATAAAATTGATCCTGAGCAGTGTGAACCAAAAGATATTCAGGCATTACTTGATTCTATTAATGGTTTGCCTTGTGAGTACGTAATTAATAAAATAGCTTTGCGTTGTATGAAGAAAGCAAAGTATGATCCTGAGTGTATGGGACACTATGGCATTGCAAGCCCTAAATATTGTCATTTTACTAGTCCTATTCGTAGATATCCAGATTTAACTATACATAGAATAATCAAAGATACTTTGCACGGGCAGATGGACGAAAGAAAGAAACTTATTACAAAAGAATTCGTTGCAATGTCATCAATTCAATCATCTGAAACAGAACGCAATGCAGAAGCAGTAGAAAGAGATGTTGATGATTTGTATAGGGTATTCTATATGACTCATCATATCGGTGAAGAATTTGAAGGTATTATAAGTAGTGTTACAAATTTTGGTGTATTTGTAGAATTGGAGAATACAGTTGAGGGAATGATGAGAATTGATACACTTCCTCAAGATCAATATGAATACCTAGAAGATAGATTTACTTTAAAGGGTTATAATAATAAATTTACTATTGGTGATAAGGTAAAAGTAAAAGCTGTTCGTGCAGATATTTTATCTAAGGAAATAGATTTTGAATTGGTTTCAAAAATAGAAGTTGAAAGTCAGATTTAAATTAGTTGTTATAAAATTAAGAGAGTTACGTGCTTACTACTTTATAAAATTAAACAATAAAAATATCTATGCTTATAATGTAGATTTATACATTGTTGGGCATAGGTTTTTTTATTTTAAATAACAAATTATACTTGTTTTGCAGATGCTCTGAAAGTTGTGTACATTAAGTATCCTGAATATACTATCAATAGAAGTCCCAATATAATCGATGCGTAATCTGCAAAGCCATTAATCACCATTAGTAGAAGACCAAGTATAAATGATATAATTCCAATAGTTAATTTGATTACAAAATGAATATTGTTTTCTTCTCTTGTAAATTTGCCTAGAAATGCATCTGCTATGGCAACTAATCCTAGTATAAACAAAAACCAAGGTATAAACAAAAATACAACACCTGCCACTTTATTGACAATAAACATCATTCCAATGGCAATAATTGCAATTCCACCTAATCCTGGATTTGCGAGACCATTATTTTTGTTTAGGATTGAATTTGTTAAAAATAATGCACCTATTACAAGAAGTATTATTCCTATTATAACACTTAGTCCGCTAATTCCCATAGCAAGAGAGCAACATAACAATATACCTAAAATTAATATAAGTATTGCTATTGTGAGCTTTTTGATTTGTTCAACGCTTAAATTCTTCATCTATTCTCCTTTTAAAAAATCTATACTTTTGTTATGTAAAAGATATATGTATTTGAAAAATATTTTGTGAAGGTTGTATAGAAAAAGAAAAAGCTGATTGATTCAATCAGCTATATAAATTAATATTTGTGAAGTCTGTTTGATAACGTTAAGATAATTCCTCCTGCAATACTAACAGCTACAAATATGCCACCAATTATCATAAGTGTTGATGGTGGGTTTTGTGGGTTGCCAGGATTTGATCTTTCGTAATATATCTCAATTTCTTGTCCTATGTACATAGAAGATGAGTAGTAAGAAAGTTGTACGTTTTTGTATTCAACATCATTGACAGTGTAGTCAACGTAAACGTAATAATGATAATCCTCATCGCCGTCAATGTCATAATCAACTTCTTCAATAATATCTACGATTACAGCTTTGGCAGTGTAATATTTATTTTTACTAGTATAGCCCATAATAAATATGGCTACGCCCATTACAAGGAACATTCCTATTACTATATATACTATAATCATACCCTTCCAGAAAGGTGTTTTTTTTGCTATGTTATTGTTGGTTTGTTGAGGATTTGAACTTGTATTTGAGCTTGTTTCAAAATTATTATTGTCCATTTGTTTTTGACCTTTTATTTTAGTTTTATTGTATTTTGATTTATTATATCAAAAAAATAAATGTGTAGCAATTGAAATGTATGAATGAAATTATATCTGAAAGCTCAAAATTTGTGGATAACTTTGTATGGTAGAAAGTTTTTATATGTTTGTATGAACATATATATTTGTTTGCATTTGTACATCTTTGCATTTGTGGGGTAAATATTTTTTGACGTGTGGTATTGATATTTAGAAATATATTTGCTATACTTCAATTAATAATTGGGAGGGGAGTATGTTTGTTGAAAGATTTTCTGATGAGCAAGCTGTGATAATTGCAAAAAAATATTTACATATGGTGGATAATGAATTAAATCCAGATATGTATATAAAATCTGACTTTATGAAAAGAAGAAAAGATTTTGTTACATTTACATTTGATGTTTATCATCACTATGAAGAGTGGGTAACCCTACAAGATTTTAATATTACAGTATCGTGGAGCGGTAAAAATAAAACGGATAGACAAATCCAAAAAGAATATCTCAAAGATATGTATAGAATGTTTGGTAAAGAATATTTAGATGCGCTAGATATTTATGGAAGAAAACCAATTGAAGAAGAATACAATGCAAAACTTGAAAAGCATAATGCAATGATACAAAGCGTTATGGAAGAAGAAAAATAACAGCACACTTTTATAGTGTGCTTTATTTGTGGTGGACTGAGACAAACCTCAGTTGAACGAATTACAAAGATGGTGTATCTTCAAAAGTTTTATATCCTTTTGAAATTCTGTCAGCAGTTTCTTTTTCGATTTGAGATATTTCTGCCTGTATCATTTTTTCGGATATTGCTTTATCACAGTCTTCTGAAGCAAGTTTAAATGCTATTCTAATGAATGCTTTTTTTCTAATATATCCATTAGTTATGTCCTGATACATATCTAATAATTGTTTGTCAGATATTTTAGTATGTTGAGCAAAGTGGAAAAATTGTGTTAGTGCAGGTGGTTGTGTATCGTCAAACATTCTTGCTTTTTTAAAAGAATTGTATTTTTTAAGTAGTTGTTTTGAAACAGGTGATGTTAAGTTCTTTTTGTTTAGGCTTAAGAAATCCACACATCCGGCAGGAAAATTTGTGCAATAATAAGTATTTTCACCATTATCTTTTACAAAGTCGGAAATGAAGGCTCGTTGTTTGTCTCCAAATGGAATTTGTTTTTCTTGATCTAAAATTGATTTGTTTTCTATTCCAAAGAAAACTGTATCATTAACAACATATATGTTTATATCTCTCATTGTGTATTCCATAATATTATCCCCACTAGTTTA
>JAFTKS010000019.1 GCA_017453125.1 Clostridia bacterium
GAACAATATATGAACAAAGAAGCAATTATTGAATATCACAAAATAATGAATACTTTTGAAATCATAATTGATGCAATGAAATGTGTACAATATAAACACGACAATTATGATTTTGATACAATAATAAAAAAGGAGGATATTTTTATGGAAAAAACTAAAAAGATTTTGACTATTTCAACTATTGTTGCTACTTGTTTGACTTCTCTTCTTTTGATACTTGCTTTGTTTAAAGTTAATGTTTTAGGTGAAAAGAATTGGAGTATGATTATTACTCTTGCTTGCCTTGCAGTAGGTGGTTTCTTTGTGATTAATAGTTTAAATATGGTTGATAGGAATGCGATGCTTGGCTGGGTGTCTCTTGGAATGATTGCTGTCTCTGTATTTTTAATTATTTTATCTACTTGGGTGTCAATTCAAGGAAACTTATTTATTCGAATCACTTCTTCATTAGGATTGTTGTCGGTTTTGTTTAATATCATAGTTTCTGCAGGACTTGATTTGGGTAGGTCAAATTTGGTAATACAAATTATTGTGTTTTTAATCGTTGGGGTTACAGATATAATTGCAACACTTGGAATTTTTGGTGCGATTAACCTTGCTAAAATTATACTTGTATTTATTACTTTGATAATTTTGAGTATTGTTGGTGTTATTGTTTTAAAAGTCTTGGCGAAGAAAAGAATGGGTGATTTGCTAAAACAAGAAAAAGATATGGTTAAAATATCTAAACAAGAATATGAAGTTTTGATAGATAAGGCAAAAAAGTATGATGAAATGATTTCAAAAATTCAAGCAAGCAAGTCTGAATAGTTTGGTATGTAAGAAAAAAGGAATGCAAATTGATAATTGCATTCCTTTTTGTTTAAGCCGTATATTTGTTGATAAGTGACATAATTTGATTTACTGTGTTATCGATTTCTATGTTTTCTATAACATAATCAAAAAACATTGCATCTTTGATATAATTGTCATAGTCTTTGAGTCTAGCGTTCATACTTGAAAGGGGCTCGTTTCGATTGATAAGTCTTTCTCTTATGACTTCTTTTTCGCAAGTTAAGAAAATACCCAAGACTTGATCTCCATAAATCTCTTTTAATGCTTTGAGTCCATATTTATCGCAGTCCCTAAGTGCAATTTTTCCAGAATTTATAATTTCATCAAAGCTTGCTTTTCGCATTCCTCTATAAGTTCCGTGTCTAATTGTGTGTTCGAATATTTCGCCAGATTGACGCATTTTTAGAAATTCTTCTTCAGATATGAACAAATAAGGATTTCCTTGTGATTCGTTTTCTCTCATTGGTCTAGTTGTTGCATTGATAGGGTGTGCAAATTTGTCTGGATATAATTCGATCAATCTATTAATTATAGTGTCTTTTCCAACTCCGCTAGGGCCTTCAATAATTACAATGTTTTTTTTTGTTGTTGACATAGTGTACCTTCATTTTTAAATAGTTGGTGTAAAGTTTTTGAATATAATGTTGTCGCAATGTCCTGCAAGTTTGATATATTGATTTTGATTGTTTAAAGTATAAGCAATAATTCCCACAGGCTTATATTTTTCAACGATAGAATTAGGTAGGAGTTCGTGAGAATATGCAATAAAGTCTGCTTGGGTGATTTTGTAGTACTTTAGTTTCTTCAATTTTCTTGTTTTTATAGAACCATAAAGTTTTTCTTTGAAGTTCCCGCTTTTAAGAATTCTAGTTATGTATGGGTAGTTTTTGTAAAAATACTCTAGTGTAAACGGATTGATACTCATAATTGCAATATTATTATAGCAGTCATATTTGGCGATATAATTTTGAATTATTGCAAGGACTTTGCTTTCAAATTTTTCAATCATTCCATCATTTAGTATTTCTATGATTACTTGAGTGCGGTTTGCTATAAATTCTAGGGATTCTTCAAGTGTAGGTATTTTCTCTTCTTTTTCGTTAAGATTAAGTTGTTTGAGATCGCTTAATTGTAGGGTTTTGATGTATCCGCTTGTATTTGGAATTATTTTTGAAAGATTTTGATGTGCAAAGCAAACAATACTTTCGTCGTCTAGCATTTGAACAGGAATTGTGATAACATAGTTGTTGTCGATTGCTTTTTGATACGCTGATAGTGTATTGGGTGTGGCATTTTCATCAATTTGTCCGCAACAAGAAATGTATTTGTCGACAATCCAATAATTACCACAAGTATCAAAATAGTTTTCATCAAGTCTTAATTTATGTAGACTTTTTGTTTCAATTGCATTATCTATTATTTTTTTATATTCGTCGAAGCTAAGTGCTCGATTGTTATCGATTTTTTTCATATATTAACCTTTGTTGATTTTGCATAACTGCAAAGGGATTTTTTATAATTTTATGTGTTATTAGTAAATAATTTTATATATTTTATCAAAAAAACTTTTTTTTAAAAAGTGTTTTAGTTATATTTCTACAATTTTTTTAAATTTTAAGTTAATAAAAGCAAAGTTTTTAAAATTTATTGATTAAAATTAATTAATCTTATATACTTATATGTAATTATAAATTGGAGATAAATCTATGTCGAGACAAAAAAATATTAGAAATTTCTGTATTGTTGCTCATATTGATCACGGAAAAAGCACTCTTGCAGATAGACTTCTAGAAGAAACAGGAACTGTTGCAAAACGTGATTTGACAGAACAATTGTTGGATAGTATGGATATTGAAAAAGAAAGAGGTATTACAATTAAACTTACACCAACTACTATGAAATATTCTGAAGATGGTGTTGATTATGAATTGAATCTTATCGATACTCCTGGGCACGTTGACTTTACTTATGAGGTGTCAAGGTCTCTTACTGCGTGCGAGGGTGCTATTCTTATTGTTGATGCTACTCAAGGGGTTGAGGCTCAGACTCTTGCAAATGTATATCTTGCAATTGAGAATGATTTGGAAATTTTGCCTGTTATCAATAAGATTGATTTGCCTAGTGCGGATATTGAAAAAACAAAACGAGAAATTGAAGATGTAATAGGTATTCCTTGTGATAACGTGCCTTGTGTTAGTGCAAAATGCGGAACAAATATTGCCGATGTTTTGAAAGAAGTGGTAAAGTCGTTTCCTTGTCCAAAAGGAGATGAAGATAAGCCATTAAAAGCCCTTATTTTTGATAGTTATTATGATAACTTTAAGGGTGCGGTATGTCTTGTTAGAATTGTTGATGGGAGTGTGAAAAAAGGCTCAAAAATCAAGTTTTGGACAACTGGTAATACTTATGATGTTACTGAAGTGGGAGTGTTTACACCAAGACTAACAGAAAAAAATGAATTACTTGCAGGTAACGTTGGATATATTTGTGCTAGCATTAAAAATGTTAGTGAAACAAAAGTGGGTGATACAATAACATCTGCAGAGACTCCTTGTAATGAACCTCTTGCTGGTTATAAAGAAGTCAAGCCAGTTGTATTTAGTGGGGTATTTTGTGTTGAGGGAGATAAGTACAACGATTTGAAAGATGCTCTTGAAAAACTTAAGTTGAATGACGCCTCTCTCGAGTACGTGCCAGAAGTGTCTCAGGCTTTGGGTTTTGGTTTTAGATGTGGCTTTTTAGGTCTTCTTCATATGGAAATTATTCAAGAAAGATTGGAGAGAGAATTTGATTTAGACTTGATTACAACTGCGCCAACTGTAAATTATAGAATTACCAAAACCAATGGTGAGGTATTAGATATCAGTAATCCTGCAGATATGCCTGAAACTCAAGCAATTGCTCGAATGGAAGAACCAATGGTAAAGGTTAATATCTTTACTCCTCCTGATTATGTTGGGGAACTTATGAAACTTTGCCAAGAAAAGAGAGGAATTCATCTTGACCTTCAATATATAGATACAAGTAGATGTCAGTTGATTTATAAGATGCCATTGAACGAAATTGTCTTTGATTTCTTTGATCAATTAAAATCAAGGTCTAGGGGATATGCAAGTCTTGATTATGACTTGATTGGATATGAGGATAGTGATCTTGTTAAACTTGATATCCTTCTTAATGGTGAAGTCTGTGATGCGTTGAGCCTTATTGTTCATAAAGAAAAGGCTTATCAAAGAGGTAGGGCAATTGCGGAAAAGTTGAAAGATGTTATCCCAAGACAACTTTTTGAAATTCCAATTCAAGCTGCTGTTGGAAATAAAGTTATAGCAAGAGAAACTATAAAAGCGCTAAGAAAAGACGTTTTAGCTAAATGTTATGGCGGAGACATTACAAGAAAAAGAAAACTTCTTGAGAAACAAAAAAGAGGTAAAAAGAGAATGAGAAGAATTGGTTCGGTTGAAATTCCGAGCGAGGCGTTTATCTCAATTCTAAAAATTGATTAATATGGATAAAATAGGAATTTATGTTCATTTTCCATTCTGTGTTAAAAAATGCAATTATTGTAATTTTAATTCTTATGCCAATAAAAATGATATGCAACTCAAATATTTTCAAGCATTACTTAGTGAAATTGCTATGTATAAGAATGAAAAAGTAGAAGTTGATACAATTTTTATTGGTGGTGGAACACCTAGTGTAATGTTTGATGGGGCTGTATCTACGGTAATTTCTGAGATAAGAAAAAACTTTAAAGTTTTGGAAAGTGCTGAGATTACTATTGAGGCAAATCCTAATTCGATTACAAAAACCAAAATTCAAGAATGGAAAGAATGCGGTGTTAATAGAGTAAGTATTGGATTGCAGTCTGCAAATGCAAATACCCTAAAACTTTTGGGAAGGACACATACAAGACAAGATTATATTCAAGCAATCAAAGATGTGCAATCGGCGGGTATACATAATGTAAATACCGATTGTCTGATAGGATTGCCAAGGCAAAAATTATCAGATGTTCGAAGAATGCTTGGGCTGGTGACCAAGTTGGATTGTTCTCATATTAGTGTTTATTCTTTGATTCTTGAAGAAGATACTCCATTGTTTCATATGGTTAATTCTAGACAAGTCAAACTACCAAAGGAAGAAAAAGTACTTGGTATGTACAATTTTGCTAATAAGTTTTTGAATGAAAAGGGTTTTGTTAGATACGAGGTAAGTAACTTTTCAAAAGATGGTTTTGAGTGTAAGCACAACCTAAATACGTGGAAAATGCATAGTTATTTGGGGTTTGGTGCAGGTGCACACGGATTCTTTAATAACAAACGATATTCCAATGTTGAAACTATTGAAGATTATATTAGGATTATTAATATATCCCAAAAGCCTATAAAAGAAACCGAAAAATTAACAAAAACGCAGATGTATGAAGAATTTGTAATGCTAGGACTAAGAACAAAATTTGGAATTAATATTAAACATATTCAAGAAATATTTGGAATAGATATCTTGAAAAAATATGCTGAAAAAATTACTTATTTTAAAAAATTAGGATTTGTTGATATTGAGAATGGTAATTTGTTTGTAACAGATGAGGGAATGCCTGTTTTAAATAAAATTATTCTTGAATTAGTGACTTAATGCAATAATATATTCATACTACAATATTTTTAATTGAACAGATTACAAAAAAAATGACTCAAATCGAGTCATTTTTTACATTTAAAATAAAATTATAAATAGTTAGAATAATATATCATCAATAGATTCGTTAAAAATTTCTGAAATTTTTACTAACATTTCAATACTAGGTTCGCAAATGGATTTTTCCCAAGCGCTGATTGTTCGAAAATTAACATTCAATTTTTCTGCTAGGGCTTTTTGAGATAGGTTATTTTCTATGCGTAATCTTTTTAAGTTGTCTGCTAATATTATTTTTTTCATATTTTTATTTTACCAAGTTTATTGGAAATATTCTTAACGTTCCAAATTTTTTGGAATATAATTTAAATAAGGAATATGGTTTGAATAAGGAATATTATGAATTCACTAAAAATTATAGAATATATGAGGGAGCATAAATTAAGTAAATGTGATTTTTGCAAATTATGCGAAATAGATATACAAACATTAGATGAAATTGTGTATTTTGGCAAGTATGATAATCAAACATTAGAAAAGATTGCCACAAAATTAAATATTAATTATTATCAATTTTTTATATATTAATATTTATGAAATTTGATTCACTGGTATGGTTAGGCTAGTGAATATTTATTTTGTTATTTATATTATATAATAATACCTTATATATATAATTTTGTCGAATTTTGAGTATTCAAAAAATATTTTTTAAAAAAATTTTAAAATTTTGACATAAAACAATTGACTTTGGAATATAACTATAATAGAATATGGTTAGCAGTCGATAGGTGAGAGTGCTAACAATATAAAAAATTCATTGCTAACAAGGAGTGAATGTGTCTGATAATTTTGTTATAAGTGATAGGAAAAAAGAAATTCTTATTAATGCTGTTGGAAATTACATAGACAATGCATTACCAATTACTAGCGGAAATGTTCAAAGTAGTGTGTTTACAACCTTGAGTTCTGCAACACTAAGAAATGAACTCAATGCACTAGAGGAAATGGGGTTTTTGAAACAATTACATACCTCGGGTGGTAGAATTCCTACTAGCAAAGGTTATAGGTTTTATGTCGAAACATTGTTAAAGTCAAGTAATTTTGATTCGGAAGTGGTAGACCTTATAAAGAATAAGTTCGTTGGAAGAAGTAATTTTATTCTAGATGTTGTTGATACGTTGGCAAAAAATGTGTGTGAAGTTCTCAAACTTCCTACGTTTATAGAAATGCACAATTATGAGAATCTTACTCTAAAGAATATAAATATTATTCCGTTAATTACTGGGCAGGCTTTGGTTTTGGTTCAAACTGATGCTGGTATTATAAATAATACGATTAATCTTTCGGGGCAAATTTCTGAGGATAATTGCAAAGATGCGAGTAAATTTCTGTCTTTGAATCTATGTAATAAAAAGATTAGTGATATTTTATCTAATATAGATTATTATAATGATTTATTTAAAAATCAAATTAAGTATTTTCAGGAGTTCTTCTCATTTATAGCAGATACTCTCAAGAATTATTCCTCAGGAAATTCTTTCAAAACACATTCGAATGTTACGGACTTATTGGAGAATACTGAATACAAAGATTTGGATTCGGCGAAAAAGTTCTTATCTCTTGTAGAGAATGAGAAAGAAATAACCAAAATTATCAAAAAGATTGATAATACAAGCAATAATGATATTGTTTATAGTATTGGCGAAGAAGGGTCAGATGATTATGATGATTATAGTATAATCAAAGCTAATTATAGTCTGAAAAATGGTGTAGTTGCATCGATTGGTGTTGTTGGACCAAAAAGACTTGATTATTGCAGAATAGCATCTGCACTGAAATTTATAACTGAAGAAATTGCAGAGATTGATAAGCAAATGAATAAGGAGGAATAAATGGCTGACAAGAAAGAAAAGAAAAAAGATATAGAACCTCAAGTTGAGCAAGTCATAAGCAAAGAGGCGGAATATCTTGAACTTGCTCAAAGAATAAAGGCTGAATTTGAGAACTACAAAAAGAGAAATGCAGAACTTTCTATTCAAAGTTTTGATAATGGTGTTGTTCATACAGTTGAGAAATTACTTCCTGCAATGGATAGTTTCAAGCAAGCAAAAGCAAGTATTACTGATGAGAATGTTATAAAAGGACTTGATTTGGTTTTGAATCAAATTCTTACAGCGTTTGAACAAATGGGTGTTACAAAAATTGAATGTGAAGGAAAGCTGTTTGATCCTAATTATCATAACGCAGTACTCACAGGACAAGATGAATCAAAAGAAGATAATGCAATTTTGAATGAATTCCAAGAAGGATTCATATTCAAAAATGAACGAGTAATAAGACATAGCGTCGTACAAATAAATAAAATTAATTAATTATTAAGGAGATATAAAAATATGGGAAAAATTATAGGAATAGACTTAGGAACTACAAATAGTTGTGTTGCAGTAATGGAAGGAGGAGAGGCTACTGTTATCGCTAATGCTGAAGGTAGCAGAACAACTCCATCAGTTGTTGCTTTTGCAAAAGACGGAGAAAGACTTGTAGGTCAGGTAGCAAAACGTCAAGCTGTTGCTAACCCTGAGAAAACTGTAATATCTATCAAAAGAGATATGGGTACTGATAGAAAAGTAAAAATTGACGAGAAACAATATACTCCACAAGAAATATCTGCAATGATTCTAACAAAATTAAAAAATGATGCAGAGAGTTATTTAGGAGAAAAAATTACAGAAGCTGTAATTACTGTTCCTGCATACTTTAGTGATAGCCAAAGACAAGCAACAAAGGACGCTGGAAAAATTGCTGGTCTTGAAGTAAAAAGAATTATTAATGAACCAACTGCAGCTGCTCTTGCATATGGTCTTGATAAAGGAGAAAACAAGAATCAGAAAATTTTGGTGTATGACCTAGGTGGTGGTACTTTCGACGTATCGCTTATGGAAATTGGTGATGGTGTATTTGAAGTTCTTGCTACTGCTGGAGACAATAAACTTGGTGGAGATGATTTCGATGATGAGATTATCAAACTATTAATTGAAGACTTCAAGAAAACAAATGGTGTAGATTTGTCTAATGACAAACTTGCAATGCAAAGACTTAAAGAAGCTGCTGAAAAAGCAAAAATTGACCTTTCTGCTGTAACAAAGACAACTATTAGTCTTCCATTTATTACTGCAGATGCTACTGGTCCAAAACACTTGGAATTTGAACTTACAAGAGCAAAATTTGACCAAATTACAGAATATCTTGTAAACAAAACTTCTGATAAAATGAGACAAGTACTTAAAGATGCAAAACTAAGTTATTCAGATATAAACAAAGTTTTGCTTGTTGGTGGTTCTACAAGAATTCCTGCTGTTGAGGCTATGGTTAAGAAAGAAACTGGCAAAGACCCATACAAGGGAATTAATCCAGATGAGTGTGTCGCAATTGGTGCAGCTATCCAAGGTGGTGTTCTTGCAGGAGATGTAAAAGATGTATTACTTCTAGACGTTACACCACTTTCTCTTGGAATCGAGACTCTAGGTGGAGTATTTACAAAACTTATTGAAAGAAATACAACTATTCCAACAAAGAAATCACAAGTATTCTCTACTGCTGTTGACAATCAACCGGGCGTTGATATTCACGTTCTTCAAGGAGAGAGAGAATTTGCAAAAGATAACAAAACATTGGGAAGATTCCAACTAAACGATATCCCTCCAGCTCCAAGAGGTGTTCCTCAAATTGAAGTTACTTTCGATATTGACGCAAACGGAATAGTTTCTGTTAGTGCAAAAGATTTGGGAACAAATAAGGCTCAATCTATTACAATTACAGCATCTTCAAATCTAGACGAGAAAGATATTGACAAGGCTATCAAAGAGGCAGAGGCTCACGCAGAAGAAGACAAGAAGAGAAAAGAATTGGTTCAAACAAAGAATGATGCAGACAATCTAGTATTTGCTCTTGAGAAAATGCTAAAAGATAATGGTGATGCTATTTCTGCTGAAGACAAAGAAAAACTTGAAAAAGCAATCGAAGAAGCTAAGAAAGAGTTTGAAACTGATGATATAGAAAAACTTAGAGCTGCAATTGATAAATTGTCAAAAGAGAATGAGGCAATTGTTACAAAACTTTATCAAAATGCTGCACAAAAAGCACAGGCAGAAGGCGAGTCTAGTACAAAGAAGGCTGATGACGAAGTTATAGTTGAAGATCCTAACGATAAAAAATAAGGACTGTTATAATGGCAGATAAAAATTATTATGATATTCTCGGGGTTGGCAAAGATGCCAGCCCTGATGATATAAAATCGGCATATAGAAAATTAGCAAAAAAATATCACCCAGACATCAACAAAGAGGCTGGGGCAACTGAGAAATTCAAAGAAATTAATGAGGCATACGAGTGTCTATCTGATCCTCAGAAAAAGTCAAATTATGACCAATTTGGATCGGCGTCTGGTCCTCAAGGCTTTGGTGGTTTCGGTGGTGGAGATTTCGGAGGCTTTGGTGGCTTTGGAGATTTTGGTGACCTAGGTGATATATTTGGAAATATATTTGGAGGCTTTGGTGGTGGCTCTAGAGCATCACAGGCTCAAAGAGGAGAAGATTTGCAAGTGCAAATTACTCTTTCTTTTGAAGAGGCTGTGTTTGGTGTGACAAAAGAGATTCAAGTCCCTAGATATGAAAGTTGTTCTTCTTGTAGCGGAACTGGTGCAAAAAATGGCACAGAATATACAAAATGTACAGAATGTAATGGTACAGGTCAAGTAAGATATACAACCAATTCTATGTTCGGAAGGGTTGTCAAACAAGGTCCTTGCAAAACTTGTAATGGTACTGGAAAAGTCATTAGAGAAAAGTGTACAGATTGTAGTGGAAACGGCTATAAAAAGGTTAATTCTACAATCTCTGTTAAAGTTCCTGCAGGAATTGATGATGGTCAAGTTCTTACTATGAGAGGTAAGGGTAATTGTGGAAAACGAGGTGGAGAAGATGGAGACCTACATATCATTGTAAAGGTTAAAGAACACAATCTTCTTGTTAGAGATGGGTACGATCTTAGCCTTAAACTTTATGTTCCTTTCTATACTTTGCTTCTAGGAGGCGAAGTTGAGATTCCTCTTGCAAAGGGCACGACAACTCTCAAAATTCCAGAACTTACTCAATCAAATACTGTATTCAAACTTAGAGGCAAGGGTATCAAATATCTCAATAGAGAAACTTATGGAAATCTTGAGGTTACAGTTATTGCAGAAACACCAAAGACGCTCTCAAAAGCAGATAAGAAAGTTTTATCATCGTTGAAGGATTCAATCAAAGTTGATAGCTTTGGTAGATACAAAGATTATCTTAAAGATTTGAAAAATATAGATTAAAACATGAAAAGAATTAGGCAATGTTTCTAATTCTTTTTTATGTGTTATTTCATTATATAGGTATTGAAATTATTCTTTTTATATGATAAAATATCATCGATAATATAAATTGGGGATGGGATTAATAATTATGACTGAAAAAGTTTTTGAAAAATTAAATGAAATTGAGGAAGGAAAACAGCAAGTAGTAGAATATAAAAAACCTAATTATAAAATAACAATTGACGATTTTTTTGATGATTCAAAACAAAACTTTAGAGCTATTGAGTGTACAGCACCTTGGCAGGCAGCTATTCTTTGTCATTGCTTGAGCAGAATGGGCAAGCAGTGGAAAGATGGTCAAGATGGAAAATTATATAGTACAAATGTTGAGGGTGGTTATACTTCAGGTTCTAGATGGGGTTAGGTAGTGTGTATCAAACCGTTAAATCTTGGTGTTATGATAATTGTGGTGGATGTGGCTCTCGTGATTGGTATATGAAACCTAGATTTGATTATTATGTGGAAAGAACTAAGATGAGACCTAGTTATCAAGCTAAATTTCCAGCATATCCTGGTTATGTTGAAAAATTTGATGGTGGATATTATGAAACCGAAAGAAAATGTTTAGCAGAAGATTATAGAAAATGTACTTTGTATGATTTTAATGAGGTTGACATATCAAACTATTTAATGCCTACTGAGGTAGAAGAATACAAGCAAAAATGTGAGATTGACCCAATGATTGGTGCTGAACCTTTGAAAAAACCGCACCCTTGGAATTTCAATAGAGTAAAGCCTTCAGAATTTAAAGGTACAGAAGAAGAGCAATATAAAAAGGAAAGATTGCGTTGGCAAATTCATCCTCGTAATAATAGTACTTCTGTATATGATTTTTGGCGTAATGGATTTTATGGTTTAATAGGGATTGAGTGTGATAAGCCTTGGAAGTCAAAGTTTCTTGCAGAAGTATTTAGAAGAATGGGACAACATACGGGGCAATTTGAATTTGATCACTCTGAATCTAAAATTTATACTCCTAGTGAATATATTGGAGGTAAGCCTGAAAAAATAGTTCCGTTTAATGAATTGAATATGACTGACTATTTGACAGTTGAAGAAATGGAGAAGTTGGTAGATAAGTTAGTAACTAAACCAAAAGAAAGACTATCGTCTAGAAGAACTAGAGAATGTGGATTTGATTTTGTAGATTTTATATGTACGAGAAGTCCACGTTATGCAATAAAGTGTGGCAACTGGCTAAGTAGAAAAATTATGGGTGAAATTTTAGAGGATAGAGGGGATCATCTTGATAAAGAAGATATTCGCAAGGGTTATTGTAGATATGATTCTGATTTGTGTGTATGTTCAGATAAAAGATGTAGAAGTGAGAAAATGTGTAAGGAAGATGGTTTTAAAATAGCAAATTTCTATGATCTTGATTTTGGTAAAGCTTTAACATCTGCACAAAGAGAAGAGATTGTTGAATTATTTTATGGACGAGAATTCTTGAAACAAGAAGATAGTGAATGTCCAATTGAATGTGAAGTAGAAAAAGAAAGAGAAAGACGTAATAATCCTTACTATGAAAGGGATTAGAGGTGTTAAAATGAAAAAATATGCAATGATGGTTTGTTGCATATTTTTTATTATATTATTGTTATAATTAAATCTTTAATTTACCCAATTATATTTTTGTTACTACTGTTGTTACAATTGGATAAATATATTAAAATATAAATAAATATACACAAATGCAAATAAATATGCAATTTTGTAAAAATGATTATTTTGTTAAATAAATTGAAATTTGAGAGGGATTGTGATATTATTGAAATATGAAAAGATTTTTTGTAGATGAAAAACTTGAAGTTAATGAGAAAATAAAAATTGAGGGAATAGAGCATAACCATATCAAGAATGTAATGCGAATGAAAGTTGGTGACGAAATCATTCTTGTATGTGGTGATGAATTTGATTATTATGCTACAATTGTGTCGATATCAAAAGGTGATACCGAGGTTTTTGTACATTCAAAGTTAGACAATGAGAACAATCCAAAAGCTAATTTAACTGTTTTTCAAGCTCTTGTAAAGTCCGATAATATGTCTTTGATTGTTCAGAAATTGACAGAATTAGGCGTCAAAACTTTTGTTCCGTTTGAGAGTGAATTTATAACTAGCAAGGATAAATTGGGCAAGGTTCACAAATTACAAGAAATCTCAAATCAATCTATCAAACAATGCAAGAGAAGTATTCCAATGAAAGTAGAGGATATCATTTCTTTTTCTAAATTGGTTGAAAAGGTATCGGAATATGATATTGTTCTTTTTGCAAATGAAACAGAAAAGAGTCTAGATTTATCAAGTTTGGATATTCAGAAAGATTCTAATACTGCCATAATAATTGGTAGTGAGGGTGGGTTTAGCTGTTCTGAAGTAGAAAAACTGATTTCTGCTGGAGCAAAGTCTATTTCTTTAGGTAAAAGAATTCTTAGAGCAGAGACGGCTAGTATTGCTCTATCTTCAGTAATAATTTGTAAACTAGGAGAGTGGGATTGTGAGTAAGGTATCGATTTTGACTCTTGGTTGTAAACAAAATAAATATGAAAGTGATTGTATGGCTAATATTCTTATTTCTGCTGGGTTTGAAGTGGTAGAGAATTTGGAATTTGCTGATATATACATTATTAATACTTGTGCCGTAACCTCAGAGGCAGAGAAAAAAAGTAGACAATATATAAAAAAGTGCACTAAATTAAATCCTAATTGCAAAATTATTGTTTGCGGGTGTGCTAGCGAAAATAATATTGAGCAATTCAAGGAAAAAGATAATGTATTCTCGGTGTTTGGGACGGAAGGGAAAGAAAAAATTTTGGAGTTTATTGAAAATCCAAGTTTTGAACATATTCCTCAAAGTAAGCAGTATTGTAGTCCTTGTAATCCAATGAAGACAACTACTAGAGAGTATCTAAAGATTCAAGATGGCTGTAATAACTTTTGTTCATATTGTTTGATTCCTTATCTAAGAGGTCGTTCTAGAAGTCGTGATATTGAAAGTATTGTGAAAGAGGCTTATGTTTTGGCAAGTAGAACAAAAGAAATTGTTCTTACAGGAATTGATATAAGTAGTTTTAAAGTAGATGGAGAACTTGCTTTGCCGGCTTTGATGAAGAGGTTGTCTCAAGTTCCTGCACGAATTGGTCTTGGTTCTTTGGAAGTGGGTGTAATTACTGAAGAATTACTTCAGACCCTAAAAGATATGCCAAATTTTATTCCTCATTTTCATTTGTCTTTGCAAAGTGGAGATGATGAAATTTTGAAGAAAATGAATAGGCATTATTCTTCTGAAGAGTTTTTGGCTAAAGTTTTGCTTATAAAAGAGTATTTTCCTCTTTGTAATCTAACAACTGACGTAATAGTTGGTTTTGGTGCTGAAACGCAAGAACAATTTGAAAATACCAAAAAATTCATAGAACAATGCGGATTTTCTTATGTACATATTTTCCCTTATTCAAAACGATCCGGTACTAGAGCTTATACTTTTGATGACCTTGATATGTCTATCAAAAAAGCAAGAGTTGACGAATTAGAAATGGTTAATCAAAGGTTAAAAGAGAAGTTTCTTTCTCAATTTTTAGGCAAAGAAAGTATAATGCTTGCCGAAGAGAAAAAAGATTTTTTTGAAGGTTTTAGCAAAGAGTATATTAGATGTTATGCCGATGATGAATTGATTTCGGGAGAAGAATATAAAATATATTTTGATAGTATTTATCAAGATGGTATGAAGGTAAAAATAATTAAGGAGTAGAATATGTGTATTTTTTGTAAAATTATAAGTGGAGAAATTCCTAGTTATAAAATATATGAAGATGAGAATGTATATGCATTTTTAGATATTGCAGACGATATTGAGGGGCATACCGTTGTTGTTCCGAAAGAGCACTGTGAGAATTTGCTAGATGTTTCTGAAGAAACTTTGTCTAAAGTTATGCTTGCCGTTAGAAAAATAAGCAAGCATTATGTTGATAATTGTGGCTATGATGGTGTTAATTTGCTTAATAATAGCGGAAAATGTGCTGAACAAAGTGTTTTTCATCTGCATATACACATTTTACCTAGAAAAGATAATGATGGAAAGCGGGTTTATCCAGAACTTGTTAAGTTAAATTCAGATATGGCACATTTGTGCGATAAGTTGAAGTTGAACTAAGTTATATTGTTGAATTTGTAAGCATATATCTGTAATATTGAGAAATGTATTAATTCGAGTTTATTATAATCATTTGTCATAAAATGCTTGACAAAAGGATTTTTTTCGATATAATTATATAGAATTTAAAACAAAAGTGGGTGAAAAAATTGTCTACAGTTAGAGTTGGCGAAACTGAAAGCGTAGAAAACGCTATCAAGAGATTCAAGAGAAAATGCCAAAAAGATGGTGTTATTGGAGATCTTAGAAAACACGAACAATACGAAAAACCAAGTGTTAAAAAGAAGAAAAAGCAAAAAGCTGCTATCAAGAGAAGCAAGAAAAGAGCTTAATTCTATAAAGTTTTTAGGGGCTATACAAGCTCCTTTTTTTGTTAACTAAATAAAATATGTTATAGATTTTATAAGTTGAGTCGTTTTTGTTTGCGTACATTTTTGTATAAAATTGAAATTTTTTATTAACTTTATATAATATCATTAATTTATTTGTAAAATTATTAAATTTTAGTTAAACTAAATATGTAAACTCTTAGGAGTGTGTATTAAGATAGGAGAGATTATGAACAAATTCAGATCATATAAAACAACTGCATATGGTTCGTTATCGTTAATAGCGTGTATATTAGTTGTTTTTTGCTTTGTATCTTTAACAATGGCGTTCTTTTTTGATACTGATTTTGCATCCAGTAATGTCTCTATGTCTGGTAAGGTAGTGATTGAGGCTGTTGGTGAAGGCGATACATACAATTCTATTGAGGATACCACAACTAGCAATTTAGTTATAACTCTACAAGATAATCATAATGTTTTGATACCTAATATGGAAATATATGCTTATGCTAATTGTAAGATTTATAGGTCTTTAACAATGCCCTTATTACGTGCAAAACTTCAAATGAATTTTATTGATATGTCTGATGGGACTATTGATGAGCAGGCAACAGCAGTTATTAATGATATGAAAACTCAATTTAATGATGTTATTGTCAAAGACAAGGATTGGTATCTTCATACAGATGGATATTATTATTATATTGGGGATATTGTACAAACTGCAACAGAAGGAAATGAAGGCGATTATAAATTGAAAGAAATTGACGTTACGTCTGTTGATGAATATGTTGTTCATTTCATTGATGAGCCAATTTTGTTCCCTTATTATGTAACTTCCGATTATTCAGGGCTTGGTTTTCAAATGGTTATTACATTCCAAGCAATTCAGAATTATATTCCAGATGCTTCAGGAATAAGGCTTGAAAATACTATTAATAATGCTCAGTTAATTTTTAATAATCAAGCACCAGATGCCACAGTTTAAAATAATATTGTATTAGAAAATAAGTAATAATTTTATTTATTTTCTATTTTTTTTGTTTTTTTATATCTAAAATTCGACATTTGTTTTTATTTTTCACTACTAATAAAAATGGATAGTTAACATTATATTTGATATACTTTCTATGTTGCCTAATTTGGTGGAATTGGTAAGTCTTTTAGAAAGGAAATGAAAAATGAAAAATAATCAATTAAAATTTCTTGCAAATCTTGCAAAACAGAGATTAAAAAATCAAAATTATAATGAGACACCAGTTGTCACAAGAAATAGAGTGAGTAATTATTTTATTCAAAATGCTCTTGCTTTAAAGAAGATAAAGGCTGAAACTAGTTTCGTAACAATTAAGGATAAAGAAGACATAGAGTTTATTGAGAAAGTACGATATTTGATAGAGTCTGATTGTTATAATCCTTTGGGAGTGCTTTGTGACAAAGATTATTTTGATACACTTGATTCTCATCAAAAGCAATTTTATATTTTGCAACTCAGTGAAAAGTATAACAAAGTCAAGAATCAATTATTGTGTGGATAAGTTAATTTATTTAACTTATCTTTTTTATTGTTTTGATTAATTTGAAAGATATGTTAAAATTATTTAGATATACTAATCAATTATGAGAGGAAGATATGTTTTCACTGGATACTTTGAATGAATTACAAAAATCAATTGCACTTGATACTGAAGGGGCAAAATTAGTTACTGCGGGTGCAGGATCGGGGAAAACTAGACTTTTGACTCATAGAATATGCCATATTATTGAGAATTGTAAGGTTAGTCCAGACAGAGTTCTTGCTATTACATTTACAAATAAAGCAACCAATGAAATGAGAGAAAGAATTGGGAAAATGATTCCTAATTCCAATGGAGTGACTATCAAAACACTTCACTCTTTTTGTGCTGGAATTTTGAGAGCAAATATTGATAAACTTGAGGGGTTCGATAGAAATTTCTCTGTCTATGATAGTAGTGATCAAGACAAACTTCTCAAGAAAGTTATCAAAGAACTATCTATAGATGAAAATGTTGCCAAATATTGTGGACATCATATATCTAAAGCCAAGAACGATGGTTTGACTCCTGAAGAATATTTAAGAGATAATAAATATCAACCAAATATAGATGAAATTTGCAAAGTGTATGCCGAGTATCAAAATCAATTAAAAAATAATAATGCACTTGACTTTGATGATTTGTTATTGAAAACACTTGAATTGTTCCACGCTAGTCCAAGCACGCTTGAGTTTTATCAAGAGAAGTTTAAATATATCCACGTTGATGAGTTTCAAGATACAAACCTTGTTCAGTACAAGATTATTAAACTTATTTCCGCAAAGTACAAGAATGTTTTCGTTGTTGGAGATGAAGACCAGTGTATTTATTGTTGGAGAGGCGCAAATATTGATAATATTAAAAATTTTACGAAAGATTATGAGTGTAAAATTTATAAGTTAGAACAAAATTATCGTAGTACAAAAGAGATTATAAAACACGCAAATAAACTGATAAAAAATAACTTTGCTAGAATTGACAAGACTTTATTTACTGAGAATGAAGATGGCGAAAATATAACCTATTATGAGGGTTATGATGAGAATGAAGAGGCAGAATATGTTGCCAGAGCAATATACAATCTTCAAAGTAAAGGTGTAGACTTGAGAGAGGTTGGTGTGCTTATGCGTGTTTCCGCTTTAAGTAGACTAATGGAAGAAAAACTCTTAAACTATAATATTCCTTATAAGGTAAGTGGAATATTTAAATTCTTTGAGAGATTAGAGGTTAAAAACATTCTTGCTTATCTTACAATGATTGTTAATCCTAGAGATAATAGTAGTATTGCTAGAATTATCAATTATCCAAAGCGAGGTATCGGACAGACTACAATAGATAAATTGATTCAAGAATCTGAAAGACAACATATACCAATGGTTGATTTGGTAGAGAATTATAGAGAGCTTGAGGTTTCTTCTACAATCAAAGCCAAAATTGCAGAATTTGGTGATATGATAACTGAATTTAAGAAAGCATATGAGGAAAAGGGTTTATATGATTTTGTAGAGTTTGTTGTAGAAACTGCAGGAATTAAAGGTATGTATAATACCGATTCTGAAGAAGATGTTGACAGAACAATGAACATTGATCAATTGTTGCAATCGGTAAAAAGTTATGAACATCTCAACGAAGATGCAAATCTTGTAGATTATTTGGAGAGTGTAACTCTTCAAAGTTCACTAGATGAGGAAGATGACGAAGAGTCGTCTGTTTCTATTTCAACTGTTCACGCAAGTAAAGGTCTTGAATTTGATTATGTATTTATAATCGGCCTTGAAGAAAGCAAATTTCCTCTTGCTAGGGCAATGGACAGCAATGATGAGATGGAAGAAGAACGCAGACTTATGTATGTTGCAGTTACTAGAGCCAAGAAAAAACTGTATTTAACTAGGGCAAAATCAAGATTTATGTATGGCAAACGAGATAATCAAATGCCTAGTAGATTTATAGCAGAAATGGGACTGGCTCAAGAAAGACCTAAGTTTAGAACTGCTGATGATTATGCTTATGACTCGTATTCCAATTATAATGGCTATTCTTACAATAACTATGGTAATTCGGGGTACTCAAAGACGACATATTCTGAAAGTACATCTTACAAGACTCCTACATCTTCTTATTCTACATATGACCAATATGCTAGCAAGTTAAATAGTTTTGGCAAAAATAATAGTTCTTCAAATGGTTCTGGTCTTAGTAATTTGCAAGGACTTATGGCAAATAAACTTAATAACCAGAAGAAAAACTTTTCGGATTATAAAGTTGGCGTTCAGGTTTTACATACGAAATTTGGGGTTGGAAAGATTATAAAAGTTGATGGTGGCGATAATAATTATGTATCAATTGATTTTGGTACATTAGGTGTTAAGACATTGTCTCTTAACTTTGCTCCATTGCAAATTCTTAAATAATAGGAGATTTTATGGATATTCATAATCGAATGAATAAACTTATAGAATTGATTGAAAAGTATAACTATGCTTATTATACTTTGGATACGCCATTGATTTCTGACAAGGAATATGATGATTTGTATTACGAATTGGTGTCTCTTGAAAAAAGTTCAGGAATCGTTCTTGAGAATAGCCCAACTCAGAAAGTAGGAGACGTAGTTCTAGATAAATTTGAAAAAGTGAATCATCAGAGGAAACTATATAGTTTAAACAAAGCCCAAACTTTTGATGAGTTGGAGGATTGGTTTAATAATATGGTAGGATTTGGTGCCAAGAATTTTAGCATTGAATATAAATATGACGGCTTGAGGGTGGTCGCTAGATATTCAAATGGTTTGCTGAAAAATTGTGCAACTAGAGGAAATGGTATAGTTGGAGAAGATATAACTGCGCAAGTACGAACCATAAAAAATGTCCCACAACATATTGATTATCGTGGAGATGTCACTGTTATGGGTGAGGTAATGATGAGGTTGTCTGTGCTTGAAGAATACAACAAAACTTCTCAAGAACCTCTCAAGAATGCAAGAAATGCAGCAGCAGGAGCACTTAGAAATCTTGATACAAAAATAACAGCAAGTAGAAAACTTGATTGTTTTATGTATGATATTTTGATGTCTGATGAGGATATAGAATCGCAAGAACAAGCCCATATGTTTTTGGATAAAAATGGCTTTGATACGTTTAATTTTTTCAAAATGGTTGGTTCGTTTGAAGAAATGAAAAACGAGATTGAGAGAATTGATAGAGAAAAGTCTAGCTTTGATATTCTTATCGATGGTGTTGTTATCAAGGTTGATGATTATTCTATCAGAGAGGCGGTTGGAGTTACTGAAAAGTATCCAAAGTGGGCAATTGCTTATAAGTTTGAGGCTCAAGAATTAACTAGTAAAGTAAAGAATGTTATTTGGCAGGTTGGAAGGACTGGAAAACTTACTCCTGTATGTGAGATTGAGCCTATTGAACTTGCGGGAGCAACTGTTACTCACGCAACATTAAATAATTATGATGACATTAGAAGGAAAGATGTAGCAATAGGCAGTACTGTGTTTGTTAGACGTAGTAATGAAGTTATTCCCGAAATTATGGGCGTTGCTGAACATTTTTCTGATAGTAAGCAGATTGAAAAGCCCACACATTGCCCTTGTTGTGGTTCGGATTTGTATTATGATGATGTTAATATTTATTGCACAAATGAATATTGCAAAGATAGGGTTGTTGCAAAACTTGCTAATTTTGTATCAAAAAATGCAATGGATATAGATGGACTTTCAGAAAAAACATTAATTCAAATGTATGATATATTGAGTGTAAGGAGTTTCGTTGACTTATATCGTTTGTCGTCTAATGAACTTGCTGTTCTTGAAGGCTTTAAATCTAAAAAAATAAGTAATTATCTAAATAGTATTGAAAAAAGCAAAAGTGTTTCGTTGGGTAATTTTATATATGCAATAGGCATAAATGGTGTTGGAGTAAAGACGGCAAGAGATTTGGCAAGAGTGTTTGGAAGTTTAGAAAATTTAAAAGTTGCTACTTTTGAAGATTTGATATCTATCAATGATATTGGTGACACAATTGCAAAAAACATTATTAATTACTTTGATAATGAAAAAAATTTATGTATTATAGATGATTTGATTAATTGTGGCATTAATATTCAAAATGCTACGCAGTCAAAAGCATATAATAGCATTTTTGAAGGAAAAACTTTGGTTTTGACAGGTACGCTTGAAGGAATGTCAAGAGACGATGCGTCTAGGATTCTTGAGTCTTTGGGAGCAAAGGTCAGTGGCTCCGTTAGTTCAAAGACCGATTACGTCTTGGCTGGGGAAAATGCTGGTAGCAAACTTGCAAAAGCAAAAGCTTTAAGTGTGAAAATTATTAGCCTTGAAGATTTGAAAAATGAAATGGAAAATGTCGGTTTTGAAAATTAGACGTTGAAATTCAATAAAATCGTTAAAAAGTCTTGAAAAAAATTCATTAATATATTAAAATAAATAAGTAGATTAAAATTAGGAGTGTGTTATGTTACTAGAACCACCAATTGATGAACTTGTAAATAAAATCGGTAATCCGTATAAATTGGCTGTAGTTGTTGGAAAAAGAGCCAAGTTTTTGAATGAAACACTTACTGAGGAAGAAAAGGAAGCAATTCCAGAAGTTACTCGTGCTGTTGATGAAGTTGATGACGGAACAATAGTTTCAAGCGAAACAAACGTTGATTAATAGATTTTTACGAAAGAGTTTTCTTTTTTAGATTGATGTTCATTGATTCTATTGCTAATTTACCTTGCAATAGAATCTTTTTTAAATAAGTGAGGTCTTTGTGATTGCAGAAGTCATAGTTGATGTTATGTCAAGTGAGGTGGATAGGGTATTTGATTATGATATACCTTCTTCTTTGTGTGACTTAAAAGTTGGCTATAGAGTTCTTGTACCATTTGGAAACAGAAAAATTGAAGGCTATGTTGTTGGGATAAAAGATTCTACCGATTGTCCAAAAGATAAATTGAAGAGTGTGATTTCAACACTTGATGACTTTCCTGTTATTCTAGAAGAACTAATTTCGTTAATGCACTATATGAAGAGTTCGTTGTATTTAAGGTTGATTGATGGAATTAGACTTGCTGTTCCAAATCAAATTCGCTCTAACGTAAAAGACAAAATTGAAAGAATTATTACACTTGATGAGACAAAAGCAGAAGATTTTTTGAAAACTGTTTCAAAACGTCAAAAGAATGCTCCACTTGCTATTAGGTATTTGAACGATTTTCCAGAGGTTAACTATACAAAGCTTGCATCATTGTTTGGAAATCAAACTATCAACAAATTAATAGATGTTGGTGTTTTGGTTGAGAAAAAGAGAAAAATTAATCGCTTGAAATTAGGAGAGAAGTCTAATACAAGAAAAGAGCTTACCAGTCTGCAGTTGAATGCTGTTGATAAAATTTTGCAGTCCAAAGAGCGTCCTATTGTTTTGTTTGGAGTTACAGGAAGTGGAAAAACCGAAGTTTATATGAATGTTATTGAGAAATGTCTACTTGATGGCAAAACTGCGCTTATGCTAGTTCCTGAAATCTCGTTGACGCCACAAATGGTAAAGGTTTTTTCTTCTAGGTTTGGTGCAGATGTTGCTGTACTTCATAGTGCTTTAAGTGCGGGAGAAAAACACGATGAATGGTTGAGGATATATAATGGAGAGGCAAAAATTGTTGTAGGTGCTAGATCTGCAATCTTTGCTCCTATAAACAATTTAGGTGTTATTATTATTGATGAAGAGCACGATGGGTCTTATATAAGTGATAGTAATCCTAGGTATTTTACTCACGAAATTGCTGAGTTCAGAGCCAGATACCATAATTGTCCATTAGTTTTGGGAAGTGCAACACCTTCTATTGAAACTTTTTACAAAGCAAAAACAGGTGTATATAATTTAGTGGAAATGCCTGTTCGTGTTAATAAACAACCAATGCCTAATATTGAAATTATTGATATGTGTAGAGAGTTTAAACTTGGCAATACCAGTATGTTATCTGCTACTATGCTAGAGAAATTACAAGAGGTTGTTGATAACAAAAAACAAGCAATTCTCTTTATCAATAGGCGTGGTTTTAGTTCGTATTTAATGTGTAGGGAGTGTTCATATATTCCTAAATGTACCGAATGTGATGCTAATCTTGTTTTTCACAAAACAGATAATGTGCTCAAATGTCATTATTGTGGCAAAAAGTTTAAACCACTTACAAAATGTCCAGAGTGTGGAAGTGATAGTATTAAACTTGGCGCAATTGGAACACAACAGATAGTAGAACAATTGGAAAATAGGTTTCCCGATGTAGACATTTTTAGATTAGATAATGATAGTGTGACTAGCAAAGATGCATATTCTAGAATACTTGGTCAGTTTGCTGAGTCAAAACCATCAATCTTGGTTGGAACTCAAATGGTTACAAAGGGTCACGATTTTCCTAGTGTTACTTTTGTAGGTGTAGTAGATGCGGATATTTCTTTGTTTAATTATAGTTACAAAGCATCAGAAACTACTTTTCAATTAATGACTCAGGTTTCTGGAAGAGCTGGTAGAAGTGAAGACACTGGTTATGTTGTTCTTCAAACCTATGTTCCAAAGAATCCTGTGTATTTAACGTGTGCCAATTATGATTATTTGAAATTTTACGATAAAGAAATAAATCTAAGGGAAACAACAAAGTTTCCGCCATTTGCAAGAATTGTAAGGGTGCTTTTGACTTCGGAAGATGATAATTTAGCAAAGGATAGCACACACAAATTAATTGTTAAATTGAAAGAATTTAGGATTAAATATGGCAAAGACTTCTTCTTTTTGGAGGCAATGAAGTCGCCCGTTTCGAAAATAAAGAATAAACATAGATATCAAATTATTCTTAGATTTTCTAATGAAATAGTTGATTCTGTGTTAAAAGAAATTTATGATATATTAGATGAAATAAAGAATAATAAACTCAGTGTATTTGTTGAGAATAATCCAACATCACTTAGTTAAGGAGAAATTATGGCAATTAGAAATGTTGTACAAATAGGTGATGAAGTTCTTAGAAAAAAGAGCAAACCTGTCAAAGAGTTTGATGAAAAACTTTGGGAACTTCTTGATGATATGAGAGAAACTATGATAAAAAATGATGGTTGTGGGCTTGCTGCAGTACAAGTTGGTGTGCTTAGACAGGCAATAGTTCTTGATGTTAATCATATGAAACTTGAAATTATCAATCCCCAAATAATCGATTCATTTGGTGAGCAAATTGAGAAAGAAGGTTGCCTTAGCCTAAAGGGGCAATGGGGTTGGGTCAAAAGACCTCAAGAAGTAACGGTTAAAGCTCAAGATAGATATGGTAATGAGTTTGTAATCACAGGTGTTGATTTGCTTGCTAGAGCACTATGTCACGAAATTGACCATTTATCGGGTATATTGTATTCTGATATAGAAATCAAAGACTACAAAGAAAAAAAGAAAAAATAAGGTGTTGATATGAAGGTTGTGTTTTTTGGAACACCTGAATATGCTGTTCCTGTTCTTGAATCTATAGTAAATAGCAGACACGAAGTGGTGGCTGTTGTTTCTCAACCAGACAAGCCAAAGGGTAGGAGTAATAAAGTTGTGCCAACGCCAGTCAAAGAACTTGCATTGAAACATAATATTCAGGTTTTCCAATACGAGAAGATTCGTAAAGAGGATATTTCTGAGTTGCTCGCTATTCCAGCAGATATTTATGTAACCTGTGCATATGGTCAAATCTTGGGTGAAAATATTATAAATGCTACAAAATATGGTGTTATAAATTTACACGGAAGTATTTTGCCTAAATATAGAGGCGCTAGTCCTATTCAGTGTGCTCTTATTAATTGCGAAAAGGAAACTGGTGTTACTATTCTCAAGTCTGGATTGGGTCTTGACGATGGTCCTATTATGATGATAGAGAAAATTCAAATTTCGCAAGAAGATAACGCAATAACTTTATTTGATAAATTATCTGTATTAAGTTCACAAATGATAGTACCTATGCTTGATAAGATTGAAAGAGGAGACTTTGAATTGTTGTCACAAGAAGAGAACATTGCAACAAAATGTACGATGCTTACACCTGAGATGGGCATTATTGATTTTTCAAAATCTGCAGAAGAGGTTGTAGGGCTTATAAAGGGTCTTGCAAGTTGGCCCAATGCAAGGATTACTATTGATGATGTGTATTTCAAGTTATTCAATGCAAAAGTATCTCAAGTTGGTATTCAAGGCGAGGCTGGTGAAGTTATTGTTGCAAGTAGCAAGCAAGGATTACATATTGCTTGTGGAGAAGGTGCTATTGAAATTACCGAATTTTTACCTATTAATTCGAAGAAAATGACTGCAAAAAGTTATTTAAATGGAAAATCTATAAATATTGGAAGTATTGCAAAGTGAATCAAGAATTAAAAATTTCTTACGAAATTCTTACAAAGGTCATAATTGATAAGTCTTATGTAAGTATAGAACTCAATAAATATCTTAACGAGAACCAAGGAACGTTTAATTCTTCTCTCGTAACAAAAATTGTATATGGTGTGCTTGAGAAAGATATTATGCTCGAACATTTTATTTTGCAATATATGAAAAAGTTACCAAAGCCTAATATTTTAATACTTCTCAAAATTGTGGCGTATGTTGCCAAGGCTGTTAATTCAATACCGCATTATGCGTTGGTAAATGAGGTTGTAACAATATCAAAAACAATTGATTATCATCAATCGGGATTTGTAAATGCAGTCTCTAAAAAACTTATTTCAGGAGATGTTATACTTCCAGATAAGAAAAATATTACCAAATATTTGAGCGTTAGATATAATTATCCTGAATGGGTAATTGTTGAACTTTTAAAAAAGCACGACGTTCAATTTGTGAAAGATTTGATCTCTTGCGAACTTACAAGTATGACTCATATAAGGGTTAATTTAGACAAAATATCTGCGCAAGAGTTCAAAGAATTACTAACCCAGAAATCAATTAAGTTTGAAAATAGTTTATATGACTATACGATGTATGTGGATTACTCAAAGTTGCTAGAAGAGACAGATTTGAAAGGTTATTATATAGTTCAAGGTCTTCCAAGCATAATTACTTGTAACGTATTAGGTGTTGTTGGTAGTATTTTAGATGTTTGTAGTGCTCCGGGTGGAAAAAGTGTTTATCTGGCTCAAAATAGCAAAAATAGCGTTACTTCTGCTGATATACATAAACACAGAGTTGAGCTTGTGAAAAAATATGCAAATACTTATGGTGTAAAATTAAATGCTTGTGTTCAAGATGCAACCAAATTAAAAGAGGAATGGATTCAAAAATTTGACTGTGTTATGTGTGATGTGCCTTGTAGCAATCTTGGCGTATCGAGAAAGAAACCAGATGTATTTCTCAATAAAACATTGGCAGATGCGAAAACCTTGTCTTCAATTCAGTACAAAATTTTGGACAATTCTTCCAAATATGTGAAATCTGGTGGCGTATTACAATACTCTACGTGTACAATTCTTGATTTGGAAAATAAGTCAGTTGTAGAACATTTTCTCAAAGAACATTCTGATTTTGAGTTGACAACAATCGATTGTCAAGGGTTAAATATAAGCCAAGAGAACAAAATGTATACTTTCTATTCCCATTTAACTGGTACAGAAGGATTTTTTATAGCGAGGTTAAAAAGAAAATGAATATATTATTAGATTATGAAAAGAATGAATTGTATTCAATGCTAGAGTCTTTGGGCGAACCTAAATATAGGGTTGATCAATTGGTTGATGCTATGTATGGTGGCAAAGATTTTGATGACAAATTAAATTTGCCTTCTTCTTTCCTTGAAAAATTATCTGAGTTTAATTATATTATGCAACCAATTAAAATTAGAAAAGCTATTGAAAGCAAGGGAAAAGACAAGACAATCAAGTTTCTATACGATTTGCCAGATGGAAACATTATTGAAGGTGTTCTTATGCGCTATGCTTTTGGTAATACTTTGTGTGTTAGTACACAGGTTGGTTGCAAAATGAATTGTGCTTTCTGTGCAAGTGGGTTAAATGGTTTTGTAAGAAATCTTTCCGTTGGGGAAATTTTGGGTCAGATTGTCGCTGTGAATAGACATTTGGGTGGAACAAAAAAAGATAGACAAATTACAAATATCGTTCTTATGGGTAGCGGTGAGCCTCTTGATAATTTTGATAATGTTAAGAAATTTTTGAAAATTCTTACTAGTGACGAATGTTTCAATATGAGTGTTAGAAATATTTCCGTGTCAACTTGTGGTATCCCTAGTAAAATTGAAGAATTGGCAGATCTTGGCTATGCTGTAACTTTATGTTTATCTCTTCACGCTCCAAATGATATTATTCGTCAAGAGATAATGCCAATTGCTCGAAGATATTCCATAAGAGAGGTTATTGATGCTCTCAAATATTACTATACTATGACAAATAGAAGAATTATTATTGAATATACTTTGATTGAGGGTAAGAACAATTCTTTCAAATGTGCAAAGGAATTGTCGGAGGTTTTGAGAGACTTGCCTTGTCATGTGAATCTTATTAAACTTAATGAGGTTGATGGAAGAGACTTGAAGGCTCCAACTGTTGATAATTGCAAAAAATTCCTTGATACTTTAAATAGGTTTGGAGTTTCTGCTACAATGCGAAGAACGTTAGGTGATGATATTGAGGGTGCTTGTGGACAATTAAGAAACAAAGAATTGCAAGGCGAAAAAGTGATTAACAAGGTTAATCCGAATATTAAGCCAAAGCCTAATAAAAATACCCAAAGAAAGGTAAAAGATGCTTCTCAATTATTAAAAACAAAACAAAATTTACAAAAAAACGAAAAGAAAATTAATAAAAATAACACTAGAAAAAGTAGTCCAAAAACAAAAAACAACAGAGGTAGATAATTATAGGAACGGTTGTAAAAGTAATAGGCGGAATATATTCTGTATTACACAAAGGTCAGATTCTAACTTGTAGTATAAGAACTACTATCAAAAAGAATAGGATAGTGGTTGGAGATTATGTTGATATTGAGCCAAATGAATACGATAGTGGGAAATATATAATAAATAAGGTTCTTCCTAGAAAGAATTCTATTCCGCGTCCGCCTTTGGCTAATATTGATAAGTTGATTATTGTAATTGCTCCAAAGCCAGAACCTGATTTGCTTTTGGTAGATAAATTAATTATTTATTGTATGATTAATAATATTGAGCCAATTATAGTTATTAATAAATCTGATTTGGCAGATGAAAAATTTTTGGAATCAATAAAGAACCAATATTATTTTGAAAAAATTTGTGTTGTTTGTGCAAAAAATGGTAGTGGTTTTGATGAATTAAAGTCACTTATTTCATCTAGTTTTTGTGCAGTGTGTGGTCAATCTGCTGTTGGAAAGAGTAGCATTTTGAACACATTGATTCCTAATATTGAACTTCAAACTCAAGGTTTAAGTCGAAAAATTGATAGAGGGAAACATACAACAAGAGTTAATGAGTTGTATTTGTATGAGGACTTGATGATAGCAGATACCCCTGGATTTAGTTCGCTTGAACTTGATATAGATTTCAAAGAACTAGCATCGTTTTATCCTGAATTTGATGAATTTTTGGGAGATTGTAAGTATTTGAATTGCTCTCACGTCAAGGAAGGTAAAGATTGTGCTGTAGTAAGCGAGGTTGAGTCTGGCAAAATAAATAAAGACAGATATCAAAGGTATTGTGATTTATATAAAAATTTAAAAGAAAAGTGGGATAAAAAGTATGATTAAAGTTCTTCCTAGTTCCAATCCAGAGAAAGAAGATAATCTTTTGCAATATGCAAAGTCTTTGGAAGATTTGGGTGTAGAGTATCTTCATTGCGATGTGATGGATGGAAAATTCGTTGAGGCGAAATGTCTTTCATATGAAACACTAAAATTGGTTCGTGATAATTGTAATATTCTTCTTGATATTCATCTAATGGTTGAAGATGTTTTTGAAAATGTGAAGAAATTTGCATCTTTAAAGCCAAGTATTATAACTATTCATCTTGAGGCTCTAAAAAGTTTCGGACAGTTCAAAAAAATAGCTAAGTTTTTAAAGGAAAGGGATATTTTAGTTGGTTTATCAATTAAGCCCAATACAAATGTTCATAATGTATTTAAGTATTTAAATTATATTGATTTAATACTTATTATGTCTGTTGAGCCAGGAAAAAGTGGACAAAAGTTTATTGATGGGTCGTTGGAAAGAATAAAAGATATTGCTACTTTGTGTGCTGGTAAAGACATATTAATTGAAGTTGATGGTGGTGTAAATCTTGAGAATGCACATTCAATAATTGATTCCGGAGCAAAATTTTTGGTTATGGGCAGTGCCTTTTACAATGAAAAAAATAAAAAGAAATTATTAAATTCTATCGATAAACATTATAAGATTTAAGATATATTAGAACTAAAAAGCACTTGTTTTGCATATATACTAACATCAAGCGAGGTAAGTAATGCGAATTTTTTGCTTTAAAGTTCCTTTGTTTTTAAGGCCGATATTAAAATTAATATTCAGAAGAGAGTTAAATAAGTAAATAAAAGTTGTACCAATGAAAATTGTAATTGACGTAAATTATTCAAGTTCAAAGTTTAATATGGATTTTAAGCTTTCTAATATGCTCATTGAGAGAGGGCATAATGTTTTTCTTGCGATTAGTCAAGAGCAGTTTTTGCAACTAAAAAAGAACTGCGATAAAGCAGTTCTTGGTTTCTCTTCAGATGGAATTATTGAAAATTCTTTTTCTCTGAGTATGTTTCAAACAATAGACAGTGCTATTGAATTTATAGAAAAATAAAAAATAACGAGTATTACTTCTCGTTATTTTTTAATGTCTTAAGACATTTTGTGCAAATATATTCATTTTGAATTTTTCCATCAACTTCGATAGATTTCTTCTGAAGGTTTGCACCCCAAGTTCTTCTAGTAGCGATATGAGAGTGACTTACTTGGTTTCCAGCCACTTTTTTCTTACTACATATAAAACATTCCTTTGCCATTGTAAAATTCACCCCCATAGTAATTTTGGTTTAGTTTGCATACAAATTTTTGTATGGGCATAGTTATATATTTTAACAATGAGATTATAGCAAATTATTTTCTTGTTGGCAAGACTTTTTTTCAACTTTTTAAATATATTATATGAATTTTGGGAAAATCTCTTGCCAAAAGGTACAAGTTATTGTAAAATACAATATGTAATGTAATTGGTAGAGTTGTGTCTACTTATTATATTTTCAACAATCAAATAACGATTGAAAGGGGAGTTTTATGGCTGTAAAGACTAGTAATGCTTATGGTAATATAACCATTGATGATGAAGCCATAGTGTGTGCTACTGGGCATATCGCTAGGGAATGTTATGGCGTTATTGACCTTGTTGGTCAAAGTTCTGTCAAGTCAAAAAATGCTCTTACTAAAGGTATTAAGATTATAACCGTTGGTAATAGAATTTATATTGATTTATTTGTTATTCTTAAATACGGCGTTTCTATTGGAACTGTTACTGATAATCTTAAGAGCACTGTGAAATATGGTGTTGAACAATTTACTGGTATGATTGTTGATAGTGTTAATATAAATGTTGTAGGAGTTAGAGTTTAACTCTTTGAAAAGGATATATAATTATGCAGAAAACAATTAATAGTGCTTGTTTCAGAAAGATGATTATTGCAAGTGCTAAGATTTTAGATGATAATAAAAGTTTTGTCGATTCATTGAACGTGTTCCCAGTTCCGGACGGTGATACTGGTACAAATATGAGTTTGACATATAATAATGTTGTAAAAGAATTAAACTTGTGCTTGGAGAATGATTTTGCAAGTATTACACGTGCAGTTATAACTGGAGCGTTGAGAGGTGCTAGAGGTAATTCTGGTGTTATTCTTTCTCAAATTTTGAAAGGTATTTGTAATGTAATTGGTACTTGTGAAAAAGAAATTACTACGAAAGTTTTTGCAAAGGCACTAGCAGAAGGATCGGCTATTGCATACAAAGCAGTTGCTGCTCCAAAAGAAGGAACAATTCTAACTGTTATTAGAGTAATTGCAGAATCTGCTCAAAGACATTGCAAAAAGCATAGTAACTTTGAACCATTCTTTGAGGCTATTCTTAATGATGGTGAGGCTATTTTACAACAAACTCCAGAAATGTTGCCTGTACTTAAGAAAGCAGGTGTTGTAGACGCTGGTGGTCGTGGTCTTATTATTATCTTCAAGGGTATGGAAAAAGTTATCCTTGGCGAAGAAGATTTGGATCTTAATATCGACCAATTGATTAGTACTCAAACAATGAATAATAATGACTTCTATGTTAATCTTGACAATCTTGCTGATATTGAATTCGCATATTGTACTGAATTTATGATTACTCATATGAAGAAGAAAACAACTGAAAGTGATATTGAGAAGTTTAGAGAAGGTCTTTCTCAAATTGGTGATAGTGTTGTTTGTTTTGGAGATTTGGAACTTGTTAAATGCCACGTTCATACAAATCAACCGAACCTTGCACTTGGTGCAGCACTTGAGCTTGGTGAAATTATTAATATAAAAATTGAAAATATGGTTGAGCAGAATAGAGAACTTAAGAGGGCTCAAACTGCTAGAGAACAGAATCTAAAAGAAATAGGAATGGTTGCAGTTGCACCTGGTCAAGGTATTGCTAATGTATTTGCAGATCTACTTGTAGATGATATGATAGAGGGTGGACAAACTATGAACCCTTCTGCTGAAGATATTGCAAAAGCGGTTGATAGAATTCCTGCAAAGAATGTATTTGTTATGCCTAATAATAAAAATATAATTCTTGCTGCAGAACAGGCAAAGACACTTACAAAGAAGATTATTCATGTTATTCCTACTAAATCAATTCCAGAAGGAGTTGCTTCAGTGCTTGCATTTAATCCAGATGCAACAGTTGAAGAGAATATGGAGAATATGATGAATGCCAAGGATTCGGTTGTTAGCGGATCTGTTACATATGCTGTAAGAACTACTCATATCAATGGTTTTGATTTGAAAACTGGTGATATTATGGGACTTGATAGCAAAGGAATTATTGCGAAAGGTTCTCTTGTAAAAGATACAACTATTCAATTAATTGATAAGTTAATTAAGCCAGATAGTGTTAATATGACATTATTCTATGGAAAAGACGTTGCTGAAGAAGATGCAAATGCTCTTGCTGAAGAATTGGAACAACGTTATCCAGATTGCGATATTAATATGATAAGCGGAGAACAACCTGTTTATTATTATATTATTTCAATTGAATAATATTTTTACTAATATATTTTTAATGAAAATTAATACATATTTTTGATGTAGTTGTGTGTTGTTGGGTTAGGCGTAACCTAAATTTCTATGATATTTTAAGTAATATCAAATTTTATTTAATTTAATTTATAATATAAAGTCCCAATTAATTATGGGACTTTTTTATATATTAACATATTTTTTAAGTTATTTATATAAATATAGGTATTGACAAATTTTTCTAATTGCTTTAAAATAAAAATAGTCACCTCTAAAAAAGGAGAAAGAAAAATGAAATATTCAAGATCTATATTTATTTTTTCAATAATTAATTTAATTTGTACTTTTATTTGTATCAAATATTTGCCTGATAATGTCATATTCGGAATAACTGGTAATTTTTATGCGTCTGAATTTATTAGTAAATGGGCAAATTTAATTATACCAATTGCACAGGTTATTTGTATGGGAATAATATATTTTGTTGATGTATTCAATAGAAATGTTCCACACAAATATAGATACCTTATTTCTTGGGTTGCAATTGCTTTTACTACATATCTTATGTGGGTTCTTATGTTTTTACAACTTGAGAATAATGAAATTGGTGTTCCTCTAAATTGGCCTTGGACAATTATTATTCTATTTCCTATTGCATTATTCTTGTTTGCTGAAGGATTTGATGAATACAACAAGAATCCAAATGAATTCTCAATCTTTGGTGTAAAATGGGTAAAAGGTAGTAGCCTTGTTTGGAGTAAAACTCATAAAATGGCAGGTATTATTACCGAAATTGTTGCAATTACATTGATTGTTTTATCGATTGTTAACGAACTTGTTTGGCATACAAATTGGATTTATTTAGTTGCAGTATTGATTTGGGTATTTGTTTATTATCTGTTTACCTTGCTTTATTCATATGCTTTGGCAAAAGAATACGGTACTAATTAATCAATTTTGGCTCCTCGTCATAGAGGAGTTTTTTTACATAATTTGGATAGGGGATATTGTTATAATTTGACGATAAAATAACCAAAATATTATTACAAAGTAATTCTTTTACTTTGTGTAATATAGGAGGTGAAAATATGGCAAGTAGAAAATGTGATTGTACAACCAGAAAGTCAGCTTCAACTAGTAGAAAGTCTTCTAGTAGAAAAGCTGAGGCTAGTACAGATAATGCAAAAACTTCTAGTAGAACTTCAGCAAAGCAAACTTCTAGTAGAACAAGAAATTGTAACTAATTAGCCTAGTTTCACATTAAACCTTAAATATTTCATTTGTGCATTTGTAGACTTTATCATTGCAAAATAAAATGTTTAAGGTTTTTTATTTTTTATTTTAAAAAATTTTTAAAAAAGTTATGAAAAAGGGTTGCATCTTTTTGAAAATAGTGGTATATTAATAGAGTACTTGAAAGGAAGTACGTTAAATGTGGGGGTTTAGCTCAGCTGGGAGAGCATCTGCCTTACAAGCAGGAGGTCATAGGTTCGAGCCCTATAACCCCCACCATTTTATTATTTGCGGGAGTGGCTCAGTGGTAGAGCGTCGCCTTGCCAAGGCGAATGTCGCGAGTTCGAATCTCGTCTTCCGCTCCAATCTAAGACCTCGTGTGAGGTCTTTTTTTTTCGCTTAATGACGAGATTCTATAGACTAACGTCTATATATCTACGATATGAACTCGCTAATTCGCGTGTGCTCGTTTTTACAAAACGAGGGCGATCGCAAGCTTTTGATAAAATCTTGCTCGGCAACGAACACGTCTTCCGCTCCAATCTAAGACCTCGTGTGAGGTCTTTTTTTTCGCTTAATGACGAGATTCTATAGACTAACGTCTATATATCTACGATATGAACTCGTTAATTCGCGTGTACTCGTTTTTGCAAAACGAGGGCGTTCGCAAGCTTTTGATAAAATCTTGCTCGGCAACGAACACGTCTTCCGCTCCAATCTAAGACCTCGAATGAGGTCTTTTTTTTGCTTGATGACGAGATTCTATAGACTAACGTCTATATATCTACGATATGAACTCGCTAATTCGCGTGTACTCGTTTTTGCAAAACGAGGGCGTTCGCAAGCTTTTGATAAAATCTCGCTCGGCGACGAACACGTCTTCCGCTCCAATCTAAAACTTTTAATTAGTATTTTATGTAAAGTAAAAAAACACCTAGATTTTACACACTAGGTGTTTTGTGTTTGAAATTCAATTGATTTGACGTTCGGGATTGATGATAAAGTGGTTTATATTTAGTTGCAGGTAATCGTGTGGACTTTGTATTAAATTTCCGCATTCATCTAAGTATGTTGGGAGATTTTGCATTGTAGCAAATATTTTTATGCTTATTGGATTTCTTTCAGATATTAAGTTGTTGATAGCTTGTTGTAAAAATTTATTTTCTGTATTGTCTAGAAAAAAGTTTATCTCAAATTTTCCATATTTTTTGTAGCATCTAGTAATTTCAAAAGGCATTGGGCAATCTGTATGTAATTCAATTATTTTTTTGAAATTATTTTCATTAAATGCTTGAATATGTTCTTCTCTTGATTGTATTTGTGTAGGATATAAATTTAATTGTTGGTAAATCTTTAGCATAATAAGAGATGTTATATAGTCTCTAGCTAGGATTTTTTTATGGAAATCATCAGAACAATTATCAAGAGTTTTCTCAATTACGATTTCGTTATTTTTATTAATATAAATATTTATAGGTTTTATGTTGTTATCGGGCGATGACAAGCATTCTTTTGCGGTAATTAAAAAATCTTTTGGGCAACTTGTAGTGATAAAGTTGTCCTTGGTTTTTCCGCAAGTTAGATAGTTTTCTATAAAATAATTGTTTATTTCTTCTCTTTTCATATTTTAATTTTAACATATGTTTAGTTATTTGTGAATACCAATTTTTAATTTTTTTCGTTGTTATAATTTGTCAATAATTATAATTTTTGGTAATATTAAAGTAAGCAAATATATTCATTTATTTGCTATAAAATTGGGGGAGAAGACTATGAATAAAGAAATACCTACGCTAATTGAATTAATTGAACAAGCATCTGAGGCGAATAAATTGCTAATCTCTAATGCGATTGCTATGGAGTGTGGGGATTTAGCTAAGGCTCAGAAATATATTAAAGAGGCATCGTCTTTAATTGATACAATGATAAAAGATGTATTTATAGAAGTGAAAGAAGTTGTATCTGTTGATATTGATGATCTTGAAGACTATGATATGTCTATTTTGGATATATCAAAACTATTAGCAAAAATAACTAGCAATGCATCTAGTTTGATTGAATGTTATATTAATGAATTTTCGGAATCTGTAAGGGTAAATACTGAAAAGAAATTAGTCAAATGTATTAACGCAACTAAAGAGTTGGCATTGTCTTTGCTGTTAAATTAGACGTTATTTTAAATATTTATATTAACAAAGTAGGAATATTTTGCATATAAAATTATCATAATATAAAATTCTAAGTAAAATTTTTTTAACAAACACTTTACTTATCTTATTTTATGTGATATACTTACTTTGTTAATTTATGGCACCATAGCCAAGCGGTAAGGCCCGGGTCTGCAAAACCCTCATGCCTCAGTTCGAATCTGAGTGGTGCCTCCATTTGTATGAGCATATCTTCCAATTTGAAAGTTATGCTCATAAGTTTTGCTGGTGTGGCGAAATCGGCAGACGCACAGGACTTAAAATCCTGCGGTGTAACAACCGTACCAGTTCAAGTCTGGTCACCAGCACCAAAAATGCGAACGATAAGTTCGCTTTTTTTGTTTCAGTGACCAGTATGTGCAACGCACATTTTTTTCTAACGAAAAAACTTGAACAGTATTCGTCGCATACCAGTACAAGTACTTATGCTCCGAAATTACTCATTTTATTCGTAAGGCAAGTCGTGGTCACCAGCACCAAAATGCGAACGATAAGTTCTCTTTTTTTGTTTCAGTGACCAGTATGTGCAACGCACATTTTTTTTAACAAAAAACTTGAACAGTATTCGTCGCATACCAGTACAAGCACTTATGCTCCGAAATTACTCATTTTATTCGTAAGGCAAGTCGTGGTCATCAGCACCAAAAATGCGAACGATAAGTTCGCTTTTTTTGTTTTTGTTCAGGAATTTGGATAAGTGTTAATGATTTTTTATAAATTTAATTATTAATGATTGTAATGAATCTATTTTATATGGTAAAGGTAGTATATTCCTTTTTTCATTTTTAATATGTCTTAATCTTTGTTTGACAAAATTTTATTATATATTTATAATGAAATTAGAATTATATATTAGGTGGTTTATGGATAAAAGAAGTGATTATATTAAATGGGACGAATATTTTATGGCAATTGCGAAGTTGTCTGCCGAAAGAAGTAAAGATCCAAATACTCAAGTAGGTGCTTGTATTGTGTCAAATGATAATAGGATTCTAGCTTGTGGATATAATGGTGCACCAAATGGATTTGATGATGATGACTTTCCTTGGAAAAGAGAAGGTAACCCTCTGAATACAAAGTATATGTATGTTTGTCACGCAGAATTGAATGCTATACTTAATTATAGGGGATTCAGAAAGGATTTTGAAGGTGCAAGAATTTACGTTGAATTATTTCCTTGTAATGAATGTGCAAAGGCTATTATTCAGTCGGGAATTAAAAAAGTAATTTACGCATCGGATAAATACAATGGAACAGAATCAAATATGGCATCTAAGAAATTATTTTCTGAATGCGGAGTTGATTATGTGAAGTTTTCTTCAGATAAGAAGATTGAAATTGATTTGACAGAAAAAGAATAGTTGAAAAAACTCCTCGATATATTGTTTTGAACATTATTGTTTTCAACAAATATATAGGGGAGTTTTTTTATTTTATAACTTTTTTTGTCTTTTTAATACAAATTTATAAATATATAAATAAAATTATAATTATACAAGTGTCACTGGTACAAATTCTAATCTATCAGTTGTTATGAATCTCGCAATATCTTTATATACTTCTTCATTGTTAATTTCATTAATTAATTCGTGTCGTGCATCTTGATAGCATTTTAAAAACACTTTCTTTTTTGCTTGGCCATATGTGAAAAACAATTTAAATAAACCATTTTTACCACTTACTGGGTCGGCGGTGCCAGAAATTATAAGGATTGGTAGATAAAATGGGATATTTTTTAAGTTTTTATAATTTTTCTTTCCATTTTTGAATAGAGACCAGTAAAAGTTGTTTGGAAATGTCTTTCCGCATAGTTCGTCTTGTGTATATTTATTCCAAACAGATTCGTTTCTGCTTAGCCAATTACCATCTTTGAAAGTTTTGCCATATTTTTTGATGCTCATATTTTCGATTAGTCGTGCAGGTTTCTTTTTTTGTCCAAATAACTTTAAAACTGAGGCAACACCATATCCCATTTTGAATGCCATATTATTTGTATATGTTGAACCGCAAAGTACGGCGTTTTGGATTTTGAATCCGTTCTCAATTAAATATCTTTGTGTTATGAATGAGCCGAAAGAATATCCAAATATGGAAATTGGGAGTTTGTATTTTTCTTTCAAATAATCTGTAATGATTATCTGGTCTTGAACTATTTCTTGGAAGATATCTCCGTGAGAATAACCCAATGGCAAATTATTGTTTAATGCCGTTGCTCCGTGTCCTCTTAGGTCGGAGGCAAAAACTATTAGGCCTTGTGTATTAAGAAATTTTGCAAAGTCATTGTATCTTTTTGCGTGTTCTTGCATTCCGTGAATTATTTGAACTACGCCTGTTGGGTTGTCTACATTATCCCAGGCGTAGCAAGTAACTTCAAAGTTTTCGTAGCATTTTAATTTTAGCGTTTTCATTAATTGTCTCCAAGTGTTTTATTAACTGCATTATGCCAATTAGCAATAAGTTGATTTTTCTTTTTTGTTGACATTTTTGGCGAGTATGTAATTAGTGTTTTTATTTTTGTTTTTATTTCTGATATTGATTTGAAATACTTAAGAGAAAGACCCGTCATATATATAACACCAAGTGCAGTGCATTCGGTAGATTCTGATTTTATTACTTTCTTTCCTAATATATCTGCTTGGTATTGCATTAGGAATTCGTTTCTGGATACTCCGCCATCTACGTGAAGTTCTTTGACACTTATGCCTTTATGTTCCATACAGGATACAATATCAAATGTATTGTATGCCATACTTTCAAGTCCTGCTCTTATAATATGGTCTTTAGTTGTTGCTCTTGTTAGTCCTACTATTGCACCAGTTGCGGTTGAATTCCAATAAGGTGCACCCATACCTGTGAATGCTGGGACAAAATAAACACCTTCTGTTCCATTTTCAAGTTTTGAACAAATTTCGCTGGATTCTTTGTTGCTGGATAGAACTTTTAGATTATCTATTAGCCAGTTTACAACAGTTCCTGCATTGAAGATACTTCCTTCAAGTGCGTACGATGTTTTGTCGTTAATTGTCCAAGCAACTGTCGAAAGCATTTTATCGTTATGAATAGGGGTATCTCCTGTATTGCTAAGTATAAAGCAACCAGTTCCGTATGTTGCCTTTGCTAGTCCCTTTGTTGTGCAACCTTGTCCAAATAATGATGATTGTTGGTCGCCAAGTATTGCTCCAATTTTTATTTTTCCATACTTTGTATAGGCTGTTCCTAATTGAGTGCCGTTGGATACAACTGTTGGTAGAATGTCTTTTGGTATTCCAAAATATTTAAGTAGTTTTTCGTCCCAAGTCATTGTTTTTATATTGAACAACATAGTTCGGCTTGCATTGCTTGTATCGGTAATAAAGTGTTCACCTTTGGTTAGTCTATAGGTAAGATAGGAATCAATTGTTCCAATACATAGTTTATTTTCTTTTAAAAGTTTCTGTACAGGCTTTGAATTCTCTAATAGCCATTTGATTTTTGTGGCAGAAAAATAAGGGTCTACAATTAGTCCTGTGCTACTTTTAATATACTTTTTCATTCTTTTAGGAATTTTTTCGCAATAATCTTTCGTTCTTCTACATTGCCACACAATAGATGGACAAACACTTTTTCCAGTGTCTTTGTTCCAAGCTACTATGCTTTCTCTTTGGTTTGTAATTCCAAGTCCAATGATTTCATCGGTTTTGATTTGAGAATCCTTTATTGCTTTGTTTAATGTTCGTTGCATAACTTCCCAAATTTCGTTTGCGTCGTGTTCAACCCAGCCTGATTTAGGGAAGTATTGTTTGAATTTTTCGTTTGTGATATTTATAATTTTGTTTTCTTTGGCATCATAAACAAGTGTTCTTGCAGAGGTGGTTCCTTCATCTAATCCTAAAATATATCTTTCCATTTTTTTCTCCTAGGTGAATTGGCTATTTTTTTAAGTATAACATTTAAATTTATTTTAAGCAATTACATTAAATAAATTGATTGCAGTAGTTTGTTTGACATATTTTTCAAATTAAAGTAGCATAATTTAAAGAATTAATTTTTATTCATTTGTTTTGATTGAGGTGCGTATGATATATGATGTTGCAATAATTGGTGGTGGTGTAATCGGTTGTGCGATTCTCAATAAATTAACAAGAATTGGAAAAAAATGTGTTTTGCTTGAAAAGGGAAGCGATGTGTCTGTTGGAACAACTAAAGCAAATAGTGGTATTGTTCACGCAGGCTTTGATGCTAAACCAAATACATTGAAAGCTATTTTAAATGTCAAAGGTGCAAAATTATTTCCTGGGCTTTGTAAAGAATTAGATGTGCCGTTTAAGCAAAATGGTGCGTTGGTTATAGGCAATGATATGTCTGTTGTAAATTCTTTGTACGAAAGAGGTCTTCAAAATGGTGTTCAGGGACTAAAAGTTTTGGATAGACAGGCAGTACTTGAGAAAGTTCCTAGTATTACCGATAATATAACTTGTGGATTGTATGCAGAAACTTCTGCAATTGTTTCACCTTATGAATTTGCTATAGCATTGGCAGAAGAATCGGTTATAAATGGAGCACAAGTAGTTCTTAATTTTACTTTGTCAGATTTCAAAAAAGCATCTGAAGGATATAGTCTTTCAGATGGTACAAATCAGATTATTGCAAAGAAAATTGTAGTTGCTGTAGGTGGTGCGCATAATGAAGTGGCGGAAATTTTGAATGCTACAAAATATGACTTGAAATACAGACGTGGTGAGTATTATTTGCTTGATAAGGGCGCTATGGATATAGGTGGGTATACAATATTTCCATTACCAACCAAAGATAGTAAAGGTGTATTGATTTCTGCTACAACTAGTGGAAATATAATTGTTGGACCTACGTCTATTCCTTCTGAAACGGATAGCACAATTACCACTAAATATGGTCTTGATGATATTGCTAGTAAAGCAAATTCAATGTTAAGTAATGTAAATCTACGTAAGAATATAAGAGTGTTTTCTGGTGTAAGAACTCTTGTAGGTGATGATTTTGTAATTGAAAAAGACTCAAAAAATTCTGACATAATTAATGTTACAGGTATTTGTTCTCCTGGATTATCTGCGAGTCCTGCGATTGCAGAATATGTATTGGATTTGCTAGGTTTTGAAAATAAAGAAGTTGTTATCAAAAAATTAGAGCCTAAAATTAGAACACAGTATTTAAGTTCGAATGAGATTAATAAATTAATTGCCAAAGAACCTAGGTATGGCAAAATCGTTTGTAGGTGTGAAGGTATTACTGAAATGGAGATTATAAATGCTATCAATTCTCCATTGAAACCCACATCTGTTGATGCAATCAAAAGAAGAACAAGGGCAGGAATGGGAAGATGTCAGGGTGGTTTTTGTTTCTTGAAAGTAATGGAGTTACTTGCTAAAGAACATAATATAAAAATTGATGATATAACAAAAGAAAATCAGAATAGTCGAATAATTGTTGGAGATATTAGATGATGAAAGATTATGATGTTGTAGTAATTGGTGGCGGACCTGCTGGAATGGGCGCTTGCCTAGAGTCAGCCAAAACGGGCGCAAAAACATTACTAATTGAAAGAGATAGTAGGTTGGGTGGAATTTTGAATCAGTGTATTCATAATGGTTTTGGATTACACTATTTCAAAGAGGAACTTACAGGACCTGAATATGCATATAGATTCAAAAAACTTGTTGAAGAGTCTAATGTTGATGTTTTATTAAATACGTTTGTTACCAAGGTTGAAGGCAAGAAATTAACTATTATGAATAGTGATGGCATTCAAGTTATTGAGCCAAAATCTATTGTTTTCTCTATGGGGTGTAGGGAAAAAACTGCTGGTAATATTAGACTTAATGGTACAAGACCTGTTGGTGTTATGACGGCTGGTCAAGCACAAAAACTTGTTAATTATTGCGGAAAACTTCCTGGAAAAAAGGTTGTAATTCTAGGTAGTGGCGACATTGGATTGATAATGGCTAGAAGGCTAACTTTTGCGGGAGCGGAAGTATTAAAGGTATTGGAACTTATGAATACATCAAGTGGACTTCCTAGAAATATAAGACAATGCCTTGATGATTTCAATATTCCAATTTATTATAATACAACAATTACAGAAGTATTAGGAAAAGATAGAGTTGAAGGAATTAAGTTTGCAAAGGTTGATAAGAATTTGAATCCAATAATGGAATCGGAAGAATTCTTTGAATGTGACTTGGTTATTCTATCAGTAGGGCTCGCTCCTGAATACGATATTGTCAATAATCCTGTGATAGATAGTAGAACTGGTGGACTTGTTGTCAATGAGTTTAGAGAATGTTCGGAAGGTGTTTTTGCTTGTGGAAACGTATTGCACGTTCACGATTTAGTAGATAATGTGACCGCTGAGAGTATGACTGCTGGTAGAAATGCAGGGCTCTATGCTCAAGGTAAATTAAAAAGAGGTATAGAGCATAAGATTTCAAATGGTGAAGGGGTGAGATATACTGTTCCTAGCACTTATTTTGAATCTGATGGCGAATTGGAAATTTATTTTAGAATTATGAAAAAGTATCTATCTCCATCAATTGTTGTGATGCAAGGGGACGAAGTTGTTTTTTCAAAGTCATACATTGCACTTAATCCTGGAGAAATGGAAAGTATAAAAATTGATAAATCCAAACTGAAAGGAGATATTTCTGTCTTGGTAAAGGAGAGAGTATGAATTTAGTTTGTATAAAGTGCCCAAGAGGCTGTTTGCTAAATATTGACAAAGATGGAACTATTTCGGGAAATTTGTGTCCAAGAGGGCTTGATTATGCAAAAGAAGAACAGACTTGTCCGATGAGAATTGTTACTTCTCTTGTAAGATCTGGTAATCTAATTGTTCCTGTAAAAACGACAGTAGAAGTTCCAAAGATTAAAATTGATCAAGTGTTAGAAGAAATATCTTGTTTGAATATTGAAAATCCAGCAATTGGCAAGATTATTAAGAAAAATGTTTGTGGAACTAGTGCAGATATTATTATTACTGGAGAGCCATATATTCCGAATTGATTTAAAAAATTTGATAATATTGAATGATTAGATTGTTTTTAATATTATCAATTTTTTTTGTTTATAATAAATTTATTTTTGTTTCATCGCATATAATAAACCTAAAGGGGTTAATATGTGGGAAGTTACTCTAATTGGATATAAAAAAGATCTGATGTATTTGGCAATTTTAGAAGAACAACTTATGCAAAATTTGGTTGAAGTGCCTATTATTGCTATGGTAATACGTGGAGAAGAAGTGTATTGTAGTATTGCAACCGATAGTAAAAAATCTATTAAATATATAAAAAGTTGTATACTTGAGACAATAATTAAGATTTGTAAAGAAGAGTATTTTCGAGAAAATATAAAAATACTAGGATCTGATAAATATCTAAATGACTTTATTTTGACCTCTTTAACATATGTTGATATTCAAGATGAGGTTGAATTTGCTACTATAAGATTCAAGTTTACACCTCGGATACATATACGTTCTCTTGTAAGATTCAAATTAAGCAAGTTATATAATGTCTGGAAAAAATTTGCTATATATTTTAATTCTTCATTAAATGGGATAATAAAAGACCAAATTTATCTGGAATTTTTAAAATTTCTGGCAAGTAATATGGTAGAACAGAATGATATTATTTATGTTGAAGAGAATAATAATAGTTTGGCTATTCTTGACAAAGACAGAAATGTAGTTAAAAAAACACATAAAAGTGATGAAATAGATTTAATAGTAAGTCTGATTATGTTTTCGCCAAAGAAACTAGTCATAAATTGTCTTGATAATTTTTCAAATAATGTTTCTGCTATTTTAAAGTATATTTTTGAAGATAAAATTTGCTTAATTTTGTGAATTTTTAAAAAAATACTTGACAATAATATTTTTATGGGGTTAAAATAAACTCATACAATTAAATATGTATAAAGAGGAAAGACAAGTAGTTATTTGTAGATTCAAATACAGAGAGTAAGGGGTGCTGAGAACCTTGCAAAGAAACAAATATATGAAACCACTTTCTGAGTACAGGAAGGAAACCGTAAACCATAAAGAGTGGATTGTGTAAACAATCAAATAAGGTGGAACCGCGATTATATATCGTCCTTATGTTTTTAAAAGCATAAGGATTTTTTTATTCCTTATGACTAACATTACAAGGAGAGTAAAATAATGAGTGAAGTTAATGAAAAGCAAATGATGTATAGACATAGTATGAGTCACGTTCTTGCAAAGGCTGTAAAGGAGTTGTTTGGTAATAGTACAAAATTAGCAATCGGTCCTGCGATTGATAATGGTTTCTATTATGATTTTGATACAGAAAAGTCAATTACAAATGACGATTTTTCTGCTATTGAGAGCAAAATGAAAGAGATTATTGAGAGAAATGAGGATTTTGTGCGAAAAGAAATTTCAAGAAAAGATGCTCTTGAAATGTTCAAAGATGAACCTTACAAGGTAGAACTTATTTCCGAACTTCCTGAAAATGAAACTATTTCTATTTATTATTTAGGAGAGGATTTTGTTGATCTTTGTAGAGGTCCTCACGTTGAAAATACCAAGTATTTGAGAGGATTTGCTTATAAAATTAATAGAGTAAGTGGTGCTTATTGGAAAGGTAGTGAGAAAAACAAAATGCTCCAAAGAGTCTATGTATATGGATTCCTAGACAAGTCAGATTTGAAAAAATACATCAATATGATTGAAGAGGCAATTAAAAGAGATCATAATAAACTTGGACGTGAGTTGGGTATATTTACAACTGTAGATACTATTGGTCAAGGACTTCCAATTCTTCTTCCGAAGGGTGCTAGAATTATTCAATTGCTACAGAGATTTGTTGAAGATGAAGAGCAAAGAAGGGGTTGGTTGCTTACAAAAACTCCGTTTATGGCAAAAAGCGATTTGTATAAAATTTCTGGTCACTGGGATCACTATAAAGATGGAATGTTTGTTCTTGGTGATGAAGAGAAAGACAAAGAAGTGTTCGCTCTTCGCCCTATGACTTGTCCGTTCCAATATCAAGCATACTTGAATGAATCTAGGTCATATAAAGATTTGCCACTAAGATATAATGAAACGTCAACTTTGTTTAGAAATGAATCTAGCGGAGAAATGCACGGACTTATAAGAGTAAGACAATTTACTATATCCGAAGGGCATTTGATGTGTACTCCTGATCAACTTGAAGAAGAATTTAAAGGTTGTCTTGAACTTGCTATTTATATGTTAAAAACTCTTGGTTTGTATGAAGATGCATCGTATAGATTCTCGCAATGGGATCCAAACAATAGAGAGAAATATATTGGAACTGAGGAACAGTGGAATGAGGCTCAAGGAATTATGGGAAGAATTCTTGATAACCTTGAAATCCCATATAATATTGGTATTGGAGAGGCTGCGTTCTATGGTCCAAAACTTGATATTCAGATAAAGAATGTTTGGGGAAAAGAAGATACACTTATTACTATTCAGATTGACCAATTACTTGCAGAGCAATTTGGAATGGAATATACAGACAAAGATGGTTCTAAGAAAAGACCATATATTATTCATAGAACGAGTATCGGCTGTTATGAAAGAACTCTTGCATACCTTATTGAGAAGTTTGCTGGTGCGTTCCCAACTTGGTTAGCACCAACTCAAGTTAAAATATTGAATATTGCAGATGCACATTTAGACTATGCTATTGAATTAAAGAAAAAATTGGAAAGTAGTGGTATTCGCGTTGAACTAGATGATAGAAATGAAAAAATCGGTAAGAAAATCAGAGATGCACAACTTGAAAAAGTTCCATATTCTTTGATAGTTGGAGATAATGAAGTTTCTAGCAATTCTGTTGCTGTTAGAAAGAGATTTGTTGGAGATCAAGGAGTCAAGAGTGTTGATGATTTCTTGAGAGATATCTTGGTTGAAATTAATTCAAAAGCACTTAATTAAATGTAAAAAAGAACCCTAAAAATAGGGTTCTTTTTCTATTATAGATTAAATATATAAAATTATAATGTGTTTTCAAGTTCTACTGAAGAATTGATTGTTGAGGCATAATCTGCAATGCTTCTATATAAGTATTGGTTGCCAATTTCATTAGTCCACGATTCTGTTAATGGTTTTTTGTTTTCGATAATTGTCGAAGATGTGTCTGTTCTTTTGAATATTATACCTGTAGGACCACTTAATTGTACTAGACTATCTTCATAAACAGCATAAGCTTCGTCTGACATATCATTCTTATGACCAAAAACTGTACCATCTTCGAAATATAGTGTTTTTGATTTTTGATCAAGAATTTGATAATTATTTCCTTTATATTCTACATCAATTGTCTCTTCGGTAGTGTATTTTTCTTGTAGCGTATTTCTATAAGTTTCATTAGTCAAATTATTATATTGTGTTTCTAACAAAATTTCTTTTTTTGAAACTTTCTGACCTAATTTTGTTCTTTCTGTTTTTATAAATTCTTTAGCAAATGGATTGTCTAACATTAAATCATTGAAGTTTCTATAACGTAAAAATCTTTTATTGCCAAAGGTGTTTTCAAAATCTCTATCAACTGTCTTGATTTCTTGAATGTCGGAACCTGCATAAATTACTTCAAAATAATATGGTGAAGTAATGTCTTTATTAATTTTGAATACGTATGTTAGTCCATCGAATTCATATGTAATTCTTTCAGGTTTTTGTTGTGCGTTTGATGATTGACTTGTTGTAGTATTTTGATTTCCGTTTCTATTTTTATTATTAAAAAATTTATTTTTTATATTGTTTTTAATTTCTTTAAATCCCATATTGTACCCCCAATATATATTAAGTATACCACATTTCTATCTCAATTTCAATACCTGTTTTATTTATTTTGATTTATCAAAATGTTATATCTATATTATTAATTATATTATTATATATATTATAATAGGGAATTTTAAAAAAATTTTTGGATTTATTCAAAATACTTGTTTTTAATTTTTTTTGTGGTTATAATGAAAACAATATGTGGATTTTGTGAGGCGTGATGTTATCTATTGTAAATAGTTATGGATTAAATGGAATTGATGGTTATATTATTAAGTGTGAAGTTGATATAACTAATGGATTGCCTGGTTATGATATTGTTGGTCTTGTAGGGGCGTCTATGAAAGAGAGTAAAGAAAGGGTTAAATCTGCTATAAAAAATAGTGGATTAAAATATCCTATTGTTAAGGTTACTGTTAATCTAGCTCCTGCTGATACAAAAAAAGAAGGTCCAGTGTATGATCTTCCTGTAGCTTTAGGTATTCTTTCCGCCACCGAACAAATTCCTGAGAGTACTCTTGATGAATATATCGTACTTGGGGAACTTGGGCTTGATGGAAGTGTTAGGAAAATTAATGGAGTTTTGCCAATCCTGATTGCGGCACGCTTAGATGGGCACAAAAAGATTATAGTTCCAAAGGAGAATTGTGCAGAGGCAAGCTTTATTGATGGAATGGAAATTTATGGAGTTTCATCTCTTAAAGAAGCGGTTAATTTTTTGAAAGGAGAAATGTCACTTAATCCTATCTCTCATTCTGATTATGATGATGTAAAGTCAAAGAAACGAAAAGCTCTTGATTTTAAATATGTGAAAGGTCAAGCACACGCAAAAAGGGCTCTTGAAATTGCTGCGGCCGGTGGACATAATGTACTTATGATAGGACCTCCTGGAAGTGGAAAAACAATGCTAGCCAAATGCTTTCCAAGTATTTTGCCAGAACTTACTTTTGAAGAGGCTTTGGAGGTAACAAAGATTCATAGCATTGCAGGTGTTTTAGATAGCAAAGAAGGTATTGTATATTCAAGACCTATTCGTTCTCCACATCATACAACCACTACAATTGCTCTGACTGGTGGTGGTAGACACGCAAAACCTGGAGAAATTAGCCTTGCTCATACTGGAGTTTTGTTTCTTGATGAAATGCCTGAATATAATAGGTCTACTCTTGAAACTCTTCGTCAGCCACTTGAAGATGGTGTTATAACTGTCGCTAGAGCAGAAAGTACTGTTGAATATCCTGCAAACTTTACATTAATTGCTAGTATGAATCCTTGTCCTTGCGGTAATTATGGTTCTAGAGATAAAGAATGTAAATGTACTCCACAAGCGATACATAAATATTTAAGCAAGTTATCTGGACCTCTTATGGATAGAATTGATATGCATATTGAGGTTGATAGCGTTACATATGATGAGCTTAATAGCGAGGTTCTAGAAGAGCCAAGTGAAGAAATTAAGAAAAGAGTTGACAAAGCAAGGGAAATACAACTCAATCGATACAAAGATACTGGAATATTTTCAAATGCAAAAATGAATGATAAGCATCTCAAAGCTCATTGTAAGATATCTATTGAAAGTGATAAGATGCTTAGATTCGCATTTGAAAAAATGAATCTTAGTGCTAGAGGATACAATAGGATTTTGAAGGTTGCAAGAACTATAGCCGATCTTGATGGTTCTGAAAATATCCAAGATGAACATATTATGGAAGCGATTTCGTATAGATCTCTTGATGGGAAATATTGGGGTTAATATGTATAGTAAAACAGAAAAAGTAATAATGTGGTTATCAACATTTGAATTTATGAGTTATAAGAAAGCTATGTTTGTTATAAATGCTTTTGAAGACTTAGAAGAGTTTTTTGATAATATGGATACATATAAACCTGTTCTAAAAACTTGTTTTGAGCCTGATGAAGTTAATGCACTTCTTTCTGAGAGAAACTTTTCTTATATTGATAATGTTATTAAAAATTATGATAAATTAAACATAGTTGTTGTAACAATTAGAAGTAAGGCGTATCCGGAACTTCTCAAAGAAATAGATTCATCTCCAATTATGCTATATTGCAGAGGAGACATATCTCTTCTTCAAAAAGATGCTTTGGGTGTAGTTGGAACAAGGCGTGCTACAAAATATGGTAAAGATTGTTGTGCTAAATTTGTACAAGATATTGCTAGTGAAGATATAGTGATTGTCAGTGGTTTAGCTGATGGTATTGATACTGTAGCACATAAAAGTTGTCTTGGTGTTAATGGAAAAACCATTGCTGTATTGGGTGGCGGACTTTTGAATATATATCCGTCTTCTAATATAAGATTGGCAGAAGAAATTGTAGAAAAGGGTGGTTTACTTATTTCTGAATATAAGCCAAATGAACAATCTTTGACATATCACTTTCCAATTAGAAACCGAATTATAGCAGGACTATCAAAGGCTGTGTTTATTGTTGAGGCTACAGAGAAAAGTGGCAGTATGCATACAAAGAACTATGCTATTGAATATAATCGAGAAGTTTTTGCTTTGCCTGGAAGAATTTCTGATATATATAGCGTTGGGTGTAACAAGTGTATTCAGAATGGACAAGCACGTATGGTACTTGGATCTTTGGAGATAATAGATTTTTTTGGCAAAAATTCAAAAGAACAAGCTTCAAAGCATATTGTTCAGTTGACTTGTGAAGAGCAATTGATATATGATGCATTATTAGGATACGAGAAGAACTTTGATGAATTATTAAGAGAAACAGGTCTTGAAGCAAAGGTTCTTCAAACACTGCTTATGAGGATGTCTTTGCAAGGTGTAGTTGATAGGCTTCCAAATAATTATTATTCACTTATACAAGGAGATTTATGAAATTAGTTATTATAGAAGGTGTCGGAAAAAAGGATACTATAAAAAAATATTTAGGAAGTGACTTTGAAGTTGTTGCAACAAAAGGTCACGTTAGAGACTTACCTCAAAAGACTATTGGGGTTAATGTAAGAAATAACTTTGAGATGAATTATACAATTATGCCTGATAAGCACGACATTGTAAAAATGCTAAAGGAAAAAAGTGCTAAGGCAGATAAAATATATCTTGCAACCGACCCTGATAGAGAGGGAGAGGCAATAAGTTGGCATTTGTGTAATATATTAGGGCTAAATCCAGAAGACCCAATAAGGATTGAGTTTAATGAAATAACAAAGAATGCTATTAACAAAGGGTTGGAAAACCCTAGAGGAATCAATCTAAATCTTGTGAATGCACAGCAAACAAGAAGAGTTATTGATAGACTTGTGGGTTATAGAGTTTCTCCAAAAGCGTGTAAGGCTATAAGCCCCAATATGAGTGCAGGGCGTGTTCAAAGTGTTGCTCTTAGATTGGTAGTTGATAGAGAAAATGAAATTCGTAACTTCGTACCTCAAGAGTATTGGACAATGGTTGCTAGTTTGTACAAAGGACAAAGTGATGTATTTAAAGCAAGTCTTACGAAATATAAGAATAAAAAATGCGTACCTTCTTGTAAAGATGACGTTGATACTATTCTTAGTGCTTTGAGCTCTGGTAAATATATTGTTAAAAGTATTAAGAAATCTCTTTCAAAAGTTCACCCATCAGCACCTTTTACAACTAGTACAATGCAACAAGACGCACTCAATAAATTAGGTTTATCACTAAAGAAGGTTACATCTTGTGCTCAAGAATTGTATGAGGGTGTTACGATTGGTGATGAAGGAAAAGTCGCACTTATTACTTATATAAGAACAGATAGTGTCAGAGTTGCTCCAGATGCTCAAAAGATGGCAAAGGATTACATTCAAAGTAACTTTGGAGATAAGTATGTACCAAAGACACCTAATGTATACAAAGTGAAAGGTTCTGCACAAGACGCCCACGAAGCAATCAGACCAATATCTTTAGATAGAACTCCTGAAATGGTTAAACCATATCTTAGCAGTGAGAATTATAAATTGTACAAACTTATATACAATAAGTTTTTGGCTAGTCAGATGGCGGAGGCTACTTTTGATTCAGTTGTAGTTGAGATTGATAATAATGATTATACATTCAAATGCTCCGGAAAAACTCCAGTGTTCGATGGATTTATGAAGTTATATAACTCTGCTAAAAAAGAGAAAGTCAAAGAAGACGAAGAAGATGAGTCTGAAAATAACAAACTACCTGAGCTTAATGAAGGTGACGAACTATCATTCAAGGAGATGAAAACTACACAAAAATTTACAAAACCAAACCCAAGATATACTGAGGCGTCCCTCGTTAAAGAAATGGAAGAAAAGGGTATCGGTAGACCAGCTACATATACTCCAACCATTACACTTCTTACTAGTAGAAAATATGTTGAGAAAGATGGCAAGTATCTCAAGCCTACCGAAATTGGAGAAAAGTTGATTACTTTCTTGCTTAAGGGATATGAAGGTTTGTTCAATGTACATTTTACTGCAGATATGGAAAGCAAGCTTGACTTGATTGCAAATGAGGGATTTGATTATTTGGCTGTTATGAAAAAGTTTAATGATTATTTGGAAAAACTTGTCGGACAGCCAACTGAGCCAGAGCCAACAGGAATAAAGTGTGAAAAATGTGGACACGAGATGGTAAAAAGGGTAAGTAAGTATGGCGAATTCCTTGCTTGTAGTAATTATCCTAAATGTAAAAATATACAAAATATTGTTAAAGTAGTTGCTAAATGTCCAAAATGTGGTGGCGATGTTATAGAAAGAAAATCTAAGAACGGAAAGGTTTTCTTTGGGTGTAATAGTTATCCTAACTGCGATTTTATTTCTTGGGAAATTCCTGTTGAGGATAAGTGCCCTAAGTGCGGAAGTTATATGACACAAAAAGAAGTATATGGAAAGCTTAGGAAAAAATGTAGTGACGAAAAGTGTGGATATTCAGAAACTAATAAGAAAAATAAAACGGAAGAATAATGAATAAGATTGTAAATATTATTGGCGGAGGACTGGCTGGTTGCGAAAGTGCTTATCAGCTTGCAAAACGTGGCGTTGAAGTTAATCTTTTTGATATGAAACCACACAAAATGTCTCCTGCTCATAAAAATGAAAATTTAGCAGAATTAGTGTGTTCTAATTCTTTGAAAAGTAACGAACTTTCAACTGCTGGTGGTCTTCTAAAAGAAGAACTCAGGCAGTTGGATAGTTTGCTTATAAAAGTTGCTGACAAGCATAGAGTACCTGCGGGCTCTAGCCTTTCGGTTGATAGAGAGAAATTTAGTCAGGAAATTACAGATATCCTTGAAAAAATGGATAATGTTCATATTATTCGGGAAGAAGTAACTGAAATTGATACGTCTGTGCCTACAATTATTGCATCAGGACCACTTACTTCAGATGCACTTGCCAAGAATATTATTAGTCTTGTAGGAGAAGAAGAGTTGTACTTCTTTGATGCAATTGCTCCTATTGTTTCTTTTGATAGTATTAATTTTGATATTGCTTATATCAAGGATAGATATGACAAAGGTGAGGGGGATTATATTAATTGTCCATTTGACAAAGAGCAATATTTAAGATTTTATAATGAACTTATAAATGGTGAAATTGTTAAATTAAAAGATTTTGAAAAAAACAAAGTTTATGAAGGCTGTATGCCAATAGAGGTTCTTGCAAGTAGGGGCGAAGATGCTATTAGATTCGGTCCACTCAAGCCAGTTGGATTGAGAGATCCTAAAACAGGAAAGACTCCGTATGCTGTGGTTCAACTGAGAAAAGAAACGTTTGGAAATGAGTATTATAACATTGTTGGATTTCAGACAAATCTAACATATCCTGAACAAAAAAGAATTTTTTCTATGATTCCAGGTCTTGAAAATGCCGAATTTTTAAGATTAGGCACAATGCACAAGAATACTTATATTCAATCTCCAAAAGTTTTGAAGGAAACTTTTCAGATGAAAAACTATCCGAATGTATTTTTTGCTGGACAAATTACTGGAGTTGAGGGGTATATAGAAAGCATATCTAGTGGACTTGTTGCAGGACTTAATATGTATAACTACTTACATTCAAAAAATGATATTTTGTTTGACAAGCAGACTATTATTGGTGCATTATGTAAATATATTGCATACAAAACTGGCGATTTTCAGCCTATGAGTGCTAATATGGGACTTATAAACTATGGCGAATTGAAAATTCGTGATAAAAAAGAAAAGAATCTTGCGCTTGCAAAGATTTCTTTAGAAAAAATTAACGACTTAAAAATAAAGGAGAACATTTGATGGAACTTAGAGGTACGACAATAATTGGCGTTAAGAGAAATGGAAAAACGGTAATTGCTGGAGATGGACAAGCAACCCTTGGAGAACACGTTATAATGAAAAACAATTCTAAGAAAGTTAGACGTCTTTATGGAGACAAGGTTGTTATTGGATTTGCCGGTTCCGTTGCTGATGCTTTTGCTCTTGAGGCTAGATTTGAAGAACTTCTTCAGAAGTTTAGTGGAAATTTGCTTAGAAGTGCAGTTGAAGTGGCTTTGGGATTTAGAGACGATAAATATAGAAAACTTGATGCTCAAATGATTGTTGCTGACAAAGACCAGATGTTTATTATTTCTGGTGGTGGTGAGGTTATTGAACCTGAGAGTGATGTTTGCTCTATTGGTAGTGGTAGTCTTTATGCAATGGCAAGTGCTAGAGCATTAATGGAAAATACAGAGCTAGATGCATTAGAAATTGCGAAGAAAAGTATGAAAATAGCAAGTGATATGTGTGTTTATACAAATAATAACTTGACTATTGAGGAGTTGTAATATGAATTTGTCACCAAAGGAAATTGTAAAAGAATTAGATAAGTATATAATCGGACAATCTGATGCTAAGAAAGCAGTGGCAATTGCTCTTAGAAATAGATATAGAAGAAGTATGTTGTCCAAGGAATTAAGAGATGAAATCACTCCAAAAAACATTATAATGAAAGGTCCTACTGGTGTTGGTAAGACAGAAATTGCTAGACGTCTTGCAAAACTAGTAAAAGCACCTTTTATTAAAGTTGAAGCAACCAAATTTACTGAAGTTGGTTATGTTGGTAGAGATTGTGAGAGTATGATTCGTGATCTTGTTGAGCATTCTGTTAGGCTTGTAAAAGATGAACATTTGGCTGAAGTAAAGAATAAGGCTAAAGTTGTTGTTGAAAGTAGACTTACTGATATGTTGCTTGCTACCAAAAAAGATTTGCCAGAGAACAAAGAGTTGGATATTGCTACACTTAGAAGTCAAATTTCTGAAGATTTGAAATGTGGCAAACTTGATAATGATATTGTTGAGATTCTTGTTCAAGATGCACCAAAGCCAATTGGAATAATGCCTGGATTGGGTGCGGATATGGATTTGGGAAATGTTATTGGAAGTATTTTCCCGGGTGCAAAAAAGAAAAAGAAAATGACTGTAGCAAAAGCTTTTGAAGTAATGATTGCTGAGGAAAGCGACAAACTTATTGATAATGAGAGTGTCAATGCGGAAGCTATTAGAAGAGCAGAGCAAGATGGCATTATTTTCATTGATGAGATCGATAAAATTGCTGGTAGATCATCATCGCACAAAGGTCCAGATGTAAGTAGAGAAGGTGTTCAAAGAGATATTCTTCCTCTTGTGGAAGGTTCGACTATTACTACTAAATATGGTACAATCAAAACTGATTATATACTATTTATAGCCGCAGGCGCATTTCATATTAGTAGAGTTGAAGATCTTATTCCTGAGTTTCAAGGAAGATTCCCAATTCGTGTTGAACTTGATAATCTTAATGCTGATGATTTTTATAATATCCTTACTCAGCCAAAAAATGCACTTACTCTTCAATATTCTGAACTTCTAAAAGTAGATAATATAAACCTAATATTCAAGGAAGATGCTTTGAAACAACTTGCTTATCTTGCTGAGAAAGAAAACGAAACTAGTGAGAATTTGGGTGCGAGAAGACTTCATAATTTGATGGAAAAATTATTAGAAGATGTGTCTTTCAATGCTAATGGAGAGCATCAATTGATTGATGTTAATATTGATAAGGCATATGTTGATAATGTATTTGCAGATACAACCAAAAAATTTGATTTGAAGAAATATATAATTTAACTATAATATTTGAATATTGTGCAAAGTTTTTGCTATATATTCAAATATCTTTTTTTGTTTATTGCAAATATGTCAACTGTTTGAGAGTAAAAATTTAAAAAAATATTAAATAATATTAAAATATGTAAGTTAGAAGTAGTAAAGTAAGTATTTTACTACTTTTTTATATCTCTCTAATACTTCCCCTAGGGGAAGTTGCGAAATTTTAACAACAAAAAAGGCTATGGCAGTATTTTGTCATAGTTCTGGAACGTAAATATTAAATTGTATTTTAAATTATTCTACAACTCCCCAATCAAGTAATAATAATTCTTTTCGTTTCTGCATAGGAGTTAACCAGTCATTCGTACCGTCACGTGTTTTTAATACTGACATTGGTATATTATTAGACCGTTTTAAATATGCTTTCATTTGCAACAATAAATCATCATAAGAATAAAACTTTAACCACCTATAAAAACGTTCATTATCAGAACGGTGTGAACGTTCTACTTTACCATTATGACGTGGAGTTCTAGGCTTAATTAATTTATGTTCTATGTTCTTTATGCGACAGAACTTATCTAATAAATGCTCTTGATCGTGCTTTGTTTGTCTAGTATATGTAAATTCACTTCCGTTATCAGTTTGGATTATATCTGGTTGATAACCAAAATAAATAATCGCACGTTTTAAGAAGTCTATTGTATTTGTTGCTATCTGTTCTTCATAAGGGTATATATAACGTTCTCTTGTTGCTTCGTCTATTACGGTATATTGATAAAAACGTCTTTCATTCTTATACTCTCCGACATAACATTCTCTTGGTACACATTTTACGTCAAGTTGCCATTTTTGACCTATATGAATAGGTGTATCATAAGGTTGTGGCTTATATGGATTACGTTTTTTAACTTCTCCGTACCAACCACGTTTACGTAAAAAATTATATAAAGACATTGGGTGTCTAGTATATGAATAATTTAAACGTAATTTTCCATATAATTCATTCAGACCAATATTAGGATTTCTACGTATTAAATCTTGAATATGTTTTACTTCTTCGTCAGTATGTCTATTAGGGTGTAGCATATCTTTTCTTGAAAACTTATTTTCTAAACTTTCAATAGTTCCATCATATTGACGTTTCCAACGAAAAAGACTACTAAACGAACAATGATAACGTTTAGCAACAAATTGTATTGTACTATGTTTCCATAGATTTAAGGCTTTTAATTTTTCTTCTGGTGTGTATGCAGACTTATACACTTTTTTAATTTTTCTTCTCATAATCTGCTCCTTTATTTGACTTTTGTATTATTTAATTGTAATATAATTTAAATTTAAGTGGTAGGTGTATATGAAAAAGTTAGTAAATATCACTTGTATATGTTTCATACTTATTTTTAGTAGTTTAATTTATACTGGTTGCAATGAAGAAAAAAATAATACAACAAATATAAATATAAAAGGCATTTACTTATCTTCATCTAATGCAAATAATAACAACGTTTATGATATAAATTTTTTAATGATAGAAATACTTGATTTTGAAAATAATAATAGTTATGTAATTTACAATGGAAACAATTTATCTTATCAAATAAAAAAACCAACTGCATTTACTATTGAAGATAGATATTTATTACCAAATGAAAAATCTGTTATTTCAATAAACGGAAATCAATTTAAACTAATAGTTTCATTAAACATTGATTATAATGGAGAAGAAATACAATTTTCACAAAATGCAACAATTAATATTAATTATTCGAATGAACAACTAAATTTAAAAAATGCAGATTATAATAAATTTATTGCTTCTTTATTAGATTTTGCTTTTGATTTAGATAACGGAGAAAAAGAAAGTATTTCTCTTATTTTAAATGCAGAACAAATAAAAAACTAGGTCATAAACAACCTAGTTATTTTTTTTATTATTGAATTAAGACATTAAAACTAACATAGCATTATGTTGTTTAGATAATTGCAACTCACGTTCCAGACGTTCAATTATCTTGTCTTTTTGAAGTAAAGAAACATTGTATTTATCACAAGCAGACAAAAAAACTTGTTTTAATCTTTTATTTTCTTCTTTCAATAACATATTTTCTTTTTCCAGACTGTTCATATATTCAAATTTATTTGTTAGATTGTTTGACATTTTTCTTTTCTCCTTTTAATTTCTGGTATGCTTTTTGCAACTCCCAGACAATATTCAATAATTGATTTTTTGTTTTACTTTCGAAATATGAATATTCATATTCTTGTTTAGGATCATACACTAATGGTATATCATCTTCATTAATTTCAGTAGTATCTTCAATAACTTTTTCTGCCTTATCAGTACCGTCTTTTAATGACTTTATATATTCACGAATTTGTTTAACGGTCATTGTTGGTTTAAGTAATTGTTTTTCTACTAATTCCAATGCAGTATCTAGTGATAAAGATAACATTTCAAATAACTTACTAGGTGAAAAATCTGCAAATTCAAGTTTAACACAAACCTTACATAAAATTTCTTTACCAGATAAAATTAATTTATCTGTTTCGTAGTCATAGATAAATTTTTCATAACAATTCTTATACCTATTAACTGCTTTTTTATCTAAACCAAATTTTTCAAGTAACCTATAAGAATTATAATATTCATTATCTTTTGCTTTAAAATAATTACCTTTACAATATTTCCATATCTTATAAACCATTTTACAGGTATGAGCGAAAGTGTTTTGATTATCAACAAAACAATCCCTTAAATCTACCAATAAATTATTTAAAAAATGGTCTTCAAATTCAATATAACATTTATTAAAATTTTCCATTAAAATATATCTCCTAAAATATTTTCTATATCTTTTTCAGATAACGGAACAAGTCCGTCATTTATCATATCTTTTGTAAAATTACTCTCCCAGAACTGCAATACATTATGGTCTTTATTGTAATTGACATATTCTGCATTTTGGAAGTGTAAATTGTCTTTTATAGATTGCATATCTATAATATTTTTTGGTGTTTCAAAATCTGCACCGACTAATCGTTCAACGACACTAGGCACGTTTAAATTAGACGAATAATAAAATCTCTTTTTAAAGATTTCTGTTGAGCCTAATGCTTTTTCGACATACTTTTTAACATAACTATTACAACGTTCACGACTTGCAATTCTAGTAACTGTTGTGTAGCCGTATGGAAAAGTAGTTATGTTATATACTGGTAGTCCATCAGTTTCGGTTAATTCGTGTTCGTGTTTTGTTTTTTCAAAGAACTCTTTACTTGCTATCTTATTTTTAAGTGTAGCCCACGAACAACATACTTTACCAGAATTGACCAGTCCTAATTGTTTAGGTGTCATACCATTTATAAGTAAATGAAAATGTATGCAATTATCTTCGTGTCGTTCTGGAAAGCACATATAACCTAAACTAGGGAATTGCTTTTTAGTATTGTCTATGTATTTTTTATAAGCATTAAAAACTTCTGCGTCATTCGTTCTATCTATTTTTTCTTTATCAAAAGTTAGAGTAGCAAACCAATCAAAGTCGTTCATTTCTAGTAGCATATTCATAGCGATTTTTGTTCTACGAAGTGAAGCACCCATAGAATTTAATACTTCACGTTTAGTGTATGTATCTATTTCACCAGTTTCTAAATCTAACTTATATCTTATGCCGTCAATATCTATCGGACGACTTTTTTTGTCTACTTGTTCTTTATTCGATTTAAAGTATAGCGAAGTAAGTGTCTTATCTCTATAAATTCTATCTTTCTGGAACAAGTTATAGGCAGTTTTTTGTTGTAATACGTCTATCATAAAAAAAACTCCTATTTAATTTAAAATTTTATTTTATTTTACGAATAATAACTTTCCAACCTTTTTTTCCAGATAAAAAATTTTTTCTTTCATTTGCTAAATCTTTTTGAAAAGAACGTAATTCTTTATCAGACATAGAACTAATTTTAACTAATTTACCTTGACGGTTATATACTCCATAACCCCTATAATATTTTCGTAAATCATTGTAATTAGGTTGAAAATTTGTATAATCAATTACTCCCATAAATACTCCAAATTATTTTTTTATTCGGTTAAGTGTTACTATTGTCAAGTAGAGTAACACTCTCGCACACGGCAAGGACAAGCCTATTGCCGTTGTGCGAAAATGCTATCGTTGGTGTACTTGCTTTTCTTTTCTGGACGTCGTCCAGACCTACAAGGAACACGTCCCTTGACCCAAACTAACACTCGCCGTTAGGCAACCAAACCCAGAACAATGTTTGGGTTTGTGTTAGAATAGTTTATTTGCCACTAAATTCGTCAAGGGCAGAAGTGCTATCGCACTCGTCGATTTTTGTATCACAAAAATAGTCTGCTGTTTCCTTGACAAATTTATTAGGCTTTTTGAAATTGAATAAACGTTTGAAGATAAAGCCAAGTTTTGGTTTGGTTTTAACTTCGATTTCTTGTTCTTTAAGTTTCAACTTTTGTTTCTTCTTTAATTCTTGTTGATACTTCTTATCTTCTTTATCTATCTGTTTAAATGACTTCTTCATATTCTTGTATATGTATTTAGCAATTTTGTCATTAAACTTATCTGGTACATAATCTGCCGTGTCTAGTGTATGACTAAACGTTTCATAGTACTTGTCTAGTGTTTTATTAATAAGTTTGTTCTTATTAAAATTAATCAATTTGCTTTTCTCCTTTGATAATAGTTATCGGGTAATTCGTCGTCGTTTTCTTCCAGATATTTAATATAGCCGTCTAAACTATCTTCTGTTGGTGTACTTTCTTGATAGTCAAAGTCTTCGTCTAAATGACTAGCATAGAACTTCGGTTTACAACTTTGACTGTCATAACACTCAAATACATTATATTCTGCCGTTACTTCTTCTTCGGTGTAGCACTCTTTGTCTTTCTTGCCACTTGCCATATATCTGTCAAATAGGCTACTGTTCTCAATTTTTCGTATAAGCCACTTTAATTTTTTAACTTTGCCGTATTCGTCATGATATACTTGCAATTTGACAATCTCTATAAATTGTGCTAGTTCTCGTATATTAACGTCAATTAACATAGGTCTTTGTGTGTCTAAATATACGTCCAAGTTGTTATGACCGTGTTGTTCATACCAACGACTTTGCCATTCCGGAAAGTACATTGACATTCGGCTATTCAAATACTTTTGTGCTTCTGTAATACCAATAACTTCATAAGGTAGATTGAAATGTATTTTAACGAACTTATTTTCAAAACCAAGTCTATATGGATTTATTCTTCGGCTATAACGTGGACTATACCTAAACTTTTTTAAAGTAATATCATAGTTAGCACTCACACAATGAATAGGTATAGTCAGTTTATTAAAGCCATTATTTTTTTTATGTTTAATCTCATTAGACATAGCACGATTACGTTGTCTATTAAATGCTTGTTGATTTAATAGGTGTGTCATAAAACACGTTTTACCAGTTCGTGGTGGTGCAAAGATTATTGTTATCATTTAGTACCATCAACAAAAACATAACAATCTTGAGAAGTTGAATTACCATACAAGTAATAAACTTTATTATTTATGGTACAAATAGAGCCATAAAAAATAGAACTAGCGTTATTTAAATTAACTTTAACCCAAGTTTCAGTTTCTTTATCTAACATATAATTTAAATCTTTTTTATTAGAAGAAAGATAGATATTATCACCGTCTGACCATAATACAGTACCCATAGAAGAATTAACACCATTCCAAACTTTGGTATACCAAGTAAGTGTATTTTTATCTAATATATAATGGGTTTGTCCATTTGAATAATAAGTATTTTCTCCATCTGACCAAATATGCGCAGCATTAATTGGAGTAAAACCATTAAACGTAACAACATTCCAAGTTCTAGTAGATTTATCTAAAATATATTGATTAGAATTTAGAGATAAATAATAATTTTCCCCATCTGACCATACATAACCAGCCCTAAAAGAACTTACGCCATAAAAAGTAACTTCGTTCCAAGTATCAGTAGATTTATCTAAAATATATTGTTTTGAGTTATTAGAATAAAAAACATTATCTCCGTCAGACCATATATACAAACCAATTATATAAGAATACCCATACCATTGTTTTTGTTTCCAAGTATTAGTTTCTTTATCTAAATAATAATTTACTTCTCCATTAGAAAAATAATCAATTCCGTCATAATTCCAAAAAGAATTATAACTAATACCATTTTCAAACTTTGGTAAACCAACAAATTCGGTTGCTATATCAACTTGATAAAAACCATATTGTAACTCAAATATAGCATAAAAATTTGTATTATTATTTATAGAATAAGAAGATAAATCAATAACATTTACACCGTCAACAGACCAACCAATAAAATCATAACCCGATTTAGTTGGAATAGTTGGAACAACTACATAATTATCATTAACAACAAATTGAGAATTATAAATTTCATTATCTACAACAAAATTAACTAAATATTTATTCGTTACATCTGCAACAATTTTAACATTTGAAGTAATTTGATATGTATTTAAATCAATTTGTTCACCGTTTACAGTCCAGTAGTTAAAGATTACATAATCAGTAGAAGTTGGATTTACAACAGATACTGTATCATTTTTATTTACAATTTGAATATTGTAAACACTACCGTCAAATTCAAAAGTTACAACAACTTGATTATCGTTTTCAAAATTAGCAATAAATTCTTCATAATAAGAAATAGAAGATTGAAGTTCTGCAATTTTATTGTTTAAAATAGAAACATTTGAAGAATTAGCAGATACTTGTGTAGTTAAAATAGAAATTTGATAATTTAAACTATCAATTTGAATATTTAAATCTTCTATAATGCTATTATATAAATTATTTGTATTATTCAGTTGAGTAATAGTACTCTGTAAATCAGTAATTTGATAAGAATAATTTTCAATAAGTTTATCTTTATATTCAATCACTAAACCACTATTTGTAACAGTATTTTCCAAATTAACAATCTGTGTATTTAAATTAGAAATTTGTTTATTTAAATTAGATATTGTATTTTCATTATTTGTTTTAATAGTAGATAAATTATCTACTTGTTCTTCTAAACTAACTTTTTGATTTTCTAAATTAGTAATTTGTTGTGTATAATCTTTATTACTATTAGTTAATAATGTAACTTGACTATTAAGTTGACTAATTTGATCAGTTTGAGCAGTTATAGTATCTCTATAACTATCAATTAATTCAGTATAAGATTTTTCATTATCTAGTGCAGTAGAATAGCCGTCTTTATAAGCATTATCAACGTCATCTTTAGTATATACACCAGTTCCAGATAATCCGTCTTGTACTTTGTTAAAGTTAATAATACCCCAAGACAAAACGAAAGCAAAAGCACCAATAAATAAAATACTAAATATTATACTTAATACTTTTTTTGTTTCCATAATTTCTCCTTATAAAATTTCAATTACTTGTAATCTAATACCATTATCAGAAAAATATTGTTCTAAATAACTAGCATTTTTATTTCCAACAGTAGTAATAGTAAGTTGTGTTTTATTACTTAAAAACTTAATAGATATATTCATTGAAGAAGTACAGACAATTTCTCCGTTTGTGTCGTAAAAGTCAATATTTACAACAGAGAAAACAAAGCCAGAATTTATATCACTATCAATAAGTATATAATCATTTAAAAGTACTTGATATTCTTTATCTTTTCCGTTAAAATTATCTACTTTTAATAGTTCTTTATCAAAAATAAAATCATCAGAATAACCGTCGTTATAAAAAACTAAACTTGTACTTGAATAATTAAAACTTTCTTGACTAAATTGATTGCTTATATCTATTGAGCCATTTATATAACTTTCTGCCTTAACTTCTTTATAAAGTTGAATACCACAAAAAGTACCAACTACAATAAGAATAAAGCATATTAAATATGTGTACCATTTCATTATAAAACCACCTCCACATATTCATTATTTATTGAGTTTTCTGCAAAATCAAAAGTAATACCGTTTGAATATTTTAATGTTTGCAGTTGGGTATTGTATAATGCTTTATCTAGCATATAGAATGTTTGTATATTTCCAGTAATTTTAAGAGTATCAATCTCAAAATTTTCAAAGCCATTATAATCAATACCAACAATATTGATTTCATTGTCTAGTAAGTATTGTGATTTCAAATCAATATTAATATTTACTTTTGCACGTGGCATATCTGTAAATAATTTTTTAGTTGCCATATTTAAAGATACAAAATAACCGTCATATATTTCACTATATCTATAAGTAAAATCATCTTCATTTAATGTATAAACCATTCTTTCTTGCCAATAAATAGTGTCAGTATTATCATCAGTTATTCCATAATTTGGATTACACATAACACTACCAAATATTGATTGATTACTATTTACTAAACCATTTTCATTATAATGGATTTTAACTACGGCATAATTTTTTATAATATCAGATACATCATCTGCTTTAAATTTTTGACTTTCAATGTCATACTCTCTAATTGTAAAATATTGTGATAAATCAATCACTAAATAATAATCTCCAAATCCTTTATCACAACTTTCAACAGAACTAAAAACACAATCAAAAACGTCACCATAATCAAAATATGTTCTAGTAGTGATTTTTTTAGTAGATTTAAAAATCCACCAACCAGAAGTTTCATAAGAAATTGTATCGTATTGACCAGTTAATTGGATAGAATAAGGCTTATCGTCAATTTTTATAATAAATTGTTGGTCACGATTTAATGTAGTTGACACACTACCATATTGACCCTTATAACCACTATAATTAGCACCAAGTGTAGTATCGTAATAATAAAATTCATCTAATACTTTTCTGTTTGCTTCATCTTCACTATTAACATAAGTTGTATATGTTGTAAAATCTCCCATAAACTGCATACCAGTAGAACGATATTGATTTTCTGTTAAATCATAACCAGTAAAATAGTTATATTTTAACTCTTGTATTTGAACACCATTATTTTTTGAATTAGAAAAATAATTAACTTCCATAAACCAACGTTGTTCAAATTCGTCAATTTCTTCTTCTGTCATTTCATCTTTCTTTTTAATATCAACAGCCAACTGATCATTAACATTATTTACACCAATAGTTGTATCTTTATTAAAAAAGTGATAATAACCAAATGCAAGAGAAACACAAACACTTATTACTGCAAGAAACACTAAACAACAATTACCAATAACTTTTAATGTTTTCATAATTTCTCCTTATTTTATTTTTTAAAAAGAAAAGCACTAAATAAGATAATTATTCTTAAATAGTGCTTTTTGTTATATTATTCCATTCCAACCAAAGAAATTTAAAGTTTTAGCAAACCAATTAAGTCCAATACCAATATACTCAAATACTTTGCCAAGAATAGAAAGTGGCACAGTTCCAAAAAGTACTACCAAAACAATTATTAAAATTGTAAGTAATATATTCTTCATAGACCAAGCCTTTTATTATGCAATAGGTGTTTCGGCTACTTTTTCAGTTACTTGTTCTACTGCGTCTTCAATAACTGGTGCAGAATTGCCAAACCATTCAACAATTTGTTCGCCGAAAGTTAAACCATTAACTGCACAACCAACTCCAACGGTTATGCAGAATATTGCAACTGCACCCACTAAACCTAGAATTAAACCTAAAATTAATTTTTTATTTCCGAACATAAAAACTCCTTATTATTTATTTTCTTTTAATGCTACGGACATAGGTTTTGCACCATAATTAGATACTTCGTATTTGACGATTACTGGGGTATATGCAACGACTTTGTCGTACACTTCCTTATCAGCCTTATATTCCAACACAGTGGATTGTGCAAAGCCTTTGTCTTTTGAAAATTCTTCGCCAGAAACAACTTTTAAAATATATCTATCTGGTTGAGCAGATATTACACGTCCGTCAGAACTTCTAAATTCTTCTGTTGCTTCCTTAAAGATTTTTTCTAATACAATTCCTTCTTCTATAATCATTCTTTTAATATTGTTTGCCATAATTACAATCTCCTTTATATTTTATTTACATTGGCACTTTAAAAATTTGATTTGCCTACTACTGCCATTCATAGGACTTATTAATATGTAGTGTGAAGAAGACCAAACTTAAATTTTGGACGACGTCGACACTAATTTGTAGTTTTTTTTAATTATAAGGGTTGACATTTACGTTTGTAACTTGTATAATAATTATATAATTCAACCAAGCCCAAAAGGCACATTAAGACGGAAACGTCGCACGGGTTGAATTTTTTTATTTGAATTTTCTATTGTATTTGCTAATTTTTCTACGTGCTTGTTTTGAAAATCTAAAATTTGGTAATGTTTCTTTACTAAATAATTTATCACTTTGCCAAAATGGTGGAGAAATACGAGTATGTCGTTTATCATTACTTTTTAAATTAGGATTTTCAAAAATATCTAAATTTTTAAAACCATTAACAGTACGTGAATGAGTAATTGAATTAGCACGAAATTTGCGACCATATCTAGCAGTAATATATGTTGGGTGTGGTCTTTTTTCTTTTCCAAAATGTTCTGGGTTTATATCAAATCTAAACTCATTCTTTCTTAAATACTTTTTACTCAAACATAAATCTCCTTATAAATTAAAATAGTGGTTTTCTATGACTTGTAGTTTTACCCTTAGCACCATTTTGGTAACTTGCATAAACTCTACTATTTGGGTTAGCAAGACCACGTTTAACTTGACCCATATGATATGCCATTCTTTCTACTTGCGTGAATTTACTTCTTCTTTTTCTTGATTTACTTGCATATCTTGTAGTTCTTCTTGAATAGTAAGCCAAAATTTTACACCCCCTTAAATAAAAAATTCGTGAAAGTTAAATTAATAACTCCACGAATAATTGATATTATCTTATGGGAAAGAATGAAAAATGGAAAAATGGAAAACGTTTTATAACAGTATTTATTCAATCATCTGGATTTAATATATTTAACTTTCACCCAGATTATATAAAAACATATTCAAATATCTTTTTTTGTTTATGTAATTGAAAAAAAATTATTATTATGTTAATATATTTAATATGGAAAAAAATTTTGATGAAAAAAGTTTAGAAAATCAATATTTGAAAGATACATTGGCTCTAGTAAATCGTAGACTTTCTCAATGTCAATCTTCTACTCGAAAATTAGAAGGTGTTTTTGATGAGTCAAACAATGAGTATTTGGAATACCTAAAAGCTAATGCTAATAGAATGGCAGAAGAAGATGTTGTTGAACTTGTAAATATGCAGGGACGTCTTGATGACTTGCAAGATGATTCTATAGATTTAGAAAAAATGGAAAAAACTTACGAAAAAATGTTGGATAAGCCATATTTTTCTAGTATTCAAATAAAAGAAGATATTGAAAATGATATTGAAAAATATTATATTGGAATCAATTCTTTGATTGATGATAACAAGGTTTTCAGAATAGTTGACTGGAGATCTCCAATTGCTAGCATATTTTACGACTATGAGGCTGGGGATTGTGATATTAAAACCAATAGTTCGATTATGCATTGCAATTTGCTTAATAAAAGACAATACGGAATTGCTAAGGGAAAATTGGAATATTTTTTTGATTCAACAATCAATATTGAAGACGAAATTTTGAAAACTGCTCTTGGACAGAATTCTAGTAACAAAATGAAATCTATTGTTCAGACAATTCAGAAAGAACAAAACGCAATTATTCGTGGTGACGAGAACAAGAATTTAGTAGTACAAGGGGTTGCTGGGTCTGGAAAAACTGCTGTTGCTTTGCACAGAATTGCTTATTTGATTTATAAGTTAAAAGGCAAAATTACGTCTAAGAATATTGTATTTATTTCTCCTAACAATGCTTTTTCTTCATACATCTCTTCCGTTCTTCCCGATTTGGCTGAAGATGATATTGAGAAACTTCAACTTGACCTTATTGCGAGAAAGTATCTAAAAAAACATTTAATTCTTGAACGTAGATATGAACAAGTAGAACGAATTATATCAACAGGCGAAACTGAGGAATATAGATACAAAACTTCTTTTGAATTCTTGCAAGATTTGATTACTTATGCTAAAGAGAATTACATAAATAATTTTAGAATTGATTCACTTTCTATTCGTGACGTTCAAATTGATGTTGAGAAAATTCACGAATTATTCTTTGGTAGATATTCAGATAGAGATTTGTTCACAAGATTAAAATGGATTACTGATAATATTTATAGTATTTATTTCTATAAAATCAAAAAGCCTGAAACAATTGCTAAATTAAAAGAATTGATTTTTTCAAAATTATATGCGTCAATTGAAAATAAAAATTGTGTAAAGGCATATATGAATTTCTTGAAAAGTAAAGGTTTGAAACTTGAACTAGTTGGAGATAAGGTCAAGAACGAAGATGCTTATGGTGTGCTCTTTTTCAGAATGTTTATTTTTGGATTGGATAATTTTGATAATGTTAAACATTTGGTTGTTGATGAAATGCAAGATTATACACCTCTTCAAATGTATATTTTGAATGAGTTGTTTAAATGCCCAAAAACAATTTTAGGAGATTTTAACCAATCGCTTTCTCCTGATATTTGCAAAAATAATTTGCAAAAGCTGAATACTATTTTGAGTGGAGACAATGAATATATAGAATTGAGTAAATCTTATAGGTCGACTGTTGAAATTGCTGAATTTTTCAATCAGATTGGTTATTTTGATTCGGCAGAAGTTGTGTCTAGAAACGGAGAATCGGTTGATACATTGATAACTTCGTCTAGCAATACTATCAAAACTATTATTGATTTAATTGAAAAATATCAAAAAATCGGCTATAATTCTATAGGTGTAATTGTCAAAGATAATAAATTGGCTAGAGATTTTCATCGTAAAATTTCAGAGAAAATGCCAAATATAAATCTAATTGATGATAATATTGATTCATATGACAATAAAGTTTGTGTGATTTCTGCATTTAATAGCAAAGGATTAGAATTTGATGGTGTTATTATTGTTGATAGTGATAAATATTTTGTCTCAGAGCAAGATAGAAATATTTTGTATGTGTCTGCAACTAGAGCATTGCACAAGCTATCGATTGTTTCGATAGAAAAACCTAGTAAATTTGTTGAAAATTATATAAAAATTAAATAATGCTAAAAGGAGCAATTATGATAAATATTCAGAAAGGCACAAAAGATATGTTGCCTAAAGATAGTTATAAATGGCAACGAGTTAGAGAAGTTGTAATGGAATTGTCTAGGAAATATAACTTAAAAGAAATTTCAACACCAGTATTTGAAAGTACTGAACTTTTTGTAAGGTCTGATGGGGATAGTAGTGATATAGTCAATAAGGAAATGTATACGTTTACAGATAAAGGCAACAGAAGTATTACTCTTAAACCTGAAGGTACTGCAGGTGTTGTAAGGTCGTTTATTGAGAATGGTCTTGGAAATGAAATTTTGCCTGTTAAACTTTTTTATATTTCTCCTTGTTATAGATATGAAAAGCCACAAGCGGGAAGACTTAGAGAACACCATCAATTCGGTTGCGAGATATTTGGTGCTAATACTCTTGCTAGTGATATTGAAACAATAATGATTGCGTACGATTTTTACAAGGCTTTTGGTATTGAGCCTACTATACATATCAATTTCTTGGGTTGTGACAAATGTAAAAATGAATACAAAGAAACTTTGAGAACTTTTGTAGAGCCTCACTTGCCAGAAATGTGTGAAGATTGCCACAAAAGATATAATGTAAATCCATTAAGAATTCTTGATTGTAAGAGTCCAATATGCAAAGATATTGTGAAATCAGCTCCAAAGATGAATGAGTGTCTTTGTGATAAATGTAATACAAAATTTGATGACTTTAAAAATATGCTTACTTCAATGGGAATTAAGTGGGTTCACGATACAAAATTGGTAAGAGGTTTGGATTATTATACAGATTTGGTATTTGAATTTGTAGACGACGATGTAACCCTTGGACAAAATGCTTTGGGTGGAGGCGGAAGATATGATAATCTTGTTGAAAGCCTCGGTGGTAAGGCTACGCCTGTAATTGGTTTCGGTATTGGAATTGAAAGAATTCTTCTATATCTTGAGAATAAAGGTATTGAAATTCCACAAAAGAACACTCTTGATGTTTATGTCGCTAGTAATACTGATAATGAGAATTACATTATTAAATTCATCAGTTCTCTAAGAAAGAAAGGATTTGGTGTTGAGAGTAATCTTATGGATAGAAGTCTCAAATCACAATTCAAATACGCGGATAAAATTGGCGCAAAGTTTGTAATTGCCATTGGCGACGATGAAATTAACGAAAATAAGTTAACTATTAAAAATATGTCCACTGGTGAACAAATAAAGATTTGGTCTAACGACATTGAGGAGTATTTGGAGAAAAATGTTTAGTAGAACTGAACTATTATTAGGTGACCAACTCAAGAAATTGAGAAATGCAAAAGTAATTGTTTTTGGAGTTGGTGGTGTCGGTGGCTATGCTGTTGAGATGCTTGTTAGAAGTGGTGTTGAGAATATAACCATTGTTGATTTTGATAAGGTTGACGTTACTAACAAAAATAGGCAGATTATTGCGCTTGATTCAACTATTGGACAATACAAAGTTGATGTTTTGCAATCACGAATAAAGGATATTAATTCAAATTGTAGTGTAGTTGCTTTGAATAAAAAATTAGAACCAAATAACATTGATAGTTTTGACCTAAAGAATTTTGATTATGTTGTAGATGCTATAGATATGGTCACTAGTAAAGTTGCTTTGATTGAATATTGCAAGATAAATAATATTCCAATAATAAGTGCCATGGGAGTTGGAAATAGAGTGGGTATTCCTGACTTGGCTATTACTGATATTTATAATACTAATAATGATGGGCTTGCAAAAGTATTAAGGAAAAAACTGCGAGAAAAAGATGTTTCTTCTCATAATGTAGTTTTTTGTAGGAATAATTCAACGTCTTGCGGGGATACTATAGGAAGTATTTCGTATTTTCCTGCAATGAGTGGGTGTTTGCTTGCCTCATTTGTGATAAATGAATTGATAAAGGGAGATTGTAATGGTTGTAGAAATTAATTCAAAAAATTTTGAAGAAGAAGTTTTAAAATCTAAAGAAACTGTCATACTTGACTTTTATGGGACTTGGTGTATGCCTTGCAAAATGATTGCACCTATTGTTGAAAAAATCGCTGAAGAAAAAGGTATAAAACTTGCCAAAGTAGATGTTGACCAGAATGAGGAATTAATAAAAAAATTTCGCATAATGTCTATCCCAACACTCAAAATTTTTAAAGAAGGAAAGGAAATTTCTTCACTAGTTGGTCTTGTAAGTGAGGCCAAGATTTTGGAGCAAATTCAATAATTTTTGGTTATTTTAATAAAACGGCTATTGACATAGTCGTTTTTTTGTTTTATCATATTACTAACTGACGAAATAAAATAATATAATTATTTTCGAAAAAATTTAAATTGGGGAAATTTATGAAAAGAGTTTATTTTGATAATGCAGCAACAACAATGCTTAATGGTGAGGTATTAAATGAGATGATGCCTTACTTTACTAGTATATATGGAAATAGTAGTAGTTTGCATGGATTTGGTAGAGAGGCAACTGCTGGTGTGGATAAGGCTAGAGACCTTATTGCCAATTGCATTGGAGCAAGTAGTGGAGAGATTTATTTTACTAGTGGTGGAACCGAGGCAAATAACTGGGCTCTTCGAGGTGTTGCTTATGCCAATCTTTCAAAAGGCAAACATATTATTACAAGTCAAATAGAGCATCATTCTATTATCGATACTTGTAAACAATTGGAGAAAGAGGGGTTTGAGGTTACTTATCTTCCTGTTGATTCTACTGGTTTGGTATCAATTTCTGAACTTCTTCACGCTGTTAAGCCAGAAACTACAATTGTTTCTATTATGGCGGTTAATAATGAAGTTGGAACTATTCAAAACATAAGAGCAATAAGTGAGATTGTTAAGTTCTATGGAGCATATTTTCACGTAGATGCTGTTCAAGGTCTTGGGGTTATGCCTTTGAATGTTAAAGAAATGGATATTGATTTGATGAGTATTTCTGCTCATAAAATTCACGGACCAAAAGGTGCGGGCGCTTTGTATATTAGAGACGGGGTCAAGATTACTCAGTTTATGGCTGGCGGCGAACAAGAAAAGGGACTTAGAGGCGGAACTCTAAATGTTCCTGCAATTGTTGGATTTGGAAAGGCTTGTGAATTGAATTCAAGAAACTTGTCTTTCAAAGACAAGAAATTGTTTGAATTGTCTTCTTACTTTATGAGTAAGGTTGATTATGAAATCCCAGGTATTAGATTCAATGGTAATCTTCATCAAAAAGCTAATGGTATCGTTTCTGTTACTTTTGAAGGAATCGAGGGCGAAAATTTAATAATGTTGCTTGATATGAAAGGTATTGCTGTATCTACTGGTTCGGCTTGTGCATCGGGTGCTCTTGAGAAAAGTCATGTATTAAGTGCAATGGGAATGACTGATGATTTGATTCGTGGAACAATTAGATTTTCATTCGATATCAATAATACTCGTGATGAAATTGATTATGTAGTTAGAGTTCTATGTGAGGAAGTTGAAAGGCTTAGAAAGGCAAGCCCAATTAGAAAAAAGAAGGAGAAGTAATATAATATGTATAATGATGATATTCTTACTAAACTTAATGATTTAAAATATTTAAGTTCTTTGAAAAAAAGTAATATTACTATTCTTTCTAAAAAGAATAAATTTGGCGACGCTGTTAAATTCTTCGCTCAAATAAATAAAGAAGATATAGTTCAAAGAATTTCATTCAAGGCAACTGGTTGTTCGCATTTTCTTGTAATTTGTAATGAATATTGTGCAATGGTTGAAGGATTAAGCGTAGAAGAAGCTCTTAAGATTGATGTTGAATATTTACAAAATAAATATAATTTGAATTCAACAAAATTTCACGTTTTAGATATAATAGTTTCAACATTTGCTTTGATGATTAAAAAATATAAAAAAGGCATTAGTAAGGGCTTGATTGAGCCTTGTGAGGTTGAAGAAAGAGTTGAGAAAACTTCTAGTGTCAATTCCACAAAGCGAAACAAAGAAGATATAAACTCTTCCTTGGAAGATATTTTGTCAAAGAAAACAAAAAGAACACAATTGAAAACAAATACAACAAAAGTTGAATCTGTTGAAGTGAAATCAAATTCTGAAGAAATTAATCCTTCTGAATTAAAAAAGTTAGAAAAAAACAAACGAAATTCTAAAATTGATGACACAGAAGTAGTTTCTAATATAAAAAGTCAAAAAGTAGAATCTTTTGAAGAAACTGAAAATAAAACAATTGCTTCTTCAGAGAAAAAACTTACAAAAAACAATAAAAATGAAAGTAAGACTAAAAAAACTGAAATTGTAGTGTCTGAAACATTAGAAGATAAAAAATCTTCAAGAAAATCAATAAAAGAAGATAAAACTCTTGATAAAAAAGAGATAATAAATAAAGATTCGTCTAAAAAATCAGCAACACAGAAGAATTCTTCTAGAAATGCTGAAAATGAAAAATTAAAAAAGAGTAATGACAAAAAGTCTGAAAATAGCTCAAAAAAAGAAAAGAAAGAATCCAAGTTGAACAAAAACAAAGAAAACAAAGCGGTTATTGATGAAATTGAGATTATAGAACCAAGCAAAAGTTCTCAACAAACAGAAAAAATTATTACTGAAAATTCTAAAGTTCAAGATGATATTCAGAACAAAGAAACTGAATTGAGTGTTGTAGATAATGATACTATTGATGTTTCTACACAACCTATGGATAATTCTAAGATTGTAAGAGAAACAATTGTTTCAACAAGAAAAATTAGCACAACACGTACTACATCTACACCAGAAACAAAAGTTGAAATTAGTTATAATGAAGAAACCCATAAGGCCGAAAATTCTGTAAAGCAAGCTAATAATATTATTGCATTGCAATCAATGATTTCTAGTAGCAAAAATGCTCAAATCAAACAAGAGCAAGTTGTTGATGAAAAGCAAGCTAGTAATGTTAAGAATTTATCAATGATGCTTGGGAAAATTTCCAAAGAAAATAAAGAACAAGAAGTTGAAAAAGAAAAATCTGCAGATTTTAGTTCAATTCGTAGCAGTCTTGCAAATTTACATAAAAATCAAAATACTTCTCAAACTGAACAGGTAGATAATACTGAAAATATTGTTTCTGAAAAATCCATTGAGGAAAATACAGAAACAAATGATGAACCAGAAAAAAAGAAGAAAGGTTTGTTTGGTTGGTTTAAAAAGAAAGAAAAGTAAGAAATTAGCATAAGATTATTCTTATGCTTTTTCTTTTGTTTGAATAAATTTTTTGTAATTTCAAAAAATACTTCTAATACCGAAACATTTTCGGAAAATTACATAACGGAGGTAAATATGAGAGATTGTATGATATGTATGGCTCTTGGTTTTATTGCAGGAGCAATTGTTGTTACAAATAATCATAAAGTACAAAATATGGTTGAAAAGGGCAAAAAAGCAGTAAAAGAACAAGTAAAAAAACTTACTGATTAAAGCTTGATATATAAAAATGTGTTTGTTTTATTATGTTTTTTGTTTGTTTTTCAAATCAAAAGGATAAATTGTTAAAAATTGTCAAAAAAATATTTTCTTTATGTAAATTAACTTTGAAAACTTTTTTAAATGTGATATGATTGAGGTATGGAAAATTCATATTATAGGATAATGGCTCTTGATTATGGCGATGTTAGAATTGGTATTGCTCTGAGTGATGTTACTAGATTCTTGGCATCTGGTTATGAGAATTATACAAGAGTAGGTTTGGAACAAGATTGTCAACATATAGCAGATATTATTAGAGATAATAATGTCAAAGTTGTTGTTTTGGGTCTTCCCCTCAATATGGATGGAACAGAAGGTGTTCGTGTTGAGAAAACGAGAGAATTTGCTGGTGAATTATCGAAGTACACCGATGCAAAAATTGATTTTCTAGATGAGCGTCTTACATCAGTTTCGGCTGAAAAAATCCTAATTTCTGCCGATGTTTCTAGAAAGAAAAGAAAAGCGGTTCTAGATAAACTCTCTGCAACAATTATATTGCAAGATTATTTGGATAGCAAAAGTAGGATAATTTAATTTTAAGGAGAATATGAGAAATGGCAGAAGAATTTCTATCACCAATTGATATGTTATTAGATGAGAATAACACAGAAAATATCAAACTTTATAACGAAGAGAATCAAGAAGTTGAGTTTGAACAAATCGCTCTAGTTCCAATTGAGAACAAAACTTATGCAATTTTGAAACCTGCTCAAGCAATGGAAGGGGTTGCTGATGATGAGGCTATCGTATTCGTTATTGACGAAATCGATGATGAAGATTGTCTTGTAATCGTAGAAGACGATGCAATCGTTGACCAAGTATTTGAAGAATATTACAAAATGCTAAAAGAAGAAGGCGTTGACGTAGAATAATTTTATTTCTGCAATATGTTTTTTTGTTTCACGTAATTTAAGTAAAAATAGCATGGTGGTTTTTGACTGCCAGGCTTTTTTTGTTTAAAAAATTTTGTTTATTTTATTGATTTTTGAAAAACAATATGATATTATATTAAAGTTGAATAATTACGCACCTAGTGTATTTAAAGATATTTTTGATAAAATCTTATTCAATCGTCAAGTTTATCTTTAAACGATAACTTTCCTTAGAAGTTATTGATTTCAAGGTTGTTGGCTTATGGCTAACCTTGAGAGTAAAACATTAGGGAGGAAAAAACAAGGAGGAAAATATGTCAGTAATTTCAATGAAACAATTGCTTGAAGCTGGTGTACACTTCGGTCATCAAACTAGAAAGTGGAATCCAAAAATGAGCAAATACATTTTTAACTCTAGAAATGACATTCATATCATCAATCTAGAGGACACTGTCGTTCTTATCGACAAAGCTTATGACTACATCAAAGAGATGGCTAGTCAAGGAAAAACTATCCTATTCGTAGGAACAAAGAAACAAGCTCAAAAGGCCATCGAAGACGAAGCTAAGAGATGTGGTATGTTCTATATCAATTCTCGTTGGTTGGGCGGTACTCTTACAAACTTCAAAACAATCAGAAGCAGAATTGAGAGA
>JAFTKS010000020.1 GCA_017453125.1 Clostridia bacterium
TGGTGCAGGAGCAATTGTTGGCATTGTTCTTGCTTCAGTGGTGGTAGCAGGAATTGGCGGATTTGCACTTGTTTGGTTTGTGATTAAGAAAAAATCTTGGGCAGACTTCATTGCAATCTTCAAAAAGAAATAAAAACTAAAAAATAAAACAAAAACCTACTAGGAGAGCCTAGTAGGTTTTTTGCATAATATTTATTTTGTTTCTTTCTTTGTTGTTTTGGAAGATACTTTTTTTGTGGTTTTTGCTTTTGTTTTCTTTGCTGGTTTCTTTGATTTGGATTTTATAGTTTTCTTTTTTTCTTTCTTCTCAAACAAGTCTTTTGTAAAAATCCTAAATCTCTTGTGTTGTTCTACATCATCAAAATTTTTCCAAGTTTGAAGAATCTTATGGTTATCCTCAAGTGAATGATTTGTTTCAACCACTTCAATACCCAACTTCCTTGTCTTTGAAACAATATAATCAAGAATAATCGCAGTCAAACCTTTTCCTTGGAATTCTTTTCTAACACCAATAAGACCAAAGTCTGCCTCATTATTACTCTTGCCAGTCGCGTGAAGAATTCTAAATATTCCAGTTGGAAACAGCTTTCCCCTACATTTTCTAACAGCTTGTGATAGAGAAGGCAAAGCAAAACCAAACGCCACCATTCTATCATTCTCATCAAGAACAGAAACAATATAATCCATCTTGATAATCATCTTGAACTGGTCAATTATCTGTTTTCTCAATTTGTCATTATATGGAATAACACCATACAAATCTCCATAAGCCTCATCTAACAAATCAAAAATTTGGTCTTTATATTTCTTTATGTATTGCCTTTTATTTTTTGCTTCTGCGATACGTAGATTATATCTTTTCATTACCAAATCACGTATTCTCAATACCCTAGAATCTGTTTCCTTTGGCATTTTGATTCTAAAAGACAAATAATCACAGTCTTTTGAATAGCCTAATTTTTCCAAATAATCTTTGTAATAAGGATAATTGTAAGGTTCTTCGAATGTAGACACTCTATCAAAGCCTTCTACAAGCAATCCTTCTCTATCCATATCGTTGAAACCGAGTGGTCCGTGAACACAAGTCATTCCTTGCATTCTTGCCCAGTCTTCTACTTTATGAATAAGAGCCTCTGCTACTTCATAATCCTCTATACAATCAAAACGTGTAAAACGAACTTTCTTAGTTCCAGTTTTTTCATTATAAACCTTTTGAACGATTCCGCAAATTCTACCTGCGACTTTGCCATCTTTATATGCCAAATAAAAAACTATATCACATTCATCAAATGATACATTCTTCTTTGGACTAAACAAATTCATTTCATCCATACGCAAAGGATGAACATATCCATTATTTCCCTCATACAATCTTGTAGGAAAATCTACAAATTGTTTTTTCTGTTTTTTTGTTTTTACTTCTACTACATTAATCATACAATTATTATATAACTTATCTAACTTAAAATCAACAAAATTTCAAAATCTAACAAAAAAAGACTCAAAACTGAGCCTTCTTTTATTCAATTAATTTAAAAAGCCAAACTTGTCTACTATATTTCTTATGATATCTGAATATCCCCATTCGTCAATAGTTTCCAAGGATACCAAATCTACAATACCAAGAATATTTTCTCCATCAGTAATTTCAACTGTACCAACAACATCGCCCTCTTTGATTGGTGCGTATATTTTATTTGGCACATTATATTTGATTTCTATATTTCTTGTAGAATTCTTAGGAATTACAGTTGAAAAATCTTCTTTACAAACTATAGTAATAGAATCTTTTTTTCCGCCAATAACAATAGGCTTTATTTCTGGTACAGAATCTTTCTCCACAACATTTGTCTTTTTAAAATTAGCATAAGCATAGTTATACAACGTTACGCTATCGGCAAATCTATCGGCAGAACTATCACAGCCAAGAACCACACACGTAAGTTTCAAATCATCTTTATTTGCTGTCGATGACAAACAATAGCCAGCCTCATCGGTAAAACCTGTCTTCCCCGTTTGACAATACTGATAATATCTAATCAATCTATTAGTATTAACAAGTTCTGTTTTTCTTCCACTAGGGTGAGTAAGTGTATCCAGCCAAATTCTAGAGTCATTCTTATATATCTCAAATTTACTCACAGCATTCAATATAATTGCAGTATCTTTTGCAGTACTATATTGCTCTTCCCCCGAAAGCCCTGTTGCATTTCCATACAGAGTATTATGCATTCCTAATTTTTTCGCTTTGTCATTCATTTTTTTAACAAACTCGTTTTCGCTACCTGAGATGTTTTCTGCAAGAACAATTGCACTATCGTTTGCGGACGCAACAATGACGCTTTTTAACAAATCTCCCACGCTATACTCACACCCAGTATCCAAAAATGCTTGACTACCCTCTGCACTACAAGCATAATCACTTGCAATGAATTTATCCTCTAAAGAAATATTTCCATTTTCAATTTCTTCAAGAGTAAGAAGTGTGGTCATAAGTTTACAAATACTTGCAACCTCTCTTTTTTCATCTGCATTTTTCTCTAATAAAACATACCCGCTACTATCTATTACAATGTAATTTTTGGCAGTCATCTTATCATCAAAAGTTTCAGCAGAAACTTCAATATTTTGAACAGAACAAATAGTAATACCAATTATTAAAATTAATAAAAAAATATTAAATACTTTTCTCATAAACAAACTCCTATTTGTTTTAGTTTGATTATATTTAATATTTTTATACAAAAAAATCCGCATAAGTTCAATGGATACCAACTAAGGATTTCCTCAAACTAGCGGATTTCATTATTAATAAATTTGGAAATACATTAAGTATGTGTTAGGAGCTGTTGTTAATTTGTTTCCAGAAGCATCGAAATAGGTAAAATCAATTTCAAGCAAACTACTTGATACATTTATTCCACCATCTGCAAAGAATTGATTATATACATTCAATACGCCTATTTTCAATGTCCTATTATGAATCTCATACTCCTTGTCACTGAACGAATCTGTAATCATACTCTTTGAAATATTGTTGCCTTGCTTATTAACGGCTGTAGAAAATTTTCCTTCAAGATTAAAATTAAGATCACCTAAATCATCTGACAAAAAGAATTCATCATCAATTTGTAGTTTATTGTCTTTTACACATTTCATAGTTTCATCAACTTCAAAAGTTCCAACCTTATCAGTAGATGTTGCATCATTGTAGATAGCATTTGTCGAAATCTCTACTTGATACTTTTCTCCAGTTTGTGTTTGAAACGAAATTGCAACACCATTGATATCAAATTCGGCACCTTGAAATTTTGACGTATCTATCAAAGGCAATAATATTATTTTTTTAAGAGCTAACAAGCTTCCTGATTCAAACTTCTCGTATGCGTCTTCATCTTCCTCATCACTAGAGTCATCTTCTTCTGGAGGAAACACATCTGGATTATTCGCATCACACAAATACTCAACAGTATCATAGAATATGTACCTTTCTCTTTTTAACGAAGGGAAAAGAGTTGTCTCCCAATGCGCACCTGTAAAATAATCATCACTTGAAAAAGATACACCTTCATTATCCACAACAAGATTAAATGCCGAACGCACAACTTCTTTTAAAACAATATTATATCCCTTATAATTTTGGAATTTTTGTTTAAGGGCATCAGTAAAATCTATTGACGACAAATCTATAATGTCATCATTTGCAGATGTTCTATCAAATATTGCATTATACGAATCAATAGAATTGTCTATATTTTTTTCACCAATAATTGAATAAGCCAAGTAATATACAACATTCCATAAATATTCCCTGCTAAAGCCTATCTCAGTAATATCTGCAGTTGAAGTCTCAGTGGTTGCAGAAATTGTCTTGAAGTTATCATCATTTTTATAATACGATGCCAAATCAGAATCGCTGTCTATAAAGACATCTGCTTCATCACTATACATATCTTCATCTACAATTTGCATATTCTGATAAATATGTATCAACGCATTCTTAATACCAATTGCGGTAAATCTATCCTTGCCAACCCACGCATTACCCTCGACCAATGTTGTTGTAGAATAACTAGCAGAAGCATATTGATTAAACGATATTGGGTTGTTATTTTCGTCAGTACCATTTACAAGTGTAGTTGTAGTAGTTAATTCATAACCACCCTCTATCGCATTATCAAAACTCAAAAGTTCCGAATAAGTAAAAGTGGTATTGTTTCCATCAAGACCAGACAACTTTTCGTGATTTTTAATACCTTGTCTAAAATTCAAATTATCAAGTATTACTGTACGAGGAGTATCTCCAAAGCCATCAATTTCATAATAGTCGTAACTTTGAGTTTCTGCCCTTTTTCCATAAATAACATACAAATAATTATAAATAGTTTTTGCCAAAGCATTGAATTGTCTATTGACTAATGTTTCAAAAGAAACATTCTTATCCAAATACTTATCATAAAAAGCCTCTTCTCCCGCACCTATATCATAAACGCCTATAGCACCCATTACAACATCGTTGATATCTTTATATGTTTTTGTTGTATCTACACCAGGCAAAGTTGAACCAGAGCCTCCTGATGACCCACCACCCGAATCAGGAGTAGATGGAGATGATGGTGGTTTTGGCGGAGAAGCTGTATAACCACCGCCTGTATTTAAACAGCCAGCAAAAGTAAAAACACAAACACAGCACAAAATAAATATTGTGATTAATTGAAAAAATCTAGATTTTCTTTTGTTCTTCATTGTTTTGCTAGCCTCCATATTTTTTATATTTTAGCACAAATCCTCAAATTAATCTAACAAATCAATCTACTATTACAAATATATGTATTATCGAAAATATTATACACATCAAAAAAATTAATATAACCGCAAAACATACAATATACAGATACAAAACAACGTAACTTTTCAAAGGTGTGGAATCTACACATTTTTTCTTGTCTCTAAATCGCCTGAATGCTATAGCCATTATAAGAATTAACACTAAAAAAATAATTAGACCAAATCCACCTAATACAATTGCACCAAAAAACACGCCCGCCAAGCCTAAAGTTAAAATTATAACACAAATATCAAAACCCCAAATATAAGACATAAGTATCAATATAAGAATGTCTAGGATTTTGAAAAAAAGATTATTTGTCAATAATAAAAAAATTAAAGATGCAAGCACAAAAAATATTGTAGACACTAAAAAGAAACTAATGTAAGAAAGCTCTCGAGTTAAAAAAGAATACATATATTTGTTTATCAGATTTCCACAGGAAATATCTGAAGAATATTTTGCACAAGTCATAATGCCAGTAATGAAAAAAATTAAAAACACAATAAAAAAAACTATCAAGTAATATTTGTAGACTTGAAACAATCTACAAATACTTCTTAAAATAGTTTCTTTTATTCTTATTAATTTTGTCTTCATATTTAAAAATATGTAGTAATTTGGAAAATTATGACATTATTTGCGAGTCAAATCATTAAAAAAATCTTTCAATATTGTTGTCATCTGAATCACAAACTTATAATTCGATGATTTCGTATCAAGAAAATATTCTTTGAAAAGTTCCGTTGGATTTTCTGCAGCTTTGTTTATTGCAAATCTTATAGACTTTTCGATACTAGATGAATTCTTGTCATATTTCCTAGCAATTGAATTGTATATATCATTGATTGACGCATACGACTTTCTTCCATTTCCCGAATACATTTTTACTGCATCTGATATAAAGTTAAATCCACATAATGATCTTTTTATCCCAAACGAAACCAACAAACTATTGATTTTCTCTTCAACCTTTGCCCTACTAATTCTAGTTCTAGCAAATTTGTTTGTAGCTATATTAAAGATAACCTTTGGGAGCATTTTAAATAATTCGTCGGTTGTACATTCAAATGTAACTGCATTATCAGTTTTTATATTAAACGTAATTCTATCGGTTAAAAAGATAAAATTAAATCTACTCAAATTACAGGAACTATTAAATTCCTCTATTAATGACACCAACTTTTTTGAATTGAGGTCAACTATAATTATACATTGTTCATTTTTTATCATTTGTTTGAGCATATCACTAGTTGTTGTAATATATTCTAGATTGATTCCTAGCAGTTTGAACTTATTTGCGATAGTATACGCTCGACTTTTGTCATTACTAATTATAGAATAATTTATTATTTCTTCTGCCATTGCTTCTCCTTTCATTTTTGATAAGTATATATTACCAAATTTTTCCAAATAAGCAAAGCAAAATCATTCAATTTGTACAAAATTTTTACAAAAATTGTACAAATTTTACAATTTTCTTAATTTTTTAATCGGTTAAACGATTATATTTATAATTATATTAAAAAACACAAAAAAAAGATATACCAAATAAGTATATCTTTTTTATGTAAATTGGCGATTATCTCTTCTCTTTAATCTTAGCAGCCTTACCAGATAAATCTCTTAGATAATACAACTTAGCACGTCTAACTTTACCCTTCTTAACTACCTCAATTTTATCAATACGAGGAGAGTGAATTGGGAAAGTCTTCTCAACGCCAACACCAAATGAAATTCTTCTTACTGTAAATGTTTCTCTTACACTTGAATTCTTTCTAGAAACTACAATTCCTTCAAATACTTGAATTCTTTCTCTAGTTCCTTCAACAATCTTATTGTAAACTTTAACAGTATCTCCCACAGCAAACTCTGGGATTTCTGGTTTTAAATTTTCTCTTTCTAGTGCTTCAATAAGTGTCATTTGACTTTACCTCCTAATTATACTAAATGTTCTTACGAAATACTAATTCCCAGAGGAACATCCGAAGTCATAATACATATTACCATATATCAAATCAAATTGCAAGTGTTTTTGTATAATTCTTTTCATTTTCAAAAAGCTCTCTAAAAAAGTAATCAAAGCAAAAATTTACAACTTCACCAACAAATTGTCCTTATATAATATGTTAAAAAACAATAAATTAATATATTTTTCTACAAAAAATTTTCAAAATATTAAAAAAACTAAAAGCAATCTTCCAAATGGGTTATGTTATCCCCTAATACCTCAACTACATCAAAACGTACTTGATTATTAAATAGTCTTTTATTCTTCACATAAGTGCTCGCAACCTGTCTGATTTTGAATTGTTTATTTTTACCAACAGCTTCTCTAGGCAAACCAAAATAGTCATCTTTTTTATATTTAACTTCTACAAAAACAATTATATCTTTGTCTTTTGCAATAATATCTATTTCACCAATAGTATTCTTATAATTTTTTTCAAGTATTTTGTATCCCTTGTCTTTGAGAAACTTTTCGGCAATCATCTCGCCTTGTGCTCCAGTTATTTTATTGTAATGCTTGTTATTCATCACTTGTCTCCAACAAAATTTCCGATAAAAGATTCTCTATGACAACTACATTTACCATATTTCTTTAAACATTCAATATGCAATTTTGTTCCATATCCTTTATGTTTTGCAAATCCATACTCTGGATAAAGAGAATCAAGCTCCATCATTAATCTATCTCTTGAAACTTTCGCAAGTATTGACGCACAAGCTATTGAATAACTGAGCGCATCGCCTTTAATAATAGATTCTGTCTCGATTTCCGAATCAATTTTAACAGCATCTATAAGAACAACATCAGGAACTATAGACAAATTTTCAATACATCTTTTCATTCCAAGTTTGGTTGCATTGAGGATATTAATTTCATCAATAGTTCTCTCATCAACAAACTCAATATGATAAGCAATTGCTCTATCTATAATTTGCGAAAAGAGATTTTCTCGTTTTTTTTCTGTTAATTTTTTACTATCATTAATGCCTTCAATAAGGTATTCTTTTTCAAGTGGCATAATAACACTTGCAACACACACAGGCCCAGCAAGAGGACCTCTTCCCGCCTCATCGATACCAGCAATATATTTTTTCCCTAATGCCAAATATTTATTTTCAAAATCAAGCATCTTTCTTTTCCTTTCGGTCTTTTTTCGTAAGTAGTTTGATTTCTTTGAAGTCATCAAGTGTAATACACCCCATCTTGCCTTGTTTAAAATCGGAGACTATTGCACCACAACACCTGTCATAATCATAATCTCCGCCTCTAACCAAGAACTTTCGAGACTCACAAATTTTCTCTAAAACTTCTAAATTTGTATCAATTTCATCAATTTGAATATTATATCTATTTTCCAAAATATTTTGATTGATGTGTCTTAAATCTCCAATCAACTCCACAGCAAGTTCAGGAATATCAAGAACTTCTTCCTTGATACTTCCTATATACGCTAGATGTTTTGCTACCTTTGTATTATCAAAAGCAGGCCACAATGTTCCTGGCATATCAAGTAGTTCAATTCCACTGGCAATTTTTACCCATTGTTTACCTTTTGTAACACCAGGTTTATTTCCCGTAACAGTCTTTGCCTTGCCACAAAGATTATTAATAAGCGTACTTTTACCGCAATTTGGAACACCCATAACCATTGCCCTTAAAACTGGCTTTACACCCTTTGCCTTGAACTTTTCAATTTTAGGCTTGCATACGTCCAAGATTGCAGACTCAACCTTTTTTCCCATTCCACTAGCAGTACTATCTAGTGTTATGCAACGAGTATTTTCGCTCTTAAAATAGCCATTAATCCACTCATCAATTTTATTTTTTTCAGACAAGTCTACTTTATTAAAAACATAAATTATAGGTTTATCGCCAATGAGCGAAGGAAACTTTGGATTAACACAAGAAAAAGGTGCTCTACTATCTAGAACATAAATAATTGTATCAACTAATTTAATTTCTTTCTCCATTAGCCTAAAGGCTTTTGTCATATGACCTGGGAACCATTGTATTAGCATAATATCACCTTACAACTTTTTCTTTTGACAATCTTAATTTATTTATCCAACAAATCGGGACGGAATTTTTCTGTCTCAATTCTCTTTTGTTCAAGTTTCCACTTCTCTATTTCTTTATGATTTCCATTGAGAAGAACCTCGGGAACACTAAGTCCCATAAATTCTCTAGGGCGTGTATATTGAGGATATTCAAGCAATCCATCAGAGAAACTTTCGTCTTCAGCACTTGTATCACTGCCAAGAACTTCTGGAATAAATCTAGCAACACTATCTACAAGAACCATTGCAGGAAGTTCTCCGCCCGTTAGAACATAGTCACCAATACTCACTTGCTCATCAATACACAAATCTATTATTCTCTGGTCAATACCTTCATAATGTCCACAAACAATAATTAAATGATTGTAATTTGTCGCCAAATTACAGACTTTTTTCTGAGTTAGCACAGTACCTTTTGGCGACATATAGATTGTATAACTATCTTCTGTTTTTACACTCATTATAGCGTCATAAAGAGGCTGTGGAGTCATAAGCATACCATCTCCACCGCCAAAGATATAATCATCAACCTTCTTATGTTTATCCAAAGAAAAGTCGCGAATATTTATTAAATTCAATTGAAACAAATCTTTTTCAAGAGCCCTACCCAAGATACTTTCTTTCAAAGGTTCAAACATCTCTGGAAAAAGAGTTAGAATATCAATCCTCATAAACTGCCACTTGTTCAAAAATATTTTTATTCAAATAAACAACATTTTCTTGTTCATCAATTTTATCAATTAGTTTATCAATTACAGGAATTAGGCAAGAATTATTTCCTTCTATTGACAAAATATCTTTTGAGCCGTAATTATTGATATCTACAATAACACCAATATTCTCCGACTCAACAACCACGCCGTAACCTTGCAAATCAAAATGCTCTTCTACCTTCTGTTCAATATCTGCAAAAATTTCTTTGTTTCTTAGTAATTCTGCAGACTCGCAAGAGTCAATGCCTTTTATTTTTAATATAACAAAAGTATCTCTTAATGAAACGGATTCTACAGAATATGTTGTGTTATCAATTTCAATCTCTGACAACTTTTTGTATGTTTTAAGATTAATCAAATTAGGCTTTACTCTAAATTGACCTTTTAATGCTTGTGGCTTTGTAACCACACCAATACAAATTCTACTCATAACAAAAATAAGAGAAAATTAATCTCTTTCTCCTATTTTTACTACAAATCTCTTGCCAAGACCGGCACTTGCTGATTTTACAATAGTACGAATACTACCAGCAATCTTACCATTTCTACCAATTACTCTGCCAATGTCCTCTTTGTCAACACTAACAGTAATAACAGATACTTTCTCACTTTCTTCGAAAGTAGAAACAGAAACAGCATCTTTATTCTCTACCAAATTCTCAACAATATATTTAACTAAATCTTCCAAAATAACCTACTCCTGATTAATTATTTTCTTTCTTTTTCTTATCAGTTTTAGGTGCTCTTTTAGCCATTGGTTGCATAATGCCTTCTCTAACAAGAATAGTTCTTGCAGTTTCTGTTGGTTGTGCACCGTTTGCAATCCATTTCTTTGTAGCCTCTACATCAAGATTAACTTGAGCAGGATCTGTAAGAGGATTGAAAGTACCTAGTTTCTCGATATATGCACCATCTCTAGCCTTTCTAGAATCTGTAACTACAATACGATAGAAAGGTGACTTTTTGTCTCCCATACGAGTTAGTCTAATTTTAACTGCCATATATTTTCTCCTTTATTTATATATTAATTTTTATTAAAAGATTTCTTTTAAAAAAATTTTAAAACTAATTTGCTTAGAACGGAAGTCTGAATCCGCCCTTTTTCTTGCCACTGAATTGTTTCATCAATTCTTTGGACTGATTGAATTGCTTTAGAAGTATGTTTACGTCTTGAATAGAAGTTCCACTACCTTCTGCAATTCTTCTTTTGTGACTACCTTTAATTATATCTGGGTCTTGACGCTCCTTCTTGGTCATACTAAGAATAATTGATTTATTCCTTGCAAGTTGTTTCTCGTCAACTGCGTTAGCATTAAGTTTGAGTTTATTTGCGCCCGGAATCATAGCAAGAATATCGCTAATACTTCCCATTTTTTTGAGTTGTTCAAATTGAACCAAGTAGTCATCAAGAGTGAATGTATTTTCTCTAAACTTCTTCTCGAGTTTCTTTGCCTCTTCTTCTGTAATAGTTTCTTGAGCCTTTTCTATAAGAGAGAGGACATCTCCCATATCTAGAATACGACTAGCCATTCTGTCAGGATAAAATGGTTCGATATCGTCCATTTTCTCACCAACACCACAGAATTTGATTGGCTTTCCTGTAACTGCTCTAATTGATAATGCCGCTCCGCCTCTAGTATCACCATCAAGTTTTGTAAGAATAACACCTGTAATATCTAGCTTTTCGTTAAACGTAGTTGCTACATTTACAGATTCTTGACCAATCATACTATCAACCGTTAAAAGAATTTCGGTTGGATTCACGGCCTTCTTGATGTCTTGCAATTCAGTCATCAATTCTTCATTGATTTGAAGTCTACCAGCAGTATATATAATTACAGTATCATAGCCTTTCTTTTCGGCATACTTAATTGCATTCTGAGATGTCTTTGCTGGTTTTGCAGTTCCCTCGTCATAGACTTCTACGTCTACTTGTTTTCCAAGTGTTTTCAACTGATTGATTGCTGCTGGTCTATAAATATCACAAGCAACAAGCATAGGTTTCTTGCCTTGCTTTTTTAGCATTTTGGCAAGTTTTCCACACATTGTAGTCTTTCCTGCACCTTGGAGTCCACACATCATAATAACAGTTGGAAGTTTGCTAGAAACAGCCAATTTGCTATTAGTCGACCCCATAAGTTCGGTCAATTCTTCATTAACTATCTTGATAACTTGTTGTCCTGGTGTCAAGGATTTCATAACCCTTTCGCCCATCGACTTCTCCGTTACTTTTGCAACGAAATCTTTAACTACCAAATAGTTTACGTCCGCCTCAAGAAGCACAAGTTTTATCTCACGCATTGCGTTCTTGATTTCTAGTTCTGTAAGCGTTCCTCTTTTTGTAATCTTACTGAATACGTGATTAAGTTTTTCGCCAAGTGTTCCAAATAACGCCATCTTAACCCCTCAATTCTGAAATAATTTTCTCAATATCTTGCTTTAGAACTTCGTCTGTTATTCGCATAGATACTTTTTCCAATTTTTCAATAACGCATTTTTCTTTTGAAATAATTTTCAACTTCTCTTCATACGACTCAAGTGATTTTATAGACTGAGAAATACTATCCCTAACAGCCTGTCTGCTGATACCATAGTTATCACCAATCTCGGCAAGTGTTAGGTTATCAAAATAATAATCGGATATAACTGCTAATTTTTTGCTAGTTAATAGAACACCATACGTGTCTATTAATCTGACAATCCTCAAATTATCTTCAATACTCATTTCACATTCCTCTATGTAAAGCAAATTTACTTTACAGATACATTTTATCTCACAAAAGCCATTATGTCAATAGTTTTTTATAAATTATATAATATTTTCAACAAATTCTTTTGCATCGAAAGGCTCTAGGTCATCAATTCCCTCTCCTACGCCAATCCATTTAATTGGAATACCGAATTTTTTGGTAATTGCAAAAACCACTCCACCCTTACTTGAACCATCAAGTTTTGTAAGAATTATCCCATCAAGAGGAATAATTTCATTAAACATCTCAACTTGAGTCAAAGCGTTTTGACCTGTTGTTGCATCTATTACAAGATAATTTTTGGTATCGCCCGTCCATTCTTTGCTAATTATTTTATGAATTTTCTTCAATTCGTCCATAAGTCCAACTTTGTTATGAAGACGTCCTGCAGTATCAACTAGAACAACGTCATCTTTTCTCGCAACAGCACTCTTGACTCCATCAAATACAACAGCACCAGGGTCAACCCCCTCGCCATATTTGACAATTCTAACCCCAGCTCGCTTGCTCCATTCGGCAAGTTGGTCACTAGCAGATGCTCTAAAAGTATCTCCCGCAACCATAAGAACGCTCTTCTTTGCTTTCTTATAATTATGTGCAAGTTTACCAATAGCTGTAGTTTTTCCTACACCATTAACACCTATAATTGTATATAAGCAAGGAAAAGACTCCTCTTCCTCTTCGAACTCAAGAAGTTCTTGCATTGCCTGTCTTAGAATTTTTTTGAATTCTTCCTCAGTTTTAACTTTGTTCTTTTTTGCAAGAGATTTCACATTTTCAACAATTTCAGAACTTGCTTCGACGCTAATATCTGAGGAAACTAGAATGAATTCTAGTTCCTCATAAAAGTCGTCATCAAGTTCCCCAACAAAAATCTGTGAAATTTTCTTTGAAATGGCTTCTTTAGTTTTCTTTAATGCTCCAAAAAATTTTGAAAATATGCCCATTATTTTTGCTCCGTATTTTTAATTGCATCGTTTAGTTTTACAGAAACAAGTTTACTTACGCCCTTTTCTTCCATTGTAACACCAAACAATGTATCTGCATTCTCCATAGTTGGCTTTTTGTGAGTGATAACCACAAATTGAGTTTCGTGAGAATATCTCTTTAGATATTTGGCAAGTCTAGTTACGTTTGCCTCATCCAAAGGTGCCTCAATCTCGTCCAACAAACAGAATGGCAATGGTCTAAGCCTTAGAATTGCAAATAGAATTGCAATTGCAACAAGTGCCTGCTCTCCACCACTTAGAAGAGAAATATTACTCAATTTCTTCTCAGGAGGTTCAGCCTTAATATCAATTCCTGCTTCTAATTGGTCTTCACTATCCATTATTTCTAGTCTAGCATTTCCGCCACCAAATAGTTCTTTGAATACTATGCCGAAATTGGTATTAATTTTGTCGAATTCTGTCTGAAATCTTACAATCATTTCATTTGACAAGTCTTTGATAATTCTACGAAGGTCTTGTTCTGCCTTGATAAGGTCTTGAGATTGATCATACATCTTTCCAAATCTTTCTTCCAAAGCCTTGCAATCGTCAATTGCCCTTTCGTTAATATGACCAAGCGCTATAATATCTTTCTTAATTTTATTGATAGAACTTGCTCCAAGTTTTGGATCAAAGTCAGGATCTTTTATCTCTAGAGCTGAATCATATGTAAATCCGTATTCTGTCCAAACCCTTTCTTGCATACTTTCAATGTCTGTATCAACCTTAGAAAGAGCAATATCTTGTTTATATTTCTTATCTTGTAAAACATTAACTTCCCCAAGAAGTTTTGTTCTTGATTCATCAAGTCTACGTATATCCTCTTGAATTCCAGATTTTTCAGACTCTTTCTTTTCAAGTTCTGCTTGAGTTTTGTTAAGTAGCTCATAAGTTTCATTGTTCTCAAGACTTGTCTCGTGTTCAAACACAACGTTTGATGCAACACTTAATAATTGTCTATTCTTATTGCAAGCACCTTCTATAATTTCAATCTGCTCAGTTGTAGACTTCATTACTTCGGTAAATCTAATTCTTTCTTGTTCTAAACTTACAAGTTCTGATTCCAATGTTGCAATTGCAATCTTGAGATTTGTAATGCTATTTGAATACTCTTCTTTCTGATTCTTCAATTCACTAAATTGAGAAACTGCTGTAGTACCAATATTTTCGGTAGTTTCAATATCGGTTTTTACATCGCTAATTCTATTAATCTGATTAATAATACCTTCTAGAATTTGTTTGTTTTTTCCAATATTACTACTGATTCTATTTCTTTCTGTTTCATAGTCATTACATATCGTTGTAAACTTATCACATCTTTCAGACTCTTGCGCAATCTCAATATCAAGGTTATGCAATTTGTCAGATGTTTCTTTGATTTCTTGTGTAAGAGACTTCAACTTTTCCAAACAAGAATTATATTCGTTAGTTTTGTTCTGCTTGTCTGTAGTTAATTTTGCAATTAATTTTCCACAATTATCAATTTCAGTTTGTCTGCCTAGAAGATTGGTACTTTGTGCCTTTTTGCTACCACCGGTCAAACTTCCTTGTGGAGAAATAATATCTCCTTCCAAAGTTGCAATCCTATATGCAAAGTTGCATTTTCTGGCTATATTAAGAGCAGAATTCATATTATTAGCAATCAATGTTGTTCCAAGCAAACTACTAATTACATTATTCAAAGACTTATCGTATTCAATCAACTCACTAGCAATACCCAAACACCCCTCGGTATCTAATAGATATCTGCTAGAATTATCAAAGTATCTAGGCTTAACAGTATTGATTGGCAAGAATGTCGCTCTACCATAATCACGTTGTTTCAAATAGTTAATAAGATATTTTGCATTCTCATCACTAGAAGTAACGATATTTTGAACGGCATTACCAAGACTTGTTTCAATTGCAGTCTGATATGTGCTAGGAACTTTGATAAGGCCTGCAAGCACACCAACAATACGTGATTTGATATCATTATTCTTCTCTGCATCTGTAAGAAGTCTCTTGACAGTACCATTAAATCCTTCATATTCTCTAGCATACTCTTCAAGCATTTTCTTTCTATTTTCCAAAGAAAGAATATTTCCAGAAAGTTCGTTAATTACAACTTCTGCTCTTTTTACATCTACTTGAAGATTGTCTTGATGAATAACTTTTTCATTAAGTTCACTTTCAACATTTGCCCTATTTTGTTTCAAAGCCAATAATTGAGTAGAACTCTCTGATTGTTTGGATTTTGATGCACTAAATTTCTCATTTATATCTTGTTGTTGCTGTTCAAGTTCGGTCAGGCTCTTTTGATAACTGTTCTTTTCTGCATTAAGTGCCGAAATCTGAGCCTTTACGTCTCCTAACAATTCTAGATTATCTATAATCCTTTGTTGAATTGCATCAGCCTCATCTTCTCCAGTCTTCAATTCGCTAGAGACAGATTCGTATTTTTCATTCAATTCAGCAACTTGGCTTTTCTTATCGAAAAGTTCAACTTGTTTCTCTTTTATATTCGACTCAATTTCAAAGAGCGAATTTTGTGCTGAATCTTTGGTTGAACCAAGCCTTTCAAGTTCTGACGAAAGTCTCTCGTCTTCCGCTTTTAGATAGTTATATTTTTCTTTCTGAACATTAATTTCGCCACTTTGTTTTGTAATTGCAATATTAAGTTCTAGAATCTTGTCTTTTAGTGCACTTATATCTGCATCTATAGTTCCAACCTTGTCAAAAGCCTCAGTATATAGAGTATCTGCCATCTCTTTTTCTTTCGTTCTATATTCAAGCTCTTCAACAATAGCCTTGATTTTCTCCAAGATTGCATTTTTTGTATCACTTGCCGTATCATATTGATAAATATATTGATTTACTTCCAAAACTTTCAATTGGTCTTTGAGTTCGTGATACACCTTGGCAGTTTCAGCCTGTTCTCTAAGAGGCTTAAGTTGTCTATCAATTTCTGAAATAAGGTCGTTAACACGATTCAAATTATCTTGAGTACTAAGAAGTTTTCTCTCGGCCTCGACTTTCTTGGATTTAAACTTAGCAATTCCTGCAGCCTCTTCAAAAATAACCCTTCTTTCTTCTGGTTTGGCATTAACAATCTTTCCTACCATACCTTGACCGATAATAGAATAACTATTCTTTCCTATTCCACTATCGTGAAGAAGATTGACAATATCTTTGAGCCTTGCTGGAGATTTGTTAAGTAAATATTCACTATCGCCACTTCTATAAAGTTTACGTGTAATAACAATCTCATTATAATCGGAGTTAAACATTCTATTCGTATTATCAAAGACTAAAGAAACCTCACAAAAACTAAGACCCTTTCTTTTTTCAGTGCCTTTGAAAATAACATCTTGCATAGAAGAACCACGCAAATTCTTGCTACTTTGTTCTCCTAGAACCCAACGAACAGCATCGGAAACATTACTCTTTCCACAGCCATTAGGTCCAACAATTGCAGTAATTCCATCATTAAAATCAATTTTCTGGTAATCGGCGAATGATTTGAAGCCTACCATTTCAATTCTTTTTAAGTTCATTTGTAACCCCGCTATGTGTCAAAATACCTAAAAAGTATTTGCCACAACTGACATTTTCACATTTAATATTTTATCACAAAACAAATTTTTAGACAAATTGTATTACATATATTTTATAAATAA
>JAFTKS010000021.1 GCA_017453125.1 Clostridia bacterium
AAATATATTATATATAATAATCATTCATTTATCTATAAACAAAAATAAAAAGCCTATAATTATAGACTTTTTGTTTGTTTGCATAGCAATTAATCTTTTTTGAAATATGCTTTTGCGCAATTACTCTGAGCCTCTTGTATGCTTGAGCCTTCCTTTGTCACAATAGACTTGCCTTCAACCAACAACTCTACCTCAAAAATTTTCTGGTGATCAAGACCCTTTGTCCCAATGGTTCTATATTCAAAAGACTTGCCTTCAGCCTGCAAGGTCTCCTGCAATTGTGTCTTGAAATCAATATTATTGTTCAATACATAATCCACATTTGTAATATCAATAATTACAAACCTTTGAACAACTTTCTCTGCCGACAACATTCCACCATCTAGGTAAATAGCACCAATAAGACTTTCAAATAAATCTGCTGTATTTTTCTTACTTAATTTTTGCAATCCTTTGGATTTTCTAACCAAGCCATCAAGATTCAAATCTTCCGCCACCTGACTTAGATATTCGGTAGATACTAGAGACGCTCTTAACTTGGACGATTGCCCCGAGCCAAAATAATAATACCTATAAATATATTCTGAGACTATTATCTCAATAACTGCATCACCAAGAAACTCCAGCCTTTCATAACTTTCCACACCAAAATCATTGGCATAACTACTATGAGTCAATGCTTGCTCCAAAATACTCTCATCTTCAAATTTGTAATCAATATACTCTTGAAGTTCTTTTATACTACTTATCTTCACTAGAAACCGCCTCTAGACCTTTGGATATATTTTTGATTAATTCGCCTTTATTCATAGCAAAAACTTGTTCAATACAGGCACAGATACTATCTGCCTTGCTACTTCCGTGAGCCTTTACAAGTAATTTTTGACAACCAAGCAATACCGCTCCACCTTGTTTGCTATAATCGAATTTTGCCTTGATGTTGCTAAAAGTTTTTTTCATAAATAGAGCACCAATCTTACTCCAAAAACCTGCTTTAATTTCTGTTTTCAAAACATTCAACAAGCCTTTCATTGCGCCTTCCGTACTCTTGAGTAATACATTTCCTGCAAAGCCATCTGCTACCACAACATCATAATTACCACTCATCAATTCTCTTGCTTCCATATTTCCAACAAAGTTTATGTGCTTATTATTCTTGAGCAATTCAAAAGACTCTTTCGCCTTAGCATCACCTTTATGGTCTTCTGTTCCAACATTAAGAAGTGCAACTCTTGGGTTTTTCACACCTAGTACACACATATATTCACTTGCCATAATTGCAAATTGATCCAAGTATTCAGGCTTACAATCCATATTTGCCCCAGCATCACAAATGCATACAAGACTACCTGTAATAGTACTAAATACAGGAACCAATGCAGGACGCATAATCCCCTTGATTCTGCCAAGTTTCAAAAATCCGCCTGTAAGAACAGCACCTGTTGATCCTGCACTAATAACACCCACAACAGACTCATCTTCCTTAGCCAAATCAAAAGCCTTCACCAAAGAACTATCTTTCTTGGTCTTTATAGCCATAGTTGGGCTCTCATCATTTGTAATAACCTCACTAGCATTAAGCACACTTATTTGTTCGGCATTATATTTATATTTAGATAATTCTTCTTTGATGAGTTCTTCTTTTCCAGAAAGAACAATATGAATCTCACTATTTTTATTTACAGCAATAATTGCACCTTTGACAATTTCTGCTGGAGCGTTATCTCCACCAAACGCATCAAGAATTATTTTTACCATAATTTTCTCCATATATATTTCAAAATATCGCACATAGTATATCACTTTAATATTTTTTCAACAAATAATTTGACCGCACAAAAGAAAAAGATATGTTATATAACATATCTTAATTACTCAAAACCTAAAATTACTTAGTTTCTTTCTTTTCTTTCTCTACAACGATTTTCTTTTCGCCGTCGTAGTAACCACATTTTTTACAAACTCTGTGGTTTGCTTTCAACTCGTGGCAATGTGGACATTCAACCATAGAAGATGTTGAAATTTTCCAATTCGCTTTTCTAGAATTGCGTCTTGCCTTCGAAACTTTACCCTTTGGTACTATAGCCATAATGCACCTCCTAATTATTTCTCAAATTAAAATATTAACAAATTTCGTCAATATTCATTATCGTGCTAAGATATTCTATAATAAAATTATTCATTTGTCAATTAGTATTTAACAAATAATTACAAATTATTAATAGTTTTTAGCGTTTCTTGTGCAATTACCATCTCTTCGTCTGTAGGAATGATAAATACTTTTACTTTTGAATCTGGAGTAGAAATTTCAACTTCTTCACCTCTTGGTGCGCCATAATTCAATTCTTTATCAACTTTAACACCCAAGAATTCAAGACCTTCTGTTACAGCTTCTCTAAGTTCTGGAGTATGCTCGCCACAGCCTGCAGTAAATACAATTGCATCAGCACCACCAAGAACTGCCATATATGAACCGATATACTTTTTGATTCTATGACAATACATATCAAATGCCATCTTTACATTTGCATCATTTAAGTTCTCAGTTATATCTCTCATATCTGCCATTCCTGTTCCAATTGCACCAAGAAGACCACTTTCTTTGTTCAAAATTTTGATCACATCACTAGCAGATTTACCTTCTTTATTACAAATATATTCAACAACAGCAGGATCAATATCTCCCGAACGAGTATTCATCATAATTCCTTCAAGTGGAGTGAATCCCATTGAAGTATCGAAACTTTTTCCGTTTTTTACAGCAGTAATACTAGCACCAGAACCCAAGTGACAAGACACCAAGTTCAAAGAATTCACATCTCTTCCCATCAAGTCGGCACATCTTTGAGTTACATAGTAGTGACTGGTTCCGTGAGCACCATATCGTCTAATTTTATAAGTATCATAGTATCTTCTAGGAATAGCATATCTATAAACGTGTTCTGGAATTGATTTGTGGAATCCAATATCAAAAACTGCAACATTTGGTTTCCCTGGGCAAATTTTCATAGATGCTTCAATTCCTGCAATTGCACCAGGAACGTGCAATGGACTGAAGTCTGCCTTGTGTCTAAAGTCTTCAAGTACCTCTGGTGTTACAAGAGTACTATCAAAATAATCTTCTCCAACGTTAACTACTCTATGCCCAAACGCCTCTATCTCGTCAAGAGAAGAAACAACACCAACTCTTTCATCGGTCAATTTCTCAAGAACAAGCTCCATTCCTTCGCTATGGTTTGTAATATCTTTCTCATATTTATGTTCTTCGCCCTTTGCTTTGTATCTTAGGAAAGAACCCTTTTCATTGATTTTCTCAACATTACCTTTCGCAAGTACACCCTTTGTCTCCATATCAATTAATTGGAACTTCAAAGAACTACTTCCTGCATTTATAACTAAAACTTTCATAATTTCACCTCTTTTATACTAATCTTGAAGTACAGTAATTGCAATTGCTTGTACTATATCATTTACGTTCGCACCACGACTAACATCGTTAATTGGCTTTCTCATACCTTGAGCAATTGGACCAAAAGCCTTGAATCCACCAAATCTTTGCATCAATTTGTACCCAATGTTTCCAGCAGAAAGGTTTGGGAACACTAGCACATTTGCATCTCCTTGAATTGGACTATTAGGAGCTTTAAGTTTGGCAACGCTAGGAACAATTGCACTATCTAATTGCATTTCTCCATCGTAAACAAAGTCAACATTTTGCGTATCTAGAACAGCCTTTGCTTCTCTCATTTTTACCGCATCATCGCCCTCAGCACTACCCTTTGTAGAATAAGATAGCAATGCTACTTTTGGATTATCTATAAATCCGATTGCTTTTGCAGATTCTGCAGACAGCTTGGCAATCTCCACAATTTCTTCCATATTTGGATTAATATTAATACCACAATCGGAAAGAATATATACTTGTTCTTTCCCTTCTTGCTCCCTAACCATCACAAAGAAACTAGAAACTTTTGTATCTTTTGTCTTTCCTTTGATAATTTGAAAAGCAGGTTTGAATGTATCAGCAGTAGAAATCTCTGCACCTGCAACAAGCCCATCAGCCAAAGACAAGTCTACCATCATTGTTCCAAAATACACAGGATCAGAAATTAACTTCTCCGCACCCGCCATATCAAGACCTTTTTCTTTTCTCTTCTCAAAAAGTGCCGACACAAGCATTGGTCTAATTTCGTGAGTGTTGATATTTATTATTTTCAAATATTCATTTTCTGCTAGATTATATTTTGATAATTGATTATCATCGCTTACAAGCAAAATAATCTTAGCAATTTTTTGTTCTGCACAAATTTTGCCTGCTTCCACAATTCTTTCGCTGAAACCAGCCTCAGGCAAAACGATTGACTTTCCAAGCAATTTTGCCTTTTCAAGCCACGATTGTTCTATTTTTGTCGAGTTTTCCATAAAAATCCTTATTTTGTTTGTTTTTTTGGTGTGTTTTTGTTAAAATGTATAAATAAGTTATTTGGTTTTGCAGTTTTATAGTCAAAACCTCTAATTTAATACTTATTTTTATCAATTCACCAATCAGTATATAGTGTACTAGAATTTGTGAAAATTGTAAAGAATTAATCGGGAGTAATTATGAAAATTTGTGCAATTATTTGTGAATACAATCCTCTACACTTCGGTCATTGGTATCATATTCAGAAAGCAAAAGAACTCAGTGGTTGTGATGCTGTAATGTGTATACAAGCAGGCAACTTTACCCAAAGAGGAGAGCCAGCAATTACCAATAAATATGTTCGTGCAAGAATGGCATTGGAAGCAAGTGCAGACATAGTAGTACAAATCCCTACAGCCTATTGTTGTAGTTCCGCTGAAATTTTTGCATTGGCTGGAGTAAAAATTGCAAATTCATTTGAAAACGTTACTCATATAGCATTTGGTTGCGAAACAGAGAATTTCGAATTACTCAAAGAAATTGCCAAATTTTTTGCCAACGAACCAAAAGAATTCAAAGAAAAACTAAAAAAATTCCTTGATGCGGGAAACTCCCTACCTGTAAGTAGACAAAAAGCAGTAGAAGAATTAATGAAAGAAGACAAAGTTGTATTCAGCGAAATTACAGAAACTCTTAATATTCTTTCCAAGCCAAACAATATTCTTGCTATTGAATATTTAAAAGCCCTTTACAAAACAAAAAGCAATATAATTCCTGTATTTACAACAAGGTCTAATAGCGACTACAATTCTGCAGACCTTAATGGTAAAGATAGTAGTGCTACAGCAATTCGTACACGTATTCTTACAAAAAACAATGTAAAATCCGTCAAGAAACTTGTTCCACCATTTACCTACAAACTTCTTAAAGAAGACTTCGACAAATTTGGACTTCCAGACCAAGAAATGTTCAATAACCTTTGTTCATACGTAGTAAAAACAAGTTCTGCAGAAGAAATCAAAAATGTGTATGATGTGTCTGAAGGCATTCAAAATAGATTCATAGAAAGTGCACATAAGTTCAAGGACTTCAACGAACTTCTTCTTGATGTAAAAACAAAAAGATACACATATACCAGACTCAAAAGGATAGTCCTTAGATTACTTCTCAAGATTGATAAAGATACAGTATCTCAAATATACAAAATTGACAAACTGCCATTTATCAAAGTTTTAGCATTTAACGGTAACAATCGAGAACTTCTATCCGCCGTTAGTGCCAATACAAATATAATTATAAGAAATAGCAATATTGTTAAGAAACCTTCTGCACTCTACACTGCCCTTGCAGATATTGAAGATAGAGCAAATGCGGTATTCAATATGCTTCTTACAAAAACAAAAACTATTCCAAACTTTGCACCAGACCTTTATGCTCAAAGCATAAAATACACCGACATTAAAGAAAAATAACAAAAAGCACTTAAGGAAATATCCTTAGGTGCTTAATTTTTGTTTTATAATTTTAATAATTTCTGCAATATGCCTTTCCGCCACTTCTTCTCCACGCCTGATAGCAAGCAGAGTTTTTTTGTCTGCAAAGGAAAACTGCCCCAACCCATCCATATCTGGCTTCAAACATATATCCGAATAAACAGATTTGAGTTTTTGCATTTCTTTTGTTGCAAGATTAATAGAACTCAAGAATGAATCAATTGCATTCTTTGGCACAGAATTTACTTTTGACCCAGACAACACATCACAAGAAATAATAACATCTGCACCCAACTTCATTGCCACATCTTCAGGCAAATTATTTAGCATTCCGCCATCTACAAGCAACATATCATCTTTTTGAAAAGGTACAAATACTCCCGGGATAGACAATGTGGCCCTTACAGCATCTCTTATAGACCCTGTAGTAAAGACAACCTCTTTCTCTGAATACAAATCACAAGCAACACAAGCAAAGGTTGTATTTAGAGATTGAATTGTAATATCGGGCAAGAATTTATTAATAATCTTCATAACCCCCTTGCCTGAAAATAGTCCCGATGTATTAAAGTTAACATCGAAGAAATCAATGGTTCTGAACTTAAGGGCAAACTTAATCATATCTTCGGTACTGAGGCCTACTGCCATACCAGCACCAACAACTCCACCCATACTAGTTCCTACAATTATGTCAACAGGTATTCCATATTTTCTAAGAACTTTGATAACTCCAATATGAGCACAACCAAGAGCCCCACCGCCACTTAGAACCAACGCAACCTTTTTCTTTGTCTTCATGATACACCTACATTTATTTTATTATATGGAATTTTATAATTGTTATTAACTTCTAAAAAACTGAATATTATCATAGTTTAATATTATAATGATAAATTTCAAAGCAAAAAAACATAAAATTTTAGAAATTATTTATATATTACTCCTTTTTGTTGTTTTATTACTAATCATATTACTTCCACAAACAGCAATTCAGCACTTTTCACAAGGATTACTGCTATGGGCCACAAAAGTTCTTCCTGCACTTTTGCCATTTTTTATACTTACAAAACTGTTATCATTTACTAGTTTTACAAATACTATAGGCAAAGTCCTCTCCCCCATAACCCAAAAACTATATGGCGTTGGAGGTGTGTCTGGATATATTTATATAATGAGTATTTTATCAGGATATCCTATTGGTGCAAAACTCACATCAGACTTTTATCATCAAAGTAAAATAACCAAAGGACAAGCCCAAACAATATCTGCGTTCACTAGTACTTCTGGACCATTGTTTATTATAGGCACTGTAGGAATCGGCTTTTTTAAAAGTCAAAAATTAGGAATAATTATACTTATATCCCACTTTATAAGTGCCATACTTAACGGATTTTTATATAAACAAAAAAACAAAACAACAATACTACTACACAAAAACACAAGCATTCAAAACCCTCTAGGCGAAAGTATGACAAGTAGTATTACAAGCATTATGGTTGTTGGAGGATTCATTGCAATATTCTATATGCTCCTTCAGACACTTCTACAACTAAACATACTTACCCCTATAACAAATCTATTTGAACTAGTTGGGATTCAGAAACAAGTCTCAACATCTATAATATCAGGATTAATTGAGGTGACTACTGGGACCGCTATGTTGAGTCAATGCAATTTAAGTTTTGATATTGTTGCAATTATAACGTCATTTCTTATCTCGTTTGGAGGGCTTTCAATCCACGCACAAGCATACTGCTTTCTCAGGAACTTTGATATGCCATACGCCAAATTCCTTTTACAAAAAATAACTCACGCATTAATCTCTGCGTCAGTTACTTTTATAATACTATTAATATTTTAAAAAACAAATACTTTTCAGAACTTTTTGATTTTTTGCATAGCATTATTAATAATAAATATCTGCTATAAGAAGTTTAAGTTTATCATACAAATCTTTGTGGCGTTTGTTTTTTGATAGACTTCTCTCAAGAGGCACAAGGAGTGCATTAATAATAATCAAATCTTCAATATGCACTGCCCTATTAAGAGCCTTTAGAACTATTAGTAGTTCTTCTTTCTCATTGTATTTTATTTTGGAATCTTCATTAATCGAATTTTGAAGTTCAACAATACTAAGCATTAGATTTGCAAATAAAATTTTTGTATTCTCATTTGCCTTTGCCTCTTCGACAGTCTCCTCAATGGATACTTGATTGCTCGAAAAATCTTCTGTTTCAATAACATTACCCTTGTCATCTACGCCTAATAAATTTTTAACAGCAGTTTTGTATTCTACAAGAACCAGCAAAGCAAAATTGTTATAACTAATATTATATCCATCTGCACTATAGAAGTTATCAGTTACAAATGTTTGAAGATTGATATTTCTCTTATCAACTTCAAGTAACAAACAAGTTACGAAAGCAACAATATCCTTTTCCTCTCTTGGCATTTGGAAATAACCGCCATTATTAGGATTTGAGGCCTTGCAAAACTCCAATGTATGAGCAAATCTAAATCCATTCATACATCTTGAGTATAAATCATACAAAGTTTCGCTTTTTACAATACTTTTCAAAATATTAGAAACTTTGGTATCAGACAAAATAAATCTGCCTTCTATCATATCATTGCAGGCATTAAAAAAATCTACTATATTTTGTTTTTCTTCGTCGGTAAACATAGATACCCCCTATTAAGGTTATTTTACCCCAACTAACAATTAAAATCAAACAAATTTTTATGGCTTTTGCATATTTTAAAAACTAAAAATTAATATTATGGTTACAATAACTTGATACAAATTCAAAAAAATACAAAATTTATAAGAAAATACTTAAAAAAAAAGAAATTATATGCTAAAATTGAAAAGATAATAAACTATGGAGAAATTATGGAATTTGTTCAAGACAACACCATTCAGAAAATAAAGTTACTTTTTGTTCTTGAGAGAATGGAAATACCACTAACTGAGAACAACCTTATAGATATATGCACATCAAGCAATGATTGGTTCACATACTTAGACCTGAAAGAGGCACTATATGAATTAATTGAAGTTAAATTCATTTACGAGAATAAATTTGAAAACGAAGAAAGCAGATACAGTATTACTTTTGACGGACGAACTTGTTTAAGCCATTTTTTGTACCGAATACCAAAAGATATAAGAGAGAAAATTGTAGCGTACGCACAAGAAAACAGAATGAGCTACAAAAGAAGTCAAGAATATTTGTCTGAGTATTCCAAGAATCAAGATGGAAGTTATTCTGTTACACTCAAAATCAAAGAACCTTTTTCTTCCAACTCGTTAATGACACTCAAACTTAAATTACCTACCCGCCAAAGTGCTCTTGAAACCACAAAGAAATGGACAGAAAAAGCACCTGCTATTTATGAACATATTTTTGATACATTACTAGACTCATAATCAAAAGGAGAAATTATGGAAACATACATTACACGAGGTACTTGTTCAAGAAAGATTAATTTCGAAATTGAAGACGGCAAAATTAAGTCTTGTGAATTTGTTGGTGGATGCACAGGAAACACACAAGGAATATCAAAACTAGTTGTAGGAATGAAAGTCGAGGACGTTATTGCTAGAACCAAAGGCATTATTTGCCGTGGTGGAACATCTTGCCCAGACCAATTATCGAAAGCTCTCGAAGAGTATCTAAACAAATAAAAAACGCCTACAATTCAAGTAAAAACAAATTTTGCATAATACAACAAAAAAGCAATTGGGTATCCCAATTGCTTTTTTATTATTTTGTAAGTTCAGCAAGCAATGCTTTATGTTTTTCTAATTTCTCTTTCTCTGCATTTATAAGTGATTCTGGTGCCTTTGCTACAAATCCAGCATTTGAGAGAAGTCTTTCACTTCTTTCTATTTCGGACTTAAGTCTGGCAATTTCTTTCTCAATTCTTTCTTTCTCTGCTCCACTATCAACCATACTATCAAGAGGAAGATTTATTATAATATCGTTAAATGTGAGTTTTACTGAATTTGATTCAAAACTTTCTTCGTTATCAACAACAGGAATTTCGTTAATAAGTGCTAGTTTTGAAATATATTTCAAGCAATCTAGCAAACAATCTTTCTTTACAAGAACTTGTGCATTAATCTTTTTGTTATCAGGAACTTTTTTCTCTGCCCTAATATTTCTAATCGCACCAATCACTTCTCTTACACTTTCCACAACTTCGCCGTCAAAGTTTATATCCAATTTCTCTGGCCAAGCAGATATCATAATGCTCTCATCGTGTACTGGTAGTTCTAGATAAATCTTTTCTGTTACGAAAGGTATAAAAGGGTGCAACATCTTAAGAATTTGAGTCAATACATACACAAGAGTTGCACAAGTGCCCTCTTTGTTTTCTGCAATATCACACTTACTAAGTTCGATATACCAGTCACAGAACTTATCCCAGAAGAAATCCTTTAGTTCACTTGCCGCCATACCGATGTCGTATTTTTCAAATTTATTGTTCACACTATCAATAGTTTTGTTAAGTTCTGATAGAATCCATTTGTCTGCATAAGTAAGATTAACCGATTGAATGTCTTTGATTTCTACATTTTCTACTTGCATAAGAACATATCTTGATGCATTCCAGATTTTATTGATAAAGTTTCTAGTAAGTTCAACTTTCTTTTCGGAGAACCTAGAATCAGACTGAATTGCAACACCATCAAACACACTAAATCTAAGAGCATCAACGCCGTACTTGTCTATCATCTCGATTGGGTCGGTTCCATTACCTAGAGTTTTACTCATCTTCTTGCCATTGGCATCTTTGACAATACCATTGATAACAATATCTCTGAATGGAATTTCTCCAACGTACTCAAGACCCGAGAAAATCATTCTTGCAACCCATAGATTAATAATTTCTCTAGCCGTTACCATTACATTGGTAGGATAGAAATATTTCAATTCCTCAGTATCATTTGGATATCCAAGCGTACTTATAGGCCAAAGTGCAGAACTAAACCAAGTATCCAATTTGTCTAATTCTTGAGAAAGATTATGACTATGACACTTTGGACATTCTGCTGGATCGGTCTCTTCTACAATCACTTCTCCACAATCATCACAAGTAAAAATTGGAATATCGTGTCCCGACCAAATCTGACGAGAAATACACCAGTCTTTGATGTTCTTCATCCAGTTAAGATAAGTTTTCTTATACTGCTCGTCCATAAAACGAACTTTACCATTTTCAACAACTTCGATTGCAGGTTTTGCAAGTTCTTCCATTTTAACAAACCACTGACTCGAAATAAGTGGCTCAATTACAGTCTTACATCTTTCACAATGTCCAACGTTATGAGAATAGTCTTCTATCTTCACAAGGTTTCCTGCAGTTTTCAAATCTGCAACAATTCTCTCCCTAGCTTCTTCTCTGGTAAGGCCTGCATAATCTTCTGCAAGTTCGTTCATAACCCCATCGTCACCAATAACTTTCACAACTTCAAGATTGTGTCTAAGTCCAACCTCAAAGTCGTTAGGATCGTGTGCTGGAGTAATTTTAACAACACCTGTTCCAAAATCCATCTCAACATATTCATCAGCAACTATTGGAATTAGTTTATTAACAAGTGGCAAAACAACATTTTTACCAACAACATCTTTGTATCTATCATCGTTTGGATTCACAGCAACCGCAGTATCACCAAGGATTGTTTCTGGTCTTGTTGTAGCAACTTCGATGTATTTATCTGTTCCCTCAATCTGATATCTAATATGCCACAAGTGTGATGGAACATCTTTGAATTCTACTTCTGCATCAGATATAGAACTACGACACTTAGGACACCAGTTAACTATTCTTTTTCCTTTATATATCCAACCTTTCTTGTATAAGTGAACAAATACCTTTCTTACCGCATTACAATTCCCTTCGTCCATTGTAAACGATAGTCTATCCCAATCACAAGAATAACCCATTCTTTTAAATTGCTCTATAATTGTACCCTTGTAGTCTTTGTACCACTGATCAATTCTCTTTTTGAACTCAGCTCTTCCAAGTTCTTCTTTTGAAGTGCCCTCGTTCTCAAGTTGTTTACAAAGCATATATTCTGTAGCAAGTGCTGCGTGATCGGTTCCTGGAACCCAAAGAGCACTATACCCCTGCATTCTCTTCCTACGAATAATTATATCTTGAATTGTTTGTTGAAAAGCGTGCCCCATATGCAACTTACTTGTAATATTTGGTGGTGGCATAATTATTGTAAAAGGTTTTTTACTTTTATCAATCTTGGCACTAAAATATTTCTTTCCTAGCCAGTTATTATATATGCTAGTTTCAAATTCACTAGGATTATAAGTCTTTTCCATTTTATCTTTTAAACTCCTGCTCTAATTACAATTATAAGTACAGACACAAACAAGCAAGCCAAACCTGCAATTTTAAATCCAATCATAATAGGATCTTTCTCATCTATATCATCAGTTTTTCTAATAGCCACAGCCACACGTCTAGCAATGATTGCAAGAGAAACACCAAGGATAGCAAAAACTATAGCAAAAATTGTAGGTGGCGAAGAAAGTCTTTTTACAAAACTATCCCAAAAATCTGTAAATACATTCAACATCATATTCATAAATTTACCTCTTTTAATATATACAAATGTTTTTAAGTACATATCTATACACAAAGTATATCACGCATATCCAAAAAAAACAAGTCAATTACTTCAAAAAACGTCACGCATACCCACTAAAATATCCTTATAAAACCGTATAAAGAACACAATTAAAAAATTTCGAATATAATTTAGTATGCAAATAGGAGGTATGAATGAAAAAATTTTTGATAGCCATACTTTGTACATTATTTCTAGTGCCATTTGGAATTGTTGGTTGCAAAGACGATGACAGCAATGTAATCAAAGTATGCGAAGTTACGCACAGTGTATTCTATGCACCATTATATATTGCAATTAATAACGGATATTTTGAAGAATACGATATAGAAATAGAACTAAGCAATGGTGGCGGAGCAGACAAATGTATGAATGCTTTAGTTAGCAAATCGGCTGACATTGCCCTAATGGGACCAGAGGCAACTATTTATGTTGCAAACCAAGGCAAACAAGATATGCCAGTAGTATTTGGTCAATTAACACAAAGAGATGGTTCTTTTATTATTGGACGAGAACAAGTATCAGAATTTACTTGGGACGTTCTTAGCAACAAAGAAATTCTCGGTGGTCGTCAAGGCGGAGTTCCTGCAATGACACTCGAGTATGCAATTGAAAAAAACAATGTAGAGAATTGCACAATCAACTACGATGTCGCTTTCGACAATCTTACAAGTGCATTTATTGGTGGCACGGGAGATTTTGTTACAGCATTTGAGCCTACTGCCAGTCAAATTGTAGCAAACGGCAAAGGTTATATTCTTGCTAGCGTTGGCGCCGAAACAGGAGAAATCCCTTACACTGCTTTCACAGCAAACAGAAGTTATATTAACGAAAACAAAGATAATGTTATGAACTTCTTAAGAGCAATTATTAAAGGTTACAATTTCCTTGTTAGTGCTAGCATTGATGAGATTGTCAATTCTCTTCGCCCATCTTTTGATGGAACAAGTGACGAATTATTAAAAAAGAGTATTGAGGCGTATATTGAAATTGATTCCTGGTCAAGAACACCAGTAATGAGCAAAGTTGCATATGACAACCTTATCAAAATTATGAAAAATGCAGGAAAACTAACTGAAGATGTTGCTTTCGAAAAAGTTGTAGATAATTCAATCGCTCAAGAAGTGCTCAAAGACTTTGTTTAAAAAAAGTGCCCTTTGGGGGCATTTTTTATTTGTTTGCATAATATTTAGATATTTGTCACAAAAACAATCCACAGTTAATATGATGAAGTAAGGTGGAATTACTTTCACCCCATTGCAACAATTTGGAGAAAATGATGAAGATACTAGAACTTGAAAAAATTGGGTTGACATATTTTAGCGACAAAGAAGAAACTAGAGCCCTTGATAATATTTCGTTTTCTCTAGAAAATGGTGAATTTGTAAGCATAGTAGGTCCTAGCGGTTGTGGAAAAACATCTATTCTTTCTATAATTAGCGGACTAGTAAAACCAACTGATGGAAACATTATTTTCAACAATAATGAAAACTCATTCATTGGATATATGTTTCAAAAAGACAATCTTCTAGAATG
>JAFTKS010000007.1 GCA_017453125.1 Clostridia bacterium
AATAAAAAACTCAGTTAAACTTATCGAGTTCAACTGAGCCTCGTTTGGTGGAGCGTATATAACGTAAAACGAATTATATTAAAAACTTTAATATTATTTATTTATTTGACTTTTTGTATCGGGGGGGGGGGGGTATACTAAGTATAATAAGAAGTGTATTAAAACTTCAGAAAGGAGAACTTATGAAAAAAAGTAAATTAAAGAAAATTTTAGCATCTAGTGCCATGGGAATAATGGCTCTTGCTATGCCATTTGCTCTTACTGGTTGTGATAAAAAATCAGACATTAATGTTAGAGTCGATGGAGAATATGTTCAATGGCAAGTTGAAGGTGAAGATTCTTGGACTAACTTACTTTCAATAGATGAAATAAAAGATTTATTGGGAGATGCCTTAAAGGGAGAACAAGGAAATCCAGGCATGAATGGTAAAGAAGTAGAGTTTAGAAAAAATGAAACACACATTCAATGGCGTTATATAACAGAAGATGATAGTGAAGAATGGACAAATCTTATTGCGATATCTGAACTTAAAGGTAATAAAGGTGATGAAGGCGATCCAGGAAAAAATGGTTCGAATGGACTTAATGGAAGCATTGTAACAATTGGTGAAGATGGATATTGGTACATTGATGGAGTTAAAAGTGACGTCAAAGCAAAGGTTGAAGATGGTAACGGAATTAAGTCAATTACAATTGATCAATCTAATAGTGATGCAACAAAAACAACTTATATTATAACTTTTGATAACAATAAAACATATTCATATGTGGTAAAAAATGGAACTGATGGAATTGATACAAGCGTCAAAACATATGATGTTGCATTAAAATTCACAACACCATCTTATTGGAAAACTAATAGTTTGACATCAGGATGTGATTTTTCTGAATTAATTTTTGAGCAAGATATTCTTAATTATACTAATTATACTAATAATTTATCTTTTTCTTTGGAAGAAGGGTATACTTATAATAGTTCTGATGATAGTTTTCATTATAATGTTAAATCAAATGAATGGATAGGAGAAAAGTTGCCAGACTTTAAAGGAACGGAATTTGAAGAATACTTTGTAGGATGGTTTGTTAAGGGAACGGATATTGAAATTAGTCAATTTTCTTTTATTGGCGGAAATGTTGGTTTGGAGTTGAGATGGGATGAAGAAAATATGAGTAAGTATTTTAGTAGAGGTGTTACATTCTTGCCTGGAGATGCGCCGACGACGTGTACTGTAAAGTTTAAAAATCTTACTCCAAATGCAAACGAGCGAAAGTTTATTGTAATTCCTCAGTTTTTCAAAGATGATGAAGTGGATAAAGTAGTAAACTGTATCGGATCGCATCAATATGAAAATCCAGAAACAATAAGGAATGTTATAATTCCAACAAGTATCACAACAATTGATGATAAAGCTTTTTATAATTGTAGCGGTTTAGGTTATCGTTATGGAGATATTATTATTCCATCGAATGTTTCATCTATAGGAGAAAGTGCTTTTGAGGGTTCAAACGTTGATAACCTTTATATAATGTCAAAGAATGTTAATACAATCGGAAACAATGCTTTTAAAAACTGTACAGATTTACAAAAAGTATGGTTTGCAGAAAAAGTGAAATCAATAGGAGATAATGTGTTTAGTGGTTGTTCAAGATTAACATCTATCATTTTGCCTGAAGGACTTGAAAATTTAGGCAGTAATGTTTTTGCTGGAAGTGGAATAACGTCTATGATTGTTGATAGTACGATTTTGGCAAATTCATTAGATGAAGATATTTTAATTGGTTCGATAGTTTCGGTGTACATAAAAGAATCTTTGGAAATTAGTAATTCAATTTATTTGTTAGAAAACTTTATAAAACAAAGTGTATCCGATAAATCAGGATATAGTTTATGGACAAGATAAAGCAAAGATTTTAGACTTAAAACACTCGGTTTGGTTCGGGTGTTTTTTATGATTTTTAATTTCAAAGAAATATTTATTTGTGGTGGACACGGCGAGAGTTGTATTAAGGAACGGAAGTGACGTCAATTGCCGAAGTGAAACGAAGGCTACAAAGCGTAGCGAGTTCTGTATGCAGGGCATACATTGTGCGATAGCGCAATACTCTCGCCAGTCACAAAAAATGCACACTATAAAAGTGTGCTTTATTTGTGGTGGACACGGCGAGAGTTGAACTCGCGTCCGCTTATCCCAACCTTACCTTTCTACATAATTAGTTAATTTGTAGTTAAAGTCACTATACACCCATTAACAAATCCTTTAATGACTTGCATTCGAAATTGAGGTCAAGAACTTCGGAATGCTGGTCGTTCTTGCCTTGCTACTTGTTTTGATGCCTTAGTCCCACTAGTAGCAGAGTGGGGTAAGACATGCTTGTGCGTAATTACGCAGCTAAAGCTAGTTCAGATCTATTGTCTGCATTTAAATTTAATTTAGCCGATAACGAGGCAATCCGTTATGCTTGAGTAAGATTGTCAAATAAACGTCGAAACCATTACGCGCCCATATTTTAAACTTATTAAAGTTTAATTTATTTGTAATTTTTGAGTTGTCTTTGTGTGTCTCTCGAGATATCTCTTTGTGCGATTGTTTCTTTTTTATCGTAAGTATGTTTACCTTTGGCAAGGGCAATTTCAATTTTTACAAGACTATCCTTAAGGTATGCTTTGAGTGGTATGCAAGTAAATCCTTTTTCTTGAACTTTTGACATTATTTTCTTGATTTCTTGACGATTGAGTAGTAGTTTGCGACTACGTTTCTCGTCGAGTTTGTCAATGGTTGAATCTTTGTAATTTGCAATATGCATATTTTTGATATAGCACTCTGCGTTTTTGTCAAATGTTATGAATGAATCTGCAAGGCTAATATGTCCTTGACGAATAGATTTCACTTCGCTACCTTTTAAGACAATTCCTGCTTCGAAAGTAGAAATGATAAAATATTCAAAATTGGCTTTGCGATTGGTTGCAATTGTTTTCATACTACCTCCTTAGCTTTATTATTTTAACACAACAAAACATATTTTTCAATGTTTGGTTGTTTAAAAATTAAAATTTAAATAAAAATTTTGTGCGAAATTTGGATTTTCTATTGAAATTTACTTAAAAATATATTAAAATATACTTGTAAACTCAAAAAAATCATAAAAAATTAAAAAAAATACGCCAAACATCTTTAAATTTGTCTACAAATGGTGTATAATGGGAGTACAATCTAAATTTTGGTGTGTTAGATGTTGGTGGAACATATCTAAAAGCACATCAGAATTAAATAAATCATAAGGGGTAATTATGGGAAATATTTTAAGTGTTTCATTTATGAGTATCTTGCTTGACATTTTGGGAATTATTGCAGTAATAGCATTAGGATCTATTATCGTTGTTGTTGTTGCAGAATTAATTCTTCATTTGTTGGGTGGGGGAAAGAAATCTGATAACAAAAATGAAGAAGATAATGGCAAAAGCGTAGTTAAAGATGATGACATTGTTGTTTATTCTAATCAAGATATGCCTGTTAGTAACGAAGATACTGTAAAAACAAGCAAATCTGATACACTTGACGGCGAAAAGATTGAGGAAATTGACTACGATAAAGCCATTGAAGAACAGAAAATGCTACAAAGCAAACAAGGAGTTGTAAAGGCACAGGCGCAACCTGTAGAAGAAAAGCCTGTTGAGACTGCTCCTGTAAATGATGAGATTTTCTGGGACGACGATGAAGAAGATGAGTTCAATAAGATTCTTGATGAAATTGTAGCTGAAGCAAAAAATGTTGGCGAAGAGAAAGTTAAGAAAGAAGAGCCTAAAGAAGATCTTGATGCTAAAAAGGCGGAAGAAGAGGCTAAGAAAGCCGAAGAAGAAGCAAAGAAAGCTGAGGAAGAGGCAAAGAAGGCAGAACTTGAGGCTGAAACTAAAAAAGAACTTGAGGAATTGAAAGCTCTTAAAGAACAACAGCAAAAAGAGATTGAAGAATTCAGACAAATGAAAGAAGATTTCGCAAGAGAAAAAGAAGAACAACTTGCGATGATGAAAGATAATCTTAACAAAGCTAAAGAAGAGGAAATTGAAAGAATTCGTCAAGAGGCTATCAAGGAACAAGAGAAACTTGAGAAAATGCAAGATGAGCTAGACGAAGAGAAGGCTGAACTTGAAGCTGAGAAAGAGAAATTAAAAGAAGAAAAAGAAAAGACTGAAGAACAGGTTGTAGAAACTGTTGAAGAACAACCAATTATTAAGGAAACTATCATTAAAGATGAAGAAGAACTTAATAGAATGAAATACAAAAATCTAATGAGAATGAATAATAGACTTACTAGAATCATTAGAGATACAGAAAGACTTCAGTCTCAAAAACAAAGACAAGTAGAGAAACTTGAAGAAGAAAAACAAAAACTTCTTGCAAAACAAGAACAAGAGAAATTAAAAGAGCAAGAAAAACAAATTGAACTAGAGCGTCAAGAGCAAGAAAAACAAAGAAAAGCACTTGAGGCTGAACAAAAAAGAGTAGAAATTGAAAGAAAACTTCAAGAAGCAAGTAAGAAAGCTGGAAAGTATAAGCTAGATAGCAAAGTTGTAAGAATTTCTAAAGATAGACCTGTAGAAGAGCAAATAACTGAAGTTATTGAAGAGCAAGTTGTAACAACAACAGAGACTATTCCTCATACAGATACTCCAATTACTACTGTTGAGAAAGTTCCAATGAAATCAACTGCAAAACCTATGTTTGCAAAGGAATATTATGAAGACAAACTTCAAGAACTTGAAGAAGAATTGAAAGAGGCTGAGAAGGAATTAAGAATCAATAAGTCTGAATATATTCCTCTAACAAGAATACATAAGGCTTATGCTAGAGATAGTGAAAAATTAAGAAAGAAAGAAATGCAGGTTGCTAAACAAAAAGTAGCACTTTATGGAGTAAATTCAAGAAATGTTGACCCTGCAAAGAAAGAAAAACTTGATGAGAACTTAAAAGCACTAGCAGAACTAAAAGATAGTGTTCAACATTGTGAAGAAGTAATCAAGAAGAACAAAGATAGATATCCTATCATTGAGAAAAATAATAAGCTAATTACAAAACAAATTGATAGAATTAATGATGATATCAAAGTTTGTGAAAAAGCTCTTGAGTACTATAAGAAAAATAATTAAAAACAAAAAAAATCCCATAAATATGGGGTTTTTTGTTTTTCAAATGCAATAGGAAAATTTAAAAATATAAATAAATTTCGAGCACAATTTTCTTTTATTTGACTATACTTTTTGCTTGTGCTAAAATTTTCTCAAAAAGAAGGAATGGAAATGAAAAAATTTATTAAATGTTTTATTGTATTGATATTGTGTTTAGTTAGTTTCGTTGGATTCATTGGTTGTAAGTCAAGTGAAGATAATATTCTTTCAATTTATATGCCAGATGGTGCTCCTGCGTTGTCTATGAGCAAGATTATGTATGAGCAAGAGAATTTTGGTTTTGAAACTGCGAACTATTCTGTGGTTTCTGCGTCAAATATATCAAATTATATTTTGCAAAAAACAGCTGATGTTGCTATCATTCCTGTGAATATGGCATCAAAACTTCTTGCTAGTGGAGAGTATAAAGTTGTAGCAACTGCAACTAATGGAAATATCTTTGTTGCAGGAAATAAAGATATTGTTAACTTGTCAGATCTGAAAGGTGAAGTTGTAGGAGTGATAGGACAAGGCAATGTTCCAGACTTGAATTTTAGGTATTTATTGTCTGAGGCAGGAATTCAATACGAAATAGGTGAAACAGCAATTGATGGTAAGGTGGTCATTAGGTATTATTCTGAAGCTAGTAATTTATTGCCAATGTTGAAAAATGAAGTTTTAAATTTTGGCTTACTTCCAGAACCTGCAGTATCAAAATTACTTTCGTTAAATAATAAATTTAACATTGAATTGGATATTCAAAAATTGTGGCAAGGTGGAAGTTATCCTCAGGCTGTTGTGGTTGTGAGAAACACTTTGTGTAATAACTCTAAATTTATTGATAATCTATGTCTTAAAATGCAAGAAAATGAAAGTTGGGTTATTGAGAATCCGGCAATTGCAATAGATGCAATTAATGCGCATTATACCGAAGGCGTTGTTCCGTCTCTCAGCAATACTTTATCTAGTAAAACAATTGAGCGTTGTAACATAAAAATTCGAAAGACAACAAGTGAAGAAATCAATAGAATTACGGATTATTTGAGTGCAATCAAAACCATTGAAAGTAGTGCTGTTGGAAATAATTTTGACAATATATTTTGGGAATTTTAATATTGTATGAAACTAAAAAAAACTAATAAATATCTTAATATTATTCTTCCTTTGGCAATAATACTTCTATTTGTTGGAGTATGGTTTTTGTCGTATGTTGTAGTTGGGGAAGAGATAATAATTCCATCTCCTATAAATGTACTCAAAGAGATATTTTTGTTATTTGGAAGATGGTATTTTTGGAAGTGTTTGGCAGGAACATTGTTGCGTGCCTTATGTGCCTTTTGTGTTTCTTTTGTATTGGCTTGGGGGTTGGTTTTGATTTTTAAATTCTGCCCTAATATGAGGCTGTGTGTAAGAATATTCATTTCTATATGCAGGGCTTTGCCAACAATAGCTATAATATTGATTTTACTTTTGTGGACCACGTCAAATGTGGCGTCTATTTCTGTAACAATTTTTGTCGTATTACCTGTAATTTTTTCATCTATTTTGGATTCTTTGGATAAAATTGATCCCCAAATTATTGATATGTTTCGGGTTTTTAAGATATCTAAAAAAACTCAAATGCAGAAGTATATAATTCCTCAACTGATTCCTAGCACGATTGAAACTATAGGGAGAGGGTTTAGTTTAAATTTAAAATTGATTGTTGCATCTGAGGTGTTGGCTGGAGTTGCTAAATCTATTGGTAGTATGATGTCTCAATCCAAAATTTATTTTGAAACAGCAGAACTTTTTGCTTTGGTTATTATCACAATTATTCTTGCCGTTTTGATAGAATTGGTTTTTTCAAGATTTGCTCAAGGAGTGAAAGAAAATGCTTTTAAAAAACGTTAAAAAGTCATATGGTAAAAATGTGGTTTTTGAAGATTTTTCTTATGAGTTTGATGATCATAAAATTACTGTCGTTTTAGGTGGAAGTGGTGTTGGGAAAACTACTTTGTTAAATATTATAGCAAATACAATAGACTATGATGGATATGTGGACGAAAAAAGTGTATCCTATGTGTTTCAAGAAGATAGGCTTATTCCGAATCTAACTGTGAAAGAAAACATTGAATTAGTAAATAATTCAATTGATGTTGTTGAAAAATTGAACGAATTTGAATTGGGCGAATATGAAAACAAATATATTCAAGAATTGAGTGCTGGTATGTCTAGAAGGGTTTCTATTTTAAGAGCGTTGGTTCATACTGCTGATATTTATTTGATGGATGAGCCTTTTCGTAATTTGGATTATTCGTTAAAGTATAAGTTGATGGATTTTGTGAAAGATTTTCATAAAAAAAATAATGCAGGTATAATAATCGTTACTCATGATATTGATGTGGCAACATATCTTGCGGACAAAATTATTGTACTTGGAAACGGCAAGATTGAAAAAGAAATAAAAACTATTTCTAAAAACACACGTGAACAGTTATTAAAATTTTTTATATCAAAGTAAAGTGTGGTGGAATGAAATAAACTTAAATAAATTATTGACTATAAATAAAAAAATAATGTTTCTGAATGATTTGTATGTCATTTGGAAACATTATTTTTACTGCAAAAAAATACTGTGCAACTATCTTTGTTGGTGCAGAGAGATAAAGGTATAATAATCCGCTACTCCAAAGCTACCTTATGGCACACAACTAAAATCTACTTAATGCTGCTTCATTCCTGACCTGACATGGTTCGTAGCTAGATGTTGCATAAGACCTTGGGATCAACGCTTCAATACTATACGAATTAAAACTCTGCAGTGACACCTAGGATAGTAGTTCCGCTCCGCATATAGTTGGTTTCGGATGTAGGGCACAACTAACTCCCCGCCTAGCACAGTATAAGTATTATATCATCATTTGTTTTTTTTTGCAACGATTAATATGAATTTAGTTGGTGGAATTTGTTGCAATATGTTAATATAATATAGTAATGAATTACTTTTTTATCAATTAAATTTAATTAAGCGATAAATATTATACACTGAGAGGGAATATGTTTTCGGATAATGCAAAAAGATTTATAAGTGCATATAATCAAATTGACCAATCTTTGAGAAATCAATTTGATTTGAGTAAGAGTATTAGTTATACAGAGGCTGTAAGAAAATCTGCAAGATTCAATGCTGTTGTGAAAAGGTTTGAGGACAAATTGATTGACTATGGTAGACTTAGAAATGCAATTGTGCATTCTTATAATGAGAATGAAGTTATTGCAGAGCCAAGAGCAGATGTTGTAGATGAATATGAAAAGATTGCAACTCAAATATGTACTCCACCTCTTGCTATTGATACAGTTATTAATAAAGACGTGAATACTTTTACTCACGATACTCTTCTTTGTGATGTTATTGAGGCAATATATAAGAGTGGTAATAGTAATTGGCCGATATATAAAGATGGAATGCTCATTGGTGTTGCAAACTCTAGAAAACTTATCAAAGAAATTGGAAAGAAGATATACGAGAAAAGAGATCTCAATGAGTATGTGAACAATACGATGATTGAAGATGCAATCAATGAATTTGGTCAAGATACTTATTATACAATTGCAAATAAAAATGTAACACTAGATAAAATTTTAAATTTATTTTCTGAGAATAGAAAATTGTCTTTGATTATAATTACCGAAACGGGAAGTTTGTTGGAACAACCGATTGGTGTTGTTGCTATTGGCGATATTATGGATGTAAACAAACATCTAGATAATTTTAGTTAATAGAAGAGAAGAGTATTTGTTAAGTCAAATATTCTTCTCATTTGTTTTTATGCTTGACAAAGATAGATAAGTATTGTAAAATGTATTTGTTATATTTGTTGAATATAGCGTTATGTAATAAAAACTATGATAAAGGACAAGTCTTATACTAAAAAACTTGTAGAGAGCAAACGGTTGGTGAAAGTTTGTAGTGGAGTAGGTATGAAGGTATCACCTTTTAGTTGGTAGGCAGAAATTTGTAGTAAGCCTATTCGGGTTCTCCCGTTATAGAGATAATATGTGTTGGCATATGACTGAAATGATTTTATCTACACACTTGTAGGTTGTTTTGGCAATATGCTGAAGCCTGCAAGTTTTTTTTAACTGAAGGCTAATTGGAATTTAGGAGGATTTTATGAAAAAAGAAGATATCAAGCCAAATCTTGTGCAAAACGAGAAAGATATTCAAAAGTTTTGGGACGAAAACAAAATTTTTGAAAAATTAAAAGAACAAAATAAAAAAACAGGCAAGTATTATGCAACTATGGATGGTCCAATTACTGCTAATGGTATGACAATGGGTCTTCATCACGCTTTTGGTAGATCTCTAAAAGATGCAATGATTAAATATAGAGCAATTACTGGACACGATATGCATTATCAAAATGGATTTGACGCACAAGGATTGTGGGTTGAAGTTAATGCAGAGAAAGATTTGGGATTGAACTCAAAGAAAGATATCGAGAAGTATGGTATTGATAAGTTTACTGAATATTGTATGGACAAAGTTAACAAGTGTTCTTGCAAAATGACAGAGCAATCAATTCGTTTGGGTCAATGGATGAATTGGGACGATTCTTATTATACAAATTCAGATACAAACATTACAACAATTTGGCATTTCTTGAAGACTTGTCACGAAAAGGGTTGGTTAATTCAGAAGTATAGACCTATGCCTTGGTGTACAAGATGTGGAACTAGTCTTTCTGAACACGAAATGAGTGATGGTGATGCTTATAGAAATGACACCTGTAAGGCGGTTTTCTTCAAACTACCTGTTAAAGATGAAAATTTCAGAATGCTTGTTTGGACAACAACTCCTTGGACACTTTCTTCTAATGTTGCTATTGCTGTTAATCCAGAACTTGAATATTCTCTTTGTAAAGTAAAGAGTGATGATAAATTAATTTGTGTATGTAGCGATGCTGTTAAAGTATTAAAAGATGACATTGTGTCGGTCGAGAAGACTATGAAGGGAAGTGAATTAGTTGGCAAGACCTATGAAACTTGTTTTGAAGAGTTCCCTGAACAAAACTTTGAGCATAAAATTGTGGCTTGGGACGAAGTTGATGCTACGGAAGGGTCTGGTGCAGTGCATATTGCTCCAGGTTGTGGTGCAGAAGACTTTGAGTTGGGTCAAAAATTGGGGCTTCCAAACGTTTGTCCAATCGATGATGGTGGAATCTTTTATGATAATTTTGGCTTGCTTAGTGGTCTTGATGCAAACAAAGATGAGACAAGAGACCTTATATTCAATGAATTGAAAAAACGAAATAAATTATATTATTTCCACGATTATACTCATAGATATCCTCATTGTTGGAGATGTAAGAGCCCAATACTATTTAGACTTATTAAAGAATGGGCAATTTCTATGGACGAACTTCGTCCACAACTAATATCTGAGGCTAAAAAAGTTGAGTGGCAACCTGCATTCTACGAAAAGAGAATGATTGATTGGTTGACAAATATGGGTGATTGGTCAATTAGTAGAAAAAGATATTATGGGCTTCCTCTACCTATTTATGTATGTCCAGATTGCGGAGAAGTAACTGTTGTCGGCAGTCTAGAGGAATTAAAAGAAAGAGCAGTAAGTCCAGAGCAAGTAGACAAACTTCCACACTTGCATAGACCTTATATTGATGAAATCAAGATTAAGTGTCCAAAGTGTAGCAAGGCTGTTGAAAGAATAAAAGATGTTGGAGACTGTTGGTTGGATGCGGGAATTGCTCCATTCAGTACCAACAAATATTTCGAAGACAGAGACTTCTGGGAGAAGAATTATCCTGCAGAGTGCGTCATTGAAATGAAAGAACAGATTCGTCTTTGGTTCTATTCTATGCTTGTAATGGGTGTGGCTTTGACTGGAAAATCTCCTTATAAAAAGGTATCTACGTATGGCTCGCTTCTTGCTCAAGATGGTAAGAAATTGTCTAAGTCTAGTCCTAATAATATACCTTTGAACGAGGCTTTTGAGAATATTGGTGCAGATATTATCAGATATACATTCTGTTCAACCAATCCTCAGAGTGACGTTATATTCAGTTATGATTCTACAGATGAGGTTAGAAGAAGACTTCTATCTCTTTGGAATGTATTTGTGTTCTTCAACACTTATGCTGTAATTGATAATCCAAAACTTGACGGGTATAAACCAAATATTGATAGTTTGACTATTACAGACAAATGGTTGATTGTTAAAACTAATGAATTTGCAAAAACTTGTCAAAAGCATTATGAGCAAGTTAAAACTTGTGAAGTTATTGATGAGTTTGAAAGATTTGTTGATGAACTTTCAAATTGGTATATAAGAGTAAATCGTAGAAGGTTCTGGAAAAACGAAGAAGATAATGATAAACTAAATGCTTATTTCTGTCTTGAATATGCAATAAAGAATATTTCTATGGTAATGGCTCCAATTATGCCATTTATGATGGAATATATTTGGCAAAATCAAGTAAGAGAAGTTGAGCCTGGTGTGAGTGAATCAGTTATGCTTTCGGGCTTTGATATTGCTAGTTTTGAAATTCCAAGTGAAGGCTTGATTGAAAAAACTGATATTGCAAGAACTGTAATTGCTAATGCTTTGAAGTTGAGAAATGAAAACAACTTGAAAGTTAAGCAACCTCTAGGTAGAGCATATGTTATTAATGAGGATAAGAATACTCTTGATGCAATTGCAAAATATAAGAGTTTGATAGAAGAAGAATTGAATATCAAAGAAATTGAACTTTCAGATGATGTAGAGAAATTCAATGATCACTATTTGACTCTTAACTTTAGAAATGCGGGCAGGGTACTAAAGGGCGATGTTCAGAAGATGAAAATGGCTCTTGAGGCTACAGATGATAGTACAATGGAAGAGTATGTAAAACAATTCGAAAACGGCAAGGTTAAAGTTGAAGGATTTGAAGAGTTTGATAGTGATTTGTTTGTGAAGAATGCAAAATCCAAATCTGAATTCATTCTTTCTAGTGAAAATGGAATTACTGTAGTTCTTGATATTACTCTTACTCCAGAACTTATTAATGAAGGTCTGTTAAGAGAAATTATCAGAAATGCTCAAGTTCTTAGAAAAGAGGCTGATTTCAAAATTGATGATAGAATTGACATTAATATAACAACAGAAAATGAAAATATAAATAAAATTCTATCAGATAATAAGGACAAAATTGCGTCAGAAGTGCTTGCAAGCAACTTCAACACTACTCAATTTAAAGCAGATATTGAAAGAGATATCGAAGTAGATGGAGCAAATGTTCACTATGAATTAAAAGTAAATTAATATATGAAAAATAGATAGGCAAATGTATGAATAATGTTTGCCTACTATTTTTTTTATGTTATAATACATAGGTTATGATAGGTAATAAATTGAAAAGAAAATTACACCCTAGTTTTTATATAATGCTAGGTTTTATGTTAATAATTTTAATTGGTGCATTTTTGCTTGCTTTGCCAATCTCAAATAATGATGGTCATTGGTTGGGATTTGTGGACTCGTTTTTTACAAGTACTAGTGCAGTGTGTGTGACTGGTCTTGTTGTTGTAGATACGGCTACACAATTTTCATTATTCGGTCAATTTGTTATTCTTTTTTTGATTCAAGTTGGCGGTCTTGGAATTGTTGTTTTGACTTCTTGTATATTTTTGTTACTTAAGAAAAAGATTAATTTTTCAAATAGAATAGTGCTAAAAGAAAGCTTTAATCGAGATACTATTCAAGGGGTTGTAAAATACCTAAAGAAAGTTATTTTATTGACTTTTATAATTGAAGGTGTTGGAGCAATTTGTTTGTTGGGTAGTACGATTGCATTTTTTGGAAATTTCTGGAAGGGGTTGTTTTCGGCTGTATTTATGTCTGTTTCGGCGTTTTGTAATGCGGGATTTGATATCTTTGGGAATGAAATGATGCAGTTTCAAGGAATGTCTTCTTTTGCAAGTAATGTTTTGATGCAATTGCCTATAATGATGTTAATTATAATTGGTGGTTTGGGTTTTATAGTTTTGATTGAAGGATTCAAGAAGTTTAAAAACAATCAACATGCTAGAGTTGCTGTTTTTATGACAATTGGATTGTTGGTTGGTGGTGCAATTGTTTTTATGTTTGTCGAATGGAATAATCCTAGAACTTTAGGTAATATGCCTTGGTGGCAAAAAGTTTTGAACTCATTTTTTCAGAGTACTACAACAAGAACAGCGGGTATGGCAACCTTTGATCAGGCTGGTTTAACTCCTTCTGGAACAATACTAACGATATTGTTAATGTTTATAGGTGGTTGTCCAACGTCGACCAGTGGAGGAATTAAGACTACGACGTTATTTATAATTCTTTTGGTTCTATTTAAACAACCAAATGAAAATGGACATATTGTGTATAAAGATAGAAAAATTAGTGCCAAGATTATAATGAAGGCATTCAAGATTGTAATGTATATGGTTGCAATGTTAATTATATCAATTGTGGTATTATCGTTGATTGAGGGGGATATGTATTCGGTTGAGGTAATTATTTTTGAATGTGTCTCGGCAATTTCGACTGTAGGATTATCAATGGGGATTACCCCATTGTTGTCAACTGCAAGTAAGGTAATTGTTGCTCTTCTTATGTTTGTTGGAAGAGTGGGAATGACAACAATTGTTCTTGCACTTTCGACCAAGTCAAATAAGATTTCGGAAGAAGTAGAATATTTAAATACAGATATTATAGTAGGTTAGTTATGGAAAAATCAAAAATAAATGAAAAATTAAAAGACTTTGTAGTTATTGGAATAGGGAGACTAGGTGAGAATGTTGCAAGACATTTATTTGCTCTTGGTAATGAGGTTCTTGCAATAGATAAGTCTCAGAGCAAGATAAATAGGCTTGTAGATAAGGTGACCACTGCAGTTGCTGCGGATACTACATCTTATGACGTACTTTTCTCATTGGGAGTACAGAATTTTGATTGTGCAATTGTTTGTATACGTGATGATTTGGAGGGGTCTTTGCTTACTGCTCAAGTATGTAAGGATTTGGGGGTAAAATATATAATTGCTCTTGCTCGTAGTGAGGAACACGGAAAAATCTTAAAGTCTCTTGGGGTTAATCTTGTTATATATCCAGAAGACTATGTGGGGGATAAATTGGCAAGTTTGCTATCAAAGCCAGGGGTTAATGAATTGATTGAATTGACTGAAGAATTCAAAATTTTTGAGATGAAATTGCCTATATCTTGGGAAAACAAAGCGATTGAAGATATCAATATTAGAAAGAAGTATAAATTGACAATTGTTTTCGTAAAAAGGGGAGAAGAGGTTATTTCTCCAGAACCTGATACTATATTGATTGAAGGGGACGTTTTGGTTGTCGCAGGAGAAAGTTCAAAAATAAATTCTGTTGCAAATCTTATCAATGATCCAGTTGATATCAAAGAACAATTAGAAAGAATTTTTAGTGAGAAGTAAAAAAAGAAACTATAGACTAACTATAGTTTCTTTTTTTAAAGTGAGAAAATGGAAGATGTATTTTCATTTATCTTTTCAAGGGCTAATTGTGCAATACGTTTCCTTTGATAGTATTCTTCACATTTGTTTTCTGGTGTTGGGAATTTGTATTCTTGACGTACGGAGTTCATTGCGTCGTGCAATTCTTGTTCACGTTTCTTAGCATCAACTTTTGTGTGTGATAATCTAACTGCTTGAATTTGTCTTGAGTCTAGAACAAGTCCGGGTATATTTTTGAGCCATTGTTGGACTGTTTGGTTTTTTGATGCTGCACATTTGCTAATTTTGTAGTATAACGTATGGTCTTTTTGAGTTAGGTTTGCAAGGCTTTTCCCTTGATATTTTGATACAAGCTCATCAATTACAGCTTGTTCATCAAGAACTTCACTATATGGAATATTTAAAGAACGCTTGTTGTAGAGGTTGAATAGGCTATTGATGTCTGCCATTCCAACTTCTTCAGGAGAATATCTATATAAATGTTGAAGTTTGAAATATAGTCCAGGATTTTCTCTTCTTATATTTGAAATATTTCCGTCTGGATATTTTTCTAATAATTCTTGTTGTAGTTGGGAAACATAGTCTGTTTGAATAATTGCGTTTTGGTATCGATAATCGGTCATTAGAACTAAATAATCCGATGGAGAACAAGATAGCTCGTGGGCAAGTTGGTTTAGTTTGGTTTTGACTCCACCTTTTGACCTTTGTTTTTTTGCTTCATCAACATAATTGTTTTCGTCAGCAAAAGGTTTGAGACTATTTAACAAGTCTAAGTATCGTGCATATTCTTTATCATATTTGAATCCGCATAATTGATACATATCTTCCATTGAAAAATTAGGGTGTCCAGATTCTCTAAACTTTAATACATAGTATCTCATAGTGTTATAATAAGGACTTTGTCTGCGTGGAGTATAAATACTTCCGCCTTCATCGATATGTTCTTGGATTTTTTGTTTTATTTTTTCAATAATATCTTTATTCATATTTTTCCTCAACCTCATAATTCTTATTATATTATAGCATATTTATTTTGTGTTTTCAAGATTAGAGTATTGTTGGTTAGTGAGACAAAAAATACAAGTTTTACCTAAAACTTGTACGGGGTTAATTATTTTGTTGTAGTTGTGTTGCAATTATCGCATATTCCATAGATGATAACATTATGTTCATTGACAAGGAATTTATGTTTTTTAAATATTTGTTCGTTAACCTTGTGATAGGGGCAAAAACCCAAATCAATAGTTTTGTGACATATCTTACATTCAAGATAATGTTTATGATTGTCGCCACTTATTGAATATACAATGGTGTTGTCGTGAGAAGATTCTTTGGATACAATATTGTTTTTGTAGAAAGTGTCCAAAGTTCTATATATAGATGATAGTGTAATATTTTGATCTTTTAAAAGATTGAAAATATCTTGTGCACTAAGTGGTGAAGATGAGTTTTTTAATAGATTTTTTATAAGTTCTCTTGTTTTTGTTTTCTTTAACATAAATCTACCTTTTGTTGAGTTTTGATACTTTCAGTTTACTATTTATAATCAATTTTGTCAACGAGGCTTGACAATAAATAAAAGATACATTATTATATTCTTGTAAATGCGAATAATTCGCATTTAGGAGACGGAAAATGAGGAAAGTAAAATTAATAACAGCGTGTTTATCTTTGGTTTTAATACTCGGTGGAATTGTTTTGAGTATTATTTATTTTTCGAACAAAAGAAATGATGCGAAAGTTATTACAACTGTTTTCCCAATTTATGATATTTGTAGGGAGTTGTTGGGTGACGAGGAAGATGTGAAAATGCTACTTGATAGTGGTGCGGATTTGCATAGTTATGAGCCTAACGCCCAAGATATTGCAACGCTTTCTAAATGTGAATTGTTTATATATATTGGTGGGGTTAGTGATGAAAGATGGGTTGGTGGAGTGATTCAATCGGTTAAAAATGTTAATATGAATACTCTGTCTTTGATGGATTGTGTCGAGGGTGTCGAGACCAATGAAGATGATATTATTGAAGAAGATGAACATCATCATCACGAACACGAAGAAGAAAGTGACGAACATATTTGGTTAAGTATCAAGAATATGTTGAAAATGACTGATGCAATAAAAGATAAATTGATCGATGTTTTTCCTGAAAAAACAGCGATCATTGAGATAAATTATGAAAAATATATCAATGAGTTGAATATACTTGATTCTGAATATTCTAAGGTATGTCAAAATTCGGATAAAACTATAATTGTAGCAGATAGGTTCCCATTTGTATATTTAACAAATGATTATTCTATTAAATACAAAGCATTATTTTCTACCTGCTCAACAGAAACAGAGGCTAGTACTGAGGCGATTGCAGAGATGATAAATCAAGTAAATTCTGCAAATGCTAATTATGTAATTATTTTGGAAAACTCGTCTGTTGATGTTGCTAGTAGTATTATAAGAGGTTGTGAGAATACTAGTATAGAAATATTGAGGTTGAATTCTTGTCAGTCGATAGTTGCAAGTCAGATAAGTGATATGAGTTATATTTCTATAATGAAAGATAATTTGGAAATATTTAAAAAGGTACTTGGGTGATAAAATGATTGAATGTAAGGGAGTAACAATTGGATATCCTGAAAAAACAATATGCAAAAATATATCTTTTTCTATCAAAAAGGGGGAGTATGTTTGTATTGTTGGGGAGAATGGTTGTGGCAAAAGTACGCTATTGAAAACCGTACTAGGTCTTCATAAGCCATTAAAGGGTAAAATTGCTTTTGAGAAAAGTTTTAATAAATCTAGTATTGGGTATTTGCCACAACAGACAGAAATGCAAAAAGATTTTCCTGCAACTGTAAAGGAAATTGTTCTTTCGGGATTTTTGGGAAAAAAGAAGTGGTATGTGCCATTTTATACAAGGCAAGAAAAAGCAAAATGTAATACAATTATGACAGAGCTTGGTGTTGCTGAGTTTGCAAATAAAAGCTTCAAGGAGTTGTCAGGGGGACAACAGCAAAGAGTGTTGCTCGCAAGAGCACTTTGTTCAAGTGATGAACTTCTAATTATGGATGAGCCAACAAATAACCTAGATTCAAAATCAATTAAGTTATTTTATAAATTAATTGCAAAGTTAAACAAAGAGAATGGCATCACTATTCTTATGGTAACTCACGACTTAGACAAAGCCATAAAAGATGTGACAAATGTTTTATATTTGAAAGATGAATTAAAGTTTGCAGGAACTAGAGATGCGTTCTGTGCTAGTGAATATGCAAAACTTTTTGGAGTAGAGGAAGAATGAATATTTTTGAGGAATTAAAGTATTATTTTCAATTTGATTTTGTTAAATATGCAATAGTTGTAGGCATTCTTATATCTCTTTGTTGTGCAATGTTGGGAGTGACTTTGGTTTTGAAAAGATATTCAATGATAGGTGATGGACTTTCTCACGTGGCATTTGGTGCAATGAGTGTTGCTATGGTGCTTACAATTGCAGATATGTATGTAATGTTGCCTGTGACTATAGTGGTAGCAATACTTCTTATACGCCTAACGAACCAAGGTAAAGTAAAGAATGATAGTGCTATTGCAATGCTTTCGGTTGGAGCTTTGGCATTTGGTTATTTGATAGTTAATATTTTTTCAACATCGTCTAATATTTCTGGTGATGTGTGTACAACCTTATTTGGTTCAACGTCAATTCTTACACTAAATAATTTTGATCTTTGGTTATGTATAATTTTAACAATATTTGTACTAGGGTATTTTATATTTTTCCATAATAAAATATTTTCTGTTACTTTTGATGAGGGGTTTTCAAAGGCAACAGGAGTAAAAACTGCTGTATATAATAACATTATGGCAATGATTATTGGTGTGGTTATTGTTCTTGCAATGAAATTGGTTGGGTCTCTTTTAATTTCTGCATTAATAGTCTTTCCAGCACTTAGTGCAATTAGGTTGTTTAAAAGTTATAAATCAGTTATAATATTTGCAAGTATAATAAGTGTTATAAATTCAATTATTGGAATACTTGTGGCTATTCTATGGGGAACTCCTGTTGGTTCTACAATTGTAATAATAAATATAATTGCGTATTTTATTTGCTGGTGTGTTGAAGTTATCATAAGGGAGACAAGAAAAGCGTGAAAAAAATGAAGAGATTTTTTGTAATTTGTGCTTTTTGTGGAGTGATGTTTCTTTCTGGTTGTGGAGCGGTTTCTGTTGACCACGATTTGACAAATAAGAAAGCGTCAATGGTTTATACAATTGTAACTAATATGAATAGTTCACCATCTGCGTATGCTAATAAAAGTTACAAAATAAATGGAGATATCGAAGGGTCTTTAGGTTATTATTCGTTGATTGTTTTTGATGATACTAATTGTTGTTCGGCAGAACTTGCATTAGTTTTAGATAATGGTGTAACGTGTCCAAAGAAGAAAACGAATGTAACAGTTATTGGCGAATATGTTCAAATTGATGGTCAATATTGCTTGAAAGTAACAAAAATTTCATAGGAGAAAATAGTGGAGAATTTACAAGTTGTTTATGAAGACAATCATATAATTGTTGTGGTAAAACCTCAAAATATCCCAACTCAAGAAGATGAAAGCAAAGATAGGGATATGTTGACAATTATAAAAGAGTATATAAAAGAAAAAGAGAATAAACCAGGGAATGTGTTTGTAGGGCTTGTTCATAGGCTGGATAGACCAACTGGTGGGGTTATGGTTTTTGCAAAAACTAGCAAGGCTGCAAGCAGACTCTCAACTCAAATAGCAGAAGGGATATTTCATAAGAAATATTTGGCAGTTGTTCTTGGAAAACCAAAAGAAAAGAGAGCAAAACTTATTCATTTCTTGAAAAAAAATCCAAGAACGAATACTGTTCAAGTGGTTCCTGAATTAGAGACTGGTGCAAAGAGAGCAGAACTTGAATATAACATAATTGAGGCAAAAGAGAAAGCTTCTTTGGTTGAGGTTAATTTATTTACTGGAAGAAGCCATCAAATAAGAGTCCAAATGAAGACTATTGGTTGTCCAATATATGGAGATGTGAAATATGGTGGAGATAAACTTGCCAAAGGTCATAATTTAGCATTGTGGGCGTATGAACTGAAATTCCAGCACCCAACAACAAAAGAAAATATGACATTCAAAGTATATCCGCCAGAAGATAAAACACCTTGGAATGTTTTTAATCTAGATTTGGTAAAATAAGAGTATTAGAATAAGGGAGAAAATTATGAAAAGTAAGGGTAAAAAAATTTTGGCAGGAATGGGTTTGATTTGTGTTTGTGGGGGATTATTGGGTGGTTGTTCACTTAGTAAAGAGCAGCAATCAGCATTGGATTTAATTACAAGCAAATCAGATGAAATTATTGATTTGTTAGAAAAAAATATGAATTTAACAAATAGCCAATTAAGCAAAACAGAAGCTGCTGAGCAGATTCTAATTGCTAGAAACAAACTAGATTTTTCAGAATTTGACAAACTTCAAGTTGAAGCAATAACGGAAGTTTATTCTGGTTTCTTTGATAATAAATTGGAAAGTTATCATAACACAATTTCTTATAAAAACGAAAATAATTCAAAATCTCTTTTGGTGTCGTATAAAGATGCCAAAGGGAACTTGCTTGCTGAAGATTTTACAAAATCTGATTTTCAAAATGATATACATTATACTATGAATCAGTATTATAAGGATGAGGGGTCTAAATATTTTGAAGAATTGGAATATATGTCTGAATTGTGGGACTTGAGTAGAAATTTTGATCTATTTGCAATACAAGATAAATATACTACAATTGAAGCAAATCAAATTAAAAATATTGAAGTCCTGGATGGTGGATATAAGTTTGATTTGTATAATGTGTTGTATAGTACTGAAAGTCTTGCTCCTGGAGAAGAAGATTTTGATTATGTTACAAAAGTTTATACACAAGTTAATATAATTAATGGTTGTATTGATAAATACACAAGCAGTCAAATTATTTATAAATTTCCAAAAGGTTCATTAAATGATTTTGTTGAAGATGGAGAATTAATAGTCGATATTGACTTAATATTGAGTCAATTGATGTATGGAAGTATAGAAGTTGAGACTAGAAAAATAGAGGGGATCTTCAAATATGATAATATAGACTTTACAGAAATAGATGCAAAATTCGCTGCTATTGAGCAAGAAAATAATGTTTATAATAAAGACTAATAAAACAAAAAAAGCGATTGAACTTGCTAACTTTTGAAACTAGCAGCAAAAAATTCTTAACATTATACGTGAAATAAAAAAACTAATATCGAAAATTAATTAATGATTAATTCAATATTAGTTTTTTTTATTAAAATTCTTTTTCAGATTCCTTGACCGAATATTGTTGTAAATCTATTTGTTTTTTAATTAGGCGTTGTTGTTTTTTTAATTGTTTATTATGGTTTGTTACAATTCCTTTATTTATAATTTGTTTTATTCTTTCAATTTGTTTTGTATCAATTGACTCTTTTTTTACAACAGAATCTATATATCTTGCTAATAAAGATTGATAAATTGTAGCTTCGTTTGCCCGTAGTCCCGTCATATAACCAAGTGCCATATTAGAAACTGCTTGGTTGTTCAAACTTGCTAAATGTGTGATTGGTGCAAAATAGTCGCTTTCAACAATTTGTCCAGTTGTAACATCTTTCAACTTATTTCCAGCGTTATTAAGATAACCTATTAAAAATTTATCTTCATTATCATTATAATTATTGCCACAATAAGACATAGTGTATAGTTCTTTTGTTAAATATTTCATAATAAATTTATTCACCTTTTAAAATTTGTTAATATAATTCTAACATATTAAAATATCAATTTCAATAGCAAATTTAAATTTTTTATATTTATATATTTTAGCACTGAGACGTGTGCTTGTCTTGATACAAGTGGTGTCGCTTCGCACCACCAGACAAGCACACTCTACAACTAAGTAAATGAAAGCAAAAAAGCGATTGAAAAATCGCTTTTTTGTTTGTTTGCATAATATTATGAATTGTGAATTAATACATTCCGTAGCCTTGTGGGATTGCGTTTGGGTTTTGGGGGTCAAGTTTTTCTTCAACATCACAAACAATAACTTCGGTTGTAAGTAGAGTTGATGCTACACTTCCTGCGTTTTCAATTGCTGATCGAGTGACCTTGGTCGGGTCAATAATTCCGCTTTTGATCATATCTACAAATTCGTTTGTTAGGGCATTGTATCCGTACGAATTAGATTTTGATTGTAGTATTTTTTCAATAACAACGCCTCCGTCAATACCTGCGTTTGATGTAATCATTTTTATTGGTGCATACAAAGATTTAAGTACAATTTGTGCACCTGTTTTTTCATCGCCTTCTAATGTCTTGATTAATTCTTCAACACTTGATACGCAATTGAGTAGTGCAATGCCACCTCCGCAAACAACTCCTTCTTCTACGGCACTTTTTGTAGCCTCTATTGCATCTTCAATTCTTAGTTTCTTTTCTTGCATTTCTACTTCTGTAGCACTACCTACATATATTACTGCAATACCACCAATTAATTTTGCTAGTCTGTTTTGAAGTCTGTTTTTGTCAAACTCAGATTCGGCAATTGAAATTTGACCTTTGATTTCTGCTACCCTTTGTTCAATTGATTCTTTTGTGCCTTTTCCTCCGGAAATTGTAGTGCTTTCTTTGTTGACTTTGATGGTGGTAGCAAATCCTAACTTGTCAATGGTTGTGTCTTTGAGTTCGTATCCAAGTTCGTCGCAAATGAATGTACCACCAGTTAAAACGGCAATGTCTTCACATAGTGCTTTTCTTTTGTCTGCATATGCAGGGGCTTTGACTGCTACTACATTGAGTGCACCACGAAGTTTGTTAAGAACCAATGTGCTAAGAACTTCTGTTTCTATATCCTCAGCAATGATAAGAAGGGGTTTTCCGCTTTGAGAAACAGATTCTAGAATGTGTAAAATTTCATTTAGGTGTTTTATTTTTTTGTCTGTAATTAAGATATAAGCATCATTAAGATTACATTCCATTTTGTCGGTATTGTTTACCATATATGGTGACAAATATCCTTTGTCGAACTGCATTCCTTCTACGATTTTGAGTTCGGTTTTGAGTGTTTTGCTATCTTGAACTGTAATAACTCCGTCTTTTCCTACTTTTTCAAAGCCTTCTGCAATAAGTCTTCCAATTTCTTCGTCTCCAGCACTGATTGATGCTATTTGAAAAATTTCTTTGTTACTTGAAACCGGTGTTGAAATTTCTTTTAATTTTTCAACGGTTTTTGAGATTGCTTTTTGAATACCTTTTTTAAGAATTATTGGATTTGCTCCTGCAGTGTAGTTTTTGACACCTTCGGTCACAATACTTTCGGCAAGAATGCAAGCAGTGGTAGTTCCGTCTCCAGCAACCTCATTAGTTTTGATACTTACTTCCTTGATTAGATTTGCGCCCATATTTCGTATGGGTCTGAAAGCGTTATTTCTTTTGCGATTGTTACTCCGTCGTTTGTAATGAGCGGGGTTGCAAATTTTCTATCAAGTACGACATTTCTTCCTTTTGGTCCAAGGGTTACCTTGACTGCGTTTGACAGTTTTTTTACACCATTTTCTAATTTTTTTATGGCATCAAAGCCACATAACATTTGTTTTGACATTTGATTTCTCCTTATTTTTCAATTATTGCAAGTATATCTTTTTCTTTGATAATAATATAGTTTTCGTTATCGATTCTAAATTCGTTTCCGCTGAATTTGTTGTATAGAACCTTGTCGCCAATTTTGACTTCAAAAGTGGTCTTTTTTCCATCAATTTCGCCGATACCTAGTGCGATAACCTCGCTGATTTCTGGTTGTTTGGTGGATTCTGGAAGAATTATATTACCAATTTTTTCGGGTTTGTCTGCTATGGGTTTTAATACAACTCTATCGAATAATGGTTTTAATTTCATATTTGCTCCTTTATGTTTTTTATAGTTTATTTATAATCTGCTTTCAAGAGAAGTTTTCTGAATTGAAATATTTGTAATATATTTTGGAAATAAGGGGAATTGAATAGTTTTTGAAAAGGAATATTTGTTAGGAAAATAGAATACAATTTTAAAAAAAACTTCTCTTGTTTTTGCAAATTCTATTGACAATATAACATCTTGAGTAAGGGGGATTTCAACTTCTATGTCAAAAAATTTATATTATTCTGATGTTAAAATTTTAAAAAAGCCCTTGAAACAGCGGATAAAAACTTGTTTGAATTTTTTGTTAATCTTAATTGTTGGAGTTGGGTGCTTTTTGTCTGCGTCGTATTTAAGTTCGGCTTTGACGGTTGGAAACTTGGGGGCTTTCATTGTATATGGCGATACGAAAGTTAAGTTTAAAGAAACGTCTTTATATGCTGTTGTGTTAGGGGAATATTCAAGTAAAACTGAGGCAGAAAAAGTTGCGATAACTTCTGCAATACAGGGTGCTAGTGGATATATTTGGGAAGATACAAGTTATTGGGTTGTTGGTAACATTTATAATACAATTGAAGATGCAAACAAAGTAATAGATAATTTGAAGGAAAGTAATTATAAGGCAGTTGTAAAACAGATAGTTTTTCCTAGTGTTGTGATAGATTTTGATATGTATGAAAGCAGTGATATGGGTGTTATAAATAAGTCGTTTTCAATATTTGATGAATTAAGGCAATTGTTGTATGACTATTCAATTAAATTTGACAAAGGGGAAATAAATCATCTGGCAATTAGTAGTTATTTAAGTTCTTCAAGGGGAGAGGTAAAGTCCATCATTATTGATGTGCAGAATCTTATAAATAAAGCAAAAAGTGAATTAAATAGTGTTCAAGAGTATCTGGTAAAAACTGATGAATTGCTTGACGAACTTATAATAAAAACAATTGATAATAGTGCGACGGGGTATTCTTTGAAATATGCTATTGCTAGTATTGCTAGATTTAAATATGAATTATTTGTAGAACTATCGTGAAAAGCATATAAATCTTAATTGAATAGAAATAAATTGATTGTTTTGATTTTTATTTTGTAGTACAATTATTTTAATGAGTAAAAGAAAAAGTTATATTATTTTAGCAATAATTGTTGTTGTGGGTTTTGTAATTGATTTGATTACAAAGTTAATTTTTGCACGTGCACTGTCTAATGGTGAGGTTCTTGTAATTATTCCAAAATTGCTTGAGTTTAGATATGTGGAGAATACAGGGGCTGCATATGGAATGTTAAGCGGAAAGACTTGGCTTTTGATTGTAATTACGCTTATATTTATTATTGGCTTTGGGATTTATGACTTTTTTAATCACGCTAATAATTGGTGGTATCTTTTTGGTATGGGAATGATTCTGTCTGGGGCTGTTGGAAATTTTGTAGATAGAATCTTTTTGGGGTTTGTAAGAGACTTTATAGATTTGAAGATTTTTAATTTTGTGTTTAATATTGCAGATGCGTTAATTACATTTGGAATTATTTGTTTAGGAATATTCTTTATTCTTGAAATGATAAAAGAAGCTAAGATGAAGAAGGAAAGTAATGAATCTAACGATAAAGAATGATGAAGTAGGGCTAAGGCTTGATAAGTATTTGATTTCTAATTTTTCAGAGAAAACCCGTTCTCATATCAAACATTGGATTGAAGATGGTGTTGTTCTTGTTAATGGAAAGCAAGTTAAGGCTGGCTATTCTTTAAAATTAAATGATATAGTAGAGATAGGGGAAGTAGAAGAAAAGGTTCTATCTAGTGAGCCACAAGATATTCCTATTGATATTGTGTATGAAGACGATGATATAGCTATTATTAATAAACCGCAAGGTATGGTTGTGCATCCTGCTGTAAAAAATTATGATAATACACTTGTTAATGCTCTTATGTTTAGACTGAATAGTCTGAGTTCTATTAATGGCGTGATAAGGCCTGGAATTGTGCATAGGCTTGATAAAGATACTTCGGGACTGATGGTTGTAGCAAAGAATGATAAGGCTCACGTGTCTTTGAGTGAACAGATTGCTAGAAAGGATTGCAGAAGAATCTATTGGGCGGTTGTAAATGGAGTTGTAAAAAGTGATGGTGAGCTGATTACTCAATTTGGTAGAGATCCCAAAAATAGGCTCAAGATGGCGGTTGTTGAGAAAGGTAAGGTTGCGCATACTTTGTATAGAGTGCTAAAAACCTGTGAAAATTATAGTTTGGTTGAGTTTGAGTTGAAGACGGGAAGAACACATCAAATTAGAGTTCATAGTGCATATTTGCATCATCCCATTATAGGTGACAAGTTATACAATCCAAACAAATGCAAATTCAATATTGATGGGCAGTTGTTACACGCAAAAAAGCTAATTTTAACTCATCCTAGTACGGGCAAAGAAATGACTTTTGAAAGTGATTTGCCAGACTATTTTCAAAAAATTGTAAATACGTTGTTTTAATTGCTTGCCAAATTGCTTTTTGGCTAATAAAATATATATAATTACTTTGGAGGTGGCTTATGTCAAACAAAACTACAAAAACAACAACAACCACTACAAGAAAAACCACTAGTTGGAGTTGGAGATATATCCTTAATTTGGTTTCTTATGTGGCTATATTTTGTATAGGAATATCTCTGTTGATTGGAAAACTTGGTGTTGGCTCTATTGCAGGGGCTTTTCATACAGTTGCTGAGATACTTGCTTATTTTGTTACTTCTGTATCGGCATTTTATTTTGCTGTTAGTCGTAGACATTGGGCATATTATCTAATTTGGGTTATATGTGTAGTATTGATAGTTGTGCTTATGATTATTTAATTTAGTTCGCAGAAAGAATCTTGAGTTTTCTCAAGGTTCTTGTTTTTTACTAGGTAATTTGTTTTGAAAAATTGCTAAATATGATAAAATATATTTGTTATGAAAGATATAATAATGAAATTTCTAAAAAACAAATTTAATATTGCTTTGATTGTGATGCAAATAGTAGCACTTACTTGCTATTTTTTGAGTGGGCTATGGAAGTTCTTTCCTATACTATTTTTTATGTTGGAAGGTGCATTTTTCATAGTGTGGGGAATAAAGATTTTTGTTGGAATTAGAGCGTCCGATACGAGCCAAGAGATTTATAATCAATTGCCATTCTCGGAAGAAGAGAAAAAGAATATTTCAAAAACAAATCTTAGAACAAAGAAAAACAATAAGATGGTTGCAATTATTTTAATAATTTTGGGAAGTATATTGTTTTTTAGCGTTTTTAGTGTTTTTTGATATCTTTCAATTATGTCATAGATGTTGCAATTAAAAAATCATTGTGGTATAATAACAAAGTTAAGTGTATATATTATTTAAGGAGAAATTAATGAAATACGAAGTAAAAAAACTTGAAAACAAAAACATTCAAATTACAATGGATATCGACCACGAGGAGTGGGAGAGTCTAGTTGACAATTCTTATAATAAAAATAAAGGAAAATATAAATTAGAGGGATTCAGAGCAGGAAAGGCTCCAAGAAAAATGATTGAAAAAGCCTATGGTACTGAGGTATTCTTCGAAGATGCCATCTCTGAAGGTTTCAATAAACATTATATGGAAATTCTTGATAAAGAACCTCAAATTGATCCAATTGATAGTCCAGAATTGAGAGTGACAAAACTTGATGCAACTGGAATTACAATTGTTGCAGAAATTCCTGTTAAGCCAGAAGTGAAACTTGGCAAGTATACAGGACTCAAGGTTAATGTTCAACCAAAAGAAATCACAGATGCTGATGTTGAAGAAGAATTGAAGAGAGTTCAAATTCAAAACACTAGACTTGTAGATAAAGATGGCGAGGTTGCTAGTGGTGATGTTGCTAATATCGATTTCAAGGGTAGTGTTAATGGCGAATATTTTGAAGGCGGTTCGGCAGAAGGTTTCGATCTAGAAATTGGAAGTCATAGCTTCATAGATAATTTTGAAGATCAATTGATTGGTCTTAAGGCTGGAGATACAAAAGATGTTCTAGTTAAGTTCCCAGAGAATTATCAAGCAGAGAACCTTGCAGGAAAAGATGCAAAATTCGAATGTAAAGTAAATGCTGTAAAAACAAAAGTTCTTCCAGAAATCAACGATGAACTTGCTAGCAATGTAAGCGAATTTGAGACACTTGCAGAGTATAAAGAGCATATCAAAGAGCATTTGGCTGAACACGCAAAAGAAGATGCAAAAATCAAAACAGAGAATGAAATCCTTGATAAAATTATCAATGGAATGACTGTTGAAATTCCTGAGATTATGCTTACTCGTGAACTTGATGCTATGATGCAAGATATGGAATATAGATTAATGTATCAAGGCGCAACTCTTGAACAATATGCTAGTTATGTAGGTAAGACGGTTGAGCAAATTAGAGAAGAAAGAAAGGCTGAGGCTGTGAAGTCTGTAAAAATTAGACTTGCTCTTCAAGTAATTCTTAAAAACGAAAAAATCGAAGTTTTGGAAAAAGATGTCGATGAATATATTGAAAATATCACAAAGAGAATGAATAAATCTGCTGAAGAGTATAAAAAGTCTATGACTGATGAAAGATTGAATTATATCAAAAATGAAATCTTGATGAATAAATTATTAGAATTCTTGGTAGAAAATAACAAGTAGGAGATATTATGTTAATACCTTATGTAGTTGACCAAACTGGTAGTGGAGAAAGAAGTTACGATATATATAGTAGACTTCTAGAAGATAGAATTGTTTTTATTACCGGTGAAATAAATGATGCTACAGCAAATACTGTTGTTGCACAACTTATATATTTGGAGGCAAAGAATCCAGATAAAGATATCTGTGTGTACATAAATAGTCCTGGCGGTAGTGTAACTGCTGGAATGGCTATTTATGATACAATGAAATATGTTAAGTGTGATGTTTCAACTATTTGTATTGGTCTTGCTGCATCTATGGGTGCTTTCCTTCTTGCAGCGGGAACAAAAGGAAAAAGATTTTGTTTGCCAAATAGCGAAGTTATGATTCATCAGCCATTGGGTGGTGCTCAAGGTCAAGCTAGTGATATTGAAATCACTGCAAATCATATCATTCAAACTAAGAAAAAGATGATAGAAATGCTTTCAAAAAATACCGGTCAATCTATTGAAAAAGTCAGCAAAGATGTTGATAGGGATTATTTTATGACTGCAGAAGAGTCGGTAAAATATGGCTTGGTAGACAAGGTAATTACAAGGGAAAAATAAATTATTGAGAGGTACTATGCTATTTGTTGTTTTTGCCTAAATGAAGGTAATATATATAACTAGCATAGTACATTTTTTATATGGGGGATTTTTAATGGACGATCGAATGGACAAGATTATTATGGAGTGTTCTTTTTGTGGAAGAACTCAGCTCGAAACCAAAAATATGATTACTAGCCCAGATGGCTCAACGTTCATATGTGAACAATGTGTATCTGTATGTTCCGAAATGTTGGATAAAGCAAAAAGAGCAAAAACACAAGACAAGATTCAACTGCCAACTCCTAGACAATTAAAGGCAATGTTAGATGAGTATGTTATAGGACAAGATGAGGCAAAAAGAGTACTCAGTGTTGCTGTATATAATCATTACAAGAGAATTAATTATAACATTGATATTGAAAAGAACGAGAATACAAAAAAAGAAGCTCTTGATTTGGAGAAGAGTAACGTTCTGCTCATTGGACCTACAGGTAGTGGAAAGACAATGCTTGCAAGAATACTTGCAAAAATTCTAAAAGTTCCATTTGCAACTGCTGATGCTACTTGTCTTACTGAGGCGGGTTATGTTGGAGAAGATGTTGAGAACATTCTTTTGAAACTTATTCAGAATGCTAATGGCGATATCAAAAAGGCTGAACAGGGAATTATATATATTGATGAAATAGATAAAATTACTCGTAAGTCAGAGAATCCAAGTATTACAAGAGACGTAAGTGGCGAGGGTGTACAACAAGCACTTCTAAAGATTATTGAAAGTACTATTGCAAATGTTCCACCACAAGGCGGTCGAAAACATCCACAACAGGAACTTCTTCAAATTAATACTAAAAATATCTTATTTATTTGTGGTGGTGCTTTTGTTGGGCTTGATAAAATTATTGAGAAACGTCAAAACAAGACAAGTCTAGGGTTCTCTGCAGAAGATGTAAAAGCCGAAGAGAAAAAGACAAGTGAAATTATTAAGAACATTCAACCACAAGATTTGATAAAGTACGGACTTATTCCTGAGTTTGTTGGTAGACTTCCAATTGTTGTTGGGCTTGACGAACTTACAGAAGACGCTCTTGTGAAGATTATGACAGAGCCTAAAAATGCGCTTGTAAAACAATATAATACAATGTTCAAAATTGATGGTGTCAAACTTGACTTCAAGGATAGTGCGGTAAAAGCTGTAGCTAAAAAGGCAATGAAGTTGAAAACAGGTGCTAGAGGACTTAGGACTATTATGGAAGATATAATGCTAGACATTATGTTTGTAACACCTGATGACAAGACAATTGAGAAAATTGTTGTGACAGACGATACCGTTAATGGTAAAGAACCAGAAGTTATAAGGAAGAAAGAAGAGAAAGAAACAGAAGAAAAATCTGCATAGAGGAGTCTTATGGAAATAAAAAGTGCAGTATTTGAGACTAGTGCTACCAATCCTCAGAAAATGATGGGGAGTGGTAAGATGGAAATTGCCTTCGTTGGCAGAAGTAATGTGGGCAAAAGTAGTCTTATAAATATGCTAACTAAGAAAAATAAACTTTGTAAAACTAGTTCCACTCCTGGTAGAACTAGGCTTATTAATTATTTTTTGATTAATGACAACATTTATTTTGTTGATCTTCCTGGGTATGGATATGCAAAGGCAAGTAAATCCGAGGTAGAAGGTTGGCAGGGAATGATTGAGCCGTATTTGGTTGAGAATGAGAATTTGAAATGTGTATGTATGCTTGTCGATAGTAGAATTGAACCCACAGCACAAGATAAACAAATGCTTAAATTTTTGAATTACTATCAGATTCCTTTTATTATAATTGCAACTAAGTGTGATAAGTTTGGGAAAAGCCAAGTAAAGCCTCAGATGCAAAAAATAGCAAATTTTCTTGGTGTGGGGAAAGATAATGTTTTCCCATCTTCAAGCGATACAGGATATGGTAGGCTGGATATTTTAAATAAAATGGATCAATTTTTAGAAGAAAGAGGTAGTGACTTTTGATGTTACTACTCTTTTTTGATGTTCAGAGATAAAGGGCGATTTTGTACAAAATAGTGACTATTGACTTTGCAAATATGTATATGATAAAATATATTAATTAGAATTATGGGATTTTTTATAAAGGTGGAGATATGTTTGATCAGTTTGATCTTATCAAGAAAGTTGATAAGGAAAACAAAGTGTTTTACGAACTGCATATGAGGAATGGTGTTGAAGTAGTTCCAAATATGAGTGATGTGTTACAAGCAAGTGGGCATAATCACTCGACTGTTCGAAAAGTTGTCTTGCCCCAAAGTGTAAAAGCATTAAATAATTTTGCGTTTAGTAATTTTAGTTCTCTTAGTGAAGTCAATTTGCCGAATGGTCTTGAGAGAATTGAGGGGTCGGCGTTTTTTGGTTGTGAAAATTTAAAGAGTATAAATTTGCCAGAAAGTCTTTTGAGTTTGGGGACTTGTGTCTTTCAGGGTTCGGGATTAGAATCGGTTGAAGTTCCGAATAGTGTGGATTTTATAGGTGCGGGTGCGTTTAGAAGTTGTAAGAATTTGAAAAAGGTAAAACTTCCAGAAAGTATGTTTGTTATTCCTTTGTTTTGCTTTAGAGAATGTGTTAATTTGACTCAATTAGAAATGCCCAAGGTATTGAATAAGATTCAAGACTCGGCATTCCATCGTTGTTCAAAATTGGAAAAGATTGAAATTCCAGATTGTGTAACGTCTATTTCTCAGGAGTGTTTTGCTGGTTGTTGGGAGCTGAAAGATATTCGTTTGCCGGAATCTCTGAAGTATATAGGTGATAGATGTTTTTTTAGTTGTGGAAGTTTAGAGAAGATTAATATTCCAGATGGGGTAACCATTGTTAGACGAGGAACCTTTGATCATTGTGTGAGTTTGCAAGTTGTAGAGGGAATGAAAAATGTCGTAGGTTTGGAAGTGGCGGCATTTAATTTTTGTTCTAGCTTGACAGATCTTAAATTCAATGAGGGGTTGTTAAGAGTTGATTCTGAGGCGTTTCAAAGATGTAATCTTCTTAAAACGGTTGAATTGCCGTCAACACTTCTTAGAATAGGGGCAAATGCCTTTGCTTATTGTTCTAATTTGAAGAAGGTTACTTTCAAAAATCCACACAAAGATTTGGTTATTAGAAATGATAATGGAATAGAAGATTTGGGGTATTGTAACTATTTTTATTTTGATCGAGAAAATGGTGGTATGACCATTACAACTCGAGAAGATGTAGAGTTGGCAAAACATTCCTATGTTGATATGTTGGATCCGTTTTTAACTGAATACAATATTACTCATAATTATCGAAAAAACTTCGTAACGGCGAATAAATTAAAAGAAATGCATAGTACAAGATATATTCCTCAAAGATATATTATGGAAATGTTTCCTTGTGATATTTTTGGAAATTATTACAAAAACAAAAATGATATTCAATATGGTAGATTGGTTCGCGAGTTGGGGTTTGATTTGTTGGTTGATGGTAAGGAAGAGTCTTTGAATGGATTGTTTAAAATTTACTATGCTTTAGGTGGTTTTTCTGAAAATCCATTAGAGGCTAGAAAGGCTTATGATTATGTTTTGAATGATGTCGTTGTTAAAAATGATTTTGCAGAAATAATTGGAAGCGATCTTCACGAGAGGTTTACTGGCTTTCAAATAGAAAGACCATATAATCCAATGTTTGCGCAGTTCTTTATGAAATACTATAGAAAAGACCATAATTTTATGTGGTTTGATATAGATACGGGAGGCTATCATAGTGGGCAAGATTATTTGTGGTCGGCACATAATAATTTTGATAATATTGTAAAAGCGTTTCCAAATAGAACAGTCAATACAAATGAAAGAAGGGCGTGCTTGACTCCTAGATTTGTAGCAGAGCATTGTAATCAGATTGTATATAATTATGTGAATATTGGTAATAAAGAGTTTGCGGGACTTGTGGGTAGGTATGGATATTCGCAAGCGCAATTCGAGAGAATGCAAGAAATATTTGATAGTGCAAAAGTGACAAAGGGTGATTCTGTTATTTGTGCTGATGAGGCTAAATGTGATGATGCAATTACTTTTAGAGTTCTTGAAAAAGATGATCCTTTAGGGTTTGTTTTGGGAGATATAACCAATTGCTGTCAGCGATTCGGGTCTGAGGCTGAGAGTTGTGTAATAGATGGATATACAAATAAAAATGCGGGATTCTTAGTTTTTGAGGAGAATGTCAAAGATGGTAATGGTTGTTTGACTGATGAAAAAAGAATTCTTGCTCAGGCATATATCTATTATGATCCAGAAACAAAAACTATTTGTTATGACAATATTGAGATACCAACTAATATTATAAATGAATTAAGGTATGGCAAAAAAACTAGGCAGGGGCGTTGTGTTACTTATACTGATTTTGATAAGGCGGTCAATTCTTCTGCTGTGGCGATAATGAATGCGATGAATCGAAAAGGTGTGGCTGTTGAAAGGGTTACTATTGGTGCTGGATATAATGATTTGAAAGAACATCTTTCTGGTAAATATCATATTGTTGATAAGAAAAATATGGCAGTGCATAGAAGTTATTATGGTTATTCAGACTCAAGGGGAACTCAATACGAGATAAAAAATATAAACAAGGAAGAGTCTGTTTTAGAAAAATAATATAGTATGCAAATTATAAATAAATACTAAAAATAATTATTTTTCAGATTTTGTCACTTTTTGAATATAAAAGGCATATAAATTACCATACAATCTTTTAGGAGGTAATTTTATGTCTTTTTTTTCCGGAAACAGACAAGGTTGTAATCCTGGGCCTATAACTGGTAATCCTTTGCAAGGATTGTGTGAAAAGGCTTGTATTCAAACGACAAAAGTATTTGATGCGTGTATGAAACAATTACAATTGGACAATACGCAAATAACATTAACTGATTTGGTTCCTGCAGATCCTGCTTTGCCATTGACATTTGTTAGTTGTTCTACGCAAACTAATAATGTAACTATCAATAATTTGCTTGTAGATAGATTTGATGATAAACCTTGTTTTGCAAGGGTTACAGGAACTGTTGTTGTTCCTATTACTGTAAGCTATACAGATGCTAATGGTGTTGTAGGAAGTGGTGTTGGATCAATTAATATTCCTATTGATGTTGTACTATATGTACCACAACCTTCTGTTGTACCTTATCAAGTAACCGCTTTTGCTAATGCAATTTGTTCGGGTGGGGCTTTTGTTGATGGTTCGACATTCACTATTAGTCCTTGTTTGACGCTTATTATAAGGGTTGTTGTTGATGCTGAATTGTTAGTGCCTACATATGGCTATTGTCAGATTCCGCCTTGTCAAGACTTTACTCAAGACGTTTGTACTGGATTCTTTGATTTGCCTTTGTATCCTGCTCAACAATCGGTCAATTCTCCAACTCAATGTAATTTAAATTAAATCAATTTAGTCCACCTTCAAAATATAGGTGGATTTTTTTTTGGCATTTTGTGAAGATTATCAGTTTTTTGCATAATGGAGTTGTTAAATGTTACAAAGTTTGTTAAAATTATCTTAGGAGAAATTATGAAAGTATTTGCTATAAGTGATTTGCATTTGAGTATTAATAGTGAAAAGCCTATGGATATATTTGGTCCTGTTTGGGACGGATATCTAGAAGAAATTGAAAAAGACTGGAATCAGAAGGTGTCGGACGATGATGTTGTTTTGATTTCTGGGGATATTTCTTGGGCAATGCGTTTGGGTGAGGCTGTTGATGATTTGAATTATATTAAGTCCTTGAGAGGAAACAAAGTAATAATTAAGGGAAATCACGATTATTGGTGGAGTGCTATTGGTGAATTGCGTAGAAATCTTGATGAGAAGACTTTTGCACTTCAGAATGATGCTGTTAGGTTCGATGGTGTGGTTGTCTGTGGCTCAAGGGGTTGGACTGTTCCTGAGGGAATGGTTGAGTCGCAAGATGAGAAAATATACAAAAGAGAATTAATTCGAATGGATTTGTCTCTGAGGTCTGCTCAAGTTTTGAGGCAAGATGGAGACAAGCTCATTGTTATGACACATTTTCCTCCGTTTAATTATAAAATGGAAGACAGTGAGATGATGTCGTTATTTGAAAAATATAACGTTGATATTGTTGTTTTTGGGCATTTGCATAGTTATGACAAAAAACAAAAATTGGTTTTTGAGAAGAATGGCATTAAATATTATTTGACATCTTGTGATTTAGTAGAAAATAAATTGGTAGAAATATTGTGATTGCATAATTGAAGTGGTTGTTTGTATAATCACTTCTTTTTTGTGGATAACTCTAAACTTGTGTAATTTTGTGTCTTGTATTTGTAAATGTGCCTATATATAGGGATATTTTAAAATAACTAGATTTTCTTTTTGATGAATTTATATTTATGCAATTTGAATAATTCACAGAGTTATCCACAAAGAGATGTTTAATATTGTATTTTTATAAATAAAATTTGTGTAAAATTTTGTCGGTTATAAAAGTATAATTGTGCATAAATATAACAAATTATTTCAAACAAAATTTCGAACTTATTGAAAATACTTGCTAAATAAAGCGAAAAAATTAAAAAAATATAAAAAATACAAGTTATCCACAATTGTGGATAACTATTGTGTAAATATTCAAAAAATGTATAAATTCTTTTTAAAAGACTATGAATTTGTTTTGAATTTATGAGTTGTTAATGTATAATTATGAGTATAAAGAGTTGGTTGAAAAACTACTTTGATGTGACTTGATTTTGTATACTCTTTAAAAAATATTCATTGTTTATGCATAAATTTATGAGTGTGTTTATTTATGAATGAACAAAGAAAGTAGGAGTGAAAATGGAAGAAACATTTATAAATAATTTTAAACACACTCCAGTACTGCTGAATGAGTGTCTAGAGGGGCTTAATATTAAGCCGACGGGTATCTATGTTGATGGTACTTTAGGTGGTGGTGGGCATAGTGGAGAAATCCTAAAAAGGCTCACGACAGGAAAATTGATTGCCTTTGACAAAGATGATGATGCTCTATCTTCTACAAGCAAAAAATTGGCTGAATATGGCGATAAAGTTGTTTTTGTAAAAAGTGACTTTAAGAATATGAAAGCCAAACTTTTGGAAATGGGGATACAGCAGGTAGATGGTATTCTTCTTGATTTGGGGGTTAGTAGTTATCAGATTGATACTCCAGAAAGAGGGTTCTCATATAGATTTGATGGTGCGCTAGATATGAGAATGGACAAAAGTTCGAGTTTGACTGCTGAAGATGTGGTTAATAATTATACTAGAGATGAACTTTTGAGAATACTATATAATTATGGGGAAGAATCTTTTGCAAAACTCATTGTTAATAAAATAATTGAGGCAAGGGAAGAAAAAAGAATTAAGACAACTGGGGAATTGGTTTCGCTAATTGAAAGTGCGATTCCAAAAAAATTCTGGGGCAAAGGAAGTGTTGCAAAGAAAACATTTCAAGCAATCAGAATTGAAGTGAATGGAGAATTGGAAGGACTGGAAAATGCTATTAATGAAATGGTAGATATGCTTGCAGATGCGGGTAGAATTGCTATCATTACTTTTCATTCACTTGAGGATAGAATTGTAAAACAAGTCTTTAAATTGCGTACAACTGATTGTATTTGTGATAAAACTATTCCATTTTGTGTTTGTAATCACAGAAAAGATGCTATTCTTGTTTCGAAAAAGCCAATTGAGGCTACGAAAGAGGAGTTGCAAAATAACAAAAGGAGTAGTAGTGCTAAGTTGCGTGTGCTTCAAAAAATAAAAATCTAAAAGGAGAATGAAAAATGAGTGCTTTCGGAAAGGTGTCGTATTCTGAAAATGAAAACATAGCTGTAGAAACTGTTTCTGAAGAAATGGAACAGTCTAGCGTTGTTGAGCAACAAGTAGAGAAGTTTGATACAAACTTTAATTCTGATAAGTTGCAAGAGTTGTATCAAGAATATGATAAAATTACAATTGATGAAGAAAAAATCAAGTCTTTGACACAAGTTAAAACTAATGCTGTGTCGACTCGTGTGCCATTCCGTGTTGCACTTGCAATGGGAACTACTTTGGCTGTGACTATACTATTGGCATTTTTGTGTATATACAATGTGTTTGTCATAAACGGAATGGGTAGTAGCATAAGTTACTTGCAAGAAGAAGTAATTTCTTATGAACAAACCTTGGCACAAGCTGAAGGTTTGTATAATGAACTTACTGATCCAGAAGTAATCAAACAAGAACTTCAGGATATGGGATATTCGGAAATTTCTTCTTCAAATATTGTGGCTATTTCTGTTGGTGAAAAGGCAGAAGTTGTTGAATTACAAGGTGAAACTAATTGGTTTGATGCTGTTTGTAATTTTCTTAGCCGTGTATTTGGGTAGGTAATATGCAAAATAATTCAATATTTTCTTTAAAAAAAAGACTACTAGCAGTTTTTCTGCTAGTGTCTTTTGTTTTTTTGTTAATTACTGTGAGATTGGGGTACTTGCAACTTATCAAAAATAGGTGGCTTCAGGCAAAGGCTATAGATCAGTGGTCGAGAGAATTGCCTCTAAATGCAATAAGGGGAAGTATTTTTGATAGAAATGGCGTGGCTCTTGCAACTAATTATAGTACCTACGATGTATATGTTAGACCCTCTATGGTAAAAGATAAAACAAAAGTTTCATATGAGTTGAGTAAGATTTTCTCGCTTGATTATGATGCTGTATTTAAAAAAGTGTCGAATAGGTTTGTTAGTGAAAGTTTAATAAAATTGCAAGTTGATAAAGCGGTTGTTGAGAGAATTAAGAGTCTTGATTTAAGCGGTGTTGTGTTTAGTGAAAACAATTCAAGATATTATCCGTATAATAATTCTTTGACGCAGGTTTTGGGTTTTACGACGATTGATAATGTTGGGCAGGCTGGTCTTGAGGCGTATTATAATAAATATTTAACGGGTGTAAATGGTTTTGTCTTAGAAGAAAGTGATGTAAAAGGTGTAAAGATTGATAATACTTTGAGTACATATGTTCCGAGTATTCCTGGGCTGGATTTGGAATTGACTATTGATATTAATATACAAAAATCGGTAGAAAGAGCCTTGATAAAACTTGTTGAAGAACAAAAACCGAAAACGGCGAGTGCGATTGTTATGAATCCGAATACTGGAGAAATTGTTGCAATGGCAACTTTACCAAATTTTGATTTGAATAATGTTCCAAGGGACGATGTTTCAAAATTGATGGAGACTGTTAAAAATATTAATATTGTTGATGTTTATGAACCAGGGTCAACTTTTAAATGTGTAACTATGGCGATGGCTATAAATGAAGGAGTTGTCAACTTAAATAATACTTTTTTTGATCCTGGTTATAGAATGGTTGATAATGAAAAAATTAAATGTTGGAAATTGACTGGTCACGGACATCAGACTTTAAGTGAGGGATTGTGTAATAGTTGCAATAGTGTTTTTGTGGATTTGGCTTTGAGGCTAGGAAAAGATAGAGTTTATCAGATGTTTGAAAAATTTGGTATTGGCTCAAAACTTGGAGTGGATTTTTTAGGTGAAAGTGCTGGGATTGTAATGGATTATGATTTGTCAAAAACGGTTGATGTTGCGAGAATGGGCTTTGGTCAAGCGGTTGCAATGACCCCTCTTCAATTAATTTCTGCAATATGTAGTATTGTAAATGGCGGAACATTATATCAGCCTTATTTTGTAAAATCAATAATTGATACGAATGGTGAAGTTGTGAATAGTGTTAATCCAAAAGAAATAAATAAAACAATTTCAAAAGAAACTAGTGCAATTATGAAGAATATGATGTTGGACGTTATTAAGCAATATAGTGGGTATTATGCTTTTATTCCAGGATATGAAGTTGGAGGGAAAACGGGAACAACTCAAAAATATTCCAATGGAAAAATTAGTGGAGAATATATTGCGTCGTTTGTTGGCACGTTTCCTGCTCAAAACCCAGATTATGTAATTTTGATTACAGTAGATGAGCCGGGAGGAGATAGTTATTACGGTTCAATTGTTGCCACGCCTTATGCAAAGATGGTTTTTGAAGATATTATTGAGTATGGAAATTATAAACCTGTAAATCCAGATGAAATACAGAATGATATTTTAAACGAAAAAGTTCAAATGTTAGATGTAATTGGCAAAGGTGTATATGATGCTGTTAACATTCTTGAACAGAATGGTTTGCAGGTAGAAATTCAGGGTGATGGGGATATGGTGACAAGGCAGTTTCCAATGCCTGGGGCTGAGGTTGTAAAAAATGGAATTGTAATGATTGAGTGTGTTTGAGTGATAGTGAAATCTAAGTGTTGTTCTTTTTGTAGAAATATGTGAGATAGGTAAGCTTGTGCTTGTCTATTTTTGTCGTATGGTAATAATGGCTTTTGTGTAGATGTTATAATATTTTAAATAAATATTAAAGGTGAATTATGAGATTGAGTAGGGTTCTAGAAGGGATTGATTGTGAACTAAAAAATTTCAAAAACTATAACATAAAAAGTGTTACACATATTTCAAGAGATGCGATGAAAGGTGGGTTGTTCGTTTGTATTAAGGGCGCAAATTTTGATGGTAATAAATATGTAGCAGATGTGGTTGCTTGTGGTGTATGCTGTGTTGTGACTGAAGATAAAGGTGTTGAAATATTAGAAGGTGTATGCTATGTATTTGTGTCTGATATAAGAAAAGCAATGAGTGTTATTGCAAAAAACTTCTACAATAAATGTGTAGATAAAATGAAGGTGATTGGAATTGTTGGTACGGCTGGTAAAACTTCAACATCGTTTATTATAAATCATTTGCTGTCAAATACTGGGTTTAAAACAGGTGTTATTGGCACAAATGGGATATTTATTGGCAAAAACCGAATGGAAAATACGTTTACAACCCCAGATCCTTTTGAGTTGCATTACATATTATATCAAATGAAACTACTTGGAGTTGATGTTGTTATAATGGAAGTAAGTGCACAGGCTATATACTATAAAAAAATATATGGCATAAGTTTTGATGTCTGTGTATTTACAAATATCACAAAAGAGCATCTTGATTTTTTTGGAAGTTTGGAAAACTATGCTAGGGTCAAAATGGATTTTTTCAAATCTGCAAATATGAAAGAATGTGTTGTGAACATAGATGATTTTTATGGAAGAGAAATTGCATATAAGACCGATGTTCCTTGTGTTAGTTATGGTGTTTTGAATCCGTCTAATTCATTTGCGATAAAAGTGAAATTATCTTTGGACTCAACTCAATTTGTTGCAAATATTATGGATGATGTGATTGATTGTAATGTGCCATTGGTTGGAGACTATAGCGTGTATAACATTCTTTCTGCATTAACTGTTGCAAGACTGATGGGTGTTGAGTCGGCTGTGTTGCAAAGGTCTATAAATAGTATTGATGTTATTGAAGGGAGATTTAATGTATATAATATAAACGGACGAACATTTATAATTGACTTTGCGCATACACCAGATAGTATTGAAAAACTTCTTCAGCATATAAAGAGTTATTCTGATTCAAAAATAATAAGTGTGTTTGGGTGTGTTGGTTATAGTGATAAAGAAAAAAGGGAATCAATGGGCAGTGTGGTATCAAAGTTTTCTAATGAGATAGTTTTGACTTCGGATAATTCTGGAAATACTCCATTTGAAGATATTTGTAGAGACGTTATTCCAGCTTTTGGTGATGTGGTTTTTCATACAGAGAGTGATAGGGGTTCTGCGATTGACCTTGCGTATCGACTTTCCAAAGTTGGTGATATAGTTGTATTAATAGGGAAAGGTGCGGAAACATTTCAAAAAATAGGAGATGAGAGAGTTCCTTATAGTGAAAAAGATTGTGTTTTGAAGTTGATGGAGAAATATAAGTGAAGTTTGGATTATTAAACTTGGTTTTGTGTTTTTTTGTATCTTTAATGATTTCGCCAGTTATTATTAAATGGTTGAAAAAATTAAAGTTTGGGCAAAGTATTCTTGTATATGTTGAACAGCATAAGGGAAAATCTGGCACGCCTACGATGGGTGGAATTGTATTTATAATTTCATCAATACTAGGGCTCGTTGTGTTTTGGTCTAAGAATAATACTTTTGCTGTAATATCAATTATGTCGATGTTGTTTTTTGGTGTGCTTGGATTTTTAGATGATTATATTAAAATTAAGTACAAGCATAACGAGGGTTTGAAACCATATCAAAAAATTCTGGGACAACTTGGAATTGCGTCGGTACTTGCTGTGTATATTTACCTGTCCGGAATGAATGGTGGAGTTATATTGATTCCGTTTTCGCATATTGAATGGAATATTGGTTGGGGTATTATTCCGTTTGTAATAATATTTTATGTTGCGGTTGTTAATAGTGTAAACTTGATAGATGGTCTAGATGGCCTTTGTGGTGGTGTTAGTTCTGTTGTAATTTTTGCATTCTCTATAATTCTTGTAATTATATCAGGTGGGATTGAAGGTGTTGTTCAGTCTGAATTTGTTAATTTGTCGATTGTATTGCTTGGAGTGGTTGGTGCTGTTCTGGGTTTCTTATGTTTCAATTGGTTCCCTGCAAAAGTCTTTATGGGCGATACTGGTTCTCTTGCGTTAGGTGGGTTATTGGCTTCGTCTTTTGCTTTGAGTGGGCAATATTTACTTATTTTGATTTTGGGATTTGCTTTTGTTTTGACTAGCGTTAGTGTGATATTGCAAGTTGTTAGTTATAAATTAACAAAGAAAAGAATATTTAAAATGTCACCAATTCATCATCATTTTGAATCAAGTAGTCACGAGGCAAAGGTTACAATTTTGTATGTTATAATGACAATAATCTTATGTGTGTTGACAATAAGTTTGTATTTGTGAGGTGTTTATGGAGTTTGGTTATAAAAACGTTTTAATAATGGGTTATGGTGTAAGTGGGCAGTCTGTTGAAGTTGTGCTAAAAAAATTAAAAGGTGTTGATTATAAAATATGGGATAGTGGGAAGAAAATAATTGGGGGGAAATATTGTAGTAAGCTATCTAAAAAGTTTATACGACAATTTGATTTGTTGATAGTTTCCCCTGGTGTTAGTGTGTATAATAAATATATTGTGTATGCAGAGAAGATTGGTATTAAAGTAATTGGCGAATTGGAATTTGGATATTGGTTTACATCGTCTCCCGTAGTTGCGATTACTGGTACTAATGGTAAGACTACAACAACTAGACTTGTTAATGATATTGTTGGAACGTCTTTTAAATGTGGGGCGTTTGGTAATATTGGAAAGCCGTTAAGTACAGCATATAATCAAGATAATGAATTTTTAATTTGTGAAGTCAGTTCTTTTCAGTTGGAAACGACGTGTATGTTCAAACCTTTTATTTCTGTTATTTTGAATATTGCAGAAGATCACCTAGATAGACACAAGACTTTTGAAAACTACATACAAAGTAAAATGGGATTGATTAAGAATTGTACAGAAAAGTCTATGATGGTGCTTAATGCGGACGATAAAATAATTATGGAGCGAACAAAGGATATAAAGGCAAGAAAATATTACATATCTGAATTTGAGAAAGTTAAAGGCGTGTATGTATACAAAAATAAAATATATGCCAATCTTGGTAAGGTAGAAGAAATAGTTTGTTTAGATGAGATAGAGCATACATATGGAATTGTGCAAGATGTTTTAGCAAGTGTATTGGTAGGATTACTGTTGAAAGTAGATAAAGCTAGAATTGTGAATGCTATAAAAAGTTTTAAAGTGTCTCCGCATAGAATTGAACTTGTAGAAAGTAGAAATGGAATCAAATATATTGATGATAGTAAAAGTACAAATGTGCATAGTTCTTTACACGCATTGAAGATATGCAAAGATAAGGTAATACTTTTGCTTGGTGGGGTAGACAAAAAATTGAACTTTGAGAGTTTATTTCAAACCTATTCTGAAAAAATAGATCAAGTAGTTGCTTTTGGTAGTGCTAGAAAAAAGATTGTGGCTTGTGCGAAAAAATGTGGATTCGATAGGGTTCTATCAGTTGCTCGTTTTTCAGATGCCGTCAATACAGCTTGCAAACTTGCAAAAGAAAGTAATATTGTTCTTTTGTCTCCAGGCTGTGCTAGTTTTGATGAGTTTACAGGATATGCACAAAGGGGAGAGGAGTTTGCAAAAATAGTCAAGGGGTATATTAATGCCAAAGTCTAAAAAAATTAATATCCTGCTTGTGTGTTTAGTTTTGTTTCTTTGTTTGTTTGGAATGTTGATGATATACAGTGCTAGTTCATATTCCAGTGATGTTTTGTTTGGAGATTCCTTTCATTTTGTAAAAAAACAATTATTTGGATTTGTTTTAGGTGTAATATTGTTTTGCATTACGAGCAAGATAGATTATCATAGATATTATCGATTACGTTGGTGGGTTATATCAATTTCTGTCATTCTTTTGTTATTGGTATTTGTACCAGGTATTGGAATTTCTGCAAATGGTGCTAGACGTTGGATTGGTTTTGCAGGACTAAATTTACAGAGTAGTGAGGTCGCCAAATTTGGTTTTGTAATATTTGCTAGTTCGTATCTTTCAAAAAATTATGAAAAAACGAAGACTTTCAAGGGTATTCTTCCCATTCTTGTTTCGGGTGGGATAATATGCTTGCTAGTTATTCTTGAGCCGAATATGAGTGTTACTATGTGTATTGGAATGGTGATGGTAATAATGCTTATCATTGGTGGTATGAGTTGGAAACACTTTGTAATCCTTGGCATACCTGCTTTATGTTTGGCGGTGTTATTAATATTATTAGAACCATATAGGCTAGATAGGTTGCTTGCTTTTATCAATCCGTGGGCAAATCCAAAAGAAGAAGGCTATCAATTGATTCAATCTCTTTATTCTCTTGGTGCTGGTGGTTTATTTGGAGTGGGGCTTTTTAATAGTAGACAGAAATATTTGTTTTTGCCATTTGCAGAAAGCGATTTTATTTTTGCAATAATAGGTGAGGAGTTTGGACTAATTGGGTCTATACTAATTTTATCAATTTATGTAATTATTATTGCACTTGGAATCAAAATTGCTCTTAATGCCTCAGATAGAATGGGTACGTATCTAGCTAGTGGTATAACAAGTGTGATTGCAATTCAGCTACTTATAAATATTGCTGTTGTCACGGGCTCCATTCCACCCACTGGAATACCTATGCCGTTTATCTCGGCAGGTGGGACATCTTTGAGTGTGTTTATGGGTGCTATTGGTATACTATGCAATGTGGGGAAAAGTAAGGAAAATGTGGAAGAATTTAAGAAAAGCAAGTTTGAATTAAATTTCTTAAAAAATAAAAATAAAGCAAAATGATTTTGCTTTATTTTTTAATCTTCCAAACCCAACAAATAATCTGTGGTTACATCAAAAACTTTAGACAATGTTATTAGTTGTTCTAAATTACATTCTCTTTGTCCCAACTCCCAATAACTGATTGTCCTAACATTTACAAATATTAAATTTGCAAGAGTTTGTCTTGACATATTTTTTTCTTTTCTTAAATCTTTCAATATTTCTGGAAACTTCGTCATTAATATTAGTTTAGAACAAAATGTTCAAAAATACTTGACTTGGAACAAAATGTTCTATATAATTATTGAAAATTATAAAAAGGAGAAAAAATGAAGAAAAATAAATTACAGAAGATATTTGTGTTAATGATTATGGGTTTAATGTTTTGTGCTTTGACCTTTGTGTTTGCGGGGTGTAGCAACAAAGAAAGTCAATCATTAAATTCAAAGATAGAAATCCTTGAAAATGAGATTTCAAAGTTGGAAGATAAAATAGAAAAGTTAGAAGAAAAATGTGAAGTATTGGCAGATGATGACAAGGATTACTGCACAGTCTTATATGATTTAAATTTTAAAAACACAGATTATAATGTGTTAAAAAGTTGTTTTGATAAAGGATTATCATTTGATGTTGATGGTTTCGTAGAGCATAGCAATATTGTAGAAAAGGGGAATGTTGACCTTGTTTATAGTAAGCAAATTGAACTTGGTAGGGGATTTGTGCTTTATGAATTTCAGGATGATGTCTTAAATAGTTATTTTGATGGTTGGTATACGTCTTCGGATATACGTGTTTTTGAATTGACTTCAATCGTAAATACTGATATTACTTTATATGCTAAATGGAAAGAAGATTTAAAAACTCTAACTTCTGCTGGTGGAAGAGATTTTGAGTATTATTTTAATGAAGAGGAGCAAACTGCTTCATTTTACAATGGAACTGCAAGTTTTTCCCATAATGGTGTAGGGTATATATCGTTACCAGAAGTTGTTTTTAATGATGGTAAATTTTACGTTGTTAATGATATAAGCACTAACTATTCAAGAGAACATATGGTTTATATTGTGCCTAAAACATATACAGGAAGTGTTTCCTTTCCTATAATATTTCCAAACAAAGATGAATCTGGTGATTCTAGTTTAACTTATTTAGGAGACTATATTTCTCAACAAATAGGTAGCGTTATTTGTATATATAAAGCTGATTATACAAAAAATACATTAAAGTTGCTTAGTATTGAAGAAGGTTCTACGTATACTAGTAATCCATATCTAACGTTAGGTAAAAATATTACACTTTGTAGAGTTGGAGATAGTCAAAGAACTTTAAAAATAATAGGATTTTGTTTTATCTATCCTGCAACTGATGATTGTCCATATACTAAATTTATTATAAGTAAAGATGTTGATGTTGAATTTCCGACCTATTGGAATGTATTCCAAAATAATGATAACCAACCAATTGATGTATTTTTTGAATTGACCAAGGATGAGCTTGCAGACATAGATTCTGGTTTGATTGGAAGTTCTGCATATGAAACGAGATATTATTATTCGGATACGGAACCTACTGATGGATATAATTATTGGCATTATGATACTGATGGTAAGACACCTGTTATTTGGGAGTCCGCAACTGAATAAAAATAAAAAAGGTAAATTGAATGTATTTGATTTACCTTTTTATTTTTTTATGCGATAACTGATATTAATGAGGTTTCATTCCACCAATAGTTTTGTCGCTTCCGTTTGTCTCTGTCGGCTCAACTTTTATGTTGGTTTTTAAGAGTGCAATAGGTGTTGTATTAAATATGGATAGGTAGAGTAGGAAAGCAAAATTGAATTCTTTTAATTATAGTGTATACAAATTACATGCAACTTGTATACACTTTTGTTTTTGATATTGAAAAACGTGGTGTTTTATGATATAATTAAAATAGTTAGGAGTATTTTATGAGAGACATTCATAATATTTATGTTGAAAATAGCAGTGTTAATTTAACAAAACAAATGTATAAAGATAATAGGATAAAACAAATATTTTTAAATTTTATAAAAGAAGATTTTCCCAGTTTTTTAGGAGATATTAAATTTAGAATTTATGATGAATTTGATTATTCAGAACAACAAATTGTAGGTGAGGGGCCAGAATTTTATAGTGAATGCAAATTGTCAGATTTTTGTATAACCTATTCATTTACGGATTATACTTTTTTGGTTAATATACACCATAATGGCGAATATGGAAGACAAATTAAAGACTATAGTGATGAGTGGGTTCAGTATTTAACTCAACAATTACATGTGACTGAAATGGAACAATACTCAAAAGGTTTAAAAATCTTTATTAATAAACTTTCAAAAACGATTGAAAATCAGTTTTTAAGTGCTGCTACTAATGAAAAACAATTAGAAATATAAAAAGTAAAGGCATTCATAAGATTTGGGTGTCTTTTTTAATGTTAAGATTGATAATACAATAATTGATGTTAATATGTTCTATTTCACCAACGGGGAAAATTATTGCCTTGTCAAAACGCTCGATTGATATGATATTACAATTTTCAAAAAGTTACAATATTTTGAATTGTTTGGTTTTCCCTCTCTCCACAAGATCTAAGTTTGTTTCTTGTGGGGTTTCCGAGATGTAGTAGATGGAATAATAATTAGTGTATTTATGTGTGTGATTGGTATACTATGCAATGTGGGGAAAAGTATGGGAAATAGCTGATAAATTAAGAGAAGTATTCAAGTTAAATAAAAATAAAGAGAATGAATATATATTATGTAATATTGTTAATCGCAACTGGTGTGATTAACATCATACAGACAATAACTTGTCTATTAAAATAGTGAAGTTGTTGTTTTTGTTTTGATTGTGCAGGCATTCATGACTCGCAACTTCCTTTATTATAAAACACATACAAATCGATATGTGTTTTTTTTGTTTTATGGGTATTGAAATTGGTTTTTGATTGTGGTATAATGTTTTTACAAATTTATATTGGTGGGTATATATGGGGATTTTTGAATTTTTAAAAAAGAAACAAGATAAATCAAATGAAATGGATTTTGCAGATAATCCAAAGCCAGAAATCGAACAAAAAGAAGAGTTTGTTGCGGATTTAGGTTTTGTTGATTTGCAAGGTGCTGATTGGGCTAATTTTGCGGTAAAACTAAAAAAAGAAGGGGTTTTATCTAATTCGTACGATAAGAAATCGATGTTCGTTGAATATTCTTTAGATAAGGATAACTGTCCGATAGTAGAATTAACATTTAAGTCAAAAACTTCAGATAGCATAAGACGAGTTAAATTAATGAAAGATAGGGCATTTCTTTTTGTTAATGGTGCAATTGAGGCATTTCCAGAAACACAAAGGAATATTATTTTGAATAAATTATGGAAAGATTTTCAAAATGTAATTCGTTATGATAGTATGTTGGAGACTAATCGAGAAGGGATTTCTCATGCTCGTAATGGAGCAAGGCTAATGATCAAAGCTCAAAAAATGATGCGTATGAAAAATATTTATGCTAGAGAGCAAGATTTTTTAGAAAAAAATAAAGACGCTAAATTTGATGAGTTTTGTTATTCGCCCTTATTTGAAAAAGATGAAACTGGATATATTAATTATGCAGGTGAGATGCCAATGTTTATACCATTAAAAGAAACAGAAGATGGTCATTTTATTTCTGGTAAACCAGTAATACCGTTTAGTCCAAGAACTTTAGAACATTGTATCTTACATATGACAGGTGGTCAAAAAGTCGAAGATGGAGAATTTCTTGATGGTTTTGAAAAAAAGTGTAGAAAGATTCAAGAGTATTCATGCTATGAGTCAGATGACTGGGATAAGGTAATTGAATTTGGCAAAGATATTGTTAGAAGGCAATACCAGGCGTCAGAGATAACGAATGAAAGATAATAAATGAGAGCAATAAATTTGCTCTTTTTTTTAGAAACTTGATAGGATTTTTTTGTATAAAGAATCTAATCGTTGCATTATTACTAATGTAAATTCGTTTGGTATTTTTTTAACTCAAGAAAATTAAGCATAAGGTATTTGATTTTGTTCGTATTAATAGTTTAATCTGCCTGAAGTGTAATTACAATAATTGCTTTTCGTTTGCTCAAAAGCTTAGATTGGTATTTTGCGTTGAAAAAAATGATGTGGTTAATGCCAATCAAGATGAGTGATAAAGATTTATGAATTGACTCATAAAAAAAGATTTTTGTTACTTTATCAAAGATATGTTGATTTGAAATTTATTCGTTTAATTAGTATGTGTTTTTATGGTTTTATGTTATATTAAATAAAGGAGGGTAGAATTGTGATTGAATACACTTTGAGAAAATATCAAGATGAAGATTATGAATTTGTTTATGAAATTAAAAAAATATGCTATAAAAAATATGTAGACGAGTATTATGGTGGTTGGGATGAAGATAAACAAAGAGAAATGTTTGCTGATTTAATGAAAGAAGATTCCAAACATTCTTATGTGATAATTGCAGATAATAAAAAGATTGGTTTTTTTAGTGAGGGAGAAGATACTGAGGAAGTATATCGTCCTAACAATTTGTGTTTGTTGCCAGAATATAGGGGTAAAGGAATTGGTTCGAATATATTAAATAAAGCTTTTGATAAGCATAAAGAGCAGGATATTTATTTAAAAGTCTTTAAATCTAATCCTGCTAAGAACTTATATCAAAGATTGGGTTTTGATATATGTGATGAGACAAAATCTCATTATTTAATGGTAAGAAAAAAAGAGCAATAAGGTTGCTCTTTTTTGTTAGTTGATAACAAACCGAATGATTTTTTGGTTTGTTATTTTTTTGTGTCGAGTTATTTGAATTTATTTCTATTTTGGGGTTATTATAATAAGATAATACTTTTTGTCTCTTTATGGGGCAGAAAGTATTTTTTATTTGATATGTTTGACAAGAATTTTTTGATATGATAATCTTAAATTGATAAAAGCATTTATAAAGTAAATGGTAAAAATAAATTTGTGTTTTCAAATTTAACTATAATGTATTGTCTTAAAAGGAGTTTTCGTTGATGGATGAAGATCAAAATATAACTCAACAAGAAAGTCAGGTAGCGGAGCAGAAAGAAGAAAATGTTATTATTTCTGAAAGTGTGCAAACTGGAGAGTCTGAAGACGTGAATAGTGTCGCTAACGACATAGTTTACGAGGGGGATTCTCGCAATGAAACTGCTGTTATGCCAGCTAAGTATTTTTTTGGTATGAATATGGAAAGGCTTGGTATTATATGTAGTAATCTAACTATTGTTCTTATGTCTTTAATTTTATTTGGTTTTTTGGGAATGATTTTGTATCCATTCTTGATTGTTTTCAATCTTATAATTGCCATAGGTTTGGTTATTTTAACTCTTGGTACAATTTTGTTGTCTTATAAATTTGAGAGTTTATTGTTGTTTAAAGGTGATGCGCTGAATAAGTATGGTGACATTTTTTGGGGGAGTTTTAATATAATTGCAGGTGTAGCTGTTGCCCTTGCTGTGATTTCGGTGATAATGTTTTGCTTGAGTAAAAATAAAGGTTTCACAAGTAGAATTATTTTGAATATTATATTCGGCATAATTGCATTGTTTGTTTTTGTTATAGGATTCTTTAAGGTATAAAGGGGAGGCGTAAAGAATGAAATCTATTAATTTTAAATTAAATAAAAAGCTTCGTCCTTATACTGAAATTTATCTTGATGGCAAATTGGTAAAACCGCAAAAGAAAAGCAAAAAAGAATATATAATTAGTCATTCAACGGAAAAAGATGTGTGTCAGTTAGAGATTGTTAGTTTCTCCAGGTTTAATAGTAAATTGTGGTTTTTGATGGAAATATTTTACTTTTTGATAAGTATTTTCGGAATATTTGATCAAAGGTTTGAGAAGTTTTGTTATACAACACATTGCAAAGTCAACTTTAAATTGAGGGAAGAAAACAATGTTTTGTTGAGGGTTGTTCAGCCAAGAAATAATTGTGAGGCTGTTAAGGTTGAGACAGATATTGAATATCAAGCGGTTGAAAACATTTGCTTAATTGATCAGAAAGCCAAGAAAAAACAAAAGTTCTTGAAGTTTGCAAAAATTGCCGTTGTTGTGATAATTGTTGCTGTTTTAGTAGTAAGTTTTATTTGATTAGGAGGAATTTATGAGATTATTGGTTGAAAATAAATTAATTTCCATTGGTGGTGGGTCGGTTGTTAAAGATGAAGAAGGGCAGGTCGTTTATACGATAAAGGGAAAGTGGCTTAGTCCTACAAAGAAAAAAATTATAAAGGATGCTCAAGGTAATAAATTGTTTGTTGTTAGAAACAAATGGTTTAATTTTCTTCATCATACAGCATATATTTTTAATGCTGAAGGAGAATCAGTCGGTCAAATAAGAAAAAACAAGTATAGTATTACAAATAGCTTTGGTGCAGAGAATTTCTCTGAAGACTATAAAATACTAGGTAAGTTTTTTAGTAGAAAACTAGATATAAGCAGAAATGATAAAGAATATGCTGTTCTTACTATGGAATGGTCGTGGTTCGTTGATAAATATTCTATAGAAACCAATGCTGTGGAAGATATGCCTTTGCTTGTGGCAATGGTCATCGCTATAGATAATGTTAAAGATAAGAGATTGAATCAGGAAAGTTAGTGTTTTTCCAATCACTATATTTTGTAATTTTGCATATAAATATAAGTAATCATTTTGTATAGATGTGCTTGTGTTTATATGCTTTTTTGTTTGCATACACATCTTATATAAAAAATCCATACTATGGAGTAGAGCGATTAATTGCTCGAAAATCTTAAGAAAAAAAATAACCATAAAGGTGATTGTATGGAGACTTTGTACATAAAAGGTGGGCGTGAATTGTATGGCGATCTGGAAGTCGTTACTGCAAAAAACGCATTGCTTCCTATTCTTGCGGGAAGTGTAATACACAATGGCAAGATTGTAATAGAAAAAATAGCCAGATTTTCTGATGTGATGTTTATGGTAAAAATTCTTGAAAGTCTTGGGTGTAATGTGGTGTTTCAAGGCGATTCTCTTGTAATAGATGCATCGGGGGCTAGCAATTTTTTGGTTAAAGATGAATTTACAAAAAAAGTGCGTTCTAGTGTTTTTATGTTAGGTCCTTTGCTTTCGAGGTTTAAACGTGCTAGGGTTGCTTATCCTGGAGGTTGTAACATTGGGAATAGGCCAATAGATTTGCATATTAAAGGGTTAAAAGCACTTAATGTTAAAATTGAAGAAAAACACGGATACATAAATTGTGATGGACGAGATATGATTGCGGGAGAGGTGCATTTGGATTTCCCGTCAGTAGGAGCAACAGAAAACGTTATGATGGCAAGTGTTCTTTTAAAGGGAACAACGATTATATATAATTCAGCACGAGAACCTGAAATTGAAGATTTGCAAAATTTTTTAAATAGTTTAGGTGCACGTGTGTATGGTGCGGGAAGTAGTACAATTGTAATTGAAGGAGTGGAAAAATTACACGATTCGCAGTATTGTCCTATAAAAGACAGGATTGTTGCGGGATCATATTTGATTGCTTGTGCTATGTGTGGTGGTAATATTCGATTAAACGGTGCTAGAAAAGAGCATAATCACGCACTTATTGGAAAGTTGGTTCAGTCTGGAGCAACTATAAAGTGTGATAAAAACTCTATTGAAATAGGAGTAAAAGGAAAGTTGCATAGTATTCCAACAATTGAGACTCAGCCATATCCAGGATTTCCAACTGACCTTCAGAACCAAATTCTCGCAATGCAGACAATATCTAAGGGTACTAGCGTTGTTATAGAAAATTTATACGAAAGTAGATTTAAAATTTGTAGTGAACTTGTAAGAATGGGTGCTGATATTACAATTAAAGATAGAATGGCGATTGTGAAAGGTGTTGGACGATTATATGGAGCGAGTGTCGTTGCATCTGATTTGCGAGGTGGGGCTGGTTTGGTTTTGGCTGGCCTTACTGCTGAGGGATATACCACAGTCGAAGATATATACCATATTGATAGAGGATATCTGTCAATTGAAGAGGATTTATGTAAATTGAATGCAGAAATTAAAAGATGTAATAAATAGTTTCTATAAATTTGTTGTGTAAAAAATCTTAATTTGATAAAATAAGTGTAGACAAATCGAGGTCTACATTTATTTTTTGAGGAGCATTGATTTTTTCGATGAAGAATAAAAGACTAATAGTTTTGCTTAGTGTATTGGCTTTTATTACAGTGCTGGTTGTTATAAACAGTACTCTTTTTACTTTGCAAAATATTAGTATTAATTGGCTTACTACGAAAAGTGAATTGCAAAAATTTAAAGATTATGATTTGGTTGGTGATATCCATAAAGGTCAAAGTATATTTCTTTTGGATAAAAGTGAGATGTCTGCCAATCTAGAAAAAGAATTCCCTTATCTCAATGTTGTAAGTATAGAGACAAAGTTTCCTAATAAAATAGTTGTGCATAGTGCTGAGAGGGAGAGTTTGTATGCGGTATGTTTGTCTTCGGACACATATGCCATACTTGATGAAAAAGGCAAGGTTCTTGATAAAATATCTGGAAAAGAATTGAATGCAAATTCGGAAGGTGGTTTGAGACCAAGACCTATAGTTACCAATTTTAGTGGAACTCTAAACCCTGAAGACTTTGAAGTAGGAGAATTTGTAAAGAGACCCGATATTGGTTCTATGATTAATTCTTTGTCAACTAGTCTTCGTGAGGCGGGTTATAATCCTACAACTAGCAAAGGGGTTTTGAGTGCTATTGATATAAATAGTAGTAGTACAGAGTATGATAGTAGTCTAGTAGTTATGAAAACAAGAAGTGGAATATCTTTGTCTGTTTTGAGGTTTGAAGAATTATTGACAGACAAGATTATGCACGCATTCTATCAGTATAATCAATTGCATAATCAGGGCGCGGTAGATTGTGAAATTATTGTTTGGTACAATTCTGGACCAAATCTTATTGAGTCGGATATAAAATGGAATCTTAGTTAGTCTAAGATTTTTTTCCTGAAAAGTATTTCAATAATTAATGTTATTATAATTTGACAATATTTTTTTTAAATAATATACTAATTTTAGGAAAAATGTGAAAATTTCAAACTAAAGGTGGCAGATGATAAAAAATTTAACCTCGATTCTTGATTTTGGTTCGTCGAGAATTACTGTACTTTCTGGTGTGGGTGATGTAAATAATTCATTTAATTTACTAGCGAGTGTGGAAATTGAATATGAAGGGTTTTCGAGAGGAGAGTTTCTAGACTCGAATAATTTGCAAGTGTCCATTGCTGATGTTATCAAAAGAGCAGAGGAAGAACTTCAGAGCAAGATTAATAATTTGTACATTGGTGTTCCTGCAGAGTTTTGTTTTGTATATGACGCAATGCTTACAAAAACTTTTCCAAAAAAGACCAAGATAACAACTAAAATCGTCGATGGAATGTTTATTGATGATAAGGAAGAGAATCCTTATACGTCGCATTCGGTTATCAATAAAGCACCGTTATTTTTTATAGTTAATGATGACAACAAAACCAATAATCCTGTTGGACTGATTGCAAATAAGTTGCAAGCAAGGACTGGTTATGTACTTGTAGAGAATAAGTTTAAATTATTAATTTCTGGAATCCTTAAGAATTTGGGGATAAAGCAGTTTGACTTTATTTCTAGTACTTTGGCTGAGTGTGTTGGCTTGATATCTGAACATAAAAGATGCGAAGGTGGGATTGTTGTAGATTGTGGACATATAACTACAAGTGTTGCTCAAGTGCTTGGTTCGGGAATTAAGGAATTAAAGAGTTTTTCGCTTGGTGGCGGATATATAACTTCTGATATTGCAAAATTTTTGGATATTTCGTTTGAAGATGCTGAGTATCTAAAAAGGCAGGCTATTTTAACACTCAAACCTTCGGGATTGGATTTTTATGATACAAAAGATGGTAGGAAGTTTGCTGTAAAAACAGTAAATGAAATTATTTTAAATAGAATTGATAAGATTGTTGAAATGATTAAAAAGTGTCTAGATGGCTTTGAAATGACTTTGCCTGATTATATACCAATCTGTATAACGGGTGGAGGGCTCAATTATATTGAGGGCATAAAGGATTATTTTAGAAGAGTTCTTGATAGAGATGTGGAGCTTGTTGCCCCAAAAATGTTGCTATATAGAAAACCGGATCTATCTAGTTCAATTTGTTTGCTGAATATGGCGATTAATTTGTATAAATAGGAGAACGATATGGAATTTATTGATGATACACAAGATATTATAGAAGAGCATACCCCAATATGCAAAATTAAGGTTATTGGTGTTGGTGGTGGCGGAAATAACGCTGTTAATAGAATGATTTATGCAGGAATTACTAGTGCGCAGTTTGTTGCTGTTAATACTGATAAACAAGCACTTCTTATGAGCAAGGCTCCAAGTAGAATTCAAATTGGAGAAAAGTTGACACGTGGTTTGGGTGCTGGTGCTGATCCAGAAGTTGGTAGAAAAGCAGCTGAGGAAAGCAAAGCATTAATTGAAGAGGTTTTGAAGGATACAGACCTTGTGTTTGTTACAGCTGGTATGGGTGGTGGAACAGGCACAGGTGCTGCTCCAATTATTGCAAGTGTTGCAAAAGAAATGGGAATTCTAACAATTGCAGTTGTTACAAAACCTTTCAGATTTGAGGGCAGAAAGAGAATGGAAAATGCAGAACATGGTATCAAAGAACTTAGAAATGTTGTAGATACTTTGGTTGTTATTCCTAATGACAAACTTCTTACCATTGTTCCTAAAAACACACCTATTATTGAGGCGTTCAAAACTGCAGATGATGTTTTGAGACAGGGTATTCAAGGTATTAGTGATTTGATTGTAACTAGTAGTCTTATCAATCTTGACTTTGCTGACGTTAAGGCTATTATGAAGAACAAAGGTCTTGCTCATATGGGACTAGGTAGAGGAAAGGGAGAGAACAGAACTATTGAGGCTGTTAGACAGGCTGTTTCTAGTCCATTGCTTGAAACTACAATTGAAGGGGCTACTGGTATAATTCTTAATATCAAGGGTTCTACTAATTTGACTCTAGATGAAGTTTATGAGTCTGCCGACCTTGTAAAAGAAGTTGTTGATCCTTCGTGTAATATAATATTTGGAAGTGGAATTGATCCAAAGATGGAAGATGAAGTTGAAATTACTGTTATTGCAACAGGTTTTAGTGGAGCGTCTGCCGTTGAGGATATGAAACAAGAAGTGAAGAGAAATATTGTGACAAATGTGCATCCTGTTGAGCATGATGAGTCTAGTCAAACTATGGACAAGACAGAACAACAGAAAGAACATGATATGCAAGACGAGCAGAATATTCCAACTAGTAGAATTGAAATAGATGATAGTGATATTCCATCATTTATTAAGAAATTGAAAAATAGATTTTAAGTAAAAATGAGAATTAACATAATATGTGTTAATTCTTTTTTTTTAGCCCATAAAACCATTTGTTAAATTTTTGAAATTTCATCTGTTGCCTGTATTATATTTATACATAGAGGGTGATATGGAAATAATAATCGAATATGTAATATTAGATAACTATGTGATGAATTATTTGATTATAAGAATGATTGAGTCGACAATTGGCAGAAAAATCCAATCTATACGAAAGCATTTGTTATGTGTTTTTGGTGTGATTTTTGCTATTTTGCTGCCATTCTTGAGTAATTATAATTTTTTAATGATTACATATAAGGTGTTGGTTTCTGTAATTCTTGTTTTATTTTTAAAAAAATACAAAAGTATTAAGGATTACATTTTATATTATTTTTTGTTTGTTACATATACATTTTTGTTGGGTGGTGGGTGTCTTGCAATTATTTATTTTTTGAATATAGAATACACTGCTAGTTCTATAATTCTTTATTCGTTGGATTTCCCTTTGGGTGGTTTTGTTCTCTTGCTGGGCTTGCTTGTCAAATTACTCTTCGTATCTATCAAAATAATAAAGAATAAATTTAAAACATCTTGTTATAAATACGAGGTATTGTTGAATGATGATGGTTGGTCTTGTAAGTGCACTGCGCTATTTGATAGTGGTAATGGGGTGATGTGTGATGGTCAATGTGTCTCTATAATGTCAATAGGATTGTTTATGAAATTATATAAGCAGGTTGATATAACAAAATTTTTATTACAAAAAGAAAATCTGGATTTTTTAAGAGGCGTAAAGTATGTTGATATTTCAAGTGTGGGAGAGACGAAAAAACATTTATCTTTTGTGATAGAAAAAATGTATGTGTCTGGTCAGTGTTTTGAAAATGCTCGGGTCGCACTTGTTATGAAAAATTTTGATGAATTTGATTTGATTTTACATAGGGATTTAATTATTAAGGAGGCTGTATGAAAAGTTTTTTTAAATGTCTAAAAAAATTATTTTGCTCGATTGGGATTGATGAGGAGAAAATTCTTTTATATTTATGTGGAGGAGAGTCTTTGCCGGACACGTTGTCTGAGGAGCAAGAAAAGGAGTACGTGGCACTAGCAGAAAAAGGAGATAGTTTCGGTAGGCAAAAACTAATAGAGCATAATCTAAGGCTTGTTGTATATGTTGCAAAAAGATTCAATAATACAGATGTAGATGTTGATGATCTTGTTAGTATTGGAAGTTTAGGACTAATAAAAGCAGTTAATACTTATAGAAGTGATAAAAATATTAAACTCGCTACATATGCCTCAAAATGTATTGAAAATGAGATTTTGATGTATTTAAGAAAGATAAGTCGTCAAAAACAAATGGTGTCACTAGATGAGCCACTTAATATAGATAGCGAAGGGAATGAACTCGTACTCTTTGATTTGCTTCCTAGTGATGAGGATTCGCCAATGGAAGATGTTGAAAAAGATACTGAAAAACAAATTCTGTGGAAGGTGATTGATAAACTAAATTCTAGAGAAAAGGAAATTATGATGATGAGGTTTGGTTTGTCAGGTGGAGATGAGTTGACGCAAAAGGAAGTGGCGGATAGTTTAGGTATTAGTCAAAGTTATATAAGTAGACTTGAGAAAAAGATTGTTGTTAGAATGAAAAAGGAAATATCAAAATTGACATAAATTATTGTTTTTACAAAGTGTTTGTGTGTTGAAATTTTAATGCATATGTTGCTAGTTGTGAGAAATTATACTAGTTAAATGACAATAATATTAAATATTTTAACAAAAAGTGTCGATTTTGAATAGTTTCAATCTTTATGTAAAAACTTATACAAATTGTGGAGGTTTTTATGGGAAAGGTTGTAATTACAGGAATTGATACTAATGCACTACCAAAGTTGAGTGGAAAAGAACAGTTGGAATTAATGAGAAGACTTAAGGCTGGAGATGTTGAAGCGAGAGATGAATTTGCTGTCTGTAATATGAGATTGGTATTAAGTGTTATACAAAGGTTTAGAGGAAGATGTGATAATACAGATGATTTGTTTCAAGTTGGTTGTATTGGGCTTATGAAAGCGATAGATAATTTTGATATTAGTCAAAATGTGAAATTTTCCACATATGCTGTACCTATGATAATAGGAGAGATAAAAAGGTATTTGAGAGATAATAATAGCGTTAGGGTGAGTCGTAGTTTGAGAGATACTGCGTATAAAGTTCTAAAGGCGAGAGAAGAATTAATTAAAACAAATTCAGAAGAACCAAGTGTGGATTTGATATCCGAATTTATAGATGTACCTGTCTCAGAAGTGGCAATTGCTTTGGAAGCAATTAGTGAACCAATGTCTTTGTGTGATCCTGTGTATAATGATGGAGATGATACAATCTTTCTTATGGATCAAGTTAGTGATTCGAAGGATAGTGAAGATAAGTGGATAGAAAACATAAATCTCAAAGATGCATTGTCCAAATTGAATGATAGAGAAAAAGAAATTGTAATGTTGAGATATTATGTTGGCAAAACACAAATGGAAGTGTCGGAAGAGATAGGCATTTCGCAAGCGCAGGTTAGTAGACTAGAAAAGAATGCTATCAAAGAAATTAAAAAAGCATTTTAAAAAAAGTCTAATATTGGATTTTTGATTGATATTCCAATATTAGACTTTGTTTTATTTTGTATTATTGTTGTCGTCATCAGAATGGATTCCGTGGTGAGTATCCCATTCTTTTTGTTTACTTGATATAATAATTAGATAAATTAAACCAATTGGCCACCATACAATAAGTAGAAAAACAAGCGCAAGTACGTTTATTGTTGGTCTTGGGCCATTTAGATACTCTTTATTTATTGAGTTGCTAGAATCGTTGGTTTGGTTTGTGTTTCTGTATTCGTGATTACAATATGCACAAACGGTCTTTCCGTCTTTTGAAACGGTTGTGGCACTAGCTCCGCATTTTGGACATTTATCGTCGCTCATTGGGTTCTCCTTTGTGTATTTTTCAATATTTCATTATAATTATATAAAATTATTCATTATTCGTCAAGATTCTTTTGGGTATCAGTTGTATATTCGTTTAGCATTCTATCAAATTTATCAAGCATTGCAAGTGACTCTTTTGTCATTTTTTCATTTTGGGCAAGATTGTCACTTCTTCCTACTATAATTAAATATTTTAGTAGTTGAATTCCGTCGCCAGATTTGTTTAGTTCTGTTATTTCTTCTTGTATTAAATTTGGTGTCAGAGTTCTCCAGTATGGGTTTGTTGTTGGAAAATCTTTTATAAACATAAAAATATCGTGTTTGTCAACAAGTGTTAAAATAATTTCAGATTCTATTTTGTCAAAATTAAGCAGGGGTAAAAGTGGTTTTGCTATTTCGCAACTTTTCTTGTTATGTCCGAAAAAACTATCAATTTTTTCTCCATTTTTTTCTCTAACGATATGTGAATCGGGTTTTCCAATGTCGTGAAACAACATTGTATAAGCAAGTAGTCTTCGTGTTTTATGGTTTAGGTGAGTGGTTTGTTTGTTCATTTCTTCGATAGAATGTAGAATATGGTCTAATACGTTATACTTGTGCCACGGGTTGTTTTGCCTTTGTTTTGAGCATTTTTCAAGGTCGGGGATTGTTTCGTTAATCCAAGTTTGAAATTCCTCGTTTGTTGAATATTCGGTGTGAAAGTTTTCTACGACATTAGTGGATAAAATAACTTTGTCTAGGGTATTTATGTTGTTTTGCATAATACTTAATATCCTTTTTTGATATTTACATTAAAACATATATTGTATATTAATATTATCACAAAAAGATTTTTAATCAAATCAAAATTTGTAAATTAAAAAATGTCTAAGATTGTAATTTTGTATATTAAATATTTATGGAATTTAAAATTTTTTGAAAAAAATTACAAAATCTGGTTGACAAATGATTCGTAATAACATATAATACTCTTGTTATTCCTCAATAGCTCAATGGTGGAGCAACCGGCTGTTAACCGGTAGGTTGTAGGTTCGAGCCCTACTTGAGGAGCCAATCAAACTCTATACATTATGTATGGAGTTTTTTTGTTTTTTATATTTATTGTTGGTTTATACGGGCTCGAACCTACGGTTCGGTCCTGTCGGACCCAGACCGCGACAAGTCGCTCCCGGCTTTGGCTAAAAAATTGCCACCGGCAACTTTTCTTCACGCGTCGCCCCTACTTGAGGAGCCAAAATGAGTCCAAGCAAATTGCTTGGAATTTTTTGTTTTCCCTATTGAAATCTGCATTGTGTTATGATATCATAATCAATAAGGAGATTTTTATGAAAAAAATGGATTTAAAACAAAAACTATGCTTTGAAACTGTTGATGATAGAATTTTGCATATGATTAAAAATGGTTATTACTTGGAGTATGCAGAGTTGGACCATATATATAATAATATGGCATATAGGATTAAACCAAATTATAAAAAACTTTGTCATAGCATTATGTCTTTATTAGATGTTATGGAAAATGATGAACTTGATGCATTAGTTAAAGTACTTAATTCAGATTTTAGTTATTGGCCTAACTGGAAAATAGATATAAATACATTAGAAGATAGATTTAATAGTTGGACATATACTTGTAAAAATCCTGAAACTGGTAAGTTTTTAATTTCACTTGCATCTGATATTTCAAAGCAAAATAAGAATGCTAGTTTGAATGCTTTGAAAGATATTCTTGATAATGGGAGAGGAGGAAAAGAATAATTTCTTGAACTTTCAACCTTTATACTCTCAAAATTCATAAAATTTGCATTATTTTACACTTGTAAATTTTAATGATTTGAATTGTGAAAAGTGGCTAAAACTCGCCATTAAATAATAATTGCATAACACTTGTGATGCGGATATGCAACAAAACGGGCTTGAGGAGTCAAAATGAGTTCAAGCAAATTGCTTGGACTTTTTTATTTTGTAAATTTGTAGATATGTGATAATATAATCGATATGAGGAGACAGATATGAAAGAAACAGAAATAACTGTACAGGTTTTTGAAGACGTTGATAAGGTTAAAAATAAATTAATTAATCGTGGTTTTAAGATTGCGGAAGAATTTTTGATGATAGATTATTATTATTCAAAATATTCAATAGAGGAATTAAAGGGTTTTGATTATAAAAAATTATTGGAAAATTCTTTTTTAGTAAGAAAGGTATTATCGCAAAGTAAAACCTGTACTTTATTGTTATATAAGGATAAGGTTATAGACGAAGATAATAATGTAATTGCTGAACAAAAATATAGTTGTGATATCGAAAATGAAGAGATGGCCTTAAAGATATTTGAAAGTGCAAAATTGACGTGTTGGTGTGAATTAAAACAAAAATCGTTTGTTTTTACTAATGATAAGGTTTGTTTTGTTTTGCAAGATGTTGAAGATTTGGGATTGTTTATTGAATATGAAGAAGATGAAGACATCATGATGCTAAATGAATATGAAAAAATTGAAATATTATTAAATAGATTAAAAGCATTAGATTTGAATCTTGGGGACAATTATTCTTGTAAGAAAGTATTTATGAAATTTAACAAAAACTAAAGATTATTATATTTCAATCTTTTTACTTAAAAGCGTAATTTGTGTTTTTTACTGATTAAATTTGTAATTCTTGACAAAAAATAATTTTTATTTTATAATGAATATATATTGTTTATTGGAGGTATACTATGTCTAATATGGACAAAGCATTTCAAATCAGTGATGCTGGAATTAAAGTGATTTCTGAAATGTATTCTGACCTTTGCGATTTGAATTGTTTGTATAATAATTTAATAACAGGGGAGAATTCTTCAATTCCTTATTTGAATCCTCGTCGTAAGGAGATTATTGAAAAAACACAATCTCAGAAACAAAAATTTAAAACAAATTTTAATCAAGATGTTCTTGATATTGGACACAAAATTATGTGTTCGGCTATTGGGGAAATAAAAATAAATGAAACTCCTCAATATTTTAACGAGCTTTTTACTCTTGTGAATAATCAATCTGCAATTGTTGCTGCTAAGGGTTTTTATTTGTCTCCTAGTGGGCATAAAACATGTAGCGAAACTTCGTCGATTTATGAAGCTTTGTCTCAGACTAGAAAAAAAATATCGCAAAAATATAATGGCATAGATGAATTATATGCAGAGAATGTTGATTATTTTATAGATAGATATTGTCAATTCTTTTCAAATTCTGATAAGTATTATCAGCTTGCTTATGAAGTGACTGATTTGGCTGCAAAGATTTTTACAAATGCAAAAGCATTTAATGCTAATTTGGAAGTAGATAGTCCTAGTCGTTAGTATTGGATGTTTTATTATTGCAATTCTAAAATATAGTGTTTTCGTTTATAATAAGATAGTGATTTTTACAAAACCCTAAGCAATGAGCTTGGGGTTTTTGTAATCTTTTTGAAGATTGGTTGGGGAATTAATTGGAAAATATGCTTTTTTTTGTTATAATTATTTACGTATAAAAGATTTGGGGTATGATTTTATGACTAAAGAAAAGGAAAGAAATGTTGTAATTCGAAAGTCTAATTTTGAACTTTTAAGAATTTTTGCAATGTTTTTGATAGTTGCCAGTCATTGGGGATATATGACGAATGGTGTAGATATGCAAGTGGCAACGCAATCAAATTATTTATTTTATGCGATGTTTCGTTCGTTTGGTCAGGTTGGTGTTACTTTATTTATTTTTATATCTGGATACTTTTTGTGTAAATCAAAATTTAAAATTAATTCTTTTGTAAGATTGTTGTGTCAGCAAATATTTTATGTTTTATTAACATTTGGAATTGCTTGTATTATAAGACCGATTTTATATGGTGAGGATTTTTTTACTTTCAATAATTTATTGAAGTCGTTGACTATTTTTTCGGGCAATTATTGGTTTTTAGCGTTTTATTATATTATATTTTTAATTCATCCGTTCATTAATAAAATGATTGAGAAGTTGAATCAAAAACAATTTTTATTTTTGTTGATAGTTCTTTTCTTTTGTTGTGTAATAATGCCGTCAATAAGTATGAGAGCTTTAAATAACTGTAGTGCATTTGTTTTTTGGATTTTTGCATATTTAGTTGGTTCGTTTCTGAGACTGAATCCAAATGTTTTGAAGAATAAATGGTTTACAATTATTGGGTTGGGTATTGCGTTATGTGCGAAATTTCTCTTCTTTTTGTATTTTCAGTACACGAGTGAATTTAGAAATACGGTATGTTGTTTCTTTATTTCTCTATATATTTTTGTTTTGTTTAGAGATTTGAAAATAGAGAGTAAGTTTATTAATGTTATAGCGTCTTCGATGCTTGGGGTATATTTGTTGCATGAACCGGAATTTTTGAGATATACTATATGGCAAGATGTTATTGATATGAATTCAATGATGGGTGAGTGGTATTTCATTTTGGTTTCCATTGGATATACTCTGGGTGTATTTGTTGTTTGTATATGTATTGAGTTGTTAAGGAAGTATCTGCTGGAACGACCAATTTTTAAAAGAATAGAGAATAAGTTTAATGCAACTTTTGAAAAAGTTAATACATTTTTTCCAACAGTTGAAAATATAGAATGTGAGAACAAAATCCAATTTTTTGATTTGAATGTGCTTATTATGATGATGACGATTATTGTTGTAAGCATATTTACTTTAGGTGGTTGGGTAGAATATATATTAGGTGAATATTTGTTCTTGGCTGTTTCGGTAGTTGTATGGTCTATTTGGTATCTTGTGTATAAAGTTTTTTTAAATACAGATAATTCAAACAGGGATGTTAAAGAAACTAAAAAGAAAGCAAATAAAAGCAATAATGAATAGCGTGGATTTGTGGAAAAATAAAGGAGTAATTATGGTTGTATTAGCTTATGATCACGGAGCACGAGAAATGTTCCTAAAAATAAAGAAATATTTAACTTTGCATAATATTGAATTTGTAGAGTTTGCTAGTGAGGAATATGATGCTCTTGATAGTTTTGCAACGTTTGCAAAGCAAGCCAATGAATATGTAAAAAAAGGTTATATAGGAATATATGGTTGTAGGTCGGGCATTGGTATGTCTATGGCTAGCAACAAGGCAAAAGGTGTTAGGGGGGCTTTGTGTATTGAGCCGATTTTTGCCGAAATGTCGAGAAAGCACAATAATGCAAATGTGTGCATACTTCCTTGTGATTATATTTGTTACAGGCGTGCAATTAGGATTATAAATACTTTTCTGAATACTGAATTTTTAGGTGGCAAGTATCAGGATAGAATTGATGAACTTGAATTGATAAAATAGAATATTTGATAAAATTACTTCATAGAATTTCTTAAAAGATAAGGGAATTATATGAAGTTTATTTTTTTTCTATTAATTATGGTGATTGGTTTGAGTGGGTGCGGACATTCTCAACTTGAGAGTATGATTTTTGATAATATTTCTGAGGTTAGAGAGTTTGTATTATTTGGTGAAGATGAAAAGTTATCGGCTAGTTTGATGTGTGGTAGAAGAGAATCTGATTATGTGATAAATGGTTATCATACGAGTTTGGTTGATTTTGGGGTTGTTACGATAACCCTTGGTGACAATGTGACAAAAGATTTCAAACGTGCTCAATATATTCTTTATGTGGGAACAGAAATATATAAAGGGGATTTTGAGATTAATCCATATGATGAAACGCTTGTTGCAGATATAAAAAAGATAATTGATAAGTCTGAGAATGTGAGTGTTGATGTTATTCTAGATAAAGAGAAAATATCTTCATTAAAATTGAAAAATGTTGATAAGGATTGGATTATAACTTGTAATGATTGTATTAATATTTTATCAAAAACCTATAAAAAGGAGCTGAAGAGTTTAATTCGTGATGGCGAATTTTGGGGTGAAGTTTATGTTAAAATTATAACGGATAGAAAAGCACAAGATGTGAAGAATTTTTTCTTTTATGCAAATGTTGTTGGTAGGAGTGGGGAAAATCTTTCTATGGTGATTTGTCCGTTTACGGGAGAGGTTCTTGCGAGTAATTGTAATATAAATTTATCTTAAAACATTATAAGAAATAATAGTATGCAAGTTTTAGTTTTTATAGTTTTTTTGGTAAAAAATAGTGAAAATTTTTTTAATTTGGGTATTGACTACTGGTGGGGTTGGTGGTATACTATAATCGAAGAAAGGGTTTATGGGGGTAAAATATTATGGGAATTTTAGTAATAGCTGGAATTGGCGTTGTGTTTAGCGTACTTATGAGTTTAAAATAAGCCCATTAAAGACAACTCCATTTCAAAAATTCATTTTAGTCGGCAAACATTATTGAAGTTTGTTGACTTTTTTCGTTTAAATTACTAATATAATTAATGATAATATTAAAATAGGAGGCAAAATGGAATATAAAAATGCAATTTTAAAAACAATGCTAATCACTTTTGCCTCATTGATTGGTGCATTAATATTAGTATTTTTATTGATGAACTTTGTGTTTACTGCTACATTTGCAAATCTTATGTACGATATTGGGTGCGATAAGTTCGCATCTAATTTATATGAAAGGGCATATAAAAAAGATGGGGATATATTGCTTTGCTACAAGGCTTTTAATTTAAAAGTAAAATTAGGAAATAGTAAAGAGACCATTGAATTGTATGATTTGTTGGTTCAAGATGAAGAATACGAAGATTTTGTAGCGCAATGTAATGCTAGAAACGAAAAATTAGATATAAGTGTGCTTGAAAAGAGTACTATGCTGAATGAAGAAAATTATTTGTTTAATTGTTATGTAAAGGCGTTAAAGAAAGAAAATAATAACGATAAAGCGTTCGAATATTCGATTGAAAAATTTCTAGATACTTGTGATACTGTGGAATTGAAAGAATTTGGAATTTATTCGTTGGGTAATTTTGTTGATGTTGATGTTGCTGGGTTTGATAAGGAATATTCAAATTCTTCAAAAACATTACTTGAAGAAATGCAAGAGTATTTTGAAGAAATGCAATTGATATTTGATGAGAACAAGGTGACGGATAATGTAGTAGTCAAAGCGTATGTGGTTGCAATCGGGAATAGGATTATAGAGTTGGGGCAAGATATTAATGCTGTTTATAGGGCATTAGAAATGGAAGAAAGTCTTATAGAATATAATATTAATGTTATGAAATCTATAAATGATAGTATAAAGGGACTTATTGTATGAGGATACCTGATAAAATAAAGAAAGAGTATAGGTTGAGAATTGAGGCTTTTGAAGGCTTATCATTTGATAAGTCTTTGTTTATCGATGAAGGATTATTGAAGGAAATCTGTGAAATTTCTTCAAGTATTGGATATGAAATAGCTCTTCTCATTGATAGAAAAGGAAATGTTGTTGATGTTATTGTAGGAGATAAGCATACAGTTTCTTTTTCTATAGACTCTTCTGAGAATAGGTTGAGTGGCTTAAGAGTTGTTCACACACATCCAAATGCGGGTTCTTCTCTTAGTAATATGGATTTGTCTTTTTTGAAGAATAATAATATGGATTGTGTTGCTGCTGTCTCTATCAAAGATGGAATGCCTTATGATATGCAGGTAGGGTATATTAGTGGTAATGGTGTAAATATAGTTAAATGCCATAACGCCGATTATGCGAACAAGTATGGTTTGATAGATAAAATTTTTGAGGCAGAAAAAGACTTCAAGGAGTATTATTCAAATTTGAATAAACTACCTGAACAAAGAGCAATACTTGTAAAAGTTGCAATAAAGCAAAAGGGTAATATTGAAGGTGATTTGGATGAGCTAGAGGGGCTTGCGACAACTGCTCATATAGAGGTTGTTGGCAGGGTTTCTCAGTTTAGGGTGAAACCAGATGGAACTTACTTTATTGGTAGTGGTAAAATTGATGAGTTGAGAGACTTGATTCAGTTGAATGAGGCAAACTTGATAATTTTTGATAACGAATTGTCGGGTAGTAAAGTAAGCAATATAAGCAATGCTCTAGGTGTAAAAGTTATTGATAGAAGTATGTTGATTCTAGATATTTTTGCTAGTCGAGCAAGAACAAACGAAGGAAAACTTCAGGTAGAACTTGCACAATTGAAATATTCTTTGCCAAGATTAGGGGCTTATCTTGAAAGTTCTGGTAGATACGGTGGCGGAGTTGGAATGAGGGGACCCGGAGAGACAAAGTTAGAACTTAATAGACGTATTGTTGAGCAAAATATTGTAAAGAAGACAGAAGAGCTGAAAAAGTTAAGCAAGCATAGAGAATTAAATAGGAAGAGTAGAAGAGAAAACTCTAAGCCTACGGTTTCAATAGTGGGTTATACAAATAGTGGAAAAAGTACACTTTTAAATTTAATTGCTAAAGCAGATGTTTATGTAAAAAATGAATTGTTTGCAACACTTGATACTACAACTAGAAATGTTTGGTTGGGCTATGGAAAAGAGATTTTGTGTACTGATACGGTTGGATTTATTAATAATTTACCGCACGAATTTGTAGAGGCTTTTGCGAGTACTTTGGAAGAAAGTGTGTTTGCAGATTTGATTTTGCACGTTGTTGATGCTAGCAATAATGAGTTTAAGAATCACATTAATGTTACAAACAAAGTTCTTCAAGGGTTGGGTTGCAATAGTCCTGTACTGATGGTATTTAATAAAATAGATAATTTGGAAAGTGATGAGATTGATACTATAAAGATAGAATATCCTAATGCTGTGTTTATTTCGGCAAAGCAGTCTATTGGGATTGAAGAATTAAAAGAGAAAATTATTTCTGTTTTGTTCTAATTTATAAATATAAAGCAAATTCAAAAATGGGTAATTATAACCTTTTTGAATTTTTTTTATGCATTGTGTAACAAAATATAAAAATGTTGAGTAGTATGAAGTAGAAAGCAAAAAAATTGAAAACGTACATACTTGCTTTCTAAATTAATTTAGGAGGAAACATATATGTTTGGCACAAATTGTGGCGGATGTAATAACGGAATGAACCACGGAATGAATCACGGAGTACCAGGAAAAGGAAATAACAATTGTTGCTTATTGTTACTATTATTATTATGTGGTTGTAATGGTTTTGGTGGCGGAGAAGATAATTGCTGCTGGAATATCATCTTATTACTTATTATCTTAAATTGTTGTGGTTGCAATACTGGATTTGGTTTCTAATTTTTAATTCAATTTATTACATTTCATTTTATTATTCTTTAAATGTTTTATGCTCGTATCTATGTTGTTAGATACGAGTTTTTGTTTGTTGTTTAATTGGTAAAAATATCGTTTTGTATATACTAGATTTGCTATTTTCTAGAATTTGTAAAAAAATTTACATAATTTGGAAATTTCGATTCATAATAAAAGCAACGAAAGAATGGGAAAAACTTTAATTATTTGTATATAATAGTTGACAAAATACCAAAAAAATACTAAACTATTTTCGTTACAATTATAGATATAAGGAGATTTTTGACAAATATGAAAGGCAAGAAAAAATATATAATGCCACTTCTACTTGCTGGTGTAACTGCTACTGCAGGTGTAGTTACTGAATTTAAACAGCAAGAAACTATGGTTCAAGCTTCAGAGGTTTCAACTATTTCAGATGTAGTTGGTGCTAGAATCGAAGTTCTTGGTGGCTTTGATGATGACGGGTATATGCTTGGCACTGAGGGCGGAATTGCAATGCCTACAGTTAGACTTAATGGTTATGCATATGATGCATCAAATTGGGCAGGATACACCGTTACTTATACAATTTCTAGAGGTTCAAAAGTTTTCAAAACAATCGTTGCTGATGATGATGTTGAGAAGTTTGTTCCTAAGTATACTGGTGATTATGATGTTACAATCACAGCAGAGAAAGAAGGTCAAGTAGTTTCAAAACTTACTGGTCTTACAATTACTGTTACTCGTCCAGATGCAGTAATCAATCTTCCTGTGAATAGTGAGTATGTTATCCCTGCACAAATTAAAGTAGGCGAAACAAACTTGAAGATTCCTGTTCCAGAAGTAGAAACTGTTAATGCAGAAGGCGAAGAAGTTACTTACAAGGGACAAGAGGCTATTAACAAAGGTTTGAAGGTTTCTCTTGTTACTCCTACAGAAGATGGAACAAAAGCTCTTGATGCTGAACATTACAACTCAGAAACAAATACTTATAATGTTCCTGCTGATCTTCTTGATACTGCTGGCACTTATAAGATTCGTTATGAGTTCTCTAGTGGTTCTGTAATTATTTCTAAACTTGAAACAGGTATTCAAGTTGTTGACGTAGAAGACTTTACTGCTCCAACAAATCTTTATATGAAGTTAAGTGGTTCTGTTCCTGCTACTGGTAATGTTAATACAGAAATCAAAATCCCATCTGTTTCTGTTTATGATTCAAAAAGTGCAACAGATGCAATAAATGCTCACGTTTCTGTTTCTGTTATTAAACTTGATGCAAATGGAAAAGAAGAGAAAACAATTAAATTAAACGATGCTGAGAACACAAAATTTGTACCAGAAGAAGAGGGAAATTATATAATTGCTTATACTGCAGACTTGAAGCAATTATATGGAGACAAGTTGGTTTCAACTTATAAACCATCTACTATTATTAGTGTTGTAGACAATAAGGCTCCGGAAGTTCTTCCAACTTATAACTATGCTGTTGTAGATGGTGAAGTAACTGGTGTTTATTACAAGGGCGAATCTGAACCTACAACTCTAGAGTCTTTGGATAAAACTGCTAAAGAAGTGCTTGTTAATAGAAAGGTTGACGTTCCAACAGTTGCTGTTCTAGATTCTAACGGTGATGCGAAGTTTACACTTCCTGCAATTTTTGCAACAGATAACAAATATGGATACGGAGATATCGAACTTACTAGACAAGTTGCTGGTAACGGTACTGCAACATATACTGTTAAAAATGATGCAAACGTAACTTCTGAAGAAATCACTCTTAATAAACTTGGAACTTATGAAGTAAGATATATTGCTAAAGAAATCAAAGGCAAAGATGCTGATGGCAAGAATATCTATGGAAAAGAGACAAAGGCTACATTTACTCTTACTGTTGTTGACGAGGCAACTGCTAAAAAAGAGAAGGGTACAACAGTTAAGCTGAATCTTAACCTAAGTACTTCTACTGTTAGCCAAAAAGATATTATTAAATTCGCTCCAACTGCTGAAGATGGTCTTGATGACTTTGTTGAAGTAGTAAGTTCAGTAGAACTTTTAAAAGATAAAGTTGGTGGAGCTGAAGGCGAAAAAGAAGTTATCGCTACTATTTCTCAAAAAGATTTGAAGGTTAATGCTGACGGAAAATATGAAATTTCTGTTAAGGATATTCTTTCTAATACAAACTATGCTGGTGTTCAATATATTAATGTAAAAGCATCTGCATATCTTGATTCAACATTAGAAGGCGTTAGAAGTACTGAAAAGATTGAGAACAAAATAATTACAATTAATGATACAACAGAAGATTCAACTGTTGCTGGTCTTACAGTAGGTCTTGCTAATCCTGCTTATGAAGAGGGTAATGGCGAAGAAAAGTATTTGTTTAACGATATGACTGTTACTAATTGGAACAAATCATTGTTAGAACAAAATGCTGATAAATTAATTAAATATAACGGAAAGACTGATATTAGTTCTAAAATCTCAGGAATTGACGAAGCTGGTTATATTGTTGGTTCTGGAGTTGTTGCTGATAACGACAGATTCAAAACTGAAGAGGGTGGATTGCTTGCAGCATTCAATCAAAATGATGGAAACCTTACTCTTCCATCTATCAAGTTTACTGATAATGATGAAAACCTAAAAGTTAATGTATCTATTTTTAATAGTGCGGGAAATGCAGTTGTTAAATATGATGCTGGTGAGGTTTATAGAAAGCAAGTAGGTTCTAATTGGGAGCATACTATTGAAGGTATTACTTTTAAGATGGCTTATTCTGATGTTTATACTGTTGTATATAGAGCAGAAGATAGCAGAGGCAACATTATGCTTCAATCATTTGGAATTAGAGTAAATGATACTACTCCTCCAAGTATTGATCTTGAAGATACAGATAAATTCGGTATGGAAATTGAAGTTGGAGACTTCTTTGAGGTTCCAACAGGTATGTTGAAGAAAGGCACAACAGATCTAACTGAAAGAGATGTTTATTGGCAAGTAACATATAGTGATGGTGCAGAATGTGACATTCAAGCAACTGGATTTACTCCTCTTACAGAAGGTACATTCTATATCAAGTACTATGGAACTGATTCAATGGGCAACTATAATGAACTTTCTGATAGTTCGTTGTACTTTGTAACAGCAAAAGATACTACAGCTCCTGAATTCGATGAGAGTTATGAAAATGACTTGGACGAAGTAATGGCTTGGGAAAAAGATGCTGAAGGAAAGAATGTGTCTCAAATGACAATTGATATTCCTGAAGTTTATGCTACTGACCCAATTAGAGGTGGTTCTGTTGATGTTAAATATAATGTAACTGGACCAGATGGCTCAAAAGTTACTCTAAGCACTTATCCTGCTGAGGGAGAAACTGGATATGACGCTACAAAAGATGGCTTTAGAAAATTTGTAGCTACAAAACAAGGTATTTATACAGTTGAATATACTGCAACAGATGCTGCAGGAAATACTAGCACATTAAAGAAGACAGTTGCTCTTGGTGACTGTGTTGCTCCAACAATTTCTTGGGCAAATGAAAAACAAAATATCCCTACTGAAGTTGCGTTGAATGGAACATTTGAATTGAAACTAAGTGATTTGACACTTAAAGATAATGTTACTTCTCCAGATAAAGTTAATATGAAGATTAAACTTCTAAAACCAGACAATACAACTGAAGTTACTAGTACAGGAAATGCTGGAAAAACTTACAAATGGCAATTGACTGAGACTGGTTCTTATACTCTAAATATTACAGTAACAGACGAAGCTGGAATGGATAGAACTTACAAATATACTATCAACGTTCCTTCTGAAGATGTTGAAACTAATGAAATTAGTCCTGTATGGGGAACTGTTCTTGTAGTTGCATCTGTAGTTATCCTTGCTGGTGTTGTTATCTATTTTGTTGTTTCTTCAAAGAAGAAAACTCCTGCAAAGGGAAGTAGAGCAAGAAAGAATGATTAATTACTAAAAAAGTAGACTTGTAGTCTACTTTTTTTATGTTTTCTAATAAAAACAATTTGATTTAATAGTAAATTTAAGAAAAATGTGTTATCATATATACGTATGGATAAAAGAAAATTAAATCTTCTCAGATACTTGCTAAATAAATGTGACAATGGTTATAAGGTTTTGGAAGTATCTAAAATTCTTGTTAGTCTAAGAAAGTACAAAAATTGCTTTGAATTTCTTCACGATGATTTGATGTTCTTAAATCAATATAAGTATATAGATGTTAAGTATGTTGATGAAGAAAGTGTATGTCTTTCGATACTAGATAATTCGCGGATTTTTCAAGAGAATCTTAAGTCCGAGAAGGGTACGAGAAGAGGGTATATCACTTCACTGATTATTAATATGCTTTTTAGCGGAATAATGGCTTTTATTGGTGCATTTTTAGCAATAATTATTACAAGGTAAAATAAATAATGTTATCTAGACGCGAGAAAATGATAATGCAATACATTTTAAAAGAAAGTGGCAATAAGGACACTTGTCTTTTGTCGCCTCTAGATGTAGAACACGCTGTTGCTCCTAAATATAGAATTAATCAAATTGAAGTTCAAGCATTGCTTGATGGATTGGTACAAGAAAATTATATAAACCTTGTAAATTCAGATAAAAATGGTGAACTTATTTATTGTATAAGTATTTTGCCTAAGGGAAAGTCGTTTTATAGAGAACAAAAGAATACAAAAAAATCTTGGTGGGGTGCTGTAATTAGAACAATTCTTTTGGCAATACTTTCTTTTATTGTAGGTATTGTTTTGAAGGCTATATTTTTCTAGTTTGAAATTTATTTCCATAATTAAGAAGTTTATTCTTATTCTTCTTGATTATGGATTTTTATTTTATTTCAAAAAGAACAAATGTTCTATTTGCTAATTGTTATAATTTGGTATATACTATTATTGAATTATATTGTAGAATTTTAATGACAAGATTAATCTGTATTCTTAACGTATTTATTGGTTAAAATAATTGATTAATTTGGAGATAATATATTATGGAAAATTTTGAACTTGTAAGTAAATATAGTCCTACTGGTGACCAACCTCAAGCAATTGAAAAATTGGTGGAAGGGCTCAAAGATGGTTATAGATTTCAAACTTTGTTGGGTGTAACAGGTAGTGGAAAAACTTTTACAATGGCAAATATTATAAACAAAATTAATAGACCGGTACTTGTTTTGGCCCATAACAAAACTCTTGCGGCACAATTATGCAATGAGTTTAGGGAGTTTTTTCCTAATAATAGAGTTGAATATTTTGTATCATATTATGATTATTATCAGCCTGAGGCATATATAGTTTCTTCTGATACTTATATCGAAAAGGATATGAGTATAAATGACGAGATTGATAAGCTCAGACATTCGGCTACGTGTTCGCTTTTTGAGAGACGTGATGTTATTGTTGTTGCATCAGTATCGTGTATTTATAGCTTAGGAGCTCCCGAGGCGTATTCTAGTTCTTGTTTGTCATTGCGACCAAATGATGTTATTTCAAAAAATGATATTATGCATAGACTAATTGAATTGAGATATGAACGAAATGAAATAGATTTCAAACGTGGCACTTTTCGAAGTAAAGGCGATGTTATCGATATTATTCCTTCTAATCAGAGTGAGAAGGGAATTCGCATTGAGATGTTTGATGATGAGATTGAGAGAATTTCTGAATTTGAAGTTGTCACTGGTCGAAGATTAAACACGTTGGAGCATTTATATCTTTTGCCTGCAACACATTATATTATTCATAATGAACAGATGGAACAGGTCTTTGAGGAAATTAGACACGATTGCTTGGTTAGAGCAAAGGAGTTTGAGGAGCAGGGAAAACTTATTGAGGCACAACGAATTAAGGAAAGGGTTTTCTATGATTTGGAAATGATGCGAGAAGTTGGGTACTGTAACGGTATTGAGAATTATTCTCGTTATTTCGATGGAAGGGTGCCTGGTCAAGCTCCTTATACATTGTTGGATTATTTCCCAGATGACTTTGTGTTGTTTGTTGATGAAAGTCATATAACTCTTCCGCAAGTCAGAGGAATGTTTGGTGGTGATTTGGCAAGAAAAACCAATCTTGTTAATTATGGTTTTAGACTTCCGTCTGCTTATGATAATAGACCTCTCAATAATGAGGAGTTTTTGAATAAAATTGGTCAAGCAATTTTTGTGTCTGCAACTCCTGCACAATTCGAATTGGAAAATTCGGGACAAGTAGTAGAACAAATTATCAGACCTACTGGTCTTCTTGAACCAGAAATAATTATAAAACCTGTTGAGAATCAGGTTGACGATTTGATTGGTCAGATTTTTGAGACAATTGATAGAAATGGTAGGGTGTTGGTGACAACACTTACCAAGAAAATGGCAGAAAGCCTGACCGATTACCTTTCTGAAAAGAAAATTAAAGTTAAATATTTACACTCAGATATTGATACATTGGATAGAGTAGAGATAATTAATGGATTGAGGAAGGGTGACTTTGATGTATTGATTGGTATCAATTTGTTGAGGGAAGGACTTGATATTCCAGAAGTTAAATTGGTGGCAATCTTAGATGCTGATAAAGAAGGTTTTTTGCGAAGTGAGTGGGCATTGATACAAACAATAGGAAGGGCTGCAAGAAATGCCGAAAGTAAGGTAATTCTATATGCAGATAATATGACAGATTCATTAAAGAAAGCAATTAATGAAACAGATAGAAGAAGGGCTATTCAGAAAGAATACAATGCTAAACACGGTATTGTTCCAAAAACAATTATTAAACCAATCAAGAATACTTTGGAAATTACCAAGAAGGCAAGTGCTACTAGTGGTGCTAAAAAGTTGAAAGATGTCCAAGCAGAAATTTTGCATTTACAAGACTTGATGAAAATTGCGTCAGATAGTTTGGATTTTGAACAAGCAATACTTATTAGGGAGAAAATAAAAGAATTAAAAGGGTAAATTATGCTAGAAGATATTGTAATAAAAGGTGCTAAGGAAAATAATTTAAAAAATATTGATATAACTATTCCTAGGAACAAACTGGTTGTTTTTACTGGTGTTAGCGGAAGTGGAAAAAGTACACTCGCTTTTGATACGATTTTTGCTGAAGGGCAAAGGCGATATATGGAAAGCTTGTCTAGCTATGCCAGGCAGTTTTTAGGACAAATGTCAAAGCCTAATGTAGATAGTATTGATGGTTTGTCGCCAAGTATTTCTATAGATCAGAAAACTACTTCAAATAATCCTAGAAGTACTGTAGGAACGGTTACAGAAATATATGATTATTTAAGACTACTTTTTGCACACGTTGGTAAAGTATATTGTCCGCATTGTAAAAAGGAAATCAATACACAGTCTATTGATGTAATTGTTGATAAAATTATGGAGAATCAAGGTAAAAAGATAATTGTTCTTGCTAGTTTTGTCAAGGGTAAAAAGGGAACTTTTGCTACTGAACTTGATAATCTAAGAAAGATGGGATATGCAAGAGTTAATATTGATGGTAATGATTATACTTTGGACGAAGAGATAAAACTAGAAAAAAATATAAGGCATACAATTTATGTTGTTATAGATAGACTTATAATTAAAGAAGATAGTTTGAAAAGATTGACCGAAAGTGTTGAGAGTGCAATTTCATTATCAAAGGGAACAGTTGATATTGATTGTGAAGGAGAGAAAATAATGTTTTCCACTACGCACTTCTGTGATGAATGTGGTTATAGTGTAGAGGAATTGGCTCCCAGATTGTTTAGTTTCAATTCACCATTTGGTGCTTGTGAGGATTGTAAGGGTTTAGGTTTTAGACAAGTTATAGATATAGATAAGGTTGTTACCGACAGATCTCAACCTATATCAAAATGTGGAGTAGGTCGTGTTGCTGGTTGGTCTTATGATGCAGGAATGGCACGAATGTTTTATAGAGCAGTTGCAAGAAAGTTCGGTGTTGATGTTGATATTCCTGTATGTGATATGCCAAAAGGAATGCTAGATATGATACTCTATGGAACTAAAAAAGAAAAAATCGATATTGATTATGTAAAGTCAGGAAATACAGTTGTTGGTCAGATGGCATTTGAGGGAATAATTCCTAATTTAGAGAGAAGGTATTATGAAAGTTCTAGCGAGTACGCAAAAGAAGAAATTGGCAAACTAATGATCGAAGAGCATTGTACTTCTTGTAATGGAAAGAGGCTAAGACCAGAGGCGCTGAATGTATTCATTAACAAAAAGAACATTATTGATGTTTGTGATATGTCTATTGAAGAGTGTTTTGATTTTATGTCTAACTTGAAACTATCAAAAACAAATGAACAGATAGCGGAGCCAATACTGAAAGAAATTAAGGGTAGGTTGCAATTTTTACTTAATGTTGGTCTTGATTATTTAACGTTGTCAAGAGCATCAGGAACGTTGAGTGGTGGTGAGTCTCAAAGGATAAGGTTGGCTACACAGATTGGAAGTGGGCTTACTGGCGTTATATATATTTTAGATGAACCAAGTATTGGGTTGCATCAGAGGGATAATGATAAACTTCTTGATACATTAAAACATTTGCGTGATTTGGGGAATACTGTAATAGTTGTAGAGCACGATGAAGACACTATGAAAATTGCGGATTTCATAGTAGATATTGGCAAATATGCGGGTGTTAATGGCGGAAACATAGTTGTTTGTGGTTCTTTAGATGATGTTGTTAGGTGTGAAGAGAGTTTGACTGGACAATTTTTAAGTGGAAAAAGAAGTATTGAAGTTCCTTGTGTGAGACGAAAGTCTACTGGAGCCATTGAAATAAAAGGGTGCAAGCATAATAATCTTAAGAATGTAGATTTGTCAATCCCAACGGGTGTGATAACTGTTGTGACAGGTGTGAGCGGTAGTGGGAAAAGTAGTCTTATAAATGAGACGCTTTATCCTATTGTGTTTAATCACATTAATAAGAGTGAGATGCCTGAGGGCAAACATAAGTCTGTAAAGGGTCTTGAGAATGTAGACAAAGTCATTAATATTGATCAGTCTCCAATTGGTAGAACTCCACGAAGCAATCCTGCAACGTATACAAATGTGTTTACTGATATACGACAACTTTATGCGATGACACAGGACGCAAAAGAAAAGGGTTATAGCAGTGGTAGGTTTAGTTTCAATATAAGTGGTGGCAGATGTGAGGCTTGCGGGGGTGCTGGTATTCGAAAGATTGAAATGTTTTTCTTACCTGATGTATATGTGACTTGCGATGTTTGTCATGGTCATAGATACAATAGAGAAACACTTGATGTGAAATTTAAAGGAAAGAGTATTTCAGATGTTTTGAATATGACAATTTCTGAAGCTAGAGATTTCTTTGAGAATATTCCAAAAATAAAAAACAAATTGCAAACGCTTGTAGATGTTGGGCTTGGGTATATCAAGCTTGGTCAACCAGCTACGGAATTAAGTGGTGGCGAGGCTCAGAGAGTAAAGCTTGCAACTGAATTGTGTAAACGCAGTACCGGAAAGTCTCTTTATATTTTAGATGAACCAACAACTGGTTTGCATTTGTATGATGTACAGAAATTGATGCTCATACTTAATAGATTGGTTGAGGGTGGAAATTCAATAGTTATTATTGAACATAATCTTGATGTTATTAAGTGTGCGGATTATATAATTGATGTTGGCATGGAAGGGGGACATCGTGGTGGTGAAATTATCTCTACAGGTACTCCAGAAGAGATTGTAGAAAAAAATATTGGTTATACTGCTAAATATTTAAAAGATAAATTAAATACTAAGAAATAAAATAATTGTAAGAAAAAAAGAATCGATAACACAAATCGATTCTTTTTTTAATATACTATGCAATATTAAAATTAAGCCTTAGTTAAGGAATTTTTATATTTAAAAAATATTATTTATGTCAAAGCCCATAATGTGATTGTTTTTTGATGAATAATATTTAAGAAGGGCTAATTCGGCTATTGCGTTGTCATAGTCGTTGTTTTTTGTATAAGCTTGAAGTCTATTGAAACTATCGGTAATAACAGATAAGTCTCGATGGTTAAACAAATAACACAACCATTCTTCTTTTTTCATCCAGAACTCTTTTATGTCGCCAATTGTGTCGTAGTATTCTGTAATTTCTTTTTCGCTTAATTCGTATTGTCTGCTCAGGTCTATGATTGTATTTTCCATAGTTGTTAGGATTTTACTAACCCAAATTATTTCGAATATTCCAAATGTTATGATTGTGATTAAGATACAAATAATTATAATTGCTTTTTTCACCATTCACCCCCAGTATGATTGCTTTCTATACAGGTGTATTTGCCGTGACGAGGTTGAAGATAGATTTTGCCTAGGTTGTTGATTGTCATAATAAGTATGTCTTTTATATTTTCAACTCCAGCTTTTTTCGATTGTTCTTTTATAAAAGTTTCATCAATTTTTGCAAGGTTCATATTTTCTTTGTTGATTTTCCCTTTTGTAACAATAATTATTGGTAATGTTGCTTGGTCTTTTTCAATTTTTAAATCACTTGCTGTAAGAGGGGTGAATGGTGCTCTATTTACACACGCAAGTGTTCCGTTTGTTTGTAATATTACGTATAGTAGTTCTTCGAGATTAAAATATCCGGCGTTATGAATTCCTTCCGTTAGGTCGTTGAAGTTCATATTTACTTTTCGTAAGTTTTCAAAATTCACTCCGTTTGGGTCAAGCAAAATTACAGGCTTACCGCTGAATATTTTTCTAAAATACACACTTTTTCTTGAAAGTAAACATATAAAATAGTGAACACAAACAAGGGTGAGAAGTGGAATTATTCCTTGAATAAGCGGAAGTTGTGTTTCTGCCATTGGAATAGTTGCAAGGTCGGCGATGATTAATGTGATTACAAGTTCAAACGGTTGCATTTCGCCTATTTGACGCTTGCCCATTATTCTTATTAAAAATAGTATTAGTCCGTATAAAATTAGACTTCTGCAAATTAATGTAAATGTCATATGGATTACCTCTAATAAATTTTTGACAAATTATATTTTTTTAAAACCTTTTGGAGTGAGTATGAATGAGATTGTGTCGTCCGATATAAGTTCTTTGAAGTCTATTGGTGATAATAATCATCTAATCAATGTTAAGTTTGTTGGTGATAATATTGTAATTGGAAATAATGTAACAATGAAAAACGTGGTAGTTGCGAGTGGTTCAATTATAACTGATAGTTATTTGGAAGATTGTTTGATAGGTAAATGTTGTTCTGTTGGTCCATATTCAAGAATTAGAAATAATAGCAATATTGGTGATGATTGTAGAATTGGGAATTTTGTTGAGATAAAAAATAGTCAATTGGGCAATGGGGTTAAGGTTGCGCATCTATCGTATATTGGAGATGCTATTGTCGGAGACAAAACAAATATTGGTTGTGGGGTAGTTTTTGCTAACTATAATGGCATTTCAAAAAATATAAGCGTTGTTGGTAAAAATTGTTTTTTAGGGTCTAATGTGAATATAATTGCTCCTGTTAATATAGCTGAAGATACATTTGTATGTGCTGGCTCTACAATTACAAAAGATACAAAGTGTGGGGATTTTGTAATTGGGCGAGTTAAATGTGAGGTGAAAGATAAGTATTCTTATTATTTAAAAAACAAGAAAAATAAATAGATTTTTAAATAGTCTTGTGGTAGACTAAGAATATGGAATTGAAGATATTAAGATTAGGTATTAATGGCGAAGGTGTTGCAAAAATACCAGAAGGAAATAATCAAGATAAAATATGCTTTGTCGAGAAGGCTTTGCCAGATGAAGTTGTTAATGTTAATATTACGAATGAGAAAAAGTCATTTTGTACGGCAAGTGTAGTTGATATAAAAAGTAAGTCTGCCAATCGCATAGCTCCAAAGTGTCCTTATTTTGGAAAATGTGGTGGGTGTGATATTCAACATATGGACAAGCCTTTGCAGGAAGAGTTTAAAACAAATTTAGTCAAAGATGCTGTTTGTAGAACGCTAAAAAATAATTTTCAAGTTCAAGATGTTGTTCGTGTCAACGATTTTTATTATAGAAACAAAATGGTGTTTCCAATTACGGGAGATATTGGAAATATAACAATTGGAATGTTTAGAGCTAACTCTCATCAAGTAGTTGATATCGATAAATGTATTTTGGCAAAAGATGAGATAAATAAAGTTCTACAATTGACTAAAGATTATTTTAATTGTTCCAAGTATTCGGGATATGATTTTTTAAAGAAAAAAGGTATTCTAAAATATTTGGTCGTTCGTAGCAAATCAGAACAAATCCTTGTAACTATTGTTGCAACCAAGAAAATTGATTTGAAACAATATTATGAAATGTTAGAAAGAAACTTCTCAAAAGTTGGGGTTTCTATTATTGTAAGCAATAATGATAATGAAATCTTGTCAGGTAATTACATTTACCAATATGGTATTAAGGGAATAGATATTGTTGAATTTGGTGTTAAATATTGTGTAGACAATAGAGGTTTTTTGCAAGTAAATGATGATATAAAACAGTATTTGTATGAAAAGATTTTGGGTTTTGTTGATTCAGATGATTGTGTGATAGATGCATATAGTGGAGCAGGGTTATTGTCGTCTATAGTTGCAAAGAAGTGCAAAAAAGTGATTGGTATAGAAATAAATAAAAGTGCTAGTCAATCTGCCAAAAACTTGGCAAGAGATAATGTGTTAAATAACGTTGATTTTATCAATGACGATGTAGAGATAGTTTTGGAAGATTCGATAAGAAAATATGCTCCAAGTGTATTAATTTTAGATCCGCCAAGAAGTGGGTGTTCAATGGGTGTCTTAAAAATAATAAATAATAGTATTATGCAAAATCAAAAAACAACCCAAAATAAAGGCATAAATAAATTAATTTATGTATCGTGTAATCTTGCAACATTGATGAGGGACTTGAAGGAATTGACATTATCTTTTGATATAAAATATCTCCAACCTTTTGATATGTTTCCACAGACAAAGCACATAGAAACACTCGTTTGCTTGCAAAGACGAGTGTGAAGAATGTGTTTGAACTCTCGCCCTCGGCGCGAGAGCAATATATGTCTGAAGGTGGAGAAAATATGTTTCCACAGACAAAACATGTTGAAACGCTAGTTGTTATGAAAAGGAAGGAATTTTAATTATGCAATTAACCGATGAAGAAGAACAAATAAAAGAAGTAATTATCTCTGCAAGAAAATTAGAAGAATTTTTATGGGGAGAATACAATGGTCAATGGAACATTGAAGAGTGGCGAAGAATGTTCAGAAAGCGTATTCAAAAGATTGATGATATTGATGTAAATAATCCTCATGCAAAAATTGAAATGAGAAAAAGGTTGTTACAAAATGCAGCACTAAGCGTTGCGTTAATGAAAATTATTGACGATAAAGGAATTCCAACAAATAAATGTGATATTCCGAGTAATTTGCCTCAATATGCTCATAAAGATAAATAGATATGTTTCCTCAAACTAAGCACATAGAAACACTCGTTTGCTTGCAAAGACGAGTGTGAGAAATGTGTTTGGTGGATTCTTGTGAATGGTGTTATATTGTTCTTTGATTGTTTTTGTGTATGTCGAGGGTTTCTCGACTTTTTTTTCGTGTTTATTTTGCTTTTATAATTTTATCAGTTGTGTTAGAATTATAGTAATAATGATATTAGGAGAAAAAATGAAAAAGGTTAATTTCGCCGTTAGTTTAGGTAGTAATGTAACGTCAATATATAAGGCAGGTGTTGGTGTTGTGCTTTCAGATAAGAGTGCAATAGTTACAACGCTAAAAGGTAAAAAAGAAGTTGCTATGTATGTTGGTGAGGATGCGATTACTAGTGGTTTTGAATATAAGAAGGTCTTTAGTGATGGTAAAATAGATTTTTCGCTTGCGGAGCTTTTATTATGGGAGTTCTTTAAAAAAATCGAGATTGGTAAGCGTGATGGAGTTGTTTTCTTTGTTGCTCTTGATGATATGAAATTTGAGGCTGAGTATAGAAATTTGGCTTATTCTCTTGGTGTTAATACTGTTTATGTCTTGCCTTCAATTCTAGCAACTACGTATGGGTTTGAAATAGAAAATATAAGAAAGTCGTTTTTGCTATGTGATATTGGTGTTAATACTGAAGTTGCTATTATTAATAATGGTAGGCTTATAACTGGTGCAACCATTCAAAATGGTGGAGAGAATATTGACAATAGAATTAAAGAGTATATCTTGGAAGAAAAGGGAATTGATCTTACAAAAGAATCTGCTGAGAAAGTTAAGAACGAACTTGCTACACTCCTTCCTAATGATGAGAGAAGTATTGTTGTCGGAGGGTTTATAAAAGATACTACAGAATATTCTTCGGTAACTATCACTAGCAACGAAATATTTGGAATTGTTGTTGAAGAGTATAGTGCTATTTCTTCGGCTATACTGCAAGTATTATCTTCCTGTAATAATGAGATAAATCAAGATGTGAAGAAACACGGAATATATTTGTGTGGCGCATCTAGTAAAATTGTTGGAATTGAAAAATTCTTTAAGGTAAAACTTGATTTGGATTCTATAAGCTATAGGCCAGAGGCTGTTACTATGATTGGTGCGGGGCAGTTGCTAGATAGTCCAATTGCTATGGAGAAGGTAATTCTTGAAAATGGTTGTAATTAATTTGTTATTTTGAAATAATTGTGGGTTTTTTGTAAAATGTAAAAAAATGTAAAGTATGCAAACTTTTGTGTGCTTTACTTTTTTTATTTTTAACGATATAATTTCGAAAAAAATCAAGGTGAAAGATGGTAAGAAGAATTGTTTTTACAAGTGGAAAAGGTGGAGTTGGAAAGACTACAATTGTATCTTCTTTGGGTGTTGTTCTTGCAAGGAAAGGTTATAAGGTTCTTCTTGTAGATATGGATTTTGGACTCAATAATCTAGATGTTGTTATGGGTGTGGAGAATAAGATTGTTTATGATATAATTGATGTTATTGAGGAAAAGTGTGTTGCAAAACAGGCGTTAATACAGGACTTTTTCGAGAATAATTTGTTTGTTTTGCCAAGTACTCGTGGTTATTGCAAAAGAAAATTTGGTTCTCAAGAATTAATAAAGATAATTTCTGAGGTTGAGATTGGGTTTGATTTTGTTTTGATAGATTGTCCTGCTGGTATTGATGGTGGATTTAGGCGTGCGGTTGAATGTGCGGGTGAGCATATTGTTGTGACAACTCCTCATATATCAGCAATTAGAGATGCCGATAAAATAGTTAATTGTTTGATTGGGAATTTGGGAGTTTCTCCTAAGGTTGTTATTAATAGGATTAGGGGGGATTTGGTTGTTGGAGATAGAATGTTGGGTGTTGATGATATATCCGAATTTCTTGGTGGTGAAGTGATTGGAGCTGTTCCTGAAGACGACAGTGTTGCATTGCAATTATATTTCGGTGGGCATATTGAAAAGTGTTCGAGTGTTGACGATTCGTTGAATATGGTTGCGGATAACTTGATAAATGGAACGGGAAAATTGTTTGATTGTACTAAAAAATACAAAGGTTTTGTTGGTGGAATTAGAAGAAAAATTAGAGGACGGGTTTGAGTGAATATTGTTAGTTGCAAGGACAGGTTGTCAAAAATGTCTATTATGGATAAGAAAGAAGTTCCGCAGAGGGTAAATAAAATTTTAAAGGCTGAATTGTTGTATGTCTTAAAAAACTTCTTTGATATATCGTCAGAGGATATTTGTTTGGAAATATCTGTTGATAAAAATAGAAGATATGTTTTAGATGTACATATGACTTCTAAAAATATAAAAAGTATAAGGTCTTTTGCGGAAGTGTAGTTATAAATAAAAAAGGACAAGCATATTAGATAGTATGAGTAGAGTTAAAATTTTATCTGTAAAACAAAATAGAATAATATGTAGAGTCAAATCAAAGAATTCAAAATTGTTGATTCCTTTCTGTTTGTCTATTATAATTGCTTTTGTTGTAATGTTTTCTTTTGGAGGTGTTGATGTACAAAGTGTGGGAGGAAGAATGGGTTATGTGTTTGATCCTGTGAACTCTCTATATAATGATAATGGTTCGATTGTTTTTACAAGTGCGGGATATTATGTATCTAAGGAAAAGTTGGATTTTGTAATACCGATGTTGGGTGCTTCGATGACTATTGATGAAAGTGGTACTATTGATATTGTTGTTGGTAATTCCATAATGGTAAAGGCTATTGAGTCTGGTGTTGTTGAGGATATTGGTATCTCGTTAAATGGTATAAAATACATAAAAATAAGACATTCAAAAGATATTGTGAGTGAGATTCAAAATGTTGATATTGTTGGAGTAAATGTAGGTGCTAGTGTCAAAAAGGGGTTAGATATTGCCACAAGCAAAGAAAACACGCATATTTTTGTTAAAATATTTGATTGTGAAAAACAAGTAAAAAACATTAAAATTATTGAAAGTAAGATAATATGGGAAAAATAAAATTTAAACCATTGTTTTTGATATATGTGTTTTTGTGTATGTATTTTGGATGGTATAATCAAATTTTTTATTATGTGATAACTGTGGTTTTACACGAGTATGGACATCATTATATGGCAAGAAAATTGGGGTATGAAACTCAAGGAATTATTTTTAATGTTTATGGTGCGGGCTTAAATTCTAGTGCAATATACAAACGAAAAGATGATATAATAGTTTCTTTGGCTGGACCTATTGTTAACTTGTTATTAATTGTTTTGATTGTTTGTTTTTGGTGGGTGTTGCCTTCTTCGTATTTGTTTACTCTTGAATTTTTGAAAAGTAATCTTGCTGTGATGATTTTTAATTTGATACCAATATATCCTCTTGATGGTGGAAGGGTTGTGGTGGCGTTGTTTGGACAAAAATTCAAAAAAGAAAAAATTTTGAAAGTAAATAAAATGCTTTGTCTTATATTGGGTATAGTTTGTTGTATAGGATTTGTTGTCTCAATATTTTATTATGTAAATTTTAGTTTTATTTTTATTGGTGTTTTTTTGATACTTAATTCAATAGATGTAAATAAGAATTTATATTTTGAAAAAAGTAGTGCTTTTGTAAAAGGTGATAAAGAATTAGAGGTAAAAATTTTTAAAGTGAATTCTTTGGAAAAAAAGAAATTGCTTAAATATATTCGCTCTGACTATTATTCTATGTTTCTTTGTGAAAAACATAATAAGTTTATACTCAAGAGTGAAGAAGATATATTAAGTCTTGACTAGTGTTGAGGCTTTTTTTCTTTTACTTTCTTGATATATTTTTTTGTTCTTGTTATACTCTATGTATAATATATTAATTTATTTAGAGATTGTAAGTTAAAGTATTGGCTGTGTTAAATTATGAAAGATAGACGATTGTTAAATATTAGATTTTTATTTTCTGTTTTTCTTGGCTTGATGATGGGGATTATCATCGGAAAGCTTTTTCTTTTGCAAGATATAAATCTGTTTGGGTTTGTTTTTGCAATCCTTTTGTGCTGTGCTTTGATGGTTTGTGGTATTGTTTACGCTAGAAAAACTAATTCATTTAATGAATCGTCTAGATTTAGAAAGGGATTTGGTTTCAATCTTATTTCTTCTTGTATTGGTATGTTTTCGGCTTTTTGTGTTGGAATTGTTATTTTAATTGCTCCTATGACTCATATCAATTCTCTTCCTGACTTTGAAAATGAAATGGTTATTACTGGACAAATTTGTGATTATGTTGACAATGAGGCTACTTATAAGAAGTTTGTTCTAAAAGAATGTGTTTGTGTAGACGGAGAATCTGAGTATTCTATAAGTGGCAAGATCCTAGTTTATTCTAGTAACTATGAACAAGTTCAATTAGGAGATATTGTATCTTTTTGTGGAACATTAGAACTTCTGGATAAAAGAAATTCAAATGATTTTAATTGTATGAGTTCTGGAATATATTATTCAACTTATATGTCGTCTTCAACTATTGATGCTAGTGTGGGGTTTAATGCAAGGGATTATATAAAAAATTACGTAGATGGGGTATTGCATGAAAATTTAAATCAGGACAATGCTGATATTTCTTATTCTATTTTGTTTGGTGATAAATATGGTCTGTCTCAAGAGATAAAATATATGTTTTCTTATTCAGGAATTTCTCATATTCTTGCAGTATCGGGTTTGCATATAAGTGTGCTTGTTGGGGTATTATGGTTTCTTTTGGATAAGCTAAAATTGAATAGGTATGCAAAGTTGATAATTTTCGCTTTATTCCTTCTCTTTTATGCTTATTTATGTATGTTTTCTCCGAGTGTTTGCAGAGCATCTATAATGGCTATTGTTTTGGCAGTTTGCAAGTTGTTTTATTTTGAATACGATTCAATTTCGTCATTGAGCCTAGCTGGGATTGTAATATTATTGATATCTCCATTATCTTTGTTTTCTGTGTCTTTTCAATTATCGTTCTTATGTATATTTGCAATAATTGCTTTTGCACCTGCTATAAGAAATATATTTATTACTATCAAAATGCCAAAAGCTTTGAGTGAAGTTTTTGCTATAAGTATTGCTGTTAATGTTGTAATCCTGCCAGTATGTTTGAATGTTTTTTCTCAAGTGAGTTTGTTGGGAATTCTTTCAAATTTAATTGTTTTACCGATTTTTTCAATATTATATGTGTTATTGTTCACAATGGTACTAGTATCTTGTATCATTCCGCCATTGGGATTTCTTCTTGCTATTCCAAATCTTTTTTTGCATTTGATAAAATATTTTGCTGACTATGTTTGTCGTATTCCTTTCGGAGTATTTAAAGCATTTAATGTGGGGTATTGGTTACTTGCGATGATGGTATTGCTTGCCCTTTTGATTCATTTTTTGATGACAAAGCATATAGGGAAGATGATTAGTATAGTTCTTTTGTCGTTATGTATATGTAGTGTGTTTATAGTTTCTTCCTTGCCGAAAAATTATTCTAATGTTTCTTTTGTGTTGTCAAGGCAGAGGGCGAGTAGTGTTTGTATTTATGTTGAAAATGATATGACTATTCTGGTTGGGTCTAATATCAAAAAATATAATTTAATGAATATGATGAAACGTTTGAAAGTAAAATCAATTGATACTATTGTTGCTTTTGATTTACAGATTAATCAATTAGATGAATTGAATGATATAATTGAATTTTGTGATACATCTTGTGTATATGTTCCGCAAGTTTATGGTTATGACCAATTGGCTAGTTCGATAAATTCAAATGTTATTTCAACTAACAATATCGAGTTTGATAATTGTTATATGAATATTGTTGAATATAAAAGTAATTCTATAGCGTTAGAAATTGTTTCAGAACTCGGAACTGTTTTGCTAGCGAATACGGAAAATAACAAATCGGAAAATGTGTATTTATTTGAAAATTGTTTTGATGTAGATTATGCTTTGTTGAATAAGCGTGGGTATTGGGCTGAAATTGAGTCTAAAAATGTAGATATTCTTTATTTTGAGGAAATAGGAGAATGTGTTACAATGTGATATTATTAAAAGATTAATATTTTGCGATTTAATATTAAAATAATGTATGTAAAATTTTATTTGGTGATGATATATTTTGAGAGGGAGAATTATGAAATTTGAAGAATTAAAGGCAAGTTTAAAACAAATATAAAATGTGTTTATGTTTTGAGTGGTGTTGATGAGTATTTGCTTATGTCTTCGTATAATTTAATTACAAAGTATAGTGGTGTTGAATATGAAGAATTGAATGTAATTCAGTTCTCAGAAGGTGTAATTGATTGTGAAGATGTTGTAAGAGCGCTTAATACAATGCCAGTTTTTAGTAGTAAGAAGATTGTATATCTTGATTTGCGTATGGCTAAGAAATCGGAACTTAAGAATATAAAGAGTCTAAATGAATATCTTTTATCTCCTAATGATATGGCGATACTGGTTATTAACTTGGGTGCTAACGATGATGATTTTGGAATTGATAAAAAGGCCGTAGATGTTGTTGATTGTAATAAGTTGGATATAAAAATTGTACAAGCAAAAATTGTTGCAGTTTTGAAGTCTTATAATAAAGTGATTGATAGTGTTGCTATGAATCTTTTGATTGAGTATTGCTTGGGGGATTTGGCTAAAATAATTGTTGAATGCGAGAAGTTGGTTGCTTTTGTTGGTGATCGTCAGCAGATTACTTCTAAGGATATCAAGGAAATTGTAACAAGAAGCATAGAATATCAAATTTTTGAATTAACTGAATCGTTGGCAAAAAAGAATACAACTAGGGTGTATTCTATCCTAGGAGATTTGAAGGCTAAAAAAGATGAATTCAAGATGCTACCAGCTTTGATTTATGCACATTTTAGAAGGTTGTTTCAGGTGTCGCTCAATCAGAAACTTTCAAACTTGGAAATATCCAAAATGCTTGGTATAAAAGAATTTGCGGTTAAGATGATTCAAAATCAAGTTAAATTATTTTCCAAGAGTGCGTTAAAAAAAATAAATCAACTTTGTGTTGATTTGGATTATGATTTAAAGCAAAGCAATATATCCCTTGAAAATGCTGTAGAGTTGATTGTGCTATCCATTTTAAATATGTAGGGAGTTAAAGAAAAAAAGAAAAGCACTAGAGTTTCTAGTGCTTTTTTCATTATTACTCAGCTTTCTTTGTTGTTTTTCTTGTAGTAGTTTTCTTTGCTGGTTTTTCTTCTGTTGTTTCAGCTTTTTTAGTTGTTTTCTTAGCAGGCTTTTCTTCAGTTGTAGTTTCAGCTTTTTTAGTTGTTCTTTTTGCTGGAGCTTTCTTTTCTGTAGCAGGCTCAGTAGTAGTTTCTACTTTTTCAACTTTCTTAGTTTCTTTCTTTTCTGCAACTGGAGCAGATGCTTTTGCTTTGTAAAGAGCTGAAGCAAGTCTTCCAACTTTTCTGCTAGCAGTATTTTTATGAATTATTCCTTTGCTACAAGCGCTATCGATATAAGCATATACTTCTTTGCTGAATTTCTTTGCTTCTGCAACATTGCCTTCTTCGATAAGTTTTCTAAATTTTTTAACTAGTGTACTAAGTTTTGCTTTAACATATTTGTTTTCAGCAGTTCTTCTTTCAATAGTACTGATTCTTTTTTGTGCTGATTTGATATTAGCCATTATTTTCTCCTTAAAAATTATCTTAATATTTCATAAATCTGCAGTATTTTAACATATCTAATTGAAAAAATCAAGAACATTTGCCGAATTTTTATTTTTGTTACTGAAATTTTTATGTTTAATGTTTGAAAAAGTTTGTTTTCTGTAAATAATTTACGCAAATAGGGAGTAATTTGACTTGTATGGTTTCTGATTTGATTTTTGATTATTTAGATTGTGAGTCTGCTGAGGAAATATCTATATTGAGTATGGGTAGAGGTATTGTTCGAGATTCCTATGAGATTGTAACCGATGAAGAGTCTGTTCGTTATGGAAAACCTAAAGGTCGATATGAGTTGTTGGGGATTCCTGAAGTTGTAAGTTTAAATAGTGACGATATCTGTAGTTGTACAGAGTATTTATCTGAAATATTAAAATCGATATTTGGAAATATAGATTCAAATGCTAAGATTTTAGTGGTTGGGCTTGGCAATAGGCATATTAGTTCGGATAGTTTGGGTGCAAAGGTCGCAGGAAAGATAAATATAACAATTGACACTAAGTTTCTTCCGCAAGTTATGGCAATTGCTCCATCGGTGATGGGGCTAACAGGTATTGAGACTGTAGATATTGTTGAGGGGGTAATTGCGAAAACTAGGCCGACACACGTTATAATTATTGATAGTTTATGTGCTAGTAGTGAAGAAAGGCTTGTTCGGTCAATACAGGTTACTAATACGGGTATTTGTCCGGGTGGAGGAATAGGCAACAAGCGAAAATGTATTGATGATAGTATTGCTGAGAATGTGTTTTCGATAGGTGTGCCGTTGCTCATATTTGCGAGTACTTTTGTTGAGGGCGCATTGACAAAGCAAAGTATTACTTTTGATAGGGTTTCTGGTATTATGCATAGCCTGAAAAAATCCCAACAAAATAAGGATTTTGTTGATTTATGCAAATCGCTTGAGAGGGTTATGAAAGATAGTATGGATAATGTAATTGTTAGTATAAAAGATATAGAAGAGAGTGTTGAGGTTTTGTCTACAATCATTGCAAATGCTATTAATATTGCATTGGGTGTTGATGAGTATTAAATTTATTTTTTAATCATCAAATATATTATGAAAAAACTAATTTTAATTTCTATAAGTGTTATTGTTTTTTTTGTGGTTTTTGTATTGGTGATATTGTTTTTATTTCCAATAAAATATCGGCATCAAGTTGAATATTTTTCAGAAAAATATGGACTATCGGAGTCTTTGGTTGCGAGTGTTATCAATATAGAGAGTAGATATGATAAGAAAGCAATTTCAGAAGTTGGGGCAAAGGGGTTGATGCAAATAATGGATTCTACTGCTGATGAGTGTATAAGGAAATTGGGCATTGCTGAAACTTGGGATATTTTTGATGTTGAAGACAATATGGAGGTTGGTTGCTTTTATTTGAAATATTTGCTTGATATTTTTGAGGGTAATGTAATAAATGCTTTGTGTGCATATAATTGGGGACTAGGAAATGTTCGGTCGTGGATAGATGCTGGAAATTGTGATGTGGCTGGAAATATAACAAATATACCCGTAAATGAAACCGCTAATTATATAAAAAAATATAAGGTGTGCTATTGGGTTTATTCAAAAATATATAATTATAATGTTGAGGCTTAAAATAAATACTTAGGTTATTTTAGGTCTTTTTATTGACTTTTTTTTGTCTCTTTGTTATTCTAATATAGATTATTTTTATATTTAAATTACAAAGGTGGTAATTATGCAAGATAATTTATACAAAGAAGTTGATATAAGAGCAAATAAAATCAAAGAATTGAAAGAAATGGGAATCAATCCTTATGCGGAGAAGTTTGAAGAAACGCATACTATTTCTCAGGCTAGAACTCTAAAAGAGGGAGATAAAGTAAGCGTTGCTGGAAGAATTACGTTTAGACGTGCTTTTGGTAAATTTATGTTTATTCAAATTAGTGATATTTTTGATAAAATACAAGTTTCACTAAGCATTAATGAGATTCCTGAAGATAAATATAAATTTTTCAAAGATTATGTTGATATTGGTGATTATGTTGGTGTGACTGGAGATATGTATGTAACTCAAACTGGTGAAATTACAGTAAAAACTTATGAGTACAAGTTGTTGTCAAAGGCTGTTAATCCATTACCTGAGAAATATCATGGTCTTACCGATATTGAGGCAAGATATAGACAAAGATATCTTGACCTTATTAGCAACGCTGAAAGTAGACAAGTTCTTTTGGGTAGAAGTAAACTCGTATCGTTTATTAGAAGATATCTAGAAGATAATGGCTTTATTGAAGTGGAAACTCCAATTCTTCAAGGCGCTGTTTGTGGTGCTAGTGCAAAACCTTTCCTTACTCATCACAATGCTCTTGACAAAGAATGTAATCTTAGAATTGCCCCAGAAGTATACTTGAAACAAGTTGTTGCTGGTGGTTTCCCAAGGGTATTTGAGGTAGCTAAGTGTTTCCGTAATGAAGGTATGGATGCTTCTCACTTGCAAGAATTTACTCAAGTTGAGTGGTATGCTAGTTATTGGAATTTTGAAGATAATATCAAATTCTTCTCAGGATTCATTCGTAGTATTGTTGAGCATATGCTTGGTGGTCATACAATTAATGTTAATGGTGCAGATTTTGATATTTCTCAAGAATTTAAACGTGTTAATTATGCCGAGACAATTAATTCGGTTCTTGGCTTTGACGTGTTGCCTTTGCAAGAAAACTTGGAAGAATTGAAGGCTAGGGTTATTGCAACAAATCTTTTTGAAGAAGATGAGATTGCATATCTAAAATCAGCGGGTGCTGTTATTGATTATGTTTATAAAAGAAAGATTCGTCCAGAAATTGTTAATCCTACAATTCTTTATAATTATCCTGCTTGTCTTGTACCTCTTGCTAGACGTAGTGACAAAGACGAAAGGATTATTGAAATGTTCCAATTCTTGATTAATGGAGAAGAGTTGTGCAAGGCTTATAGTGAGCTTGTTGATCCTGCTATTCAGAGAAAGACTCTAGAAGACCAGGCTAAGGCAAAAGCAAGTGGAGATGAAGAGGCTATGGACGTTGATGAAGATTTCTTGCTTGCTATGGAACACGGTATGCCACCAATGAGTGGATTGGGTATGGGAATTGATAGATTGCTTGTTATGTTATATGCACAGCCATCTATTCGTGATGTTGTATTGTTCCCAATAATGAAATAATGAGGAAAATATGAGTTTGTTTTTTGTAGATAGTAGTTGTGATTTGGGGAAATCCCAAATTAAGAAACTTGGAATTGAATGTATTGATTTGTCATATTCGATTAATGACAAAATTTTCTGCCAAGATGATGAATTTGAGTATGCAAAGTTTTATTCAAAGCTTAGAAAAGGTACGGTTCTTAATGAAATTGGTCTTGAAAAAGAGGATTATATAAATATTTTTTCGCCAATCTTGGAAACTGGTGAAGATATTGTTTATGTTTATAATTCCGCAAGAACAGTAGGTGAAAATGAATTACTATCTGCAAAAGACTTTTTGTTGGAAAAATATCCAAATTCGAAGATGCTTTTGATTAATAGTAAAAACGTTTCGTGTGGACACGGCGTAGTTTGTTATTTGCTGGCTATGAAATATAGGAGCGGGGCATCACTAGATGAAATTGAAGAGTATTCGTTGAAGATAATAGATGAAATTGCCACTTATTGCGTTGTGGATTCATTGGAATATTTGTCTAATTACAATAAGATTGATGGTGCGAAAGTTTCTGGAACAGCACTTAATATTAAGCCAATTGTTGCAATTGATATTGATGGAAATTATCAATTGGTTGAAAAGGTTAGCGGTAAGAAAAAGGCACTTGGTAAATTGATTGAGATTATTAGGCAAAGGGGTGAGAATGTTGTAGATTATCCTATCGCGGTTTGTCACTCTGGTGCTGAAAAAGACGCACAATTGATTGTTGAGAAATTGAAAGAATATTTTGGTAGTGATATACAAATA
>JAFTKS010000022.1 GCA_017453125.1 Clostridia bacterium
AGTCGATTTCTTTGCTGGTTTCTTCTCAACTGCAGGAGTTTCCTCAATATATGCAGGTTGTGTTTCAGCAACAACTACTGGAGATACGTCTTCAATTCCTTCCATTTTGTTATATGCTTTTTCGCAAGGGTTCTCTTTGTATTTATCACAGAAGTGACAATAGTTAAAAGACCCACAAGCATCGAATCCAAGACGTTCGCTTTTTTGCCATTTTAATTCGTCTAATTCCCTTTGTTTATCTGATATAGCCATTTTCCTTTCTTCCTTATATTTCATAGTATATTTTTAATTTACAGAATTATGCGAATTTTGTCAAATATTTAAGTGCTAGTTATCAAAATAGTATAAAAATTTATAGAGCAAATCCTCACAAATCGTTTTGGCTTAGAATAATAATTTATAAAATTATAGATAAATACTTGAAAAATAAATATTCTTAACACCCCAAAAGACTTGGCGGGAATAGAAACATTTGTTAAAATAAAGTAATATAGGGCAAATATGAATGTTTGTCTGTTGTGTTGATGAATACTTGAAATTTTTTTAGGTAAATTGAAGTGAGGTTTGTTATGAAACTTGAATATTATGGTGTTGCAAAAGGTAATTTAAAAAACGGATTGTCTTTGTCTACAATCCCTGCAACCAATAGAAATAGGTTTATCAAAAATATTGCTAGTGGAAAGGCTAGTAATATGCTCGATTGGATTAATCTTCCAGATATGAAAGAGAAGGATATTTTAGAGATTGAAAGTGTTGCCAAGAGTTGCAACCATATGACAGATTTTGTTGTACTTGGAATTGGCGGAAGTGCACTTGGAATCAAACTTTTGAAACACGCTTTTGTGGATAGTTTACACAAAAATCCAAAAACAAAAGTAACCGTTTGTGATAATATTGATGGCGATAGTATGGTATCATTCCTTGATTCGTTGAATTTGAAAAAAACAATGTTCAATGTTATTACCAAGTCTGGCTCAACCAGTGAGACTTTGACACAAATGATGATTGTAATAGATAGATTCAAGAAAAAGAAGATTGATTACACCAAGCATTTTGTTGTGACTACGACAGAAGGCATTCCTCTTTGGAATTGGGCGGTAAGCAATGGTATTCCTGTTCTACCTATTGCCAAAGGTGTAGGTGGTAGATATAGCATACTTAGTGCGGTAGGACTTCTTCCTGCAAGAGTAATGGGGCTTGATATAAGAGGTCTTCTAAGTGGTGCAAAAAAATCAAGAGAAAATTCGTTCAAGGCAGACAGTAGCAATATTGCATACAATTGTGCATATATCAATCATTGTTATTTGAAAGAGGGTCTAACAAATTTGGTAACAATGCCTTATAGTGATAGGCTTGCATATCTACCAGAATTCTTTGCACAATTATGGGCAGAGAGCTTGGGAAAGAAACATAATAGAGAAGGCAAGGTTGTGTATGCTGGTCAAACTCCAATAAGAGCACTAGGTGTGACCGACCAACATAGCCAACTTCAACTTTATAGCGAAGGAATCAAAGATAAACTAATTATGTTTGTTCGTGTTGAGAAACCTCAATTTGACGAGAAGGTTGAAGAGGCTTTACCATTCACACAACATTTGACAGGAACAACATTCAATACTCTTCTTGACTATGAATATAATGCAACTGCATATGCGCTTACCTCTCAAGACAGACCGAATTATACTCTTGCAATAGATGTTGTTAATGAGAATACTATGGGTGAACTTATCTTTATGCTAGAAATGATGACGGCATTTATGGGAGAAATGCTAGATGTAGATGCTTATGATCAGCCAGGAGTCGAGCTTGGAAAAATCTACACAAGGGCAATGCTTGGAGTTAAGGTTGATCAAGAAAGTGCCAAGGCTATCAAAACTTATATGAAAGACAAGAAAAAATTTATAATCTAAAAACCACGTAAAGTAAGGTTTTTTTGAGATTCGTAAAAAATAATTAATCGATTTTTGACACTAAAACTTGCATTTTGGAAATTCTTTGGATATAATCAAAACTAAGGTCGAATATCGACAAAAACTAAAAAGGAAAAACAATGGACAAACAGCAGATTTGGGCAAATGCTCTAGAGAAATTACAAAAAACAGTTAGTACAATAAGTTATGATTTGTGGGTAAAGTCTCTTGAACCACTAGACTTCAAGGACGGAGTGTTTTATTTGACAACCACTAGCGAGACAGCCAAACAGAGAATAATGGCAATTTTGAAAGGCGATATTCACGTGGCTCTTACCGATTGTAGTGATGAAATCAAGGAGTTTGCAATTCTTGACCCAGATGAGAAAGAGGCTTACAACAAGAATCAAGAACTTGCTGTGCAAACTGAGCAGACAAGAGTTCCTGGAGTTAATAGTTTCAACCCACGACATACTTTTGATAATTTCATTGTAGGAAACTCAAATAAATATGTTTATGCTGCTTGTAAGGGAATTGCTGAGAATCCTTTCTCAAGAATAAATCCGTTGTATATTTATGGCGGTTGTGGACTGGGGAAAACACACCTACTTCACGCTATTGGAAATTATATTAATAAGAATCGTCCAGAACTTAAGGTTATGTATTGTACTTGTGAGAAATATATTACCGATTATGTGAAATCATTACAAGGCAACTTTACTGCAAAGAACAATTTCAAAGAGAAGTATCGTAGCCTAGACGTTTTGATTATAGATGATATTCAATCTATTTCTAAGGCGGAGAGCACTCAAGAAGAGTTCTTCCATAACTTCAACGATCTTTATGAGAATGGAAAGCAAATAATTATTGCTAGCGATTGCCCTCCAAGAGATCTTCAGAATTTGCACGAAAGACTTCGTAGCAGATTCAGTATGGGACTTATCCAAGATATTCAGTCTCCAGATTATGAGACACGTTTGGCTATACTTCTTAAGAAAGCTCAAGAAGAGAACTATTCGGTATCTGATGAAGTGATTGAGTATTTGGCAAAGAACTTTGATACAAACATTAGAGAAATAGAGGGCTTGCTTTCAAAAGTATGGTTCTATGCATCTTTGAATTGCAAGAAAACGGCAACAATGGAAGACCTTCAAGAATCGCTGAAGGACCACGATTTCTCGGATAGGCAGAACTTGACTGCTGATAGAATTATTGATTGTGTTTGTAAGTATTTCAATGTCAAAAAAGAAGATTTGCTTGGTAAGAAGAAGAACAAAGAGATTGTTGAACCAAGGCAAATTTGTATGTATACAATTTGCAATCTTTTGGATATGCCTCTTCTTGATATTGGCAAAATCTTTGGCAAAGACCATACAACGGTAATTCACGCAAGAGACAAAATTAGCGAACTTATGGAAGAGAATCAAAGAATCAAGGTGGCGGTATCAGATATCAAGGCCTTGGCTACGAAATCATAATTTAACGAATTACTTCGTTACTGGTACACAGAAATAAACACCCATGAACGTTATGTTCTATGGGTGTTTATTTTTTTGAGTCGAAACTCGACATTCATTCCCATTATGATTTGGTGTGTACGTTAATTCTGTTTTATTAGGGCTAGTTTATTCTTTTTATGACTTCGAAATTATATAACAACCTTTTTACAAGCCTTGCATTTTATCTTATAAGGATTCGTGGCAGGGTATATTTTTTGTGACACTATGTTAATGTGTATGGAAGGTGTTATTTATTCATTTTTTATTTGTGATTAGATAGTAACTATTTTTTTATATTGGGCATATTAATTATGGGTTAACTTTTATGCTTGCAAGTTTACTTCTTCGACTAGATTTTGATTTGTGCTCAGATGGACTTGTCGCTTATTGATTGAATTGTGGATAACTAATTTTTTTGAAAAGTTTTTTCATTTGTTTGACAAAGAGGTCGAGGGGAAGGTAGACTAAAAGCAATAACAATGGTTATTATAGGAGGAGTGAATGAATAAGAAATTAAAAAAGGCATTGCTTGGACTTGCGCTGGTTCCTTGCATGTTTACAGCCGCATGTTTTGGAGAAAAAGATAATAATAACAATCCACCAGCGCCACCTACTGAACTTACGGCTACTGAGAAAAATGAAGCTTTTCTTGCTATGAAGACTCTAACTTCACAAAAGAAGCTTATGGACGTTAATTCTACTGCTGCAAAACTTGGTGTTAGTATTGAAGCGGGTATGGATGTAGATTTATCTAATAGTGGTCTTCTAGGTACTGCTGCTGAAGGAGTTCTTGCAGAAAAGGGTATTGTAGATGGTGAGACTGACACTATGACTATGAAAATAATGGGCGAATCGGGTTATAAGGCAAATAATACTGGTTATACACGTCTTACAACAGAAATGAAAGGTATGGGCGAGTCTGGTAAATATGTTATATCTGAAATTGTCCAAGATTCTGTTACAGATTCAAATACTACATACACTCGTTTGGCTAAGGGTGAATCATATTCTTGGGTTCAGAATCCTCAAACCGAACAAATGGAATGGATATTAGATTCTGGGACTGTTAGTAAATCTGCTGCTTACGTAAGTGCTGGATATGTTCCGAACACATACAAAGAATTATTCTCAAACGATGAAATGCAAGAAATTTTTGCTCCAGCTCTTGAGTTCTTAACTGAACATGCTTCTTATACAGATTTGGTTGCAGATTTTGATGATTTTGCAAATGAGATGTTAGCTGAATATGGCGATGGGTTACCAGTACAAATTCTTGAAAATGCAGTAGCAACTGCAGATTTAACTCTTACAAATGGTGTATATGAGCTTAAAGCAACAATAGATATAGATGATTTTGATATTCCTGCTAATGATCAAACTGGCGAGCCTGCATCTAAGGTAAATATGGACGTTAATATGAGTGTCAAGTTTGATTCTGATAGTATAGACTCTATCGATATGGGAGTTGCTATGTCACAAGGAGCAACCTTATCTACTTATGATGTTTTGACTATTGATGGAACTGAGTTATATGATGCTGTTACAGATGCAGGTGTAACTGTTGCTGATGATGATACCAAAACTATTACAAATACACAAAACCTAGAAATGTCTATCTTTATGAATACTCAAGATACTTTTAATGAGACACTTATGAGTGAAAAGGTAGAAGATTATACAGAAGGTACTATCGAGAATATATCATTCGAGAATACATTCAAATTTGTTGGTACTGAAGAAGAAACAACTATGTATGTAACCTATGGTAATGAAGTTGGAACTATTGATCCTGAGGATTTAGATTTAGATAATTCTACAATTGCGTTATATTGGGACGAGGCTTGTACACAACCTGTAGCTGCTACAGACAAATACGAGTCTTATGACAAACCTATTTATGTTAAAGTTACTCCAAATGCAGGTTACGCTTTTGTAAGTGAGTATATTGTTGAAACATATGAAGATGGTGAAATTAATGGTTGGCCGGCATTCACACCTGAGCATTTAGTTGAAAGTGGCGTTTATACTTTAAAATATGACAATAGTTTCTTTGAAATTACTAAAGTAGAAGTTAATGGTGTTGAAGTTGCGGATTACGAAGATGGTATTACTTTGGAATCTGGAAAAGTATATAATATCACCATTTATGCAACTGAGATTGCTGAAAAATAATATATAATAAAAAATGCTTTGCTTATTGCAGGGCATTTTTTATTGTGCTATGCTTGACTAAAATGGTATATTTCAGTAAAATATACCTTGTAATGTATATACTTTTTTGAAAAAGTGTAGTGGGTTGGAAGACCATAATGTATTAATGTGCGATATGGTTTAACAAAATAAATTAATATAGGATTGCATTATGAAAGACTACGGCGAAGAAAGATTGAAGAGAATGTTGGAGAATAGACCAAAAGCCCCAAAGAGAGCTGTGATTACAGGTGGTATGCCATATGGTAACAAAGACCTGCATTATGGTCACGTTTTGGGTATGTTTTTGTATGCTGATTTTATGGCAAGATTCTTGCGTGATAGAATAGGCAAAGATAATGTAATTTTTGTCTCGGGAACAGACTGCTACGGCTCTCCATCAATGGAGACATATAGAAAGAAACAAGACGAGGGGTTCACGGGCTCAATTGCTGATATGGTAGGGGAATATCATCTTCGCCAAAAGAAAGATTTGGAGAAGTTTCAAATCTCTCTAGATTTCTTTGGGGCAAGTGCATTTGGCGATGCTGTGCCATTCCATAATGAAACTAGTGCAGAGATATTCAATAAACTATATGACAATGGATACTTGAAGAAAATGTCAACCTTGCAATTCTTTGACGAAGAAAGAGGTGTTTTTCTTAATGGTAGACAGGTTGTAGGGAAATGTCCTTATGATGGTTGTAGTAGTGAGAAAGGTTATGCTGACGAATGTGACCTTGGTCACCAGTATCAGCCAAAAGAACTTATAAATCCTATTAGCACTTTGAGTGGAAAAACTCCCGTTCTCAAAGAGATTGGCAATTGGTATTTTGACTTGCCTAGATGTATTGATCTTATGAACGAATGGGCAGATAAACTTGAGAAAACCGAGGCTAGACCATTCTTTATCAAAGAGATTCGAGAATTTTTCAAAAAGCCAGAAATATATATCAAGAAAGACCAAATGCAAATGTACGAAGAGGTCAAGGATCTTCTTCCAACTCACGATATTAGAGAAGAGAAAAGCAAGGCGTCTTTTGTACTTGTTTTTGATAAACTTGAAAATAGAGAATGTGCTTGTGAAATGCTATCGGAGAATGGTATTAGATATAGAACAGGAAAAACTCTTACGCCATTCAGACTCAGCGGTAATATTTCTTGGGGAGTACCAGTTCCTGACAAAGAAGGCTTTGAAAATTTGACATTCTATGTATGGCCTGAGAGTCTTTGGGCACCAATTAGTTTTACAAAAACACATTTGCATAACCTTGGCAAAAATAGTGACGAGTGGAAAAAGTATTGGTGCGATAGAGATAGTTATATTTATCAGATTTTGGGTGAGGACAATATGTATTTCTATGGCCCTGTTCAACACGCAATGTGGTTGTGTACACAAGGCAAAAACCCTAGTCTAGATATTCCAGATGGTAACCATAAT
>JAFTKS010000002.1 GCA_017453125.1 Clostridia bacterium
AGTCTTGCTCACAAGACTTCAAACAATTACGAATAAATCCTAATAACAGTAAGAAAGAATAGGTTATTAGGTAATTGACAACCTTTGATACACTATTTAGAAGTTAATAAAGAAGAAGAGAGCTTGCCTCCCTTCTTTTTTTGTTTTTTAACTACTTTTACTTTTGGTTCTTATGTGTCTTGATGTATGTATACTAATAATCAAGCCTGTATGCTATTGTCTGTGTATCTGTGAGTACTATACTTGTGTGCAATGTTGAATTAAAGGTGGATTTAGATATAAAATCACTTTTATTAGTGGTTTTCGAATATTAATAAATGATAAAAAGCCTATATTCAGCGAAATATGGGCTTTTTGTGTTGATAATTACTACCATCAAATCAAGCACGTAAAATATCAAATCAAGTATGTTAATACATCAAATTGATTGCTTGTTATACTTGAAATTCTAGCACAATACCTGCAATGTGGTCGAAGAGCAATGAATAATAGTAGTAGTCTTATTAGGTCTATTTGATTGTTGATTGCAGTTTTTCTTGGACTGCAAGTATGTGCTTGCGAGGTTATTCTGTGGAATCTGTTGCGAAAACTATCGACAACAATCTCATTTTTTCCGCTATATAGATTGCTTTTTGGATTAAAATTAACTTTAGGTTTTCTAGAAAAGAAAGCTCTTGAATTTATAGCAAACGCCTTAGCAAAAGCAGATAAGATATTGCCTTGATGGGGATTCCTCCTGCTAGAGTTTCTAGACGGAATGCTATTGTTTGGTGGAGATACTACAGAATCGCTTGAATTTTGTGGCAGTGGTATATCGTTGTTTGGACTTGAGGGTTCTTGTGGAACGGGCGGATTCTGAGGATTTGGAGTAAGGACTGGTGTATGCCTAGCTATTTCATTTGAGTGTGGAATTTTCCCCCAAACATTTGGGTTTTTGGCGGGCTGTGTTTGAGAAAATTGTCCAAGGGCACTCTTGTGTATTTTGTCAATAAACGAAGAGGTCTTGTTGGTGTTTTTTCTAATAATAGAATCGAGTTCGGCAATGTTCTTCTCAAGGATATTTATTGCTATATTTTTGTTGTCTGATAAGTCTTGAGTTTGAAGAAACTTTTTTTGCTCGTGCATTTTCTCCAAAATATCCCTTAAATCAGAGAGTTCCTCGCCCTCTTTCTCGTCAAATTTTTGTCGGATAATCTCGCGACTTTTTTCATCGGTTATTTGATAATCGTTATATGTCATTTCAAACCTCACATTTGCTCGTTTTGTTCTAATATATTTAGACACTCAATTGGTACATTTTTGTTTCGCTCAATCGCATCGGGCACATACTCAATAGGTACGGGAGTTGGTGCAGATACAGGCCCTATTTCAATTGTAAAAGCAGGTACTTCTAGATACTCACTTACCCAGTCGCTGTATCCACCTGTGCTATTCTCCGTTTTGATAGGAATATATCCATTGATTTGTGCAATCTTCTCGGCAATTAATCTGTCTCTCTCGATTTGCTCAGGACTGAGTGTTTCAAACCCATAATAAATAACCTCGCCCTTGGTGTGAAAACTTAAAGTCAAATCTGGCATTATTTGATAAGAAATCCTAGTTAGTTCTCTTACCTCTCTTTCACTCTCGGGATAGAACCCAACAAAGTTCCCAGGTGCGGGGCAAAATACGTTCTGACTCCCACCTCCCCAAAGTGCATCAAAATTGACATTGAGGTCGACGGCAAGAATATCGGCTTTCCATTGCGAAAAGTCCTCACTTCCATCATTGACAAGATTTATGTACTCTCTGAGTTTTTGGCAAGGTATCCAGTCTGCTCCGTCGAGAACAAGCCTCGCTCCATCGGGATTCATAAGCGGTATGACATATATCCCACCACGAAACTCTTGACTGCTCAAATACTCAACAATCCCACAAACAACCAAGGTTGCGGGGTATTCTCTGGCGTGAATGCCTCCCTCAATCAGTATTTGCTTGCCGTCATAACTACCAATATGAAATCCGTGTATCTCTTGACCAAGGGTGGAAAATCCCGCAAGGAATGGCTCAACCCTGTCTAAATCTCCCAAACTCATAATCTTGCTCTCAAGCTCTTCAAAGGTCATACTCTGCTCCTTGCCAACTTGTATTCTATCACTTTATATGCAGTAGTCTTCTCAAATGTGCCCAAGGGGCAACTGCTAGGCTTTCATAAGAGTGAGTCGAAAACAAAACTACCACCTAAAAAACCAACCATATAATTTACTTTGACAATTCAAAATAATTCCACTTTTTCAAGATGTCTTTGGGGTAGGACTTGAAAAAAACCTCAATTTTCGGTATCGCTATAATAATTATATAAATATATAGAATTAAAAAAAATACAAAAAAATAAAAAATCTATCAAAATTCGTTTGGAGAAATAAAAGACTTTTTGTATAATCTTGGTATAACAAATAAAATTAAGGAGAATGTTATGGAAAAAACAAAGACTAAAAAGAAAAAGTCAAAACGTCTTCGTAGACGCATAGGCTTGATTGCCATTGGCGGTCTTAGTATGGTCTTGACTGTTTGTTTATCCGTTGGCGCAACTCTTGCTTGGTTTGCCGGTTCTACTTGGGCTAGTAACGACCTATATATGGGTGGTCCAGTTTACGTAGAAATGGCTGGCCGTGGTGGTACTGCAAATAATCCTGATGCATCACCGGCATCTTGGATTGGTGGTGACGGAAAACTAGACATCATCGCATCTGGTAGAACTACTGGTACTGCTGATAAAGCAATTGCTGCTAGTGGAACTAGTGGTGTTGATGCTGGTCTTAGCGATATTGGTGCTAGTGGAACAAATGGTAGCTATGCTAGTAATGTATTGCTTCCAGGTCAAAAGATGCTTATCTATAGTCAGGCAAGAGTATTCTCAACTGCTTACTATGATGACCTAGCAAATGGTGCATATGCCAACCAATCAAGTGGTGCTAATACCCAAAATACTACTAATGGTACTGCTAGTTATACTGATAGTACAGGTAAGAAGAAATCTACTACAACTTCTGTTCTTAGAGCAAAGTTTAGTATCGAAGTAGAATTCGACCCTACAATGGGATTCAATAACTTCACAGATCCTGATTTCGCTGAGAACTATCCTCAACAATCACAAGATTATACTGGAGAAGTTAATGATGGTACTTCTGTAGAAGTAACAGAGACAGATCTTGCTTGGGAAGATGCTTTAACAGCTGCAACAATTAGTGCAGAAGATGGTCGTCGTGATGCTGTTGGAACAACAGTTGCTGCTGGTTATACAAGCGCTACATCAGATACAACAAAAGTAAACTTCAAGGCAGATGGAACTGCTACAACAACTGATGGTGAAAAAATCGGTGCATTATTGGCTATCAAGAAAGGATACTTGAAGTCTATCTACAAATGGACATATGTATCTCAAAGACAATATGAGGCTGCTCTTGCTGACACTACTGGTGCTACTGGTATGGCTCCAATGGGATATCCATTCGACGGAACTGTAAATAGTGTTGATGGAGATTCAAACTTGTCTTATGAAAATGGTGGATATGTTGCTAATCCAGATGGTACAGGAAATGGATACTTCGGTGTTTGGGTACTTAAGAGTGGTACAACTGACAAACAAGAATCTGATTCATTCTTTAAAGCTAGAACAAATGCTTACTTGAAATCTTACAAAGAACATATTGTAAGTAACTATGGTTCTGATATGTTATTGACTATTGGTGACCAAGTTGATGACCTAGAAAATGCTCTTAACCAAGCTTTCGTAAAACTTGTTAACGAGTCTTCAAACAAAATCCTTGGCGGTTATGTACACGGATTTGACGCTGATAACCTTGGTGCTATTACCAATAACGATCCTCCTATGACAGGTATTCCTGCTACTTGGTTGTATGTAGATCCTAAGATTGGTAACGATACCAACGCTAGTGACTCTGCTACATCAGTAGGTGGATGGTGGTACCTTGTGGAAAGTGATAGTGGTGTAGTTGGTGCTACAACAGATCAAACAGAAAATGGTGTTACAAAAGTTGTTGACTATATTGATACATCAAAGAGATCATCCCAACCTCAAGCTGCAGATAGTCCTAATGCTGCAGATGGATCAATTGATTTTGGTAAGGTAAAAGCTACAGACTTCAATAGTCCTCAAGAAACAGCTAGTGCTATCAAAAGAAGTGGAAATGATGCAATCGTTGCTACAAACAAAGAAATTTTGAAAGCAAAACTTTACGAAATTACTCCAAGTGCTATGAATGGAGACATAGAATCTCTATACAATGGTACAACAAAAGTTGTTTCCGTATCATTCCCATTCGTTAATGGTAACTTCGAACTTCCAGGAAAGGAATTGACAAATATCTTCGCTTGTGCAAAGATTTCATTCCATATTTCATTCCAAGCTCTACAAGCGTTCTTCCCATTCACTCCATCAATTGATGCTGGATGTCAATCTGGATCAACACTTGCAGGTACTGGAAAAGCTTTGAATATTGAGAATGCTATTCCAATCTACAACGAAGCATTTGACTATCTTGGCTATATTAATAGTTTCACAAGTAGATAATAATAAAATCAAAAAAGTTATGAGTTTTCTCATAACTTTTTTCTTTTTGTTTTGATGTTCGTTTAACGAAAAAAATCATTCAGCACAAGGTTCATTCAATACAATGTTCGTTTAATATACAATTCTTGCAATGTAAAGGGGTTTTGCACAAGATACTTTCAGCATAGATATTATTCAACGCAAAAGTTTTTAACATAACATTCTTCTAATGTGAAGTACTTTTAGTTTATAATTACTTTTTGTGTGTTCTTGAATTAATCAAAGAGGGGACATAGTTTTTTGCTGTAAGTATATTTTTTTCCGGTTGAAGAGGAAAAAATTAAAAATTTAAATATTTAGAAAAGTTGGATTCTAATGTAAATATTGTGCGAGAAAAATTAATTTTGGTAATTTTTGAAAAAAGGGCTAAAACAAGTGCTAATATTGAAAAAATGTGTTAGAATAAAATAAGAAAAGTATATAAAATTTTTTGTATTAGGAAAAATGGAAAAATGAAAGGTTATCTTAGAGAATTCGGAGAGAAATTGAAAGAATCGGCAATTTCTATATTGCCTTTTTTTGCTATTATAACAATACTTTATTTGATATTTTTGCCATTTAATATCTTTGCATTGCTTTCAATCATTTTAGCCACAATCTTTATGATATTGGGTATGTCTGCTTTCAATATTGGTGTGGATATGTCTACAATGAAGATGGGTGGATATGTTGGTTCAAACCTGAGTGGTAGCAGAAGGCTCTCTCTTATGTGTATATTGAGTTTTTTGCTTGGTTTCCTTGTGACTATTGCCGAACCCGACCTTATGGTGCTAGCCGAGCAAGTGACGGGCGTTGGTAGCAAGTGGTTGATTCTTATTACTGTTTCTCTTGGAACTGGAATATTCCTACTATTATCCACAATAAGGACTATATTTCGTATTAGTTTGAAGACGATTCTTATTGTTAGTTATCTAATTGCATTGATATTATCCATTTTTGCCCCAAGCAATTTCTTGCCACTTGCTTATGACTCAATAGGTGTTACAACTGGTGCTGTATCAGTTCCGTTCATTATGGCTTTTGGGCTAGGTATATGTGCTGTTAGATCGGGTAAGAACAATCAAGAAGATGGCTTTGGGCTTATTGCTCTTGCGTCAATTGGGCCTGTTATTGCGATACTTATTCTTAGTTTGTTTATAGGCAATGGTGCTAGTGCGAATCCTTCTGGTGAAGTTGTGGAGATGATTTCTTCTGCATCTAGTTGGGGAGGTTCAATCCTTTCCTCAATACTATCATATTTGTGGGAAGTATTTGTTGTAATTATTCCTATATTCCTATTCTTTTTGATATACAACTTTTTGTATTTGAAGTTGCCAAAGAATTCTATTTTTAGAATATTTATAGGGCTTATATATTGTTATCTAGGTCTAGTTGTATTCCTAACGGGTGTTTCTAGTGGATATTTGCCAATGGCGGATATTCTTGGGTTTACTATAGCGTCTGCTGAATTAAAATGGATTATGGTACCACTTGGAGTTGTTATTGGGTTCTTCCTAGTATTTGCAGAGCCTGCTGTACACGTGCTAAACAAGCAAGTTGAAGACATTACAGGTGGTGTTATCAAGAAGAAAACTATGCTTATTGGTATGTCGATAGGTGTAGCGATTGCAATGTCATTGATTGTAATGAGGGCTCTATTTGCGATTGATTTTATGTATATTATAGCGCCATTGGTAGTAATTCTAGTTGTGCTTAGTTTGTACACACCAAATCTATTTGTTGGAATAGCATTTGACTCGGGTGGAGCTGCTGCAGGTAGTTTGTCTGCGTCATTTGTGTTGCCATTGCTCATAGGTATCTGTAAGGCAATGAATATTGATAGTATGCTATATGGATTTGGAACAATTGCTATTATTTCAATTTTGCCAACAATAGTTATACAAATTATGGGTATACGATATAATTTTGTATTGAACAAATCTAAGCCAAAGAAGAAAAAGATTGTATCTTCAATTACAATTATTGATTTTGATTAATACTAAGTGTTTTTAATATGAATTGATTTATTTGTTTGAAAACAATATGATTTCTTGTATTTACACACAATTCAGAAATTATTGAGAAAATTTGATAGGTAGTTAATATGAAAAAAAGTACTTATAGTGAAAAATTTAGTATATTGCTAGCCATTTGTGATGATGACAAAGGTCCTGAACTTGAGGATTTTTTGAATCAAAAAGGTGTTGGCAATGGAATATTGTTTATGGGTAAGGGCACTTCAAATAGTGACATTGCAGACATATTTGGTTTTGGAATGAGTGACAGGGCGATTGTTGCAAGTCTAGTTCCCGAATCGTCTCAAGAGAAGATTCTCAAGCAAGTTAGTGACTTTCTGAGAATAGAGAAAGATGCTTATGGGCTTGCGATGTTGCTTGAGGTTAGCAGTGCAACCAGTTCGGTTCTTGACCTTATGGGGATATCGTATGGAGATAAGATGTGATAGTCTTTACACAATGTGTTAATTGGCAAAGGTTAAAAAAATTCAAATAATTTTGGAGAATATTATGGAAAATTTAAGTGATGTTTTGAGTGGAAAAGATGAGAGAATGTATGACCTAATTGTTGCTGTGGTTGGGCGTGGATTCAGTGATTATGTGGTATCCTCTGCAAGAGATGCGGGTGCTTCGGGAGCGACAATAATTTATGGTCGTGGCACGGCCGATTCGGATAGACAGGTTATGGGAATTCTTCTTCAGCCTGAAAGGGAGTTGGTTTTGATACTTGTTAAACACGAAGATAGGCGAAAAATTATGTCTGCCATAGTAGACGAAACATCGGTTATTGAAGAGGGAAGAGGTATATGTTTTAGTCTTCCTGTGACTCAAGTTTATGGTCTTGCTCGTGCTGAAAAACAGAAAAAACTACAAATACGTCACGACAAGAAAATAAGAAAAAATCAAGAATAATATAATAACCACGTCAAATTAGTTTTTTGAAAAATTTAATCCAACAATATTCTTTAATAGTCATATTGTTGGATTTTTTTGTAACGTAAAAGTTGAGTTTTGCATATAATTTCCACGTATAAAAGGGAGACGTGATTATGTGTGGAATAATAGCAATTAGGGGCAATAACGCTATCAAAAGATGTGTTGATGGGCTCAAAAAACTAGAATATAGAGGATACGATAGTTGTGGTGTTGCCTATCGAAACAATACTAATATTAAAGTCTGCAAATCTCTTGGCTATGTGTCAAAGCTAGAGGAGAGTATGCCTATTCCAGCATATGACGGCGTTGCGATTGGTCATACTAGGTGGGCAACTCACGGTGGTGTGACACTAGAAAATACACACCCGCATCTATCAAATAGTGGTAGATTTGCAATAGTACACAATGGTATTATAGAAAACTTCGAGGAATTAAAGTGCAGATATTTGTCTAATGTTGTATGTGTGGGGCAAACCGATTCTGAGATAATTGCACACCTTATAGATGTATTTGATGAAGGGGATACTCTCATTGCATTTAAAAAAGTAATTGACTTGTTGCAAGGTAGTTTTGCAATTGTAATGATTGAGAATACTTCAAATAGTATCTACTTTGCTAGAAACAAAAGTCCATTATATTTGTGCAAGAGTGGGCAAGATTATGTTTTGTGTAGTGACGTTGTTTGTGTGAATTCAGAATATAAAATATTTGCGCTACAAGACAATTATTATGGAATTGTTGACAACAAAATTTATGTTTATGACAAATACTCTAAACAAATCAATATTCAATATTCGCTATTGAGTAGCGATGATATGGAAGAAGTGTCTGAGTGTGAGCATTATATGATAAAGGAAATACGAGAGATTCCGTTTGCATTGAGAAGGTCTTTTGAGTTTTTGAAGGCGGGTGATGTTGAGTTACCATTGAAAGTTTCCAGAGTGCTTATAGTAGGTTGTGGAACGAGTTATCACAGTGGGCTTATTGGGAGTAAGTATATTGAGGAGATTGCGGGAATTAAGTGTGAATGTGTGATTGCTAGTGAGTTTATGTATAACACATATTTGGTTGAGGAGAACACTCTTGCAATATTTGTGTCACAGAGTGGCGAGACGGCTGATACGATAAGTGCGTTGAATCGAGCAAAGGAATATGGAATGTTCACATTGGTAATTACGAATGTTGAATTGTCTTCAATGACAAGACTTGCAGATAGTGTGTTATTGATGAGGGCTGGGAAAGAGGTGTGTGTTGCAAGCACCAAGGCATTTACGACGCAGGTATTTTATTTTTTAGTTTTGAGTAATTTATTGAAGAATATCAAAGAGGGTAATTGTAGGATAATTGCTAATGATAGGTGTGTGGTTTCGGGTGTTGGAAAGATAAATTATACTGGTATTGAATTTGATGAGCTAGAAAGGCTTTTTGCTTTGTCTATATCTGACTTTGAAGGTCTTGCAGATGAAGTTGCGGATAGTTTATACAATTTACGTGATATTCATATAATCGGCAAAGGGTATGATTATCTATTGGCCCTAGAGGGTGCGTTGAAGATTAAAGAGGTTAGTTATATCTTTACATCGGCATATCCTTCGGGAGAATTGAAACACGGAACGTTGTCATTGATTGAATGTGGAAGTGTGGTTCTTTCTATCAATACTCAGAAAGCACTTTTGGAGAAAGGTAAGAATGCTATACAAGAGATTATTTCTCGTGGCGGTAGTGTGATTGTTTTTTCACAATTTGAAAAGGAATATTTTTCTAGTTGTAGGGTGATTGGTTTGCCGAAGTTTTCAGAGAGGTTAATGCCTATAGTGGCTATTACTTTTATAGACCTAATTGCTTATTTTGTATCTATCAAAAGGGGGATTAATCCCGATAGACCTAGGAATCTAGCAAAATCGGTTACGGTTGAGTAATTGGTGCGAAATATTGTTTATCAAAGTATTGAGAAATTTAGTGAAATTTGATAAAATAATATTATGGAAAGATTTGAGATTTTGTCTCCTGCTGGAGATATAGAAAATTTTTATGAGGCAATCAACTCAGGTGCTGATGCTGTTTATATGGGTTTAAGTAAGTTTAATGCGCGTATGAAAGCTGGGAATATTAGCATTGAAGAATTGTCTAGTATTGTAAGGTATGCACATATTAAGGGTGTTAAGGTCTATATTACGCTTAATACCCTTGTTTCCGATGGAGAAATGAAGGAAGTAGTGTCTTTGGTGTCGGAGGCTCTTAGGTGTGGTGTAGATGCGTTTATTGTGCAAGATTATGGTATTATTGGAGAATTGAAAGCAAGATTTCCTGAAATTGTTTTACACGGGAGTACGCAATTAGGTGTACACAATAGATATGGTGCAATGATTGCAAAGCAAATGGGGCTTTCTAGAGTTGTTTTGTCTAGGGAAGTAACTCTAAAAGATATTAAGGATATTAGGGAGAATGTAGACATTGAACTTGAGGTCTTTGTTCAGGGTGCTATGTGTGTTTGTTTCTCGGGTAATTGTTATTTGAGTAGTCTTAAGTTTGGTGCAAGTGGAAACAGAGGCGAGTGTAAACAATTATGTAGATTGTGTTATGGTGCTACGCTTGCAGATAAAGAGTATAATGGATATTTTCTTAGTCCTAGAGATAATTGTATGATAGATTATCTATCTGAACTTGTATCTCTTGGCGTTGTTTCGTTCAAGATTGAGGGAAGGCTTAGACGACGTGGCTATGTAGGAATTGCTACAAGTGTATACCGAAAAGTTCTTGATGAGGTCTTGTTAAAGCGTGGACAAGCCAGTGCAAGATATAGTGATGAGTTCTTAATTTTTGATAAAGAAAAAAGCAATTTTGTTTCATCAAACAAGTGGCTACAGAATAGGGTTTCAAACAAATCAAAAACTGGTTCGGTCGAAGATTTTGTAGAGGAAAAGAGACTTCTCCAAAAGGTCTTTTCAAGAGGTGATTTTGTAGCAGGATACTTTGATGGAAATGATGTGATTGATGAATTACATAATTCCCATATGGGGGAGTTGATAGGGAGTGTTGTTTCTTGCAAAAAGTTCAAAGATATATATAGGATTGAAATTGAAAGTAGTCAACCAATTCGAAAAGGTGATGGTTTAAAGATTGGTTCCGATGATTCTTATATATCGCTTGGTGTCGGAAATGTTGAAATTAATAACAATAAATATATAGTTTATGGCAAAAACTATACTGCATCAAAATCTGAGGTTTATAGGATACTTGATTCAGAACTCGAAAGCGAAGAACGGGATTTATCTTTATATAGAAAAGTAAATATTGATATAGATGCGAGTACTGGGAAGAATTTAACTATAGTTGCCGAGTGTGCTGGAAGAGAAATTGTTTTGTCTGGAGCAGAGTGTGGAGAGGCAAAATCTAGACCTATTACAGTAGAGAATTTTACGACTGTTTTTGATAGGCTTTCTAATGGTTTTGCTGTGGGATCCCTAAGAGTAAATTTGGGACAAAATGTATTTTTACCATTGTCTGAAATAAAGGCAATTAAAAGAAGTCTTGAAGAAAAATTACTAGATATATTTAGTGGGGTTGATTCTCTTGAGGTTGAGTCTGGTCTTGAGGTTGTTTCTGGGGAGTGTTCTTTGTCTGGAATAGCAATTATTGATGATATGAAAAAGCACTATGATATAAGTAATTATGATGGTGTCGTTTATTCTCCAGAGCAGTATTCGGTTGAAGGTTTAAATGCGTTTATAAAAACTTATGGCACTCAGGGAAAGAAACTTTTTTTGCGTTTGCCGATAATTGCTATGGTTGATGATTTAAATATAATTGATAAGATGGTTGAGGTTGCGATTTGCAATGGTGTTGCACTTATGTGTGAGAATATTTATGGATTGTATTATGTTTCTCAAGGTGCTGAAGTGTGGGCTGGGGCAGAAATGAATTTGACCAATCTATATTCTTTATCCTATTTAAAGAAAATGGGAGTGGTTGAGTTTGTTGCCTCTATCGAAAAGTGGAATAACAGAATACAGGAAACGTACAAGTTGTGCAAAGGTAATCGGGTTTTGATGACTATGACGCATTGTCCATACAAGACCATAAATCACAGAATTTTAAATAATACAAATTTGAGTTGTGATAAATGTTTGTATGCAAAACCAATTAAGTTGGTTCAAGAGAATAAGTCATATTATATACGTCGATATAAGGTTGCAAATTGTTATTTTGAGCTTGTAGATTCTGTTTGTAATAATTCTAGTGCGAGTCATTTTGTTGATGATTTAAGGGGTGTGTATGTATAAAATAAGTCAGTTAAAACTTCCCGTGGACTTTGATGAGAATAATTTGCAAAAGTATATTTCAAAAAAGATTAAGGTGGACGAGTTACAAATAAGGAATGCTAAACTTTTAAAATTATCAATAGATGCTAGAGACAAGCTTGATTTATGTTACAAGGCAACTATTGCTTTTGAATCTTCCGTTAGGATAGATTTAAAGAAACTGAAGAATGTGGAGCAGTATGAGTCAAGCGAGAATGTTTGTCCAAGTTGGACAGGTAAAAAGAAAAATATTGTTATAGTTGGTTCTGGTCCTAGTGGTTTGTTTGCTGGGTTGAGACTTGTGGAGAGTGGTGCTAGTGTAACAATTCTAGAACGTGGATATGATATCCCAAAAAGAAAACAAGCAGTTGAAAGGCTTATGAAAGATGGTGTTCTTGATGAGACTTCAAATATTCAGTTTGGAGAAGGTGGGGCAGGAACTTTTTCAGATGGTAAATTGAATACGGGAATAAAGAGTCCACATATTGAGTATGTTTTGCAGAGTTTTCATAAGTTTGGTGCGAGTGAAAATATTTTGTATGATGCTCGTCCGCATATAGGTACAGATGTGCTGTCTAGTGTTATTGTCTCAATGCGAAAGTATTTGCAGGAAAGAGATTGTAATGTTTTGTTTGAGCATAAATTTGTAGGGTTTGAGTGTAATGGTGGTAGCGTGTCAAAGGTGGTTGCTGAGTCTCCTCGGGGAAAAGCTTTCTTCGATTGTGATGTGTTAATACTTGCCATTGGTCACTCAAGTCGTGACACAATAAGGTGGCTTTATGACAATAATATTCAGTTTGTTCAAAAACCATTTTCGCTGGGATATAGGATTGAACATCTTCAGTCTGATATAAACAAGGGGCAATATGGGGTCTCGGAAGATGCAAAAAAACTTCCACCCGCAGACTATCATTTGGTTGAGAAGTTATCAAATGGTAGAGTTGTTTATTCGTTCTGTATGTGTCCTGGCGGTGTGGTTGTTCCTGCTATGAGTGAGTGTGGTTCATTTGTTACAAATGGAATGAGTTATAATGCTCGTGATGGAGTCAATGCAAATTCTGCCCTGCTTGTTAATGTGAATACAACTGACTTCCCGTCTATTCATCCTTTATCTGGTATAGAACTTCAAGAAAAGTGGGAGAGGTTTGCTTATAAAAAGGTCGAAGATGTTTCGGCTGTTGTTCAAAGGGTTGGTGATTTTTTGCAAGGTAAGCCAACAAAAACTATTGGCAAAGTTGTTCCTTCGATAACACCGAAGTTTACTATCGGTTCTGTTGAAGATATGTTGCCTAAGTTTGTTGTTGATTCTATCAAAGAGGCAATTCCAAAGCTCGACAAAAAACTTAAAGGATTTGCTGATGAAGATGCAATTCTTACTGGTATTGAAACTAGAAGTAGTGCTCCTTATCAAGTTGTTAGAAATGTTGATATGATGACTGGTGTTGGTGGGGTGTATATGATTGGCGAAGGTGCTGGTTTTGCTGGTGGTATTGTATCTAGTGCGGTTGAAGGAATTAAGTGTGCTGATATAATAATAAAGAAAAACAATTGACAATAATTTGTCAGGGTTGTAATATAATACTGATAATAATATGGTTGGTTTTTGCCAAAAAGTTATACTAAAGATGTTTTGTTGGTGGCAAAAATAATATCAAATTTTTAATTTATGGTGATTTATAATGTGTCAAATTAATACATTTATGTTTAAAGAGTCTGAACTTGATGGCGAGAAGATGATGGACATAATTAGGATTTTTCAAGAGGCGGGCTTTACTAATTTTTATGAATATAGTAATCCCCATCTTAGAAATATAAGAAGAGACCTAAGACTCTTTCAATGTGGAAACCTTTGTGATTGTGGAAGTGTGGTTACAAAGAAAGTTGTTGTAGATGAAACTATGGAAAAATATGAAAGTGAAAAATTGACTGAGATAATTTCGAAGTGTTTGGAAATAGTTGGTACAACTTATTTGTTTTCGCATTGGTACAAAGGCAATTTTGCCAATGAAAGAGTTAATTTAGAAAGGGCTCCTAAGCATTGTGAACTTGGAGAACTTTGTGAGGATATTTATAGAGGAATGTTTTATAACGAAGTCCTTGAGGTTGTGAAATAAAAAAACACCTAATATATTCGATGAATTGAAAATGATTCATTAAATATAATTAGGTATTTTTTTTGTTATTTTTTATTTTTTAAGATTTGATTGATGCCTATTAATATTCCTAGTTTTCCATACTCGTACGTAAGTCCGCCTTGCATATATGCAATGTATGGGGGAACGACTGGGCCATCACAACTAAGTTCTATTGTAGAGCCTGAAATGAAACTTCCTCCTGCCATAACTTCATCGTCTGGGTAGCCTGGCATTGGTGCAGGTACGGGAGTTAGATAACTTTCTACAGGAGCTCCGAATTGAATGCCTTTGCAGAAATTGACTAGATTTTCTTCTGAGCCAAGAGTGATTGTTTGAATTATATCTGTTCGTTTTTGGAAAGCCGATGGGTCAACAGAGAAACCGAGTTTCTCAAGTAGTAAACTTGCAAACGCCATCGTTTTTAAACTTGAACATACTGCACTTGGTGCGTTGTATAGACCTTTGTATAGAGAAAGGTTTTGGTTGAGATTAGCCCCAATGTCTTTTCCGAGACCTGGTGCTGAATAGCGTTCGGCAATATCTTCAATAAGGTCTTTTCTTCCTACAATATATCCGCCTGTTTTTGCAACTCCACCACCAAGGTTTTTCATTAGTGAGCCAACTATTAGGTCTGCGCCAACTTCGATTGGTTCTCTATCTTCTACAAAGTCTCCATAACAATTGTCAATCATTATAATTACATCTTGGTTGACTTCTCTTATTGCTTTGCAAACTTCTTCTATTTGTGCAATAGTGAGACTGTTTCTTTCTGAATATCCTCGAGAACGTTGGATTTCAACAAGTTTTACGTTCCCTTGTTTCAATCTATTTTGGATTGTAGGAATATCGAAATTTGATTCTATTAAGTCGATTTGCTCGTAATTGATTCCATTTTTTATAAGTGAGTTTCGGCTATCGCCCGAAAGACCAATTATTGTAAGCAACGAGTCGTATGGTTTTCCGGAAATTGAAATAAATGTATCTCCGTGTTTCAAAAGTCCTGTAAAAGCAAGATTCAATGCGTGTGTTCCGCTCATAATTTGTGCTCTAACGAGAGCGTCTTCTGCTTTGAAAACTTTGGCATATATCCTTTCAAGTTTACTTCTGCCTTCGTCTGTATATCCGTATCCTGTTACTTCGGCAAAGTCGCTTGTTGCAACCATTTCTTCTTGAAAAGCCTTCAAGACTTTTGCGCTACAATTGAGGCTATTTTCTTCGAATTCTTGGAATACAAGTCCTAGTTCTTCTTCTGCCTCTTTTGCTAGTTTAATTAAGTTTTCGTCTAAATCATATCCGTAATACATATTACACCTCTTAGATAAGATTTTACTACTTAGGGAAAGTTTTGTAAACAACTTTTTGAAAATTTAAAAATTAGAGACAAAACTTGTGTAAAATTAATATACTTGAGGTAGAATGAAATATATTATATTTAAAGTATTGACAAAAGTGCTTAAAATAAGTAAAATAATGAAAGAATTTAAAAAGTTAAAGGATATAATTATGATAGACGTAAATAGCATTAAAAATGGAATGACACTACAAATTGAAGGTAATATTTATCAAGTAGTTGATTTCTTACACGTTAAACCAGGTAAGGGTTCTGCTTTTATGAAGATGAAGATTAAGAACCTTAGAAATGGTACAACTCTAGAGAGAACATTCAATACTAATATTAAGTTTGAAGAAGCAAGAATTGACAGAACAACTGTTCAATATCTATACAAAGATGGCGATACTTATTGCTTTATGGATATGGAAACTTTTGACCAAATCGAACTTAGAGAAGAACAAGTTGCAGATAAGAAAGATTATTTGCTTGAGAATATGAATGTTGAAATCACAAGATTTGGCAATGAACTTCTTGGTCTTTCTCTTCCTGAGAAAATGGAATTCACAGTTGTTAGTACAGAGCCTGCTGTTAAGGGTGGTACTCAAACTAATGCATCAAAAGATGCTTATACAGAAACTGGTCTTCTTGTAAAGGTTCCTATGTTTATAAATCAAGGCGAGAAAATTATTGTTACTACAGAAGATGGAAAGTATTATTCAAGGGCTTAGTTTAGCCCTTTTTTCAAGGAGTGAGTAAATGAATAAGGTTGCTCTTATAACGGGCGGGGCTAGAGGTATTGGTCAAGGTCTCGTGAGGGGTTTTGTTAGTGATGGCTATAGTGTGGTATTTTCGTATAATACTAGCAAAGCAGATGCAGAAAAGATGGTAAGCGAGTTTTCGGGGAAAGCGGTTGCTATTAAGTGTGATATATCCAAAGAAGAAGAAATTGTTGAAATGGTTGAGTTTGTCAAATCTCAGTTTGGAAGAATTGATGTGCTTATCAATAATGCTGGTGTTGCAATTGACAAACTTTTTTCGGATAGAACGGCAGAAGATTTCAAATATACATTTGACGTTAATGTAACAGGTACGTTTTTGGTATCTAAGTATGTAGGGGAATTGATGTGTGAACAGAAGTCTGGAAAGATAATTAATATTTCTTCTACAAATGGTATTAATACATATTTTCCAATGTGTATTGATTACGATGCGTCAAAGTCGGCAATAATAAGCCTTACACATAATCTTGCTGTGCAGTTTGCACCATATGTCAATGTGAATGCAATTGCCCCTGGTTTCATAGGTACAGAATCTGAGATAAATGCAATGGACAAAGACTTCATTGAAATGGAAAAGGAAAAGATTCTTGTACGAAGGATTGGTGAGGTTGATGATGTTGTAAATTTGGCATTATTCTTATCAAGCGACAAGTCCTCATTTATCAATAATACAGTTATTAGAATTGATGGCGGAATGTATGGTAGTTGTTAGAAAAAAGAACACTTCAAAATTGAGGTGTTCTTTTTTTGTTATTAATTAGTTATTTTTGAAATTTCTGATTGAAGTGTTACAAATGGATTTGGGAATAGACTTTCGTCAATATTTGTTTCTTCATCGGTTGTCAAATAATACTCTTGTTCAATTGAGTTATTGTAATGTGTGATTAGGTTTTCTAAATACTCAGGAGAACTAAAATCTAGAATGGTATCTAGTTTCTCTGCAATCATAAGTGCTATTTTTCTGGTTGTTGCGATTCCTCCAACAAAAGTGCTTTGAGAATATTCTAGAAGAGAATCAAGGTCTTTTGCTTGTTCTTCTGTAAATAAGGTCTGGATACTTTCGAGGTCGGTTGCAGAATCTATATTGTTTGAAATTGTTTCCATATTATTTTTGATAATTGACAAATCGGTAAATGCTTGAGTATAGTTGTTGTATTTGTTTGTAGTGTATGTATTGGTATCGTTTATATTGTTTTTCATATTCTCAATTAGTTCGTTTGTAATTATCTCTATGTCGTCAAGTTCGGATTCGTCTGCTTTAACAATTTTAAATGTATCTAGCAGTTGATTAACAGCAGATGAAATGATTTCTCTTGTGATGATTACGCTATTATAACTATCTAGCAAATAACCATTTGAAGATACCAAATATCTATTTAAATGTCCAATAATTTCATTGTTCTCATTGTATTGCAAATCTAGGAATTTGTGGTCTGAGTTTTGTATTATATAACTACTTTCGTCTGTTGAATCGTAGCAATTAAATGCAATTAAATCTAGGCTAGGAGCCACATCTTGAGCAATATTAACTTTCTCTGTGTCGGTTGATTCTACTGGGTCAAGGGTAAAAGTCTTTCCAGAATTGATATTTATAAGAGTAGTTATATAACTAAGTTCTCTTTTCCAGGAGATGACTTTTTCCTTGATTGTTATTGTAGTATCTGTTCCAGACGATGAGTCGATGATTGTGTGTTCTTTTAGATTTGAAATAGATTCTTGAATATTTTCTATAAGGCTATTAAACATTGTTTGTGTTGCGTTAAGGTCGTTGCCTTCAATCAATGCGGAAGAAAATGCTGAGCATATAATGTTATTTAAGTTTTCTCGTGTAATAAGTTTGCTATTTAAGTTTTCGTTGTAGGAAATAATACTTATACTTTCGTCAATAGTGGTTGTATTAGGGTCATCAGCATATGTGGTTATCATTAAGTTGTGTCCAATTGAGTCGAGCAAATCTCCAATATCTTCAAATGATTGATATTCCTCAGAAGATTGTGTGTCTTCGGAATATTTAAATAAATTATTTGATATTTTGATATCGGCTAGTAGCTGAATTTGTAATAGTTCAAGTTGGAAACATTTGAGTTTGATGTTCTCGGTGTCTTTTAGGTTTGTGGTCATATCGGTAATAGTTTCTGTTACAGCCGATGTGATGTCAGCGTTATCCGAAAGAGATGTTTTGATTGATTCTGATAATGTTTCGATTACTGTAGCAAGAATGTTTCGGATTCTTGCCTCTGTTATAAGGTATGATGCTCTTGGGAGTTCTACACTTAAGTCGGGAATCATATCTATATAAGATTCATCAAATGCATACGTTGTTCCTCGTGTGATTTTGTCTATTTCTTTTCCGATTGAAGATAATTCGTCAAGAAGTACATAGTCAGATTCGGGGTCATCTTCAAGTTTTAGGTTAAGAAGATTATCAATATGACCAAGTTCTACTTGCCAGAAGTCTCCGATGATATCTTTTGTTTTTTCAAAGAAATTTGGGTCGGTAATATCATCAATTATACCATCAATTAAACTATTGATTTCAGCATCGACAGAACCTGCAGGTGCTGATTCTATTTTGAATTGTTTCAAAATTGTTGAAATAGTCTTGTTGATAGTTGTTCCTGGAATTATTTTACTATTATAAACGTTATCAAGTTCTTGTGCAATTTCTAGTGTGTCGGTGATGTCTGAAAGCGAATCTGCTTTGCTTGCAATATTTTTTAGAGATATTAAATAAGGAATTTCGTCTTGCCAGAAAGTATCTGATACTTTGAGAGTGGTGTTATAAAAGTCTGGGTCGTTTAGATTCTTGTCTATATCTGATAATAGGATTGCGATAGAGTCATTGATGCTTTCGTCATTCTGGATTTGATAGTCTTCTCCAAGAATATTGTCTTTTACAATATTTAGAAGGGTAGACATTAGTTTTAGGGTTGTGTCTTCTTGGAGCATTATTGAATTCTTGGCACATTTGTCAAGAATCTCTCCAAGATTTTCTGTTAACTCGAAATCTTCAGCGTTGGAAATATTGTTGATGTAAATAATTAGTGGAGATATTGCTGAAAATTCGTCTTGCCAGAATGTTGAATTTTCCGATTGTAGATGTTCCTTTGAAATAATGTTTGTTTGCATTAGGTCAATGACAGAAGAAATATCACTGAGTATTGTGCTTGATGAGTCGTCGATAAGCGATTTTCCTTCAAGAATAAGGCTATTAACAAATGAAACAATTGAAGACACGTTGTATGTTGTGTCGTTATGAATTAGTTTGCTGTTTGAGCCAAGAAGTGTGGATTGTTCTAGAATGTCTAATGCTTTGCCGATATTGGTAAAAGTGCTTTCGGTCATATTAAGAGACAAAGAATATCCTTGTCTTAAATCGCTTCCTTCTTCAATAGAACCAAGTATGCCATTTTCATTATCTCTTAATGTTTTAAGGGCGTTGCTAATGGTTGTCATTTCGCTTTCCCAGTCTGTAACTGCCGAAATATTTCCTAAAAGTTGATTGTTGAAGAAGTCTTTGAAGTTTTCAGGAATTATATCGATTGTTAAAGTTTTGATTTGACCTATTGCGTAGGTTACTAAATTGTCGTAAGTTGATTTGTTTATAATATTGCTGTCTTTGAGTGTATTGAGCAATTTACCGATTGATGGTAGGGAATTATCGGTAATATAGATTGAACTATCTTCTGTAAGTGTTTGAGCGATTCTGATGGAAGAATCAACCATTTGTGAGATGGCGGTTTTTATCTCCTCATTAGTTGCATCGCTTTCGGTGTATCCGAAATTAGTTGCATCTTCAAAGAATGAAAGACCGATATTCAATATATCTGCAAATGTTGAGTCAACAATCTTGATGGCAAATATTTTGTTTGTTAAAGTTTCAGAAAAGTTTTCGTCTAAGTTTTGAATGGTTAGTAAAATGTCTGAAAAATCATTATTAACCAATTTTACTAGTAGTTTTTGTTCATTGAGATATTTTGCGATATCAACAATCGATTTTAATTCATTGAATATTTTGATTTCGTTGTTTTTACCAATTTCAATAATTGTATCGAATATTAATTGATTGATTAGTTCGTTTTCAACAATTTTGACGTCGTTTTGAATTAGGATTTCGCAAGCAAGTGGTATTATGTAATCGCTAAGTGCGTTGACAATTTTGACCGATTCAGTTTTTGAAATAACGCTTTCAAGAGAAGAAATAAGAGATGTGAGTTCTTCTTGTGTTAGATATTTTTCTTCTGTTGCGGATTTGTATTCTCCAATCAAATCGTCGGCAGATACCACAACATCAATCAAAGAATTGATGTCCGATCTAAGTGTGACTTTCTGATTATTGATTTTTCTCGTTGTGAGTTTATCAAAGCCTGAAACACCCAGGGCTTGTAGTCCTAATGCTTTCGAGGTTCTGCCAAGTACGGATAATTCGTATGATTTGATGATGTCATCGGTAATTCCATTTGATATAGAAGACAGGGTAATTGTTTCGTCCGTTAGGTGTTCGATGCTAGTGGTTTTTTGCGTTTTTAAAATATTCATAAAACCATAAACTGGAACGAGTGTATTGAAAAGCGTTACGATACCAACAGCAATACCAACAAGTCCGCCCCATAGACGGTATTTCTTTGGTTTGTTTGCTTTTCGTTCGGCTTTTTCTCTCTTTTTGATTTCTTTTTTGGTTTCGGGTTCTTCTACTTGCGTTGCTGTAATTTCTATTTTGTTTGCGTGTGCAGTAGGTGCGTCTTTGGAAATGTCGTCTTCTTTTCGAATGAACATTCCTTCGTTTGCATTTTCGATTTGTGTTTTTTGATAAACTTCCATAAGTGGTTCTATGGATTTGTCTGAGTTTGGATATTCGGGTTTGTCATCGCCAATGTCTGCAAAGCCCATAGCCTCTACTTTGTTTTTCTTTGTGCGGAATAAAAGTTTGTTTAAAAGTATTCTTATAGGGAATAGTAGGTATTTTAGAATCCAGAATAACAAAGTGTATAGTATTACGGCTAGGAACATTAGAGGAATTGCTGTAATACAGGTAGATAGTTCGGGATAGTTTGCAACAAAGTCTTCACCTAGTAATTTTTGAACAAAGTATTCAATTATACCAGATAGTGGCAATGTTTTTTGAATTGTTTCTGAGCCTTCTTGAATTTCTAGCGTTGCAGGTATTTCAAGGATAAGATTGGTTAAGGGGATTGTTATAAAAAATACAAGAATAGTAATGAGAATCAAAAAAAGTAAATGGCTTACAGTTTTTTTGAGACCTCTAAAAAATCCCCAAAGTACACCTCCGAGAATTATTACTAAAAAAACTATATTAAATATAAGAGTTAATGTGTCTGTCATAACTTCACCTTAAAGAACAATTCTAATTCTACTACGATTTTAGCATATAAAAAATCAAAACCAAAATAAATGTTTAAATAAAATAATATTTTTATTTAATAATAGTTTATTTTATGGGTTAAATATGATTTTTATTGTTTTTTTAATAAGAAAAGTTGAAGATTGTTGTTGTGTTTTTACAAACAAAACATTCTAATTTGGATATACAAAAAATTTGTTTGATAAGTCAAAAAAGATTTGTCTTTTTGAATGCAAACCTATATACTAGAGTAGTATGTTGAAAATCAATATGTTTTAGGAGAGTAATGAAAGCACTTGTTCAAAAAGTTAATTATTGTAGATTGCATAGCGAAGAGTTCTCAAGTGAAATTGAATCGGGATTACTTGTAACTGTTGGGGCTAGTATGTTTGATACTTCGTTTGATATCAAATATTTGGCAAAAAAGATTGTTAATCTGCGAATATTCAAAGATGAGAATGATAAATGCAATCTGTCTCTACTAGACAAAGATGGACATATAATGGTTGTGAGTAATTTTACTTTGCAAGCAAGAATCAAAAGTGGCACACGTCCCGACTTTAGTCGTGCTGGTGATAGTGACAAAGCCAAGGCTTTGTATGAGTCGCTTATTGCGGAGTTTAAAGCACTTGGTGTAAAAAGGGTTGAGACGGGAAATTTTAAACATCATATGCATATAAGTTGTGAATTAGATGGGCCTTTTAATATAATTCTTGAATCGGAAGGTAGAGAGAATGAATGAGAAGTTATTAAGATTGTTTAATACTTTTAAACATTTAAGATCAATGCAAACAATTGTAAATGAAATATGTGCATTAGATTATTATGTGTACAATTATGATGAACAAGAGGCTATTGCATTGATAGATTTTTGTATCACAAAATATGGCGAATATATCAAGAGAATCGGCTCTCTATATAAGAATATGGTTGTTGTTGAGAATGACCATCAATTATACGAGAACAAAGACGAAGTAGAGATTAATTCGGACGTGGAATATATTCGTGATTGCTTGATAGTAATAGGTGCTGTTCAGTCGGAAATAAGACCTAGTATTCAGGCGGTAATTGATGAAATTAATAGTGTTGATGAAGAATAATTTTTTGAGATGGTGAAATGGATAACTTAGAAGAAATTTTAATAGAAGTATTGGCTCGTGCTTATTCTAGAATAATATATAGTGAAGAAAAAATCCTCAAAGATATGATAGGAGATCCTCTTTCTATCAAGGAGTTTCATACTCTTGAGGTTATATATAAGTCAATGTCCAACAAGACAAATACGGCAAGTACAATTGCTAAGCATCTAGGAATTACTCTTGGTACTTGTACAACAAATATCGATAGGCTTATTCAAAAAGGATTGGTTCATAAAGTAAAAAGAGATGCAGACAGAAGAGTTGTGTATATCGAACTTTCAGAGAAGGGAATTCAACTTCATCTTAAACATCTTGCAATGCACAAGAAAGTTATTTCAAAGGCAATTGCAAAACTTTCAACCACAGAGAAAGTGTCACTAATGAATGCAATCAATAAAATAGATATATAATTAGAAGATACCGTTTGACAATGCGGTGTTTTCTTTTTTTATGAATGAAATAGTTTTTGTTTGAAAATTATATAAAATATGATAATCTATGTAAAGATTTAATAGAATATAAGAAAGCGTATTGTAAGGAGTTTTTTGTGGCGGAGTTTATAGGCGGAATATTTTCAACAATCTTTGGTAGTCATTCTTGGCTGGCAACAATACTAATATCTATGTTTCCTATAATTGAATTGAAGGGGGCTATTCCTGTTGGAATGAATGTAGAGTTTTGGGGAGAAAATGCCTTGGGTTCAACCTCTGCATTTTTGTTGAGTTTGTTGGGTAGTTGCTTGGTAGTTCCAATTCTAGCATTGATTTTTAAACCTGTAATTAATTGGTTGAAAAATACTAAACTTTTCAAAAAACTTGGTAGTGCGATTGAAGAAAAGGTTCATAAGCACTCTTCATCAATTGAGCAAAAATCAGAAGGAGAGGCTCGAGGGTCAAAGAAAAAAGTTTTTTTGAAGATGCTTGGGGTGTTTATGTTTGTTTCAGTACCAATCCCATTAACTGGTGTTTGGACGGGGACTTGTATTGCGGTAGCATTGGGGCTCAAGTTTTGGCAAATATGTGTTTCTGCTATACTTGGTAATATGATTGCTGGAATTATAATAACCTGTGTTTGTTCGGTATTTCCTCAATTTACAACTATTATATTTTTAATTGTTCTTGCCTTTGTTGTAGCTATTGTTGTTTATACCTTAATTAAAATGCTTATAGGCAAAAAACAAGTAGCAAATACAGACAATGTGAAAGAAGATAAAGGCGAATAATTCTATCTTGATAGGCTTTCTATCAAGATTTTTGTTCTTGCATATTGTAAAAGCTAAAATTATTTGATATAATATGTATAATGAAATTTCGTGATGTGTAGAACAAATTTTGCTTTTGGGAGAGGAAAATATGGCTAAAGAAATTAAAACAGATGAAATTTTGAGAGAATATTTGCTACGACTTGTATCTGATAATAATAGGGTTATTAGTGGAATGATGTCTTCTGCATTTAAAAGTAATAGGCAGGCTTTTGCTATCGCTTTTGATGATATTTACGAGGCGTTTGTTAGCAAGAAGAATCTTGAGTGGCAGAGAATAAAAGAGGATAGAGAATCGGTTCATCCTAGTTATAAGCCTTATCAATATTTTGATATAGATACTTTGTATGCTTATAAATTATATTTGGATAAGGTAATTGAGTTTGCTGATAAAAGAGCATATGGTGGCGGAAGAAGATTAATGAACGCCAAAGAGTTCTCTAATGGGGTAAAAGATGCATCTTTCTGGTTGCACGATCCTAATATTCCACTTGAAGAAAAGGGGTATTATAACAAAACTTCTCCTGTGTCTGCAGTGTGGAAAAAAGGAAGTCTTTCTCCTAAAAAGGCTCTTACAGGAGATGCTTTTAGAGAGAAATGTGGAAAGTATAATTGTGAAGGTTTGTTGCAAGAATATGTTGAAAACAAGCATTCCAAGAAAAGGCCAGATAATTCTGAATTTGAAATTAAGGCAGATGAGATAATTACATTTATGTACAATGGAAACAAACTAACACTAAATGTAGATGAGAAAGATTACTTTGTTTCAAGAAAGGGCGAAGGTTTGACCGCAATTAAGGCTAGTTGTCCTGTGGGTGTTCTGTTTGGAACATATATGACAAGTGGTCAGGTTTATTATGGAGATATATTTGACCTTGATGGAAATTTGGTTGAGGTTAATGGTGGCGGAGAACAATTCTACCCAACAAAGACACAAGAGAAAATAGCAGAAGAAGAAATGTTAGAGAAAAAATATGACAGTCTACAAGATGGAGATCAAATACATTTGTTTTAAAAAAAGACTCTATTTTAGAGTCTTTTTTTAAACTTGATAAAACAAAAACACACCTTGGTGAAAAGGTGTGTTTTTAATTGTTTAGAATATACAGTTTTTTGGAGTTCTTGGGCAGAATTGTGCATCACGTATATTTGAAATTCCTGTAATATACATAAGTATTCTATCAAAGCCAAGACCAAATCCGCTGTGAACTACAGACCCATATTTTCTTAGGTCTAAGTACCAACTATAATCTTCTGGTTTAAGATTAAATTTGTGGATTTTCTCAAGTAGAACGTCGTATCTTTCTTCTCTTTGGCTTCCACCAATAATTTCGCCGATACCAGGAGCAAGAAGGTCGCACGCAGCAACAGTTTTGCCATCATCATTCATACGCATATAGAATGCTTTGATATCAACAGGATAATCGGTTACAAATACTGGCTTTTTATAAATTGTTTCGCATAGATATCTTTCGTGTTCGCTTTGAAGGTCGATTCCCCATTCAACTTTGAATTCAAAATTATCGTTATTTTTCTTAAGTTGTTCGATTGCCTCTGTGTAAGTGCAATGAGCGAAGTCGTTTGAAACTACGTTTTTAAGTTTTTCAATGAGTCCTTTTTCAACAAATTGGTCAAGGAACTCTAATTCTTGTGGGCAGTGGTCAAATACATAATTGATGATGTATTTAATCATTTTCTCCATAATTACCATATCGCCTTTAAGGTCGCAGAATGCCATTTCTGGTTCAATCATCCAGAACTCACTTGCGTGACGAGCGGTATTGCTGTTTTCTGATCTGAAAGTAGGGCCAAATGTGTATACTTTGCTAAATGTTAAGGCAAAAGCCTCAGCCTCTAATTGTCCTGTTGGAGAAAGGAATACGTTTTTGCCAAAGAAGTCGTTCTCTGGGGTTGCAGTTTCCATAACTTTTTTATCATAGAAATTGTGTGTTGTAACTCTAAATACATCACTACCGCCTTCGCAGTCAGCACTTGTAATAATTGGGGTGTTGACATACATAAAGTTCTCGCCTTGGAAGAAACTATGAATTGCAAATGCACAAGCGTTTCTAACTCTAAATACAGCGTTAAATAAGTTTGTTCTTCCTCTTAGGTAAGCGTTTTCTCTCAAGAATTCAACAGTATGTCTTTTCTTTTGAATAGGATATGTTTCGTCTGTTGCAGAGCAAATTTCAATTTTGCTTGCAATAACTTCATAAGGTTGTTTGTTTTCTGGGGTAAGAACGAGTTTTCCTTCAACAATAAGTGAAGAACCTGCGTTTAGTTTGACAACTTGAGCGAAGTTGTCTAGGGTATTGTTGATTACAACCTGAATGCCTTTGAATGTGGTTCCGTCATTTAGGTCAACGAATCCAAAAGATTTGTTGTCTCTAGTACTTCTTACCCAACCGCCAATTACAACTTCTTTATCTTTGTATTCTTCGGTTTTGTTTTGAATTGTAACTAAGTCAATTTTGTTCATATAGTGATTACCTCTTTTTGTTATATGTGTAAATCCAAATATTTACTTTAGTTTATAAATTTTAATTATTAACATTGTCTAGTATATAACAAATCTTCAATAAGTGCAAGTTAGAAAAGCAAAATTCATATTAAATTAGCAATAAAAAATTGTTTGAGATTGTTTTGTTTATTAAGATTCTTGTGTTAGAATGAAAATAGTAAATAAATAGGAGAATGAATTATGCGATTAACACAAGAAGAGAAGGATATTCTTGCGGGAAAGCAAGGCGAGACTCTTGCCAAAATAATGAAAACAATCGTTGATTTTGGTGATGTCTTTGGTGCTACCAAATTAGTAGAAATTACTCATCCAAGCCACTTTGTTACATCTTTTGGTATTGGGCTTTTGAAACCATTGTTTAGAACAATGGATGAAATAATTTCTGCGGGGATTACAACAAAACAGCCGTTTACCGTTGACCCTAGACCGATTGATTATACAAATGTAAAATGTAATATGCTAGAAAAATTGGTTTTCAGCAAAATTATGTATAGTCAGCAAAAACGATACGAAGAACAATTGAAAAAAATTGGGTTGAAGGACGAGGCTAGTTTTACTTGTACGTCGTATTTTGAAGAGGTTGGTAATGTTCCTGCTTATGGCGATATTTTAGGTTGGGCAGAGAGTTCTGCTGTTGTATACGCAAACTCAGTTATTGGGGCAAGGTGCAATAGAAATAGCGGAATGTTAGACTTGTTCTCAGCAATTATAGGGAAAGTGCCTTATTTTGGATTGCTTACCGACGAGGGGAGAAAAGCTGATTGGGTAATTGAGTTGAAAACATCAAAACTACCTGAGGCTCACGTTTTGGGAAGTGCAATTGGTCTTAAGATTATGGAAGATGTTCCATATATTGTAGGGCTAGATAAGTTTTTGGGAAAAGAAATAACAGAAGATGTCAAGGGGTATCTCAAAGATATGGGTGCAGCTTGTGCGTCCAATGGTTCTGTTGGTCTATATCATATTGATGGACTTACTCCTGAGGCGAAAGAAAAAGGTAAAAAATTAATTAAGAAAGAGGCAAAAGTTTATACCATTACAGACAAAGAATTGGAGAAGGTTTATCGTAGTTATCCTGTTCTTTGGAAAAATGAAAAAGCAAAGCCAAAGCTATGTTTTATTGGTTGTCCGCATCTTTCTTATCCTCAGCTTGAAATGTGGGCTATGAACATAATTGAGGGGTTAAAGTTGAGAGGTAGAAAAAAGGTTGCTGTAAGAACAATTTTGACAACAAGTCCACAAATTGCAGAAAAATTCAGTGGCACTGAATTGTATGCACAACTCAAAAAGACGGGAGCAAAAGTGTCTAGCATCTGTCCTTTGATGTATACTAATAATCCTATTGCTAGCAAAAAACCAATTATTACTAGTTCAAATAAACTCCGTACTTATTCTGCATCAAGGTTCTATAAAAACGATGATATTCTTAAGGTTATTACAGGAGGGAAATTATGAAAAAATTCAAAGGTAGAGTAGTTGCTGGTGGAGAAATAATTGGAGAGGCTATAGTTAGTAGACAAGGTGTCAATACTCTTGCAACTTTCCAAAAAAGTGCTTTGAAAAATGCGAAAGAGGTTTATTCTTCTGACCAAAATAATCCTGATTTGTATAAGAAATTGTTGACCGGCAAAATTCTTTGTCTTCCTAAAACAATAGGGTCAACAACGGGTGGACTTGTAATTCAGACAATTTGTTCTATGGGAATCAATCCTAAGGCAATGCTTTTTAGCGAAACGATAGATAGTCTTGCTGCGTCAGGTATTATCCTTGCTAAGAACTGGGAGAATAGTGATATTATTGCAATTGACCAACTTGGAGACAAGTTTTTGAAATATGTTGAAAGTGGAGACAAGATAACTGTTCAAACAGATGGAACTGTCATAGTTGAAAAAACAAATGAAACTAAATAGAAGAAAGAAAAATATCGATGTTCACGACAATTGGTTTGTGCTCAAACATCGATATTTTTTTGTGTAAAAACGAGAAAGAGCGGAATTAAATTCCGCTCAAAATCTCGCTAGAAGAAAGGTGTGATAAATATTTATGAAACCTTTCTTATTTATATCTTGTGTACTTAAAACAATAATATTCATAATTTTAAAAATTTTTTCTAGAAAATGTGTAACTGCTTTATTGAAGAAATGTTTTAGTTTGTTGCAATGATTTGTACTTTTCCATTAATCCAACTTTCAAAGAGTGCGTTGAGGTCTGATTTGCTGGATTTTTCAAATGAGTTGATTAGTGTGCTTGGTGTTGCGATTCCAAATTTATTGTCGTTGAAGTATGTTTGTAAGCAGGCTATAAATTTATCGTTTCCAAGAACTTCTCGAAGGGAATCGAATAGTAACATTCCTTTGACATATGCAATGTATACGTATTCGCTTTCGTTATTGTATTCGTTGAGTTTTCTGTTCATTGTTGTATCAGCTTTGCCAAATACTTTGGTGTATACGTCTACGAATGTTGAAAAACTATTATTGGTGTTTTTGATGAGTTCTTTTGTGTCAACATTATATGATGGGTTGTTGTCGTAGAAAAGTAAGGTCGAATATTCGGTTAGTCCTTCGTCAAGCCAACCATATTGAACCTCGTTGTTTCCTACAATTCCATACCACCATTGGTGTGCAATCTCGTGTACAATTACATTTGTAAAATCGCTCTGGATATCGACTGCATCACTAATTAAAACCAAATTCGGATACTCCATTCCTCCGTGTACAAAATTGCTTTCGACCACGTTAAGTGTGGAATAAGGATATTCTCCAAAAAGTTCGTTGAATGTTGTTAGACAATCTATACTTGTCTGAAGATTTTCTTGGGGATACTGATTTTTATAGTAGTAGTAATTGACTTTTGTTTTGTTTACATTGGCAGAAACTATATTAAATTTGTCAGAAAGTACAATAGCAAAGTCTCTAACCGCTTTTGCGTGAATGTTGTATGTGGTGGTGTTTTCTTGAGATGTCTGATTTGTTATTTCTCCAGTAGAAGCGATTTTGAGGTTGCTATTTGAGGTGAGGGTTACATTGTAATTGGCGACTTCCGAATAGAAAGGGTCTCCATTATAATGATAACTATCAATAACAAAATCTCCATCTTCATACATACACGCAATTGGATAAAAGTTTCCAAGATTGATCGTGTCTTCTCCGTAACCAAATCTATGATTGATATTAGGTAGAGTTACTTTGTATGTGATTGCAATTTTTACTTTTTCATTTGGAGTTAGATTGTCTTGAAACTGAACATCTAGTATATCGTCATCATTACCATTGATTGTGATTTTTGTCTCTACATCATTGACTAGTAGTTTGCTGATTTCTAGGTCTCCAAAACTTTGACCATTATAATAACACTTGTTGTGATTGAGTGTGCTTACAACAGATACTTTCGAGTCTTTTCTAAAACTCCTTGGGTATAGGTGTAATTTTAGATTGTTGAGGGAGTCTTCGGTTCGGTTGGTGTATTCTAGCGTTTGTTCAACGTCAAGTGTATGGTCATCATTGTAAACAATATTCATTGTGTATGTGTTTAAGTTTTTGCTAATTTTTTCTATATCGCTTTTGCAACCGGCAAAAAAGAATAATGGAAGCAGTAGCAGTAACAAATATTTTTTTAGTTTCATATTTTTATTCCTTTTATGTGAATTTAAAATATGTATATGGTTAACTATTAGGAATTTATGACTGTAGAAAAAGAATAATTATTGAGGGTACACTGATGAAGATGCCTGAAGTGGTTTTTTTATTGATTGCAATTTGTATGAATTCTTGATAAAATATTGTTATGGAAAAAATTAGATACAAACATCTTAATACTCATCTAAAAGATATGTTTGGAGAAAGAACTCTGAAAATTTGTATAGATGGTGGATTTACTTGCCCGAATAGAGATGGTAAAATTTCTTTTGGCGGGTGTCTTTTTTGTGGAGAAATGGGAGCGGGCGAAAATATTAAGTATAGAACAGATAAAGTCCTAGAGTCTATACAAAGTCAAGTATTAGGTTTTTTGAATTCATATAGGGGCGAGCGTGCAAATAAGTTCATAGCCTATTTTCAAAGTTTTTCAAATACATATGGGGACATTGATAGTTTGAAAAAGAAATATGACACCGCTCTTGCTTGTAGTGAAAAAATTGTAGGACTTCAGGTGTCTACTCGTCCCGATTGCATCGATGAAGATGTTGTAAAACTACTTGCCTCTTACAAGGGAAAATATTATGTTTGTGTTGAACTTGGTTTGCAGACGTCTAACGACAAGATTGGTAAATTTTTGAATAGAGGATACACGAAAGCGGATTTTGAGAAGGCGACGACTTTACTTCATAGATATGGTATTGATGTTGTTTCGCATTTGATGATTGGTCTTCCAAATGAAACGGAACAAGATGTTTTGGAAACTGTTGGCTTGATTAATAGATTGAAGTGTGAGGGCATTAAGATTCATTCTACCTATGTGATAGCTGGGTCGGGGCTTGGAGAAATGTATAAGACTGGCAAATACACTCCAATAACGCAAGAGTACTATGTTGATATGGTTGCCAAAGTCATAAGTCGATTGGATAAAGATATAGTAATTCATCGAATTAATGCAGACCCTCCTAAATGTTTGTTTCTTGCTCCAGATTGGATTTTGCATAAAAAATTGGTACTTAATGCAATTAATCGAAAGCTTGATGAAGATGATATTATTCAAGGGCAGTATTGTAATGCTAGTTAGGATATGAATTAACGTATTCCAAATAAATTTTAGAAACACAAATTAAAATATTTTTACATATTAATTAATATATTAATAAATATTTTATTTGAAAAATTATTTTATTTGGGGTACAATATGTCTAGGCAAAAATTATCGCTTAACAAATTAAAAAAATTGAATCATCACGGAGAGGTTTTGCAGTCAGTTGAGTTTTCTGAGTTTTGTACATTCAAATGTGGTGGGAAACTTAAAGTCTTATTAAAGATAAACACATTAGAAAACTTTATAAAGATAATGTACTATCTTGAAGAAATTGGTGAGAAATTTTTTGTTTTGGGAGCGGGTAGTAATGTGCTTTGTTCTGACGGCGGATATGATGGTGTCGTTATTAAACTAGAAGGGGATTTTGTTAGGTCTAGACAGCTTTCCGAAACGGAGATTGAATGTGGTGCTGGGGTCAAATTGTCGCAACTTTTTGCTATTGCCAAAAGTTTAGGTCTTTCTGGGCTTGAATGTGGAGCGGGGATTCCTGCAACTATTGGTGGTGCTACATTTATGAATGCTGGAGCATATGGTTTTGAGATGTCTCAAATCATCAAATATGTTGTAGCATATGTTGATGGAAGAATTACTTATTTTGATAATTCTGATTGCCAGTTTGATTATCGGCATAGTGTTTTTCAAGAGAATAATGGAGTGATTCTAAGAGTTGGGTTTGCTTTCCAAAAGAGAAATATTGAGGATATTGATTTTGATTTCAAAGAAACTATGAAAAAGCGACTTGAGAGTCAGCCGTTAGACTATCCAAATGCGGGGAGTATTTTTAAAAGAATAGATGGAATTGTTGTTAGCAAAGTTCTTGATAATTGCGGAGTTAAGGGATTGACTTTGGGGTCTGCAAAAGTATCGGATAAGCACGCTAATTTTATTATTAATACAGGGAATGCAGAATCTCAAGATATTTATGAATTGATTGAGATTATAAAATATAGAGTAAAAAAACAAACAGGAATTGAATTGCAAACAGAAATAAAATTATTAGGAGAATTTGATGAGGTTACTTGGTGATTATCATACACATACAACTTATACTCACGGCAAAAGTACAATTGAAGAAAATGTAAAACAGGCCGAGAACTTGGGGTTAAAAGAAATTGCAATAACCGAGCATTCTTATTTGGGATATAATCACATAAGACGTGGGGATTTGCAAAAAATGAGAACGGATATAGAAAGTATTAAAGACAATTACAATGTCAAGATTTTGCTTGGAATTGAGGCAAATTTAATTTCTCTTGATGGGGATATTGATATATCCGATGAAGAGTTGAAAGACTTGGATGTAGTGGTTCTTGGTTTTCACAAGTTAACCAAATTGAAATTGTCTCAGTTTTTCAAATTTGCCTTGCCAAATCTTCTTAGAAAGAAACCTACAAAAAAACAAATTGAGAGAAATACCAAGGCTTATTTGAATGCTATTGAAAAACATAGAGTAAGTATTATTGCACACCTTGGTTATGCTGGGTGCAAGGTTGATTGTGTGAGTATTGCAAAAGAGTGTGCAAAAAGAAATATTTATATAGAATTTAATGGTAAAAGAATTAATTTTTCTAAAGAAGATATCGAGGGAATGATTAAAACTGGTGTTAAGTTCATTATAAATAGTGATGCCCATCATTATTTGAATGTTGGAAAAAATCATAGAGCGTTTAATTTGATAGAAAAGTACAATATACCTTTGGAGCAAGTTGCCAATTTGGACAACCTTCCAAAGTTTAATTAGGAGAATGAGATGTCTTTTGCGACAGATGCGAAATTAGAAGTTTTGAAGGGCGGTATTGATAGCGATTGTTGTTCAATTGCTTTTCTTAGTGCGATTATTAAATGTTGTGGAGAACTGAGTATTTCTGGGAATCATAAAATCAAAGTAGAGATTTTTACCGAAATCAAAGATCTTTATGATATAGTTAAAAAGGTTATAGAGCAATATTATGGCAAAGAATGTGAGATATCTATCTTGGAAGAAACAAATATTTCAAAAGCAAGTAGATACAAGATATCCCTTCCTTATGATATTACCGAACAACTTCTGAAGGATTTGGGGTTGATGGGGATTGATTCCGATGGTCTTCTTGGAATAGAGAACGGTATTGCGGATTTTATTGTAATGGACGAGTGTTGCAAACGTAGTTATATCAAGGGTGCATTTATTGCTTGTGCAACCTCAAATATAATTATCAAAAATTACGATAATGGAAAGAGTAATTCGGGGTATCACTTAGAATTTGTTTTTAATTTTGAAAAAATTGCCGAAGACTTTGTGAAACTTCTTGAGTCTTTTGAAATCCCTGCAAAAATAACAATAAGAAAAAATGCACCTATTGTGTATATCAAAGAATATCAATTGATTTGTGATACTTTAGCGTTGGTTGGTGCAAACAAGGCCGTTATGAATTTGCAAAATGAAGCGGCGATTAGAGAAGTAAGAAATAATGTCAATAGACAAAATAATTGCCTTAATGCTAATCTTAATAAGACGGTCAAAGCGTCTGTTAAACAATTAAATGCAATTAAAATAATTCAAGAAAATATCGGTCTTGAATCATTGAGTGAGGGGTTGATGGAACTTGCATTGTTAAGACTTGCTAACCCAGAAGCGTCTCTTGAAGAATTGCGTAGTCTATCATCACAGAAACTTACAAAAAGTGGTATAAACCATAGGTTTGCAAAAATCCTAGAAACTGCTAATAAGATTGAGAAAGATAAACTAAGAATAAATACACTATAGGAGAAGAAAATGACAGATTTTGTTCACTTACACTTGCATACAGAATATAGTTTGCTTGATGGAATTGCTAGAATTGAGCAGGTGACAAAGAAGGCAAAAGAACTTGGTATGCCAGCAATTGCTATAACCGACCACGGAAATATGTATGGTGCGGTTAAGTTTTATGATGCTTGTAGAGATAATGATATCAAGGCCATTTTTGGCTGTGAGTTTTATGTTGCACAAGATTTGTATGTAAAAAGTGGAAAGAGTAAATACGCACACCTTGTGTTACTTGCAAAAGATGAAGTAGGATACAATAACATTTGTATGCTTAATACGATTGCGTTCAAGGACGGGTTTTATTATAAACCAAGAATAGATTACAAGACTTTGGAAAAGTATCACGAAGGTGTTGTGTGTTTGTCAGCGTGTTTGGCGGGAGACATTCCACAGGCGATAATGAATCGAGACTTTGAAGAGGCTGAGAGGTTGATAAAGTGGTTCAAGGATTTATTTGGCGACGACTTTTATCTTGAAGTGCAGAATCATCATTTGCCTGAACAGTTGGAGGTTAATGCAAAACTTTTCGAGTATTCAAAGAAGTTTGGAATTAAGTTGGTTGCAACCAATGACGTGCATTATATCAACAAAGAAGATGCTGAAATGCAAGATGTATTGATGTGTGTACAAATGGGAAAAACTGTTGATGACCCTGATAGACTCAAGTTGCCTTGTGATGAGTTCTATTTGAGAACAGGGGACGAAATGGCGGAGTTGTTTCCCGATCATCCGGAGGCACTTGCTAACACTCTTGAAATTGCAGATAAATGTAATTATAAATTTACTTATGGACATTATTTGTTTCCAAAATACGAGCCTGTCACTGGAGAAGAGCCTATTGTTTATCTTAGAAAATTGATAGACGAGGGAGTTAAGAAAAAATATGGCGAGTACAATGATGTAATTACTGAAAGAATTGAAAGAGAGCTTGGTGTTATCAGCAAGCAAGGTTTCGTAGAATATTTCCTTATTGTTTGGGATTATATTAATGCTGCTAGAAATATGGGCATATCTGTAGGTCCAGGAAGAGGTAGTGGAGCAGGTTCGATTGTAGCGTATCTTATCGGTATTACTAATATTGATCCATTGAAATTTGATTTGATTTTCGAAAGGTTTTTGCATACGGAGAGAGTGTCTGCTCCCGACTTTGACGTAGACTTTGAGGATTGTAGAAGACAAGAAGTTATCGGATATGTTCGAAAGAAGTACGGAGAGTCTAGAGTTGCCAAAATTATTACTTTTGGAACAATGGCGGCAAAGAACGCAATAAAAGACGTTGGAAGGGCGATGAAAGTTCCTTATAGCGAGCTTGATGCAGTAACCAAGGCAATGCCAAATAAGATTACAAAAGATGGCAAGGAAATTGAGATAAAGCGTCCTTGTATTATTATGAAATCTTTTGGGTTCTGGAAACCAAAAGAAGGAGCAAAGGACTATGGTGTAGATTATTCTGTACCAGAACTTGTTGCGATGTATAATGAGAATCCTGATGTCAAGAAAGTTGTTGATATTGCAATGAAACTAGAAGATGCTCCAAGGCAAACATCTACGCACGCTTGTGGTGTTATTATTGGAAAAGATAGTCTTGAGAAGTTTATTCCGCAGTCTAGAAATGGTGATGATATTACTACTCAGTATACAGGTGTAGAAATGGAACACTTGGGACACTTGAAGATGGACTTCTTGGGTCTGCGAAACTTATCGGATATTCGTATGGCTATACAGTATGCTAAGGAAAATTATGGCGTAGAAATTGACTTTGCTCATAGTGATTATGATGACCCAGAGGTGTATAAACTTATTTCTAGCGGAAATACAAAAGCAATATTCCAAATTGAAAGTGGCGGGTTCCAGAACTTTATGAAAGAACTTCGTCCAACCTGTATAGAAGATATTGTTGCTGCTGTGTCAATGTATAGACCAGGACCAATGAACGCAATTCCAAGATTCGTTCATAATAAACACAATCCTGCAGAGGTAACATACGCACACCCAATTTTGGAACCAATTCTAAAGCCTACCTATGGCTGTATAGTCTACCAAGAACAAGTTATGAGAATTGTTCAAGATATGGCTGGATATACCCTAGGTCAAGCTGATATGGTTCGTAGAATGATGGGTAAGAAACAAGTGGAGAAGATGCAGAAAGAAAAGGCTGTATTCTTACACGGAAGAGAAGAGTTTGTTGATAAAGATGGCAAACTCAATACTGCGATTGATGGTGCTGTCAAGAGGGGTGTTCCTGAAGATGTTGCGTCTGCTATTTGGGCGGAGATGGAAGACTTTGCAAAATACGCGTTCAATAAATCTCACGCTGCGGCATATAGTTTGGTAACTTATCAAACAGCATACTTAAAGTGCTATTATGAGGCAGAATTCTTGACTGCGGTAATAAATAATAGAATTACAAACTCAGACGAAATCAAGAATTATATTACTTATGCCAAAGAAGAAAAAATCGAAGTTCTTCCTCCAGATATCAATAAATCCGATACATTCTTTACTGTAAAGGACAAAAAGATTCGTTTTGGAATTGCTGCGCTTAAAAATGTGGGTGTTAACGTTGTTGAACAAATTATTGAGGAAAGAAAAAAGAATGGCGACTTTAAGGATTTGAATGATTTTGTAAATAGGCTAGACACTTCACTTCTAAATAAACGTTGTGTAGAAAGTTTGATACTGTCTGGTGCTTTTGATTGTTTTGGAGCAAAAAGAAGTCAGATGATGAGGGTTTATCCTCAGATTATTGAAAAGGCTGTGTCTGATAGAAAGCATATCGCATCAGGTCAATTTAGTTTGTTTGGTGATGTTCTCAAAGATGATAAGACCAATATTATAACTATGCCGAATATTCCTGAGTATGATGACCAAACTAAATTGAAACTTGAGAAAGAAGTTGCAGGAATTTATGTTTCGGGACACCCTCTTGCCAACTTTGTAGACGAATTCAAGAACTTCAATTTCAATGGCGGAATGTTGCAAGTAGAAGAGTCTGCTGATGAGGGAATGGAAGGCGAACAACAAGACGCTGAGAGTAAGTATGACGGGCTTTCGGATAATATGGAAGTTGTTTGTGGTGGAATAATAACTGAAATGAAGAAAGTTTATTCCAAACGTGATGGTAGCGAAATGGCTATTGTGAAGATTGAAGACTTGTATGGTTCGTTTGACGCAATGTTCTTTTCTAAGATTTTTGCAAACAACAAAGACTTACTTATGGTTGATAATATTGTTAAAATCAAAGGTAAGTTGAGTATAAATGATAGAGGCGTTTGTGTAAGGGTTGAAGGGATTAGTAGGATTGAGGACAAGAAAATTGTTGCAGATGTTACACCAAAAGAAAAGAAATCTGTTCCAAAATTATACCTTATGTACGACTTGACAGATGAAGAATTGTCCAAGGAGATATATTCTTTGCTGAAATCTTATCCTGGAGATAGTCCTGTTATTGTTAAATGTAGCAAACAAAATAAGCCTTTCCAATTGGGAATAACAGTTAATCCAAAAGGTTTCCTAATTAATGAACTTCACGCATATATTGATGACGATTATGTAAAAGTTATCTAATTTTCAAATAGATATATTATTTATTTGGTTTAAAAAAGTTTTTGTGTTAAATTATTAAAGAAAAGATAAAAGGAATGAATATGAGAAGAATTGCTGTACTTTGTAGCGGTGGCGATTGTCCTGGTATGAATGCTTGTATCAAGGCAATTGTAGACGCTTGTGACTCAAATAATATAGATTTAATAGGAATAAACAGAGGATATCAGGGGCTTATTGAGAATGATGTAAGACCACTTGAGAAGATTGATGTTGCCAATATTGAGACAATTGCTGGAACTATTATTAAAACAAGTCGTAGCCCAGAGTTTATGACAGAGAAAGGTTTTAGGAAAGCAATTGACAATTTGAAACTTAATGAAATTGAAGGTCTAATTGTTATTGGCGGAAATGGTTCGTTTAGAGGCGCTAGAGACCTTGTGAATGCAGGTGTTAATGTAATTGGTATTCCTGGAACAATTGATAATGATTTGTTCTATACAGAAAGGTCACTAGGTTTTGATACTGCTGTTCAGCAGGCTGTAAATACTGTAACAGACATTAAACAAACAATGTATGCTAACGATAGAGCGGTTGTGTTTAAGTGTATGGGCAGACACTGTGGAGATATTGCTCTTCATACTGCAGTAGCTGTTGAGGCAGATTCTTTGGCTGTAAACGAGATAGAGTATTCCATTCCTCAGATTATTGAAGATGTTAGAAATTCTATGAGTCATGGAGTAAAGGCACCTGTTGTAATGATGAGCGAAGGTTGCAAAATTGATATGGACGAAATAGTGTATGAACTTCAGTCCCAACTTCACATTGTTGCTAGAGGTATTGAGCTTGGATATATTCAAAGAGGTGGCGTTCCAACTTATTACGATAGAATGTTGGGAGTTCGTTGGGGAGTGCTTGCAGTACAACTTCTTATGCAAGATATGACCAATCTTGCAGTTGGTGTGAAGAATGACAAGATTTTCTCAACACCGCTTGTGGAGGTTGAGCACGTTCTTCAAGAATTCAGAGTAGATATGGTTAATGATTTGAGAACACTACACGCATTACCAAAAATTTAATAAAGGAAGAAATATATGATAGAGATTGTTAAATACAATGATGATGATTTGAAAGATAATGAAATTGATGAGGTTATTACAAGGGTAAGAGCATTTATTGTATCTAGTAAAAATGATATGATTGTTGGCTTTAATGAAGAAGGTTATCAGTTGCTTGGTGGATATGTGTCCGAGGGCGAAGATCTTGTTCAGGGGCTTGCAAATTTAATATTCAATGAATGCGGTATTGCTCTAGATTCGAAAGACTCAATAGAACCTTTCTACGAAGTTAGGTACTATAACAAAGATTATAAGGGGTCGGGCGTCAATAGACTATCTGATTTGATATATTTCGTTGTAAAGACAGATAAACTTCCTAATTATAAGAAACTCAAATTGTCAGATAGAGAAATTGCAACAAAACTTCCTTTAGAGATGGTAAGAAGAAGTTTGTTTGGTAAAGAACTTAGAGAGTATATTGAGAAAGAGCAAAATCAAGTAAACAAAATCAAAGCAAAAGAACTTCTTATGGCTTATGATAAGTTCAAAGAAATTTATAAATTCTAGAACAAAAAAAACAGATACAGTAATTGTATCTGTTTATTTTATTATTAATTATCTTTTGCTTCTTCGTTGGTTTGTCCGCTTTGATTTTCTTGAGCGGTGTCGCCTGTTTCTTTATCTACAGTTTGTTCGTATCTTTCGTCGCTCTTTTGCATCTGATAAGATTTATATGCGTAAGAACCAGCAAAGAATATTACAATAAAGCCTAGTGTGATTCCAATAATTACATTTAATGTTTTTCTATTCATATAGATTCTCCCCATATTTCTAATATTATATTAATTTTAATACATAATTCTAATAATGTCAATATACTTTTGTATTTTTTTGACTTGCTTTTCCTTGACAGCTTGTTTGCTAAAAAAGTAAAATATAACATATAAATTTATTATAAAAACTTTGTAAGTTTAATTATTTTTAGGAGTGGGTGTTTATGAAGAAGAGAAGTCAAATAAAAGATGAGTTTAAGTGGGATTTGTCACATATATATGCTGATGAGAAAGATTTGCTTTCTGATATAGAAAAGTTGAAGTCTTATCCTGAAAAAATCGCTAGTTATAAAGGAAAATTGAAAAAAGCTGATAAATGTTTGGAGTTTTTTGAGTTGTCTGGTGAGATTTCCAAATTAAATGAAAGGATTTCTGTTTACCTACTTCTCAAGTTGTCGGAAGACTTGTCTAATACGAAGTATTTGGAACTAGAGAGTGTTGTGTCTGCAATTGATAAAAAAATTGCAGTTGCCTCTGCTTTTGAAGAAAGTGAATTATTGTCTTGTGGTGAAAAATATTTAAAGAAATTGATGAATAACCCTAAATTTGAACTTTATAAACTTTCGCTTGATAATTTTCTAAGGAACAAAGATCACGTTTTGAGTGAAAAAGAAGAAGAACTTTTAAGCAAAGCGGGAAGAAGTTTAGGTGGATTTTCAGATGTATTTGATAATCTAGATAACCTTGATTTGAAGTTTGAGGACGCCAAGGATTCCAAGGGTAAAAAACACGAAGTAAATCAACACAATTATAGTGAATTGCTTGAGAGTTCGGATAGAGAGTTGAGAAAAAATGCATTGATATCTTATAATAAAGGGTATCACTCTATGTCTAATACAATTTCTGCAAACTATATTTCTTCTGTTGAGGGGGACTGGTTTGTTGCAGATGCATATCATTTTGATAGTGTTCTTGAGAGCTCGTTGTTTGGTGGAAATATTCCAAAAGAAGTGTATGAAAAGTTACTATCAAATGTCAGTGACAATGTGTTATTAGTGCATAAGTTTTATAGTTTGAAAAAGAAGGCGCTTGGTTTTAAAGATTTTTATTTTTATGATAGAATTGTACCAATTACCAAAAATTCTAGAAAGTATAATTATAATACAAGTTGCAAACACGTATTGTCTGCTATGAGTGTTTTGGGAGATGATTACGTTGAGCATTTGAAAGAGGCGTTTGATAATCGTTGGATTGATGTTTATCCTTGTGAGAAAAAGGAGTCAGGAGGTTTCTGTTGTAGTGTGTTTGAGCCTCACCCATATGTTCTTCTTAATACTGTTGATGATAGTAGAAGTATATATACTCTTGCTCACGAATTGGGGCACGCAATGCATGGGAAATTAAGTGCGGAAACTCAACCATATGAACATTATGACCATACGATTTTCTTAGCAGAAATTGCTAGTACTGTGAATGAGGTTTTGCTATTTAAGTATTTATATAAAAATGCAAAAACCAATCAAGAAAAACTTGCTCATCTTGAGAAGTATATTAGTAATATTATTGCAACAATATTTGTTCAAACATTATATAGTGAATTTGAGTTTTATGCGCATACGCTAGTAGAGAAAGGAGAGCCGATAAGTAAGGATTTGTTAAATGCAAAATATAAAGAACTAACTCAAAGATACTATGGCAAAGGTGTAAAACTTCTCAAAGAAGATGTGGGAGAGGGTTGGATGAGAATACCACATTTCTATAGAAGTTATTATGTTTATAAGTATGCGACAGGAATGATTAGTGCTATTAACTTTGCAAGGAAAATCTATCTTGGGGAAGATGGTGTTGTTGAGAAATATCTAAACTTTTTAAAAGCTGGTTCGAGCGATTATTCGATTAATATATTGAAAAATGCTGGTGTTGATTTAACAACTGATGAACCTTATAAGGTTATGTCTGATGAATTAAAATGGGCATTGAAAGAGATGGAGAAATTATTAAAATAATTGAAAGGCAATATGAAAAATCATATTGCCTTTTTGTTGGTGAATAAATTGTATTTGTCAATTGGTGTGTTGTTTTTGCCAATTAGTATATTCTTTTGAAAAATCTTCAAAGTATTTTTTTGTAGATGTTTTTTGAAACTTGTCAAACAGATATGCAAATTCTCTTTGGGTGTTATTGGTTATTGCATTTTGGTGTGTGTTAAATTTTTCTTGATTGGTTTTTAGCAAAGATTGTTTTTTTGAAAGTTCTGTTTCGGTTGGTGTGAATGGATTTTCTTTGTGTGTTTCTGCAACTATATCTATAAGACTTACTTCACTCATTTTTTTTAGAGTATTGAATTCAAGATTTTGTGTTTCAGCTAAAGTATATATTAGTTTTAATTTGTTTGAACAAGATACTTTTTCTTTTTTCTTTTTGTCGAATAGGGTTCTGTCTTCGTATGATTCGGTAACCGCGGACATTATTTCATTGTCTTTGAAAAAATCATAAACTTTTTGTGTAACGTGTACGTCTAGTGCTTGCGTTAGTCCGTCAAGTACTGTAATGTTTGTTGCGTTGTTAACGCCGTTGACATCTATAAATCCGGTTCTTGCACATTCCATCAAGTAATCGGTTGTTGCATCTTCAATATCCATTCCTACAAGATTCATATCGGATAGAACAATTCTTGCATCATCATTAAGAGGTGCTACAGATACGACTTTGAATTTTTTGTCTAGCAAAAATTCTACACGTGGATTGACTTCGAGTTGTACATAATTATAATCTTGAGCAGTAATCCCCGAAAAGATGATTGTTGCTACAGCACTTGCAAGGATAATTCCTAAGAATATTAAACATATAATGGTATTTCTTTTTTCCATAAATAGTCCTTATATTTGTAGATAGTTTATTATCTTACTTTTCAAAAAAAATATTCTAGAGAAATACTCTAGAATTGAATTTTGCTATAAGTTGTTTTTATTGTTTCAATACTTCTAAAAATATCACTGATTGAGAAACTTGTTTGCTTTGGAAAAATTTTATGTTTACAATCGTTCAATTGTTGTTTCAACAAAAGAAAACTGTTGTCAATCATTTTTAGTTCTTTGAATGCGTTCTCGTACTTGCTTTTTAAGTCTAATGTTTGGTCGCAGATTGCTTGTATATTTTCAACTTCTGTTTTTGAGTAATTTGTTGGGGCTGTAAGAAGATGTTTGCAATAATATAATATTCGATATATTGCAATGTAGTTGTCTATTAAATTAAGTTTTAATTTTCCGTTTGCTTTCATTTTGTTAGACCTTTTATATTATTAGTTATATGCAAAAATTGACAAATTATGCCAAAAAATTTCTTTTTAAATTATTGACAGATTAAGTGTTTTACAAACCAAAACTTGGAATTTTATTAAAGGTTTCTATTGCTTGACCGAGGTTGGCAATATATAGTATAATTAATAATGTAAATTTTAAATTGTAATTCAAACAAAGCATTGAGGAGTTATGTATATTGCTTTGCCAATGAGGAAAAGGAAGAGGAGTTATGAATAATAGAAAAAGAAGTTTTTATGAAGTGGTGATAAAAAGATTTTTTGACTTTTTTATTGCGTTAGTTGCAATACTAGTTTTATCGCCAATTTTTTTAATTGTGTATTTGTTGTCGTTGCTATTCTTAGGTGGTAATCCTATATTTAAGCAATATAGACCGGGACGAAATGGTAAGGTCTTTCCGTTGTATAAATTTAGGTCTATGACGAACAAAAAAGATGCAGAAGGGAATTTGTTGCCCGATGCAGAAAGATTGCATTGGTGGGGAAAAATCCTAAGAAAAACTAGCCTTGATGAATTGCCACAGCTCTTTAATATTCTACGTGGGGATATGAGTATAGTTGGGCCAAGACCAAGACTTATTAAAGATATGGTGTTTTATCCTGAGTATGTTATGTCGGCGTATTCTGTTCGACCAGGGCTTACAGGACCTGCACAAGTTTATGATAGAAAGAGCGAACTTAGTTGGGAAAGTGTGTTTCAAAGAGATATTGAATATGCCAACAAGGTTACTTTTTGGAACGATTTGAAATTGTTTATAGGTACATTTACTGCGGTTTTGAAAGGTGGTTCTGCAGGTGGTTCTGCAGATGCGGAGAAAAATAATAAAAGGGAATATTATTATCCAGATCAATTATTGAAAGATAAGAAGATTACAAAATCTCAATATACACGTGGTTTGGAACTTGCGAAAGAAGTTTCAGCGAAAAAAAGAAAAGGTCGTATAGAATACCAAGCAGACCTTCAAGCAAAAGAAGAGGACAAAGAAAATGATAACAAATAAGAAAATAATGATGATTGCCACTACAGATAATATGATATGGCAGTTTATGATTCCACATATTAAACACCTTCAGGCTCTTGGTAATGAGGTAGAGTGTGTTTGTGCAAAAACTGGTTTTTGGTTCGATGAATTAAAAGAAAAACACAATCTTGTTGTTAATGAGATGGATTTTGCTAGAAACCCAATTACTCCAAAAAATCTAAAGAGTTATAAATTACTTGTAAAATTACAGAAAGAGAAAAATTTTGATCTTGTATATTGTCAACAGCCAGTAGGTGGACTAATGGGCAGATTGATTGCAAAGAAATTCAAAATTCCTTGTATATATACTGCACATGGATTTCACTTTTTCAAAGGTTGTCCATTGAAAAATAAATTAATATACAAAACTGTTGAAAAGTGGTTGTCTAGATACACCGATGCTTTGATTACAATCAACGAAGAAGATTATCAGAATGCATTGAAGATGAAAGCAAAAAAGGTATATAAAATCAATGGCATTGGTATTGATGAAGAAAAAGTTAAGAAAGAGAAGTTTAACAAAGAAGAATTTAGAAAACAGTTAGGTCTCTCGACACAGGACAAAGTTGTTTTGACTGTAAGTGAAATTAATGAAAATAAGAATTATATTGCTATGCTTCAAGCAATGAAAATTCTTGTAGAAAAGGATCAGAATATAAAATTTGTTTCTTGCGGAACAGGTGTTTGGGACGAAAAAATTAAAAATTACGCTAAAGAATTGGGTATTGATAAAAATTGTATCTTCTTAGGATACCAAAAAGAAATTGGCAAAATTATGCAAGTGTCGAATATTTTCTTGCATGCGTCTTTTAGAGAAGGTTTGACTCTGTCTGTATTGGAAGCGATGAGTTTAGGTCTCCCTTGTGTTGTGAGCAATGTTAGAGGAAATAGAGATTTGGTGGACAATGAAAAAGGTGGGTTTGTAGTAGAACCAACTGATTTTGCTATGTTTGCTGAGAAAATATATACTATTTTAAATGATGAGAAATTGACTCAAGAATTCAAAAAATATAATCAAGAAAAAAGCAAATCTTATATGGTAAGTAATGTAAAATCGCAATTGGAAGAAATTTATAAAACATTTTAGGAGAAAATATGTCACAAGAAAAAGACTTATTGGTCTCGATTATTATTCCTGTATACAAAGTGGAAGAATATCTTGATAGATGCTTAGAGAGTGTTGTTGGTCAGACGTATAAGAATCTAGAAATTATTCTTGTTGATGATGGGAGCCCTGATAATTGTCCAAAGATGTGTGATGCTTGGGCAAAGAAAGACAAAAGAATAAAAGTAATCCATAAAGAAAACGGTGGAGTCTCTTCGGCAAGAAATGAGGGTATTAAAAATGCAACTGGTGATTATTTAACTTTTGTAGATAGTGATGATTTTTTAAGTCCAGCGTTTAGCGAGTGTATTCAGGGTATTAGTAATGAAAAATATTTATGTTTTGCATATAATTTAGTTGATTTGGATTCAACCACACAAATTACCCCATTTTCATCTATGCGAGAAAAAGTATTAACGGATTTAAATAAAATCAAAGTTTCTTCTGGTGTTTTTAATTCGGTTTGGAATAAGTTTTACTTAAGACGAATAATTGAAAAAAATAATCTGAAATTTGATACATCATTAGTTATTGCTGAAGATTTGAAATTTAATTTTGATTTTTATATGTGTGTCCAGGAATTAACATTGGTAAATGTTGCTTATTATAATTATTTTCAAAATTCAACTTCTGTGATGAAAAATATAAATTATGATAAAATCAAAAATACATTACAGGTTTGTGAATATTTAATTTCAAAAATTTCATTACTTCAACAGAAAGAAAAGTCTTTATTTTTACGCAAATTAATTAGTCAAAATCTATTATCGGTTCTTTATCGAGCAAATGCATATTCTCGTGAGCAAAATAAATATTTGCAAACAAGATTGAAACAATATAAAAAATATTTTTGTTATGGCGATAATTTTGCGAAAAAATTAGTTATTTTATTTATTAAGATTTTTGGTGTAAAATTTACAGCTAAGGTTTTGGGTTTGTTTAAACAAAAATAAATTCAAATAAGAAGCGGTTTTAAATATGTTGAAATATTTTATTTAAAAGGATGAGTATGGCAAAAGATGTGTTAATAACAATGGTAATACCGGTTTATAAAGTTGAAGAATATTTAGACAAATGTATGTCTAGTGTTGTAAATCAATCTTATAAAAATTTGGAAATTATATTGATTGATGATGGGGGACAAGATAATTGTCCAAAGATGTGTGATGCTTGGGCAAAGAAAGATAAAAGAGTTAAGGTTATTCATAAGGAAAATGGTGGACTTAGTGATGCTAGAAATGCGGGAATTAAGTGTGCAAAAGGCAAATACATTTGTTTTGTAGATAGTGATGATTTTCTTCATAAAGATTATGTAAAACTACACTATGAAAATATTACCAAATATGACGCAGATATAACTATATGTAAGTATAAAGATTTTAGAGATGAGTCTTTGATTGTGGATGAAGAAATTAATTCTGTTGATTCGGTTGTGTTTGATAAGAATGAGTTAATATCTGAAATGTTCCAGCGTGGTAGGGTGAATTTTATAACCGCTTGGTCAAAAATGTATAAGAAAGAAATTTTTGATAATCTCGAATTTATGAAAGGAAGAATTCACGAAGATGAATTCATTGTTCATAGAGTGTTTAGCTTATGCGATAAAGCGGTTTTTGTTCCAGAAGTGCTATATTATTATAGACAAAGAGAAGGAAGTATTGTTACTAATAAAAATTTTACAGAAAGAAATTTAGATTCTTTCTATGCTATTGAAGATAGGTACAATTTCTTTGTAAATACCCAGTTTGAAGAATTGGCATATCAATGTGTTCTTAATACAATAATTTATTGTTATTGCAAGGCTAAATACATGTCTGCCGATAAGAAATTTTTAAAGTTTTATTTAGAACAATATAAAAAATATTACAAGATGAAAAAGAAAAAAACTAAAAGACAAATAGTATTTAAAGCTTTGCCTAATTTGATGGCAATTGCATTTAAAATTAAGCAAAAGAAAAGAACAGTAAAATAAAAAATGTAGATAAAGAAAACATCAGTGAAATTATTTCACTGATGTTTTCTTCTCTTAAATTTAAATTTTTGTAATACATTGGAAAGAATTGACATTGCGAATTTTTCTCGAAGTAATAAAATGCATATACAATAAATAATTATTGCCAGAACAACTATTATCAAAGTATTCGTAATGCTTGATGATAATATCGTTGTTAATGGATAAATTGAAGCAAACATAATTGCACCAGCTATTAAGGGTTTTATGCTGGTTTTAAATATTTCTTTTGCAGAGAGGTCTTTTCTGAGAAATATTAACATTGAAATAGTTGCTGCAGCTTCGGCTATAATTGTTGCAATAGTAGCTCCTAGAGATTTCCAAAAATAGATAAGGAATATATTTAATATTAAGTTTGATATAGCACCTATTGTAAAAGATATTGTGTATAATTTGTCTTTTTGATAAGGTATCATATACTGAAGTCCAAGAATGTTACTAAGACCAATTATTAATATTAGTGGAGCAAAAATCTTTATAAGTAATGCTGAATGTAAAAATGAACTGCCTAGAAACCAAGGAATTGCGATGTCAGCAATAAGGATTAGACCTAATGTCATAGGGATTCCTAGAATCCAAATAAAATTACACGCTTTATAAATATTAAGTTTAACTTGTTTGTGGTTGTTATTTGTTATTTCTTGTGTGTTTCTTGGAATCATTACAAGACCAAGGCAAGTAATAATTGTTGTACAAAGCTTTACTATTTTTTCTGCTTGTTCGTAATATCCGTTTTCTGCATCGGAATTGGTTATAAGTCCAATTAGGGTTTTGTCAAGTATTAGAAATACGCTAGTTGCTATTGTTGGAAGAAATAATGCAAATGATTTCTTTAGGTGTGGCGTTGGGGATAATTCTTTTATGTTGATTTTTTGTATTTCTGGCTTAATATCAGTCCAGAGAAGAACACTATTAGAAATCAGCATTAAAGAGTGTATTAATGCATAAATCCACAAGTCTTCGGGATTCTTTACAAAAATAAAAATACAAAGAGTTCCTACAATCTTAACAATTACATTTTTAAGGGCGATTTTACCAAACTCTTCGTTTCCTTGAAAGAAAAAAGAAATATCTAGTGCGACCGATAAAATATTTAGAGAGAAAATAAGCATTATGTTAGAGTTTTCTCCAAATACTCCGATTAGAAGAAGTGTTCCAAAAACAAGTAAGCTTATGCTAGTTGTGAAAATTTTACAAATAAATATTTCCCAGAATATTTTGGTTTGCTGGTGCTTGTCGTCTTGGAACTTTGCAATTTCTCTTTGTGCATATATGTTAAATCCGAATGTTGCAAATATAGTAAAGTATGAAATAATTGATGAACAAAAACTACATTTCCCAATACCGTCTGCAAGAAGTGCTCGAGAACTAAAAGGAGTGACAATTACAGGCACTATAATTAGCGTGATTTGATATATTAAATTGTAAATATAATTCTTTTTTATGCTATGTTTCTTTGACATTGATTTTCCTTGGTTTTGAGAATGATTTTATATAAACAACATTTTTTCTAATATGCTACTTATTTTAACAAAATTAGCAAGTTATTGCAAATATAAATGGATATGAAGGAAAATTTTTTTGAAAGTTTGTTGATTTGTATTCCTCTTTTCGTGGATTTTGTGTAGTAATGTTATAAAATTTGCAAAATGTTTTAAAATAGTGTATAATATATTTGCAAGATTTTCATTGTGGGGAAACATTCTTGTAATACACAATAAAAAAAGGGCAAAATTATGGAAAAAATTTCGGTCATAGTGCCGATCTATAAAGTTGAGGAATTCTTGGATAGATGTCTTGAGAGTTTGACTCAACAAACTTACAAAAATTTAGAAATTATACTTGTTAATGATGGCTCGCCAGATAATAGTGGGGCGTTATGTGATGAGTGGGCAAAAAAAGATAAAAGAATTGTTGTAGTTCATAAAGAAAATGGTGGTGTTAGTGCTGCTAGAAATTATGGATTAGAGATTGCTACTGGAAAATATATTGGCTTTGTAGATCCAGATGATTTCTTGGATACAACAATGTATGAAAAATTGTTAAATGCTTTGATTAATAACAAAGCAGATATTTCGATGTGTGCGTATAGCAAATACGAAGACGATGGTAAGAAGATTACACCTGTAGAGGAATATAATCTAAGAACGGCGACTGCAGAGACTCTGCCAAAATATCTTGTTACAACAGACTCTTCTCAAGATCTTGGTGATAAGGTAATTACGGGTAACGTAATGGGAAGTATTTGGCGTGCATTATTTACTAAAAAGATTATTGGTAATACCAAATTTAGAGATTTGGGATTCTGTGAAGATATGGCATTTTATATGGATGTCATAAAGAATAATCCCAAAATTACTTTTGTTGACGAATACTTATATTATTATTTGATAAGAAACGATAGTGCTGTTCGTTCTAGAACGATTGATGCATTGAAAAAAAGAGAAGACTTTGTAAGTATACTCGACGATCTTTATGATGGAAGAATATCTGATGAAGATTTTAGTATGTACAAATTTTATTGCTATAGATGTAATTTTATATTTGCATCAGTTAGTAAAGATAAAAATGTGAGAAAATATTTCTTAAATAATGAAAATTTTCAGAAATTAAATACAAAGAAAAATTATAAAATAAGACAAAAAAATACTACCAATAAAAAAATAAGATTCAAAAATTTCTTGACTCACCACAATATGTTTAAACTTTATAATTTGTGGTTTGGGAAATAATTGGTGGAGGAAATATGGAAGGAATTGTTTCAAACAAGCTGAAAGTTATGAACACAAGCGATACTCTAGATTATATCTTGGAACATAATTGTTCGATTGCTAGATATGGAGATGGGGAACTCACTATTATTGATGGGGGATATTTGCATTTTCAAAGTTCAAATCCTGAACTAGGAGAAAGATTAAAAAATGTTAAAACAACAGAAAACTGTCTTGTATGTATCCCTGATGCTTTTGGAGGCAATCTTGATAGAGAAGTTCTAACCAAACTTGAAGTGGATTTTTGGGAAGATAATGTTTCAAAAAACAAAGAAAAATGGGAAAATTTGTTTTCTGAATGCTCGGTATTGGGTGACGCGTTCATATCTAGGTTTTATTTAAGATATCTCGATAGAGATGTTGCAACACAAAATTTAAATAAATTACGTCAACTTTGGGACGGTAGAGATATTGTTTTTGTTGAGGGTAAGAATTCTAGACTAGGAATGGGTAATGATTTGTTTTTTAATGCAAAGTCTATAAGAAGAATTTTATGTCCATTAAAAGATGCTTTTGATAGATATGAAGATATAAAGGCGTCCATTCTTAAAAATTGCAAAAAGGGCGACCTTATTATTGTTGCACTTGGTCCAACAGCTACAGTTCTTGCTCACGATTTGAGTGATTCTGGGTTGCAATTACTTGATCTTGGGCATATTGATATTGAGTATGAATGGTATTTGTCGGGAACAAAGAAAAAAACTCCTGTCAAAAATAAATTTGTCAACGAGGCAAGAACAGCAGATGACTGCGAAGATGGTGATGTTGACGAGAAATACTTATCAGAAATTATTGATAGAGTTTATTAAAAATGAACAATCAGATAATGAGTTAAACTTGTTATTTGATTGTTTTTTTCTGCTTTGATGGGTTAGTTGAGGGATTATTCTTGACATTGAGTATATTTGTTGATAAACTATTTAAGTTGAAAAGCATAAAATTATAATATATATTTGTTTTTTATGTTACAAGGAGTCGATTAAGGGGTTATTTAATGGAAAAGGATTTGAAAAAATTGCCTAAGCATATTGCGTTTATAATAGATGGCAATGGTAGATGGGCAAAAAAACGAGGACTTTCTAGGTCTATGGGACATAAAGCAGGCTTTAATAGGCTTGAAAAAACCATTAAGGAATGTTTCTATGGATATGGAATACCTATTGTGAGTATATATGCATTCTCGACGGAAAATTGGAATAGACCACAAGATGAAGTAGATTATTTGGTTGAAATCTTCAGAAAATATGTTGGAAATTCATTTGCTAAGAAGTATCCTGAAGTAAGATTAAATATTATGGGAGACTATACGAAGTTTCCTCAAGATGTTGCTGAGAGTGCAAGAAAAACAATGGAGCAAACAAAAGATAATACCAAGTTTATTTTGAATTTGGGAATTAACTATAGTGGTCAGGATGAACTTGTGTATGCTGTAAATAATATTTTGGCTGAAGGGATTCAAAATGTAGATAGACAAACTATCGAAGATCACTTATATACCAAAGGTCAGCCTCCAGTTGATTTCTGCGTAAGAACGAGTGGTGAATATAGGATAAGCAACTTTATGCTCTGGCAACTTGCTTATGCGGAGTTTTATTTTCCAAAAGTTTGTTGGCCGGGATATACTAGTAAACACCTTTATGCGTCTCTTCTTGAATTCCAGAATAGGGATAGAAGATTTGGTGCAATAAAAGAATAGTAAAAATATATAAAACGACACAAAAAATAAAAACTGTGTCGTTTTAATATTTGTTGATTTGATTATTGATGTAGGTGCTCTTGATAGATTATAAAAACAAAAGCATTATTTAGAGTAGGGTTATATGGAATTGGAATTTCTAACTTGGGTTAATAATAATCTGCATGGCAGTGGATTTATTAATCAATTATTTAGGTTTATTACATATTTAGGAGAAGACGGTATCGCTTGGGCGTTACTTGGCGTTGTTTTGCTGTGTTTCAAGAAAACTAGAAAGGCAGGACTTATTCTTCTTGCAGGATTTGCGTCAGTAGTGGTGTTGAATCATTTTATTTTGAAAAATATTATTAATAGGCCAAGACCTTTTACAAAACTCTCTGACTTGCAAGATTTTATTACGTCTATTGGAATGACACTTCCTACGTCAAGTAGTTTTCCTAGTGGTCATACTACAATTTCGATAACTAGTGCAGTAATACTTATTATGTGTTTTGGGAAAAAGGGTGCATGGTCACTAATTCCTGCAATCCTTATTTCCATTAGTCGTATATTCCTGTGCGTTCACTATCCAACCGATGTTCTTGGTGGAGTAGTAGAAGGCGTAATATTGGGAATTTTGGTTACAATTATTGGTCGTAAAATATTGGATTTTTTAGAAAAGAAATTTAAGCAAAGGAAGCAAAAACAAGGAGCAGATATGGAAGGAAAGATAATAGGAAAAGATATTGAAGATGATGAGATTGCCAAGGCAAATCCAGTTCCTGAGAATCCAAAGAAAGAAAAGCCTCACGAAAGTATTGTAAAAATCCCAGATCCAAAAGAACTTATTATGAAAGAGAGTTTGGAAGAGAGTGATAAACTTCAGGGCGAACAAGAGAAAATAGAGGAGTCTATTGAGGCTAAGAAGAAAGAAAACAAATAACAAAAAAGACATATAGAGAATCATCTATATGTCTTTTACTTAATACTAAAAAAACCGAACATAATTGTTCGGCTTTTTTTTGTTACAACTTAAGCAAGAACTGTAACGTCTTTCTTAGTAACCATAGTTACAAGATCGATAACCCAGAAAATGAATCCAAATGGAATGTTTAGGATTCCGCCAATAAGGTTACCTCTAGAGAATCTAACTAGGATTCCCAAAATCCAACTTGTAGCAGGAATAATTGCTAGAATCAAACTAACAATATATGGAAGTCCGAAGTAAGCTTTTTGTTTTGCCATTTCTATATCTCCTTAAATTTATTTGTAACAATTCAATTCAAATTTGAATATTCTACTTATTTAGTTTAAAAAATTTGAGGAATAATGTCAATTGTTTTCTAAAATCTTTTATACAAATTTGAATGTTTTTGAAATTGTAACTATTTGAAGATATTTATGATACGAACAACTGATTTAGAACTATTTTTTTAAAATTCGTTAAAATCACTGCTAACAAATGATCTACTACAGCATCCGCTGAAAGTGATAAATGGATTTTCGCAGGAATTGCAGTTACAATTATTTCTGCAATTATTATTGCAGTTGTTATGCCAAGAATGATTTCTATTACATCTATTACAACACATATTATTCTCCTTATTCTTTTGTTTTGGTGAGGAGTTCTCCTCAATTTATTCTATGATATATGTGTAAAATTTGTGTTGGTAATTCTTGCTTATTTGTCTTGTCTTTTGGGTGTAAATATGTTAATATTTTTTATAGTAAAAGGAAGTAAATTATGGATATTGTAAAGATTGTTGAACAAAAGATGGGACAAAATTCTTATTTGATTATAAAAGACGAAGATGCAATTCTTATTGATGCGGGAGTTGTTGTGTCTCAAGTAGAAGAAAATTTGAAAGTATTTTCTCCAAAGCCAAAGCTAAGAGCGGTACTTCTTACTCATTGTCATTTTGACCATATTAGGGAACTTGATAATTTAATAAAAAAATATGAGTGTCCTGCGTATATATTTAAATCGGGAAAACCAATGCTTTATAATGAGAATCATAATTTGTCTTGCCTTGAGGCACCATTTAAGATTAAGGCAAAAAAAGATATCAAGACATTCAAGGATTCGGAAGAACTTGTTTTCGGAAACATTCAAGTACTGTGTTACAATACCCCAGGTCATAGTGTCGATAGTAGTGTTTTTGTAATTGGCGATAATATGTTTACAGGCGATACTGTGTTCAAAATTGAGGTTGGTCGAACTGATCTATATAGTGGGCAAGAAGATGTTCAATTAATTAGTTTGAAGAGGATAAGAGATGACTTGAGTCGGGATATTAAGCATTTTTATCCTGGACACGGTCCAAATTTTAATAAAGAAGATATGAAATACAATATTGATAGAATATTGGGAGAAAATGAATGGATTTAAAAAATATAGTTTATGATAGTTTGAAAGATATTTCAATTTTGACAGGGATTGAGAATCTTCAAGAACTACTTGTATATACTAATGATATAAAAAACGGAGACATTTCTTTGCCTTGTTTTTCTTTGGCAAAAACTCTTAGAAAGAGTCCTGTTGCAATTGCTGATGAAATTAAGGAAAATGTTTCGTCCGATTATTTTGATAAAATTGAGAATGTCAACGGATATTTGAACTTCTTTTTGAATAGAAAGAAAGTCTTTGAGTTGGTGTGTGAATATTTGTCTGGAGAGACCAATACACAACCTGGCAAAGGCAAGACTTTGTTTATTGACTTTAGCAGTTTAAATTTGGCTAAGTATATGCATATTGGGCATTTGTCAACTACTGTTATTGGTAGTGTAATTGCTAACACTTATGAGTATCTTGGCTATGATGTAAAAAGACTTAATTACGTTGGAGATTATGGTACGCCTTTTGGGAAGATGATTACCGCTATTTTGAAATGGGGCGATGTTGAGAAGATTGAGGCTGAGGGTGTTGATTATATTCAGGGGCTATATGTCAAGTTTAATGTAGAGGCAGAGAAAGATGAATCTCTTATGAATGAGGCTCGTGAATGGTTTTTAAAGATTGAAAACAAAGACCCGGAGGCTATGGAAATTTATAACAAAATTATTCGTGTTTCAATCAAAGAGGCAGAGAGACTATGTAATATACTTGAGATATATTTCGATAGTTGGATTGGCGAGGCTTTCTATAACGATAAACTTCAGCCAGTTATTGAAGAACTTGATAACAAAGAACTTTTGCAGGTGAGTCAGGGTGCTAAAATTGTTGATCTTGAGAAGTATAACCTAGGCGTATGTATGATACAGAAGAGTGATGGTGCAAGCTTGTATGCAACAAGAGACTTGGCAACTGCTCTAGATAGATGGGAAAGATATCATTTTGATTTGGGGCTTTATGTAACAAGTGTTCAACAAAAACTACACTTTGAAAGATGGTTCAAGGTTCTTGAACTTATGGGCAAAGATTATGCACAGAATTTAAAACATATTACATATGGAACATATAGTTTGCCTAGTGGAAAGATTGGTAGTAGGTTTGGAAAACAAGCACTAGTAAAAGATATGATTGAGATATCTGTCAGCAAAGCTAAAGAAATCGTATCAACTAGAGGAAGTAAGGTTGCTGATATAGATAAATTAAGTCAAGAGATAGGTATAGGTGCTGTTAAATTCGGTGTACTTAAGACCGAGAGAATCAAAGATTGTGTATTTGACCTTGATGCAAGTCTTAACTTTGATGGAGAAACGAGTCCATATTTGCAGTATACACACGCTAGATGTTGCAGTATTTTAAAGAATGCAGAAGGAAAAGACGCTCAATACTCGCTTGATGATATAGACAATGTAGATACATTTGAGCTTATAAAGCATATTAGTAATTTTGAGAAAAATGTAATTGAGTCTGCCAGGGATTTTGAGCCTTGCTATATTAGTAGGTATTTGATTAATTTAAGTTCACTATTTAATAAGTTCTATAATAACTATAGAATTATTGAGAATGAAAAAGTAAGCAAAGCCCGTTTGCAAGTTGTTGGATTTGTAAAAGATGCTCTTGCAAAAGGGCTTAAACTTCTTGGAATCAATGCTCCAGAAAGTATGTAAAATAAAAAACACTTTAATTACTAAAAATTAAAGTGTTTTTTGTTTTGTTGTTTAGTCACCCATTTCACTTATATCATCCAATGCTCGTATTTCACTATCTGGAGCCTTGTGTGGAGCTCCCCAATCATTTTGATTGACTCCACTAGAAGATGCGCTTGTGTCAAGACCTGCTGCTTCATCTTCGCGTCTCTTGTCTTTTCTAAATTTGTCATAGGAAATGCCTGTAGTTGAGATTTGTTGTGAGTTTTCTTTTCTACGTGCATCATTAGCCTGTTTTTGTGCAGCAGCCTCAGCCTGTTTACGTTCAGCTTGTTTTTGCCTTGCTGTTTCTATAGCTTGTTCATAGGTAGCTATTTGAGTGTTAAGAAATTCAATGAATGTATTTGAAGGTATTTCTTCAGAAAGTACTCGTTTTCTCTCTGATGTAAAAACATCTAAATCTTGACTATAATAGGAATTGTTTGATTTGTTCACAGTAAACAATGAGTAGTGTTCTAATGCAAAGTTAACATATCTTATAGCGTCTTCTATTTCTATAGTTCGAGTTTTTTTACTAGGGCTAAAGCTAGTTTTGATATCAAGTGCATTGCTTAGTGCAATGTTGTATTTTTCTATATCTTTATCTTTATAAAGTCCATGCACACAATCTTCAAGTATTTTTGCTTTTTGGTAATTTAATGCGTGTATTATATTTGTATTTGGTTGTGCCCAGTTGTTTTTTTTCGCAGTTTTTAATACTTCTAAATATTCATCGGCAATTTGTCTTATAGAATCCAAATTCTGAATATCGGTAATTTGTTCTAATTGAGACCTGTTTATTCTAAGCTGTTTTGTTTTTATGCTAGGAATAATTGAGTAACGATCAAATGAAATGTTGGTTTTAGGAACTGTGTCAGGTTCTAAATCTAATTTAAAATGACGATTTTCAGCTTCAGAAATAAAAGCTTGGTGTATTTCTCCGCCACGAAATTGTATGTTTTCCAAAAGACATTTTTTGTACACATTATCATAAAGTTCTTGGAAATCTTCTGGGCTTGATATTTGTTTCATTCTATTTTTTACATATGAAATGAGTGATTTGGTTGCTTTATTCTTTCCTATTTCAGGAAGTTGTTGAGTCATATAATTTTTTTCTTTTTGTGCCACTATTTTATACCTCTATTTTAATTATTTATCTTTTTGTCTAATTCGTTGATTGAAGTAAGTAATTTATCTACTAGATTGGGAGTTAATTCGTCTTGGTTGTAGAATTCTTTTAAAATATTTTTCAAGATTTGTTCTTCTTGTTTTATATACATATATACGGGTTGATTTGCTTTGTCGATTTCAATATCATTGGCTTTGTTGATAATTTCTATTAAATTTGGAAGAGATATTTCATATATGTCTTCAGGTGTATTAGTGTTGCTATTTATTAAATTGTATCGTAAAAGTTGAATTCCTGAAGTTACTCGTAGATAAGTGTTGTCGGATAAAATATTATTAAAATAAGCCTCATCTATGTACTCTGCTATTATATCAAGTTTGTCTAAAGCTTGTTGTAAAATATCAAATGACTGCATTTGTTTATTCTCCCATAAAATAAATTTCTTTTAAAGTGATATAGTGGTCAAGGGCCATATTATATAAATCTTGGTCTTTGATAGGAAGAATTACTTTTTTGTTTTGTACAATATCAACGTAAGCGAGTAAAAGTTTTTGATTTAGAACTGGGTTAGATGATCTTTTATCATTTATAACGACAAATTCTGTATTTTCAAATACAAATTTATCAAAAACATCGGATGATATGTTTAATGCCATAATATTTTTCCTTTTTGTTTAAAATAGCATATTTTTATTTGTAAAGCAACTAAAAAATAAGTACTGGGGAAAAAAACAATGTTTTAAAGCCTTAATAATATGATATGGTATGTTTTTTTAATGTAATAGTAATGAAATGTTTATTTGGGTGTTGTCTATTTTATTAATAAATACACTTGACATAGTTTTTGTCGAGTGATACACTAATTAAGTTTAATAAAAACTATGATGATATTATAGTAGAATATACAAACGAATAAAGAGAGTAGGTGTCATGGGCTGAGAGCATCTATATTATAGTTGTATGTTTGAATTTCGAATATCGGAGTTGCTAATAGAAATATTAGACGGATATGTCTCCGTAAAAAAGATAAATCAAGGAAGTTTAAAACTTTGAAATAGGGTGGTACCACGAACAATTTCGTCCCTATAGCCGTTGGGCTATAGGGACTTTTTGTATTGAATAAAAGGAGAAAAATATGAAAGAATTAGACGAAATTAAGAAATTATTTGAAGAAAGCCTTGGGTTAGTCAAGACAATGGAAGATTTGAATAATCTAAGGACCAATTTTTTAGGTAAAAGTGGACATTTGACAACTTGTATGAAACTCATCAAAGATATGTCGCCTGAGGATAAAAAGTCGTTTGGTGTTGGCGTTAATGTATTAAAAGATGAAGTTAACAAGGGTATTGCCGAAAAACAAGTTGAGTTGGAAAATTTGGCTATTGAGAAAGAACTAGCAGATATGCCAAAGGTGGATTTGACAACTCCTACTGGCAAGGAAAAAGGTAGCCTTCATCCTGTAACTATTATTGAGCAGAGACTTGGAAATATTTTCCGTAGTATGGGCTTTACTATTGAAGATGGAAATGAGGTAGAGACAGAATATAATAACTTTGAGGCTGTTAATATTCCAAAGTTCCACCCAGCAAGAGATATGCAAGATACTTTCTATCTTAATAATGGACAAGTTTTGAAGACCCATACATCTGCAAGTCAAAATAGAATTATGAGAAAATATGGTGCTCCACTCAAGGCAATTTTCCCAGGAAGATGTTTTAGAAATGAAGAGCTAGATGCAAGTCACGAGAATACGTTCTTCCAAATGGAAGGAATGATGATAGATAAGAATGTGTCTATTAGCAACCTTATTTATTTTATGAAAACAATGTTGTCAGAAGTATTTGAGAGAGAAGTTAATGTTAGACTTAGACCAGGCTTTTTTCCATTCGTAGAACCTGGCTTTGAACTTGATTGTTCTTGTCCATATTGCGGAGGAAAAGGTTGTAGGGTTTGTAAGCATAGTGGCTGGATAGAACTTTGTCCTTGTGGAATGATTCATCCAAACGTTCTTAAAATGGGCGGTATTGACCCTGAGGAGTATCAAGGTTTTGCGTTCGGTTTGGGATTGAGTAGGCTTGTAATGATGACCTATGGTTTTGGTGACATTAGACACCTTAATGGAAAAGATTTGAAAATATTAGAGCAGACAAAGTTGAAATAGGAGGAAGTTATGTATATTTCACTTAATTGGATAAAAGATTTCGTTGACCTTGATGGTCTTGATATATATGATATTGCAAATAAATTCACTCTATCTTGTGCAGAAGTAGAAGATGTTATTGAAAAAGGAAAAGATATTAGCGGGATTATTTCTGCAAGGATTGAAAGTGTTGAGAATCATCCTGAGAGTAAAAAACTTCATATTCTTAAGGTGAATACTGGAAAAGATGTTGTACAAGTTGTGTGTGGTGCGCCAAACGTTAGAGTTGGAATGGTTACTGCATTTGCTCAAATTGGTGCAAAGCTTGGTGACATTGTTATTGGTAAGGCAAAACTTGCTGGTGTAGAAAGTAATGGAATGTGTTGTAGTGCCAAAGAAATCGGGATTTCAGATAATCACGATGGCATTATGGATCTTGGAGATGATACACAAATAGGTGTTGACCTTAAAGAAATGTTTCCTATAGAAGACGTTCTTATTGATGTTGACAATAAGTCACTTACAAATAGACCAGATATGTGGGGACATTATGGAATTGCAAGAGAAATTGCTGCAATTACAGGTAGACCACTCAAGGAATATGTTGTAGATAATACAGATTATTCAAAGTTGAAACCTTTGAATGTGGAAGTTAAGAGTGATAGCTGTTATAGATATTCTGCTCTTAGAATAGAGAACATATCTCAAAATGTTTCTCCAATGACTATGCAAATAAGGCTTTATTATTGTGGAATGAGAGCAATTTCTTTGCTTGCCGATTTGACAAACTATATTATGCTTGAACTTGGTCAACCAATGCATAGTTTTAATGGTTCAAAAGTAGAAAGTATTGTCGTTCGTGATGTTGAAAAAGATACAGAATTCACAACTCTTGATGGAAACAAAAGAGTTCTTCCTGAAGGGACAATGGTTATTGACCTCAATAGCGAAATCGGCGCTATTGCAGGTATAATGGGTGGACTTAGTAGTGAGATAGAAGATGATACAACATCTACATTCTTAGAAAGTGCAACATTTGATGCTGTAAAAGTTAGAAAAACAGCAACAGCTTTGGGACTTCGAAGTGAGTCTAGTGCAAGATATGAAAAGAGTCTAGATCCAGAAATGACTACACTTGCATTGAAAAGATATTCTCATCTTTTAAAACAAATTGATAATGGTGCGACAGTTGTAAGTTCTATTACAGACAAGTATAAAAAGAAATATGACAAGATTTCAATTGATGTTGAGAAGGCTTATATTGATAGATACGCAGGAATTGAAATTCCAAAAGAAAGAATGGAGTCAATCCTTAAATCTCTTGGCTTTGGCGTGGCAGTCAAGGGTGAAACATTCCATATAGATGTACCATCTTGGAGAGCAACAAAAGATATTTCTATCAAGGCAGATATTGTTGAGGAGATTACAAGAGTATTTGGTTATGATAATATTGAGGCTCTGCCAACTTATCAACCAGTTAAAATGACTAGAATTTCTAGAGATGTAACTAGAGAATATGATGTGAAATATGCATTGGCTGATAAGTATAATATGCACGAGGTTCATAGTTATATCTGGGAAGATGCTGTGGCAAACGAAAGTCTAGGAATCAAGACCGAGTCGTATATACATCTAGTTAATTCTCTTCAGAAAGATAATGATGATATTAGAAGTACAATGCTACCAACTATTATTAGAGCATTGATGCAAAACAAGAAATACAAATCAGAATTTGGAATCTTTGAAGTAGGACATATTGTCACAGGAATGCAAGACAACTTGGCAGTCGAGGAGAAATCCTTGGGTATGGGTTGGATGTTTGAAAAGTCAAGTCTTGAAAGCAAGTTGATTGATGTGAAAGAAACTATTCAATATATCTTTGAATATATCTTAAAACTTCCTTTAAAAATTGTTGTATACAAAAACAAAATTAATTACCTTGCGCCTGTTAATAGTTATGAGTTAATATGTGACGGCGAGTCGGTTGGTCTTATTGGCGTAGTTCATCCTACAATTCAAAATAAGATTGACAAAGACAAATATATGATTGTATCTGAGATAAATGTAACAAAATTAAACAAGAAGGATTCTGTTGCATATAAAGTAGCTCAAGTTTCCAAATATCCAGTAACAACTCTAGACTTTAACTTTGTTCTAAGTTGTGATGATGTCTATGGAACAATTGAAAATGTTGCAAATACAATTGAAACAGATCTTTCTTATAGGTCAGAACTTGTTGATATATTCTTTAATAAAGAGGCGAATAACAAGAGTTATACAATTAGATATTATGTAACTAGTATGGAACATACCCTATCAAGTGCAGAGATTGAGTCTTTCCACAAGAAAGTAATTGAGACATTTGAGAAAAAGAATATTCATCTTAAGGCAGAATAAACAAAAAAGCATAGATATTTCTATGCTTTTTTTGTTTATTATAATAATGAAGTGATTGATATGTTTTAAGGCATTTTTTTAAGGGTGTCGAAGAAGATTTTTTTGAATTTTTTGACGTGAATTCCAGTTGCAACTTGCATATTTGGTGTTTTTGTTGCATCAAAGTCTATAACACCCGTTTGTTTGCTTTCGATAAATCTAATATGCACATACATATCTTGAGTGTCAAAAATTTCAGGGTTGGAAACGAATGTAACGGCACAAGGGTCGTGGGTTGCGGCTCCGTCTTTGACGTGTCTGTCTTTGTAACTACGGAAAATATATTCGAGCATCTCTCCTGTCCTGTTTGTTGTTCTTGTTTTTTCTATGTCGTCATAGTTTAGGAATGCTTCGTGTCCGTGATTGCTAGGGCATATTATTATTCTTTCACCACTTTTTAATACATATTTTGCAGCCTCGGGGTCTTGCATAACGTTGAAACCAATGTATGGATTTTTCTTGCTGTCGTGCAAAAGTCCGCCACTGACAAGAATATATTCTATTTTTTCCATATCTTCTGGATATGTTCTGAGAAGTTGTGCAACGTTTGTAAGAGGGCCTAGGGCAATAATAACTATTTGTTCTTTTGATTTCCCAATAATTTCGTGCATTTTCTCTACGGCATCTGTTTTGAGTGGACGAAGATTGTGTTTTGGGAATTTGAATCTGCCCAAACCTTTTTTGCCGTGTGCTTGAATCGAATTGTCTTTTTCTCTTTCAAGGGGTTTGTTTGCACCAATTGCCACAGGAATGTTTGGTTTGCCGATATAATCAAGGAGATTAAGAGTGTTTTTTGTTACTTCATTCACACTTAAATTTCCTGCAATGGTGGTTATGAGCTCCACTTTTAATTTGCTTGAATATACTGCCATAGCAATTGCTACAGCATCATCTATGCCTGTATCTACATCTAGAATTACTCTTTTTTTCATTGTTGAACCACCTTTTGTTGTGTGTTTTCAATATTTTGGATTGATGTCTTAATTATATAATTATTCGAGAGTTTCTCAAAATGTTTTTTATGATGTTTCCAAAACCCTTAATAATATATTAATTTACTTTGGAACAAAAAGAAAATATTGCATTTTAATAAATAAAAACTTGAAAATATCAAGTTATAAACTAAATAGTTTGACAAAAACCCAAAAAGTCTTTAATATTTTAAGAGAATGTATTTTAAAAAGGAAGTTTATGGCTCGTAGAAAACTAACAAAAAGACAACAGAAACAAGTGAAGAAATTCGCACTGGCAAATTGGAAAGTTTTGCTTGTGTTGTTTTTGCTTGTTGTAATTGTTGGTGTTCTTGCTTATTATATGGGTTGGCTTGATTTCTTATTAAAAAAGGATAGCCCAGATATAGAACCAAATTTTCTCTCAACAGCAGGCGGGTATGAAACTGAAGTTGATGAATTTGGCGAGTTGAAAATTACATTCTTAGATGTTGGGCAAGGGGATTGTATTATCATTCAGTTACCTGATGGAAAAAATATGATGATTGATAGTGGGGATACTTCCAATACGGTTTGTAATAGTATTTCTCAATTTACTACTACAAACAATATTAAGGTATTCGATTATTTATTGTTAACTCACGCTGATGAAGATCACGTAGGGAATATGGACTGGGTGCTTGATAATTATATTGTTGGATTTGTCTTTATGCCGAATGTTCATAGTACACACGAAGATGTTGGTTTGCTTGTAGACGACATCAACCCTGAGAGAGTGAGTGGAGGAAAGACAGTTAATACAAGATGTTATATGGATTTCCTTTTGAAAACTGATGCTGAAGATTGTGCTATTGAGATTGTTAATAAAGATAGTGATTTTACAAATAAGATGATTCAACGTGGTACAAATAATGAATTGAGTTATGTATTTAATTTCTTGACACCAACTGCAGAAAAAGACAAGGTGGCTTATGATAATAACAATGATTATTCGCCAATAATGTATCTTGAATATGCTGGCAAAAAAATTATGTTTAATGGTGATGCTGAAGTTGATGTTCTTGCTGAATATTGTCAAACTTATGGTGATTCTATTAATGTAGATGTATTGAAGGTTGGACATCACGGCTCGGATAATGCAATTTCAGAGGAGTTCGTGTCTGCAATTGATCCTGAAGTTGCTGTGATTCAATGTGGGCTTGGAAATACTTATTTTCACCCAAAGAAAGAAGCTTTGAATGCTTTGAAAAATTATGATGAGAGTATAGAGTTATACAGAAATGATTACAATGGTGACGTTCTTCTTTCTATAGGTAGTGATGGAGAAATGTCCTGGGTTTTGGAGAAAAACGATTTGTCTAACAACTGGAAAGATGGTAAGGGTGTTTCAATTGCTTTTGCAAAAGATGCAGAAGAGGACGTAAACTTTATGGATATTGTAAATGGTTTATTTGTAACACTTAATCGAAAGGAAATTGTTGCGTAAAAAAAAGAGGTAATTTATGTATTTGATTGGAATTGATGTTGGAGGAACAAACACAAAGTTTGGAATGATAGAAGATGGAAAGATTGTGAAGTCTTTTACTATTTCCACCAATACTTTTGATATAATCAGACAATTGGTAAACGGAATAAAAGAATTGGTTCAATCGATGGGGAAAACTCTTGATGATGTCAGTGGTATTGCTGTTGGATTCCCTGGAATGATAATCAATGATATTTTGAAGGATAGCCCAAATATTGGTTTGAGTGACTGCAATCTAGCAGAATTGCTTTCGAATGAACTTGGTAAATCTGTTATTGTTAAAAATGATGCTGAAATGGCTGTAATGGCGGAGCACAAATTGGGTGCTGGCAATAATTGTAATAATATGATTATGTTGACCATTGGCACAGGTGTCGGTGGAGGAATCATTATTAACAAACAATTATACACAGGTAATGGCGGAGCGGGCGAGTTGGGCCATATTGTTGTTAATAAAAACGGTCTCAAGTGTAAGTGTGGAAGAACTGGTTGTGCGGAGCAATATATATCTTTGTCGGCACTAGATAGAATAACAAGAGATTTGATTGTGGGATATCCTGATTCATCAATTAAAATTGAACCAGATAAAATGGTTGATGCTTGTGATCTTGTAAAGGCATATAAGAAGAACGATAGTTGTGCTATAGAAGTTGTACAAAGATATGTCGCAGAATTAAGTAGTTTTGTGTTAAATCTATGTAATATGTTTCGCCCAGAGAAGATTGTTATTGGTGGCGGGCTTACTTATGCACCAGAAATTATTCAAATGGTTGCAAAGGTTTGTAAAGAACAAGAATTTGGTTATAAGGATAGTCCTAATGTTGAAATTGTTTCTTCGCAACTTGGAAATGAGGCTGGAATACTTGGAGCTATAGTTTGTTGTGAAGAAGTTGGAGTACAATCAAAGCCTAATATTTCTGAATTGACAGATGTATTGCAAGAGATTTCAGAAGTCAAACAAGAAGTTGAATCTGAAACAGATGAAGAAATGGTTGTTGAGACATCAGAAGATGATGCGGAAGAAATCCAATCAGAGGAAATCTCTCAATTTGACGAAACATTGGAAGATATCCAAGAAAAAAGAGATGTATCGGGAGTAAAACAAACATTTGATTTGTTTAAGGCTCTTACAGATGCCTCTGTGTCTAGTGAAAATGCTCAAGATTCAACTCCTGTAGAATATGATGAAGGGCTACTTGATAGAGTCAATGAAATGCTAAAAAGAAAATAATGTTTAAATTAAAAAAGAGAATAGTTGAATAACTCCGTAAGGGGCAATTCAAGATTATCTCTTTTTTTTGTTGTCGGGGAGTACTAGTGTGTGCTTTTTTACTAAAAATTAAGAATAGAAGAAAAAATACTTTGAGTGTTGAAAATGTTTGCGAGATTTGAAGATTGTGGTTTTGTGTATTTTACGAACATTTGAGGAGTCAAAGTATTTTTGTTGTAGATATTTGTCGTCTAAAAGCATCAATTGTGCTGAGTTGTGATGAACTCCTGGTGTTTTTCTGTCAGAAAAGTGGAGTTGTATGCTCGGGGTGTTTCGTTATAGATATTTAAAGTCAAGTTAAAATCATTAAATATGCTAAAATTTTTGTAAAAAATATTTTTTAAAAATAGTTGAAATATCTTTGACTAACACAAGATATAGTGGTAAGATGTAATCGTATAACACAAGATATATGGTTTGCGAGGGTGTGTCGCCAACTATATATAGAATAAACTAATAAGGAGAAAGAAATGATAACAAAAATAAGAAAAAGAGATGGAAGACTAGTTGACTATGATATTTCCAAGATTGAGAATGCGATTGCAAAGGCGATGATTTCTCTTGGAGATGGAGAGATTAAGGATTGTAAAAAGATGGCAAGAATTACAGAACTTAATCTTATGGAGAAGTTTGAGGATAGGATTCCGTCTGTTGAAGATGTACAGGACCAAGTTGAGAATGTTCTTATGACTAATGGATATGAGAATGTTGCGAAAGCATATATTCTATATAGAAGAGATCACGAGAAAGTAAGAAATATTCAAAGTACAGTAATGGACTACAAACAGACTGTTGATAAGTATCTTAATCTTGCAGACTGGCGTGTAAAAGAAAACTCTACAGTTACATATTCTGTAGGTGGATTGATTCTTTCAAACTCTGGTGCAATTACAGCCAATTATTGGTTGAGCGAAGTGTATGACAAAGAAATAGAACAGGCTCATAAAAATGCTGATATACATATTCACGATTTGTCTATGCTTACTGGTTATTGTGCGGGCTGGTCGCTTAAACAATTAATTACCGAAGGTCTTGGTGGAATTCCTGGAAAGATCACTTCTTCTCCTGCTAGCCACTTGTCTACTCTTTGTAATCAAATGGTAAACTTCCTTGGAATTATGCAGAACGAGTGGGCTGGTGCACAAGCATTCTCTTCGTTTGATACCTATCTTGCACCATTTGTAAAGAAGGATAATCTTTCTTACAAAGAGGTTAAACAGTGTCTTCAAAGTTTCATTTATGGTGTAAATACTCCATCTAGATGGGGAACTCAAGCACCATTTACCAATGTTACACTTGACTGGGTTGTTCCAAACGATTTGGCAGAACTTAATGCTATTGTTGGCGGAAAAGAACAAAACTTCAAATACAAAGATTGTAAAAAAGAAATGGATATGGTTAATAAAGCATTCATTGAACTTATGATTGAGGGTGATGCTAATGGTAGAGGTTTCCAATATCCAATTCCAACTTATTCTATTACTAGAGATTTTGACTGGTCTGAAACTGAGAACAATAAATTATTATTTGAAATGACAACTAAGTACGGAACACCATATTTCTCAAACTATATCAATTCAGATATGGAACCAAGTGATGTAAGAAGTATGTGTTGTAGACTAAGACTTGACTTGAGAGAGTTGAGAAAGAAGTCTGGTGGATACTTTGGATCTGGTGAGAGTACTGGTAGTGTTGGTGTTGTTACAATCAATATGCCAAGAATTGCTTATCAATCAAAAAATGAAGAAGAGTTCTTTGATAGATTGGACAAGATGATGGATATCTCAGCTAGATCATTGAAGACAAAGAGAGAGGTTATAACCAAACTTCTTGAGGTTGGTCTTTATCCTTATACAAAGAGATATTTGGGTTCTTTCAACAACCACTTCTCAACAATTGGTCTTGTTGGTATGAATGAGGCTTGTTTGAATGCTAGTTGGCTAAGACAAGATTTGACTCATAAAGATGCTCAATTATTTACTCAAAAAGTACTTAATCATATGAGAGAAAGATTGAGTGATTATCAAGAGAAATATGGTGATCTATATAATCTTGAGGCTACTCCTGCCGAAAGTACTTCATTTAGACTTGCAAAACACGACAGAGAAAGATTCCCAGATATTATAACTGCATCAAAAGATGAAAGTATTCCTTATTACACAAATAGTTCACATCTTCCTGTTGATTATACTTCAGATATTTTTGAGGCACTTGATGTTCAAGATGATCTTCAAACTCTTTATACTTCTGGTACAGTATTCCACGCATTCTTGGGAGAGAAGTTGGAAGACTGGAAGACAACTATGAATTTGGTAAAAACTATTGCTGAGAATTATAAACTTCCATACTATACAATTTCTCCAACTTATAGTATTTGTAAGAACCACGGCTATATTAGCGGTGAACATTACGAATGTCCTGTCTGTGGTGCAAAAACAGAAGTTTATAGTAGAATCACAGGATATTATAGACCAGTTCAAAACTGGAATGATGGTAAGACTGAGGAATTCAAAGAAAGAAAAACTTATGATATTGCAAGTAGCAAATTGAAAAGGGCAAAAGAAGAGTGTGAGTGTTGTGGCAAAGAACCTCAACCACTTGCAATAGCAGAAAATACTTTGTTTACAACCAAAACTTGCCCAAATTGTAAAATGGCAAAAATGCTTCTTGATAAAGCAAAAATAAAATATGTACTAATTGATGCTGAAGAAGATGCTGTTCTTGCAAGCAAGATGGGAGTCCAAAAAGCACCAACACTTCTAGTTCCAACAAAAGATGGTGTTAAAGTGTATGATAATGCGAGCGAAATCAAGAGATTTATCGAGGGCAAGTAATGTACGATATAGTAGTAATTGGCGGTGGAGTGTCGGGAATGACTACGGCACTTTATGGCCTTAGAAATGGAAAGAAAGTTCTTCTAATTGAGGGAGAGAGTATCGGTGGGCAAATTGCACAATCTCCAAGGGTTGAAAATTTTCCTACATATAAAGAGATTAGTGGCTCGAAACTAAGTGAAGAGTTGTTTGATCAAATATCTGTTCTTGGTGTAGAGTTTGAATTTGATAAAATCGAACATATAGAAAAAGATGGCAAATATTTCACATTACAAGGTGAGTTTGGTGAGTATAGGGCAAAAACTGTAGTTGTTGCAAATGGTGTAAAGCATAGAAAACTAAATCTTCCTAATGAAGAGAAGTTGATAGGACACGGAGTATATTATTGTGCTCTTTGTGATGGACCATTTTATTCGGGAAAAGAAGTAACTTTGATAGGCGATGGAAATACTGCTCTTCAATATGCTCTGATGTTGAGTGGGATTTGCAGTAAAGTCAATCTTGTTATTATGTTTGATAAATTTTTTGGAGATGATAATCTTGTAAAAGCGGTAGAGGATAAGAAGAATATAAAAATAATTCGAAATTCTAGAACTATTGAGCTTGTAGGAGAAACATCTCTTGAAAGTATTAAGTTTGAGAAGTCTGACAAATCTACTTTTGAAATAGCGGGTACGCCTTTGTTTGTAGCGATTGGGCAGATTCCTGATAATAAGTGTTTCAAAAATCTTGCAGACCTTGACGAACAAGGATATTTCAAGTCTGATGAATCTACAAAGACAAGAACTGAAGGTTTCTATGTTGCTGGTGATACAAGAACGAAAGCTGTTAGGCAGGTTGCAACTGCTGTGTCTGATGGCGCTGTTGCTGCAACTCAGGCTTGTAATTATATTAATGCAAATTTTAAATAAAAAAATACCAAAGTGAATATGTGGGTTCACTTTGGTTTTTTCTTTTCTAGGTAAATGGTTTGTCGATTATAAAAACAAATTCATAAGGCGTTTTTTCTTCGGCAAATTCCTGATGTAACTGATCGAGTATTTGTTTCTTTGTTAGCTGTGAAGAGAAGTCTTCTAGGATATCAAAAAGAACTTTGATTTTATTTTTTTGTTCAATAATTCTTACGCCGTGTATTTGAATGTTTTTATTTAATTTTCTTAATGTTTTTAATATTCGTTCGTGTGTGGTTTTTGTTAGAGGGTCTTCTATATCTATTGGGTCAACTTGAATTGTTAAATTTATATGAAGTTTGTCCCAGAAATGTCTTTCAATTTTATCAACCAGTTCGTGACAGTCAAGAAGTGTTGTTGTTTCAGGAACTTCGATATGAACTGATACAAATGTAGAGCCACTACCATAGGTGTGAATTAGAAGATCGTGCATATCGTTTACACCATCAAAACCAAGTAGTTCACGTTTGATTTTGGATACAAGTTTCTTATTAGGTTTGACACTAATCAGTGGGTCTATTGTGTCGTTAATCATTCGAATAGCAGAGACAACGGTTAGTAGCGAAACCGCAAGTCCTATATAACCATCAATATTTATAGAGCAAGATTGCATTACTATCATTGAAATAAGTATTGCAATTGATGATAGCATATCATTTCTAGAGTCGACCGATGTCGCAAGAAGAGTGTCGCTATTTATGTCTTTTGCAAAGTTTCTATATAGTATTGCTAGGAATAGTTTTACAGCAATCATAACGCTAAGAATAACGTAAGTATAAATTCCAATCGATATTTCTTCTGGCTCTAGTATTTTTTCAAAACAAGATTTGGAAAATAATACACCAAGTATTAACATTACAAGAGATATAAGCAGTCCGCAAATGTATTCAACTCTTGCGTGACCAAAAGGGTGTTCTTTGTCGGCTGGTTTGCTTGAAAGTTTGAATCCAACTAGTGTGATTATAGAACTTCCTGCATCGGTTAGGTTTCCAATTGATTGAACTATGATTGTTATGCTATTTGAAATAATTCCAATGACTATTCCTGTTGCAAAAATCAAAAGATTAAAAAATATTCCAATCGCTCCTGCAACAACTCCATATCTATGATGTACATCGGGGTCGCTAGTTTTTCTATAGTTTTTTATAAATAATTTTTTAATTAGTTTCATTTATTAGTAATAACCTCTTTGTTTTAATTGTTGTTACAATGTTTGTTGTGTGTGTCATTAATATCTTAGTTTTTGTCAATAACCCCTCAGATAAGTGTTATAAATATTTTTTCTAAGAATACTTGCAAATTGTTCTGCGGTATCTTTATCTATTGGGTCAAGTCCCGATTGAAGGCAGTTCTCGTTGTCGACAAATTTCTGTAAAAATAACTTTTTTGCGCCCTTGATTAACTCGGCAATTTTTGTGATATCTTCTCGTGTGTGATACTGCTTTATAAGTGTTGTTCTAAACTCATAATCAATTCCGCAATTCATTATATATTCAATAGTGTCTTTTATGTTCCAGTGCGTATTTGTGTTAGTGGTTGTGTTGTATTTTTCAATGCTATTTTTGATGTCCATTGCAACATAATCTATTAACTGATTTTCAATTAAATTTTTGAGCATGGATAGATTTGTACCATTTGTGTCTAGTTTAATTTTGTAACCCATATCTTTGATTTCTTTTATAAATGCTGGAAGGTCAGGGTTTAGTGTTGGTTCACCACCTGAGATTACAACGCTATCAAGAACATTTTTTCTTTTTTCCAAATATTCCAAAACTTCGTTTTCTGGAATAATGTCATCAATACCTTTTACGAGTCTTGAGTTGTGACAATATGGACAAGCAAAGTTGCAACCTCTTGTAAAAATAGTTGCACTGATGTGTCCGTCAAAATCCACAAGTGATACTTTTTGCAGTCCAGATATTTTCATTTTAATCACCTTCAATTTTATTTTTTTCTAGTTTAACAATTTTATCAAAATTTGTCACTTATTTTAGGGGCAAGCTTGCTTGTTTGATTTTTTTTGTATGAATAGTTAAATTAAAAAAATTATGTTTTGACCCATTATTTTATTTAACAAAAAAAATATATTTTGCTATATTAATATATAAAGATAAATTTCTTTGACTAAAATTTATTCTTGAAAGATTAATCTTGTAAGATAAACAGGAGAGCAAAAGTGAAATATTACTATAATTATTCTCTTAAAGATGTTTATGAAAAATTGAACACATCAGATAAGGGATTGTCTACACAAGAGGCAAGTGCTAGGCTTCAAAGAAATGGAAAGAATGTGCTTGAGGAAGGCAAGTCCAAGACTTGGATACAAAGATTCTTTTCACAAATGAAAGATTTGATGATAATTGTATTGTTGGTTGCTGCTTTGATTTCTGCTGTAATTGCTGTTATCGAAGGGAAATATATAGACCTTATAGATGCTGGAATTATCTTGTTAATAGTTATTCTCAATGCGGTTATTGGAACTATTCAAGAAAGTAAAGCCGACCAGGCAATGAAAGAACTGACCAAAATGAATCGACCATTTGCCAAAGTTATAAGAGATGGCGAGATTTGTAAGATTAAATGTGAAGACATTGTTGTGGGAGATTTGGTTGTATTAGAGGCGGGAGATGTTGTTCCTGCTGATATTAGACTTATTTCCACAAAGTCGCTTAAAATTCAAGAGTCCACACTAACGGGTGAGAGTGTTCCTAGTGAGAAAGATTGTACTTTAGAGCTTGCAGATGAGACGCCACTTGGCGATAGAAAGACTATGGCTTATAGTACAGGTGTTGTGTCCTACGGTAGAGGTAGTGGAATAGTTGTTGCTACTGGTATGAATACTGAAGTAGGAAAGATTGCTGGTATGTTAAATACTCAAGAGAAAAACGATACACCTCTTCAAGTACAACTTGCAAAGACTGCAAAATTTTTGTCATTTGTAGTCTTGGGCGTGGCTCTTATAATATTTATTGCGGGTATTATTAATAGAGGCGCTGGCGAGAGTTTGCTAGATAGTATTGTTAGTAGCTTTATGACGGCAGTTGCTATTGCGGTAGCGGCTATCCCAGAAGGTTTGCCTGCTGTTGTTACGATTGTTCTTGCTATTGGTGTTAAGAAGATGAGTGAAAGAAAGGCGATTGTGAAAAATTTGCCTGCAGTAGAAACGCTTGGCTGTTGTGAAGTTATTTGTTCAGATAAAACAGGAACATTGACTCTTAATAAGATGACGGTTAAACAATTCTATACAAAGTCTATGGGAATGTTTTATAGGGAAGATAATCCAGTTGATGAAAGTGTTAAAACTTTGATTGAGGGTATGGTTCTTTGTAATGATACCGAAGAGCGTTTGGACAATGAATTGATTGGAGATCCTACGGAAACTGCCCTTGTAGCATATGCTAGAAAAATCAAGTTGAATATCAAAGAAATCAAGGCTAATAATGTTAGAATTGATGAGATTCCTTTTGATTCAAAAAGAAAGTTGATGACAACAGTACATAGTGATACTGTTCAAGAGACAAAGATTAGTTATACAAAAGGTGCTTTTGATATGCTCCTTCAGAAGTGTACAAAGATTCTTGATTTGAATAAAGAAAGAAATATTACGGAAGATGATATAGTTGCACTGAAGAAAGCAAATAAAGAAATGGGCTCGAATGCTCTAAGAGTTTTGGGCTTGGCTTATAAAAAGCATCACCTAAAAGACCACGATAATCTAGAAAGTGACCTTGTGTTTGTTGGACTTGTTGGAATGATTGATCCTCCAAGAAAAGAAGTTGCTGGTGCGGTTGAAACTTGTGCTAAGGCTGGTATGACTGCAATAATGATTACTGGAGATCATTTGGATACAGCTGTTGCAATTGCAACGCAAATTGGTATTTATAAGAAGGGCGATAGGGCTATTACAGGTGCAGAACTTGATAAACTTACTGATGAAGAATTCTTGAGAGATTTGAAGAAGTACAAAGTTTATGCAAGGGTTAGCCCTGAAAATAAAGTAAGAATTGTTAATGCTTACAAATCTTTCAATATAATTGTAGCTATGACAGGAGATGGTGTTAATGATGCCCCATCAATCAAGACTGCAGATATTGGAATAGGTATGGGTATTACTGGCACTGATGTTAGTAAAGGTGCTGCCGATATAGTTCTTGCAGATGATAACTTTGCAACAATAATTGCTGCTGTTGAAGAGGGTAGAAAAGTTTACTCTAATATTAAGAAAGCTGTACAATATTTGCTTTCTGCTAATATTGCAGAAGTATTGTGTTTGTTTATCGCAACGATTTTCTTGAAAGTTGAATTTTTAAGCGCGGTAATGATTCTTTGGGTCAATCTTGTTACTGATAGTTTGCCTGCTCTTGCACTTGGTGTTGAGAAGGTTGAAAAAGATATAATGAATAGACCTCCAAGAAAGGCTGGTCAATCGTTATTTGCTGGACATACTGGAAGAAATATAATTATTCAAGGATTGTGTCAAACTGCTCTTACAATGCTTTCTTATTGTTTGGGTGGATATGTTCTTGGTGGCGGAGTGTTTAGAGAAGATGTTGCTATGACAATGGCGTTCTTGACACTTTCTCTAATTCAATTGTTGCACGCATATAATAGCAGGTCTCAGAAACATTCTTTATTCTCAAGTAATCCGTTCAAAAACAAACAACTAAATTTGGCGTTTGTTGCAGGACTTATTCTTACTGCTATAACATTTATTCCTGCGTTCCAAACATTTATGGGAACAACAATGCTATCGCTATCTGAATTCTTAATTGCAATTGGCTGTGCGTTTGCTATAATTATTTGTGTTGAAATCCAAAAGTTTATTGAATGGTGTATTGAAAAAAGAAAAAATAAAAATATTGCTAAGTTTGAAAAAGAACAAAAAGAAAAAACTGAAGGTTTGAATTAATCTTCAAAGGAGTGTGATATGGGCTATATTGTCGTAATTACAGGAACAGATGGTTGTGGAAAACAAACACAAACCAAATGTCTTATGGATAGGCTTGCTATAGAGGGTATTGACGCAATGGCAGGTACTTTCCCAAAATACGACAGCCCATCTAGTGCTCCTGTTAAAATGTATCTAGGTGGAGAATTTGGTGATGCAAATTCGCTTGATGCGTATCAAGCAAGCACGCTTTATGCTGTGGATAGATTGTGTACGTATAATAAAGATATGAAAGAGTACTATGAGAATGGTGGTATTATCGTTCTAGATAGATATGTGGAGTCGAATATGCTTCATCAGGCGGGTAAAATCCGAGATAGGGCTGAGGTTGATAAGTATCTAGAATGGTTGGAAGATTTTGAATATGGAAAACTTAAACTTCCTAAACCAGATAAAGTCATATTCTTAGATGTTCCTATTGAGGTTTCTTTGAAACTCAAAGAGAATCGGGCATATAAGGCGGAAACGAAAAAAGATGTTCAAGAAGATGATGTGGAACATCTGATAAATGCTTATAATAGCGGAAAATATGTTAGTGAAAAATATGGTTGGACGACCATTTCTTGTGTTGAAGATGGACAACTTCTCTCAATTGAAACAATTGCAGAAAAAGTGTGGAATTCAGTTAAAGAAGATTTAAAGAATTAATTTTTAAAATGAATGCTTAATGTATTAAATTTAGTAGAACCCCTTGAAAATAATAATTTAAACTAAGGCAAGTCATTTCAAAAGGTGTAAGTATGGATATAAAAATAATAGGTACTAGCAAATCAAATGAGGCTGTGAAAAAAGATGAGTTTGATATATTTGGTGGTAGGATTGCAGGTCTAGGGGCTGGGAAAGGCTCTCTAGAGGCTGTTTTTGCAGAAGATATATCAAAGACCCAAAGAAGGATAAAACAAGTCAAGTCGGCACTTAGATCGGATGTTTTTGAACATAATGTCATCACGATTTCTTTGGTTGGTATTCCAAAAATACTTGCAATGATGTTGGCTGCAGAAAAACAATGTTCTGTAAGTGGAATGTCTTTTGCAGATGTGGAGGAAAATCTCACAGGCAAAGAAAAGGTTTTGTATCAGAAATGGGTGGATATATTCAAAAATAGGATTGCAAAATCATTAAGTGGAACGGCGTCTACAATTACTGCTCCAAGAATGGAATCGATTGCTAGATATTATTCAGAATATCTATTGAGTGTATTTACAAAAACAAATGTTATACTTTCTTGTAATTACAAGTCTTTTAATTATTTAATTGCTGCGTTTGAAAGATTTTTGTTAGAGGAAAACAAGGGAGAAATTGAAACTCGCCTAGTTCCGTTTGTAGAAGAAATCGAAACAAAACTACGAGAGATGCCTTATTATGATGTTGACTTGGTGAAGTTGAGTAGGGTTAGTGGTGCAAGTTTGTTTGCAAATGGAAGAAAGAGCGAAGAGTATTTTGGCGATGTGTATAGTGTTTCATATAAGGCTAGTTTGATGGCTTTGGCAGAAAGTCAAAGTTATAGAAACGTTAGTTATTCTTTCAATTATGAAGATGTTGAATATTATATTCCAGAAATTATTGCAGGAAGTAGCTTTGCTGAATTATGGATTAGCGATCTGAAAGAATTAGAAAAAAATATCCCACAAGCTACTATTGTTGATGTAATAGAAGTTGGTGTGTTTGATGATTTTGTATTAAAGTATGAGACTAGAAAATCAGATAAACCAATTGAAATGGAGAGTATTGTCGATAATGTATTTAAAAAATATGAATATGCACTTAGAATGAAAATTCATCCAAGAGCAGAAGAATTGATTAAATACAATAAAACTAATTCGGATAATCAATAATACAATAAAGAGAATTAATATAAAAAACCTTAGAGAATTCTAAGGCTTTTTGTTTGTGCGGGCGATATGAATTTGATAATACCTTATAAGGTATATATGGCAGATACGCAGTATCAGAAAAAACGAGCAAATAAATGCTCGTTGTGTTTTTTAAGTTGGGCTGTCGTGGGCGAAAGTGGCGTGAACAATAACTAACTTGTTGCATAATTAGCAGATACGCAGTATCAGTAAAAAACGAGCAAATAAATGCTCGTTGTGTTTTTTTAAGTTAGGCTGTCGTGGGCAAAAGTGGTGTGAATAATAACTAACTCGTTGCATAATTAGCAGATACGCAGTATCAGAAATCGAATGGATTTCCTCCACCAAATCCTCCAGCATTTCCACCACCGGAAGTATTTTTGAGAATTTTTTGGTTTCTGATACGGATATCATAATACAATCCTTGCTCATCAAGCTGTTGAGGCAACTTGTTGTCTTTTGGTGCTTTTGTCATATCATATACAGAACATTTGTAACTTGGAGTAAATACCGATCTGATTGGGTTCTGTTGTAGAATAGATACGATACATTCGCCAGAGTTAGGCTTTAGAGACGCTAACTCAGCAGGGTAGATAAGTGGACGGGTATCAAGTTGAACGTTTGTTGATTTGCTTGTTCCAGAATCGCTCTTATCTCCCTTGCTGACAGAAGTTGTTTCGGTTTCGACAGAAATGTTTCCGCATCGTTTACTGAACTCTTCAAGTGTAGATTGGTCGTTTGATGCGATGAATATGTGAATGTTACAGTTGTCTTTGATAGTTGCACTTAATTCTTGACCATATTTGATTGATAATTGTGCATACGATTGAAGAATAAGTGTAAAGTAAATTCTACGAGAACGTGCAACTGTGATGATTGTGTCAAAGCCTTCAATTTTTGGCATATTAGCAAACTCATCAAGAAGGAAGTACACATCTCTAGGAAGAGCTCCGCCTCGCTTATTAGCAACGTCTACAAGGATTTTGTATAATTGAGAAACGAACATTGATGCGATTGGGTGACGTGTAGTCTTCTCGTCTGGGATTTTGATAAATACAGCAGTAGGTTGGTCAGCAAATGTCTTAAGATCCATTTCGTTTGTTGAGGTTGCAAAACATACACCCATATCACTGAATAATCCCATACGATCGGTAACAATACCCATATATGACTTCATTGTCTTCTCGGCATTGGCAATAACTTGGTTAGCAAGCTGAACTGCTTGAGAAAGTTGGTCTCTGCCTTTGAAGTAATCTTGAAGACTCTTCATAGTATTGGCACCATCATTGTCTTTGAGATTAAGTATTTTACTAAGGTTATAGAAATTGAACTTGTCTTTGGTCATTCCAAGTTCAGGATTCTCACTATCTTCTAGCATTGCAAGCATTGTTCCAAGAACCAAGTCTTTGGCTCCACGTTCCCAAATAGGGTCGTTATTGGATTGAATAGGGCAAAGTACGCTAGCTAAGTCTTTTAGGTCTTCAAACGCCTCGGTTTTCAGAACTTGCTTAAGAGATGCTTGGTGAGATTGAAGGGTTTGAATATCAGCAAATGCATATCCGTCAAACTCGTACCATTCTCCATAATATACTTGACTGACACATTTTAGTGAGAAGTCTCTAGGGTCATCGTTGTGGTGAACCTTGACTTCTTTGTTGAGGTTCATAGCTCGTTCGTTGAGTTCGTATGCTCTTGTCATTGGATTCCAACGTGTGCTTTTGAATGGTTCTTTTAGGTCAAATACGAGAATTCTGTATCCGTTCTTTCTCATTTTCTCACTATGCTCATCAAATATTTCGCCCTTTGGGTCAGTAATTACTAGACAAGGCTTTGCGTGAGTTTCGCATAAGATTTGAACGGTAGGGTTGATAAACTGAGTGGTTTTACCAGAACCTGTAGTACCAACAACCATTGTGTGTATAGACTTGTACATATTAACGTGGAGTTTGTTTCCGATCAACTCAGCTCTAATTGGAATACCAATATTGTCTGACCTGTGTAGGTCTTCGTATAGATGATATTTGAATTGAGGGTCTTTCTTGAGTTGCTCTTCGGTCATCCAGTTGGTGTCGTAGAACTTCTTCATTCCACCTTTTGTAGTAACCTTTGCTCCGCCACTATCAAATTTAAATTTCGAATTGGTTAGTATTAGCAAAAATGCGAGGAATATAACACCGAATACTACAATAAAGGTGTTTCTAAATTCTGGTGATTGGATTGTTCCTACAAGGTCATTAAAATGAATTTTCTTGTCTTTGATATAACAAGCAACACAATATGATGCTAGAAACACTGCAATCATACCAAAAATAAATGCAAGGAATATGGTTCTAAATTTTTTTCCAAAACTTGCTTCTTTTTTCTTGTCAGCCATTTTTCATTCTTCCTTTTTTGATATTGTTTATGTATGGGTTTTGTTTTAGACAAAAACACACCTATACGTAAGACATATAATATTTTTTGTTATTAAATAAATAATTACTCTATAATAGTATATTGCTTTTTTATTAAAGTGTCAAAAAAAATGCACTAAGTTTAAAAATAATTAATTATTTGAATAATTATTAAAAATCTTTGAAAAATCTAATTATTTTAGTTGACTAAAATTCAAAATTTATATAAACTTGAATTAAGTTTAAAATAAAACTAAAAAAAATTATGGAGAAATGGTATGAACAAATTTTTAATGAGTTTACAGACTATGGCAGGAAAGTTGTTTGAAGACAAAATTATTTCTGGCGACAAAGATTCTCTTTCTGATATCGCAGAATTCTTCAAATTATTAATGAACAAGATTCTTGCTCCAGTACTTATTGTTATTGGTGCTGCTGCAGCTATCTATGCTGTATACCTTGGTGTTATGTATGCTAAGGCTGAAGACGCTAACAAGAGAAAAGAAGTTCAAGGAAGATTAATTGGTGCCGCTATTGGTGTTGTAATTATCATCGTTGGTATTACTCTATGTTATGCTGTTAAGTGGGATTCAATTGTATATAGTCTAATGTAATAGATTATCAACTAAAAACATCGCAAATGCGGTGTTTTTTTGCGCTTTAAGATGTGTTGGTTTTTGGGGTTAATTTTCAAAAACTTTCAAAATTTGCTTTTTAGTGGTAGATAATCAAAAAAATAAATTTATGGAATAATAATTATTGAATTTTTCATATGACGACAATGTGATATATCTTTTAAAAGCACAAATCTTTCCAAAGTGTGTCAAAATGCTTGGCGAGTGGTCTAAATTGTGTTAAAATTACGAATAATAAGAGTAAAAACAAAACTATGCCTTGAGTTGGTTTTGATATAAAAGGAGAATGTCCGAGAATGGGATTGTCGCAATTGTTAGGAAGAAGTGAAGCGGGAGCAATGGTAAATCAAATATTGAATACTTGGATTGGCCCGCTATTTACGGTTATTGGTGGTGTTGGGGCTATATATATTGTTATTCTTGCTATTCAGTATATAAAGAGCGAGAGCGATAGCAAAAGAGCTGAAGCAAAATCAAGAATTGTCAATTGTGTAATTGGTGTATTGTCGCTAATTATTATTGGTGTTGTTTCTATGGCTGTTGACTGGGCAAAACTTGTAGAAATATTTGGCTATACTGCTAAAGGTTATTCTGATCCCGATGTTGCAACTAGACTATTGCCATTTCTAAGATAAATATAATTAAAGAGGTTCGAAGCGAATCTCTTTTTTTTGTGTTAAAAGAGTTGCGCTTTGAATAATTGTTATTGTTGAAAAACTTCTACATATAGGTATTTTTTATAATTTTTGTTTTGTTGTTACAATTGCTTTTTAAAATATAGCCTTTTTAGTGTTTTGTTATTGTTGTTGAAGGCTAAGATTATATGGTGTTTGGCTTAAAATTATTTAAGTCATTTTAGAGTAAAATATTTATATTATAAAAAAGTAAAATATATTTATATTATTTTATTTGTTTTTTTTGTCGAAATAGGGTAAAATACTTTTAAGATTTATGATTAGACTGATTTACTAATCATTTTTGCTTTTGTGTACACCTGTGCATATAATAGAAGAACATTTAGGAGAATGGAAAAATGCGTGGAATGTTATTGGGCTTAGGAGATGTAATTGCCAGTGCTATTGGCGGTGTCTTCCAATGGATAATGGAAACTGTTTTAGCTCCAGTTTTAACATTGGTCGTTAGATTTGTGCTCGAGCCAATTATCAATATTGTGGTCAATATTCTTATTGCGATTTTTGGATTGTATTTTTATCAAATTGGTGTTTTGTTAATGGCTCTTATAGATTTTGTCAATATGTTATTTAGAGCATTGGCAGGTTTGGGTCCAGAAAGTGCGGATAGAATGTATGCGGTCCTATCTTTGGATGGTGGAGAGGGAGATATTCTTGTTCAATTAATTAGGCACCCAGATATTCAATCGGCATTCCTTTCTATGTGTGTAGTTGGATTGTTCTTGTTGGTTATTACAACCGTATTCCAGATTATCAAGGTAGAGTATACTACTGAGGGGGCAAAAAATGCCAAAGGTCCAATTTTCCAAAAAGCATTCAAAGGACTTGCTAACCTTATGTTGCTTCCATTGCTTTGTGTGTTTGGAATAATTCTTGCAAATCAAGTCTTGACGCTTTTGGATACTGCAACAAAAGCTGATGGAGATAATCCTACAATTTCTGGGCAATTATTTGTAACTGCGGCGGCAAATGCCCATTGGCGCAAAGATGATTATATTCGATTACGAATGAAAACGGGTGTCCCGAATTATGATGTATTATTATTATTGCCAGATTTAATACTAAGTGCTTTTGATGCTGGTTTTAATGCTGTTACAGATGTAAAATATGATGAAAATGGTTATCAGTTGGAGTTTGACGTTATCAGTGTTACTGAGGGTGAGGCTGGACGAAGAACTTTTAGTTCGGTAGATGAAATTGATACAAACTTTGTAAATCAAGCAGATGGTTTCAAATATTATTCTGCTGGACAAGTTTCAACATATTACAATTATGTGAGAATAAATTATATTGTACTTATTCTCGGTGGGTTTACTGTATTAAAGTGTTTATTCTTCTCGTGTTTTGGTATGGTAATAAGGTTATATAAATGTGCAATCTTGTTCATTATAGCCCCTGCTGTCATAGGTATGACCCCTATGAACGAAGGCGGTTTGGGTAAGTGGCGTGGACAATTTATTGGTCAGGTGCTCTCTGCTTATGGAACCATACTGGCGATTAATTTGTTCTTTATTGTACTTAGGGTGCTTTTATCTTTGGATATATCTTTTGTAAATGTTGGTGGTTTTACATTTAATTCAATGTTTATGACAGCACTTGTCAAATCTATTATTGTTATAGCTGGTTGTTTACTTATTGAAGGTTTTGCTAAAGACTTAGGCGGTTTCTTCGGTGCTGAGGATGCTATGGGTGCCGGAAAAGGTATGGCAAAACAAGTCGGAGATACCGCTATGAAAGGTGTTAAAGTTGCTGCAGGTGTAGCTTCTACAGTTGCCGCATTTACTCCTGCGGGCGCAGCTGTAAAAGCTGTCGGTGGTATTGCTGGTAAAATTGGTAGCGGTGTTGCTGGTATAGCAAAAGGTGCAGTTGGTGGGGCGGCTAGTGGATTCAAAGATTCTCAAGATGCTGGGAAGGGCTTTATATCTAATGTTGCTTCAGCTGTAGGTGGAGGAGCCAAAGGTGTTGTAAAAGGTGTAAAAACAGGTGTTTCAGGAGTGGCTAAGGCTGTTCGTCAGGGACAGAGGTCTGTATTTGATCAAACAAATTTAGGAACAGCATCGGCTGCATTGTTTGGTACTTCAATGGATAGAATGGGAGTTAAAGATGCAAAGAAAGAAAAGTCGAAGTTTTATAAAGAGTTGGCTTCTGGAGGGGACGAATCACTGGTTGCAACAATATCGGATATTGATAAAATTGATAGTCAATTAAATAATCCAAAATCTAAATTGACAGATGATAAGCGACAAGAATTGGAAAATAAAAGAGCAAAACTTGTTGGTGACCTTGGTGAGTCTAAAAAGCCAGTATTAGAAAGGTTGAACAGCTTGAATGCAAATTTAACTTCTGCAAATGTAAATGTTCAAGATGGAAAGGTTTCTGCACAAGGCGAGTTGAAGTCGGATATTAAAGAGTTAAAAACAAAAGGTATAATAACTGCTATGAATACATTCTCAACCTTTACAGGTTTAGCAGAAGAAGGTAAAAGTCTGATTAGCCCAGATCAAATGTTGTTCGGTGGTAAATTTGGTTCTGCAAAAGAAAAGGGAGCAAAATCTCTACCTGAACCATTTCAGCAAATTCTGGATAATAAATCTAATGCTGAGAAAAAAGCTCGAGGAGATCATGCAGATGGCCTGTTTGGTAAATTTTATGACAAGTTAAATGTTCCAGCATTGGCAGAGATAGGAAAAGAGGCTGCGTCTATGTTGGATCACACAGGTAAAGACCTAGCAAAGAAAATTAATTCAGTGTTGAAAAATGTCATAAAAGACATTAGTGATGAAGATTTAAGTAAAGATGAACGTTCAAGATATATTGGAGATGCTCATAGGGATTTGAGAAATATGGGGGCAAATATTTCAAGATCAGAATTGGAAGATTTGATTGTCAGTGGGAAAACCCAGTTTGGTTTGAAAGATGTCAATATTGAGATTGATCATGCTGCAATTGGTCAAGAAATTAAATCAATTCTTGAAAATGCTCCATCAATCAAAAAAGCTGTTGATATGCTTGAGACTATGGCAAAGAGTTATCAAAACAAAGATGGTGGAGAGAAAATTGTTAAAGCAATTTACGATGTGATGGAAAATATAGGTAAGAAGATAGGTAGTAAATAAAAGTTTATTCCATTAATATGAAATTTTTTAGGCATACAATCGTTTGATTGTGTGTCTTTTTCTTTTTTGATTTTGGGGTGATGTTTGTTTTTCTTGTGGATATGCTGAATTTGGCTTTTTGAAGGTGAAAAATTGATATAGTAGGATAAAGATGAGTGAGGGTAGAACATAAACAAATACTGGATTGAAAAGTGTGGTGTTTGAATAGGTGAGTGTAGGGGCTAAATGTGTGAGGATAGATATATGGGATATGTCGGAAAGATTGTTAAAGTTGTATTAAATAAATAATTTTATATAAATATAATAATATAGCGAAAAATATTTTGATTGTTTGACAATTTGTTGTATAATTTAATTGATAGTTTTTGGACACAATAAAAATAAAAAAAATAAAAAATAAGGAAAGATGCCCCTTACTTGCTAACACGTTCAAAAACTGTCTATGATTGAGGATTATATCTTGACCAAGCATTCCTCCAATATGATGCAGGCGAAGATATTGTCATTTGATCGGTTTGTAGATGTGCACTCTAGGAGGGATACGTAGCCCTCCTTTCTACAAATTTTTTATTTTGAAAAATGGAGAAATTTGAGTTATGATGCGATTTATTCCGCGTAAGACCAAAGTTAAGATGACCATATTCAAGAACTTTACGATTATGGATTGTATTCTTATATTACTTGGTGTTGCTATTGGCGTTGTTATTGGAACAGTTGCGAACTTTTTTGATTACTGGTTGTACAATATGTATCTGGCACTGCTTTTTATGGGGTGTTGGGCTGTACTATTCCTTGAGATGGGCGACGGCATTAGAGTATATTTTAGTTTGGTTCTTGCGTTTAAATATTTGGCGTATTACAAATACTATTCCAAGAAAGAAAAAGGCAAAAAGAATATAAAGAACATTATGCCTTTTGATGACCTTAATACTGACAAGTTTTTGAAGTTTGGTGAGTATTATGGAATGGTTGTAGAAATATTCCCTATGTCATTTGGTCTTCTTACCGAAGAGAAACAAGATATGACAATCAATTGTTTCGCTAGTGCTATATCTCGTTTGACACTTACTCAGCAGATGAGTATTGTAAAAACTAAGAAACCTATGGTTCTTGATGAGATGGCAAACTACGAAGACTATAGATACAATACTTTGAATGATATGGCTGAAAGAGGGCTTTATAATCAAGCGGAGATTGATAGTAGAAGCCCGGTGTTTGAAGAAAGACTTCAGGCTATTAGATATATGAACGAAACTGAGAAGATAATCAAAGACCACTTCTATATTGTTGTATATGACAAGGATAGAGATGCTTTGAATACTACCGTTAATGGTATAGTTTCTCAGCTTGAGAGTAGTGTTACACCTATTTACACCAAGATTATTCAAGGTGACCAATTATATGTATTTATGAAGAGTACATTCTGTACAGACTTTGATGAAAGAGAAGTTGAACTTTTGTCTATTGCTGAGAAACCTGCTTGGGTTTATCCAGATGAAGTTAAGTTTAATATGAACTCAACCAAAATTGATGGACAACAATACAAATATTTCTCAATTACAGACTATCCAATTGAAGTTCCGAATGCTTGGGCTTATCCATTATTTTCATTGGACGAATCGAGGGTAGTTGTTAATATTACTCCTGTTGATAAGTACAAAGCCGAGAAGGATTTGGACAAGTCTTTGATGGAGATGGAAATTAAACTTCAGAAAGATATGCGTTCTTCTCAGAAGATTGATGCAGAACAACACGTAGAGACTTTGAGAGAACTTCTCAAGGCTATCAAAGGCTCGAACGAGAACCTTTATAATACTAGCGTTCATATTTGTTGTAAAGATAGTGTTAAGAAGGAAGTTAGAGCGGTTCTTAGACAGAATGGTTTCAAGTTCTCTGAGAACTTCGCTAGACAGGTAGATGCCTTTATTTCAAGCAATATCTCTATGCTTGATACTATTTCAAAAACTGCCGCTCGTGGAATTCAGACCAATTCGCTTGCTGCTTGTTTCCCTTTCATTTCGACAACTCTTCACGATGAAAGAGGAATTTATATTGGATACAATCAATATCCGGTATTTGCTAATTTCTTTGCTAGAAACAATGAAAGAGTTAATTCGAATATGATGATTATCGGAAAGTCTGGTTCGGGAAAATCTTATTGTACAAAGACACTTCTTACCAACTTTGCCGCAGATAACACTCGTGTATTCATTCTTGACCCTGAGAACGAGTACGAAATACTTTGTCACAACCTTGGTGGAAAGATTATTGACGTTGGTAACTCTACCGATGGTATATTCAATCCGTTCCACATTTATCCTTCCCTTGAGGCAGAAGAGGGTGAAGGAAACGATAGTTTCAACGAACACTTGCAATTTATGGAGCAATTCTACCGACTAATCTTGCCGGGAATTAGTACAGATGCATTCGAAATGTTGAACTCTATTACTGCTGAACTTTATAGAAGAAAAGGTATTGATTCGACCACAAACGTTTCTGAACTTCAGCCATCAGATTTCCCTATATTTGATGACTTGATTGCGATGGTTGATGATATGATTGAGCACGAACAAAATGAGTATCATTTGAAGAACTTGCAAACAGTTAGAATGTTTATAGAGAAATTCGGTACAGGTGGAAGAAACTCCAACCTTTGGAATGGTTTTGCGTCTATTCAAACAAATGAAAACTTCGTCTGTTTCTCGTTCCGTACGCTTGTTTCGAACAGAAACGATATCATTGCAAATGCGCAGATGTTGCTCGTGTTTAAGTATCTAGATAGTGAAATTATCAAGAATCGTGACTTCAACTTGAAATATTTCTCTGACAAAGAACTCGAGGAAGATCACCGAAGAGTTATTTGTGCGGTTGACGAGGCGCACGTATTCATTAACAAAAAGTTCCCTATAGCGCTAGACTTTATGGCGCAGATGGCAAAGCGTATCAGAAAATATAATGGAATGCTTATCATCATTACACAGAATATCAAAGACTTCGTTGGTTCGGAAGAAATTGCTCAGCAATCAACAGCCGTTATCAACGCCTGTCAGTATTCTATAATAATGTCTCTTGCTCCTGCGGATATCAATGACTTGATAACACTTTATCGTAACGCCGGTGGTATCAATACAGAAGAGCAAAACTCTATAGTTACCGCACGACGTGGTCAATGTTTCTTGATTACTGGTCCAATGAATAGAACTACAGTTCAAATTGAGGCACTTAATGTTACCAAAGAACTATTCAACAACCCAGATTATCTCAAGAGTATGAGTTATTAATCTCAAACCTAGAAAGATTGAATTTTAGCTTCAGTTTTTCTAGGTTTTTTTGGTTTTAGTTAGATATTTTCCCAAAAGTAATCTTTATGTACTTTTGTATCTAAAACAAAATGAGTGGTTCGACTGGTACTATTACGCGATTATCAGTGCCTTTATATATAATTTCCAAATTGTGCTCGCCGCTCGGCTTAAAGGAAGTTGTGTAATATCCGTTTTTATTTAATACTGTTACATTTCCTTCATTATATAATATATATATATC
>JAFTKS010000005.1 GCA_017453125.1 Clostridia bacterium
CAAATATTCGAAATGTTGGCTTCTGCGTCAACGACATCAATATTGGGTCTAGGCTCAGTTGCTGTATCTTTTCATATTCATAAGAAAATGAACTAAGGACATAATAATGAGAGATTTATTAGATATAAAGAATGAGTTTATAAATATATATAATACATATATAAAGCGTGATGGAGCAAAAGAACTTTTGGAATATCTTCAGAAAAGTGATTTTTTTCAAGCGCCAGCAAGTACTCAATTCCATAGTGCATATGAAGGTGGTCTTGCAGAACATTCAATTAATGTATTCAAAAGATTCTTGAGTGCTGTGAAAAATGAATATGGCGAAGATTATTCTTCAAAAATATCTGATGAGTCAATTGCTGTATGTGGGCTTTTGCACGACTTATGCAAAATTGATACTTTTAAAATTGATATGAGAAATAAAAAGGTAGATGGAAATTGGGTGCAAGTGCCTTTCTATACTGTTGAAGATGGTTTGCCATATGGACACGGTGAAAAATCTGTTTATATAATTAGTGGTTTTATGAGATTGACTCGAGAAGAGGCTATGATAATCAATTGGCATATGGGAGGCTTTGATGCAAGAATACGTGGTGGCGGATATGGGCTAAGTGATGCTTTTTATAAGTTTCCAAATGCAGTGCTATTCCACACTAGTGATATGATAGCAACATATTTAGATGAAACAAGATAAATATATTCAAAGGGAAATGTTATTATCGACATTTCTCTTTTTTTGGCGATAATATAGACAATTACGAAAAATCATCGACGATTATCGACGAGAAGTCGACAAAAATGTAGAATTTTGAGAAATTTTGTAGTTACAACCCAAAAAAGTATTAATTTTGTTTGGTTTGCAAGAAATATGGTGTTAAAGTGGAAATACACTTTCGCGAAAATAAAAAAAGAAAAATTTAAAAATAAGGGAAATAGAATTATGGAAAACAATAATCAACAAAATATGAAATTTTTTAATAAGGATTTGACTAGTACGACTATTAACAAAGACAAGGAATTGGATAAAAGACTAATGAATATATTTTTGTCAGTAGGCATTTCTGCACACTTGAATGGTTATCACTATTTAAGAGAGTCTATAAAAATTACTATGGAGCATCCAGAGTATATCAATTGTATAACAAAGAAACTTTATCCAATAGTTGCAGAGAAGTTTTCTACAACTGCGTGTAGGGTAGAAAGGGGAATGAGAAACGCATTGGAAGTAGCGTATGAAAAAGGAAAACTCATTAATATTAATCAAATATTTGGATTGAATATTATTGATGCTTATGAGCGTCCTACAAATTCTGAGTTTGTTGCTTTGATTGCAGATAGAATGATGATTGAAAGCAAATAAATCAAAAGAAATCAAAAATTGTCTTTACAAGTTTGTTTATTAATAGTAAAATATATATATTATTAATAAATAAAGGAAAAATATATGACTCACAATGAATATAGAACACATAATTGCGGTGAATTAAGAATTGATAATGTAGGAGAAAAGGTTACGATTGCTGGTTGGGTAAATTCGGTACGTAAACTTGGAGGTCTTACATTTGTAACAATTAGAGATCATTTTGGAATTACACAAGTGCTTATGGAAGAGGATCAAGTTCCACCAAAAGAAACGGTTGTGTCTATTACAGGAACGGTACTTGAGAGGGAGAGCAAAAATCCTAAAATGCCTACAGGAGAAATTGAATTAAAGGCTGAAGAGGTTAAAATTCTTGGAAAATGCAACAATGTTCTACCTTTTGAAATTGCTGATGCAGAGAACATTAAGGAAGAGTTGAGACTAAAGTATAGATATTTGGATCTTAGAAATTCAGAAAATCATAATAGAATTGTTCTTAGATCAAAACTTCTTCAATTTGTTCGTAATTATATGCACACTCATCAATTTTTGGAAGTGCAGACTCCAATTCTTACTTCTAGTAGTCCAGAGGGGGCTAGGGATTTCCTTGTTCCAAGTAGACTAAATCCTGGTAAATTTTATGCATTGCCTCAGGCTCCTCAGCAATTTAAGCAGTTGCTTATGATTTCGGGATTTGATAATTATTTCCAAATTGCTCCTTGTTTCAGAGATGAAGATGCAAGAGCAGATAGATCTCCTGGTGAATTCTATCAAATGGATATGGAAATGAGTTTTGCTACTCAAGAAGATGTTTTTGCAGTAATTGAAGATTTGATGTCTGCTATTTTTGCGGAATTTACAGATAAAAAAGTTGGGCCAAAGTTTGAGAGAATGTCATATAATGACGCAATGAAGAATTATTGTTCAGACAAACCTGACCTTAGAAATCCTCTAAAGGTACTTGATTTGACTGATGGTTTATCTGGTTCGGAGTTTTCTGTCTTCAAAGGAAAAACAATAAAGTGCATTAAGGCTACTTGTGACAAAACTAGAAAGTTCTATGATGAGATGACTAAGTTTGTTGTTGACAATGAGGGAAAGGGGCTTTGTTGGTTTAAAGTAACAGATGAGGGATTGACAGGAAGTTCAGTGAAATTCTTGTCTGAATCTGAAATTGACTACATACTATCTACAACAGAGGCAAAAACTGGTGATAGTTTATTTATGGTTGCTGATGTTGAGGTAAAAGCAATTCGACTTATAAGTGCACTAAGAAATAAATTAGGCGAAGAATTGCAATTGTTGGGAGATGACTTTAAATTCGTTTGGATTGTAGACTTCCCATTCTATGAACTTGATGATGATGGTAATATTGAGTTTTCTCATAATCCATTCTCTATGCCACAAGGTGGAATGGATGCGTTGTTAAATAAAAATCCATTGGATATATTTGCATATCAATTCGACCTAGTATTGAATGGTGTTGAGATGTTGAGTGGTGCTGTTAGAAATCATACAACTGAGGTAATGGTTAAAGCATTTGAAATTGCTGGATATGATAAGTCGGTAGTTGAAAATAAGTTCCCCGCATTATTTAATGCATTTGACTATGGTGCGCCTCCTCACGCAGGCTGTGCATTTGGTTTTGATAGATTACTTATGTTTTTGTGTAATACAACAATTATTAGAGATGTTATTGCGTTCCCGCTTAATAAGAATGCTCAAGACTTATTGATGGGTGCTCCGTCAACAGTTACTCAAAAGCAACTTGATGATGTTCATATTAAATTAAAAGATTAAATTAAAAAAGCTCTAGGATTCTTCTAGAGTTTTTTGTTTACTATGCAAAACAACAAAAATGACTATTTTTCGAAATTATTATATATAATTATGTGTTTGAAGTGTAAGTGATGTTATTTTAAATATGTTATAATATTTTCAAGGTTTTGGAGGTGTTATGAAAAGTTTGTATAAATATATGCTTACAATTGTTTTGCTAGGACTATCTACAATTATGTTTGTTGCTTGTGGTGTTGTTGAGGTTAGAGGCAAAACGTTTGTGTATGACGGGGTATCTATAGATTGGGGAATGGCAGATGATGAGGGGAAACAAGCTTTGTTTGATGAATTCTTGGTGAGTAATGAGGTTGAGCTATTGAATGTTTTGAAAACAAGAAATGGCAGAAATTCAAGGATTACAACATTTGGAACAGATGGGAAATATACTACACTTAAAAATAATGAGGTTGTTGATAGTGGGTATTACAAACAAGATGATGAAGTTATTACTTTGTCCGAAACGGCTGAGGGCTTGGGTGATGATGGAAATTTTACATTAAAGGCTAATGCAAAGGGGTATTCGACAGTAGATAAATTAAATGATGAACTCAAAATATTTGCAGTTTATCAGTATGTTGTTAATAATTAAAATGTTAAGACGTAAATCTTTGGCTTTTATTTATTTAAAAATATCAAAAAATTATTTACAAATTTAAAAAATTGTGGTATTCTAATAAAGTCATTTGGAAATGCAAATGAATTAGTAAATAAATATTAGCCGAAGTGGCGAAACGGCAGACGCACACGACTCAAAATCGTGCGGGAAACCATGAGGGTTCGAGTCCCTCCTTCGGCACCAATAAATATCCCCCAGTTGAACTGGGGGATATTTATTATTTTATAAATTCGTTAGCTTTTTCTGATTGTAGAATGTTGTGAAAAATGCTTATTTCAAGTTTGGCAGATTCAGGGCAGTCTGATGCGTGAATAACATTTTGAGTAATTCTTAGTTCTAGACCTAATTGTTTAGGTATGTCGAATCTAATTGTTCCCTCGGCAGGATTTTTGGTTGCTCCAACCAATTCTCTGATTTTTGCAATTGCATTTTCTCCTGAAACAACCATTCCATAGGCTACATCACTTGTGATATATTTCTCAAGTTCTGGATAGAAGTCTTTGCCAACGTGTGCAACATAATGTTTTTTTGCTGATTCTTCTGAATATCTAATTTGTCCTTTTTCTTCAATTGTTAGGCCTGCAGTTGTAAGTCTTTTTTCAACTTCAGTGATTACTTCTGGGTAATTTGCGAATTCGGGTTTTATCATTACATAAGATACTTCTTTCATAAAATATTCTCCTTAAAAGTTGTATATTATTTATTATAATATTATTTTCGAAAAAGTCAAATAAGTTAGTTGTAGTGTGGTATTTGCTATGTTTAATAATTAGATAGGTAAATGTTGCTATTTATGTGATTTAATATTTTAAATTTTGGGATAAATAGTTGACAAGGGTATTTTATTTGTGTATTATTGTATTAGTTAAGTAATACAGTGAGGTTTTTGAGTGGGATATGATTTTGATAATGATACTCCAATATATTTGCAAATAATTGAACATATAAAAATGCAGATAATTAATAAAGAATTTTTGCCTAACGATAAACTTCCGTCGGTAAGGGAGTTGTCTTTTCAGTATGGGGTTAATCCTAACACAATTCAAAAGGCTTTGCAAGAACTGGAGGATATTGGTCTTATATTTACCGAGAGGACAAATGGGAAATTTGTTACGTCAAATTTGGAAATTATAGAAAAAATTCGACAGGAAACCATTGATAATATTATTGATGACTTTTTTGATTCTATGTTAAAGTTGGGATTGAGTCGAAATGATGTAATGAAAATATTAAATAAGAGGTGATGTTGTATGGTGTTAGAAGTAAAAGATTTGAAGAAAAGTTTTGAAGAAAAATGTGTTATTGATGGGGTTTCTTTTAAGATTCAAAAGGGTAAGATTGTTGGGCTTCTTGGAAAAAATGGTTCGGGGAAAACTACAATTTTAAAAATGATTAATGATTTGTTGACAATTGATAGTGGAGAAATTCTTGTTTGTGGAGAGACTATTGGTGTTAAAACTAAGGCAATGATATCCTATCTTCCTGAGAGGACTTATCTTGATAATACAAAAACTATTTCTCAGGTATTTGATTTTTTTCAAGATTTCTATGCTGATTTTGATAGGTGCAAGGCAGAACAGCTTTTGAAAGAGTTGGATTTGGATATAAATGCAAGATTGGCAAAAATGAGCAAAGGAATGAAAGAAAAGGTTCAAATTGTGCTTGTTATGTCACGTAATGCGAAGTTGTATATTTTAGATGAGCCATTGGGTGGGGTAGATCCGTCTACTCGAGATCATATTATGAAGACAATTCTTTCTAATTTCAGTGATGATGCAAGTATGTTGATTACTACTCACTTAATTGCTGATGTGGAAAAAATACTTGATGAAGTGATTATTATTGACAAAAGTAAAATTGTATTATCTGGTAATGCTGATGAGTTAAGAAAAAAAGAGAAAAAATCTATTGATGAGATTTTTAGGAGAATTGTGAAATGATTGGGAAATTAATGAAGTATGATTTAAAAAAGATGTTTCGAATTCTAGTGTATATCTACGTTTGTGCAATTTCACTTGCGGGTATTACGCGACTAATTAATATAGGTAAAGATATTCAAATATTAGAAATTATAGGATATATTTTTGCTGGGTGCACATATTCGGCTATTGGTTCAGTTCTGATTAATACATTCGTACAGATTTTGAGGGTGTTTATTGGAGATTTTTACAAAGATGAAAGTTATCTAACACATACCTTACCTGTTGAAAAAAGCAAACTACTTATTTCAAAATATTTATCAAGTCTCATTGTTATTGTTTGCAGTGTATTAGTATCGTTTTTGAGTTTGTTTGTGGTGCTTTATTCAAAAGAATTGTTCGAAGGGATTAGAGCTTTGTTGGAAGTTTCGGTTGCTGGATTTAATATGTCAATTGCTGGATTTTTAACATTGTTAATATTTATAGTCTTTGAACAAATTTGCGGAATGATTAGTATGGCGTTTGCGTCTATTATAATAGGCTGTAGAGAGAATTCTCGTAGAATATTGAAAGGTTTATTGACATTCATTGCGTTTTATATGATTTCGATGATGTTCACATTTGTTATTCTAGCCATTGTGTTTGCGATATCTGGCAATATAGGAGAATTTTTTGCAAGTAGTTTGTCTCAAGGTTCGTTTATTACAATACTAATATTAGGTTTGGTTTTATATTTTGTATATGCGGTTGGATTCTTTTTGATAAGTTACAAGTTGTTTAAGAAAGGTGTTAATGTAGATTGATAAAATTTGCTTTTATGTAGCAACAAATTTGTGTTTTGCATAATATGTATAGGAGGAAAAAATGAGTGATATTTTGGAAACTATAATTACAAGACGAAGTGTTAAAAGCTTTAAAGATTGTGAGGTTAATTCCGAACAGATTGAAAAAGTTTTGAAAGCGGGAATGTATGCTCCATCTGGTAAAAATCTTCAATCTGCAATAATTATATCAATTACAAATAAAAAAGTTCGAGATATGTTGTCTTCGGTATTGGCTAATTTTAGAGGGATAGAAAGTGATCCGTTTTATGGAGCTCCGGTAGTTCTGGCGGTTCTTGCAGATAGATCTGTTCCAACATATGTCTATGATGGTAGTTGTGTAATTGAGAATATGTTGCTTGAGGCACATTCACTTGATATTGGTGCTTGTTGGATTCATCACGCGAAAGCTGTTTTTGAAACCGATGCAGGAAAAGAAATTTTGTCAAGTTTGAATATTAAAGGTGATTATGAGGGGATTGGATTTTGTGTACTGGGTTATCCTCAAGTAAATCCTAGTGGTTCGATTCCTAGGAAATCAAATTATGTTTTTAAAATTCAGTAAAATTCTATAAAACTTTGTGATTGATTATGTGTATAATAATACAATATATCAAATAAATATAAATACAAAAAAATAAAAAATCTATTTCAAATTTTGGTATGAAATAGATTTTTTTTGTGATTATAAAGTTGGTTCATCTTGCTTGTTTTGTAATGTAGTATCAAGCAATTTTTGTCTTGTATGAGCTGTTTTTATGTATGATTGAAGAGATTTTTTTGTTATAGCTGTTTCTTCTGATAGGTGTGTTGATTCTAGTCGGAAACTCATTGATTCAATATTTTCAATTAGTTTGATACAGGCATGTAAATGTTCTTGAGAAGTATTGTGATTTTCGTAAACTTCGGCTTGAATCTTAGGTGCTTTGTCTGTGTGTTCGGCAACAACTAATCCACGATTTGCAATTTCTGCTGATATTGGAGTAATTGCTGTAGAAAGAGTTTCAATATATCGTGACAATTGTTTGAGTGTTGAACGTAGTATAATCTGATTTTTAATTGACACCTCTTTTTCTTTGGATAATTCGTAAATTTCTTCTCTTAAAATTCCTGCTAGTTTTAATGTTTGTTGACATTGAAAAAAAGTGTTCAATATGTTTTCGTCTAATGTATTTTTATACATATTTTTCTTAACTAAATTTTTCATTTATTTAACTCCTTGTTAATAACGCAATTAGTATAGCATTTTTTATTTAAAATGTCAATATGTGCTTTTTTTGATTGGTTGGTGTATGTTAAATATGTTTTACATACTCATTTCAGTTTTGTATATTGTTTCCATAATGTAGTTGGTATTTTTGTGTGCATTAGTTGAAAAGTTAATTTAAATTTTAATTTCTTAGTTATTGTATCATATTGTGACTTGGATTTCAATATTGTTTTTGATATTCCTGAGGTTTGATAGAAGTATAAATTGCGGGGATTATGATAAAAATTTAAGATAGTGTTCATATACTAATTGTTGTTTTATGCTTTGAGAAATTGTATAAATATAGTAAAATACAATTGGAGATTTGTATGAAAAAATTTGTAATTATTGACGGAAATAACTTAATGTTTAGAGCTTTTTATGCGTTGCCTCAGCTTGCCAATTTTGATGGCGAGATTAGCAATGCTGTGTTTGGATTTACTAATATGCTAGTAAAAGTTATAAAAGAAATAAATCCAAATTATATTGCGGTTACCTTTGATGTATCAAAAAAGAATTTTAGACACGAGAAATTTTCTGACTATAAAGGTACAAGAAAGCCAACACCAACAGAACTTGTATCTCAATTTCCTATTGTGAAAGATTTACTAAAAAAGATGAATATTGCTGTTGTTGAAAAGGTTGGGCTTGAGGCTGATGACTTAATGGGATGCTTGTCAAGAATGTTTGATACTCATAATATTATTGTCTCTGCTGATAGGGATTCTTTTCAATTGATTAATGATAATACTGAGATTATGTTTCCTAAGAAAGGCATAACTGAGACGATTTCTGTTACTAAAGATAATCTGAAAGAAATTTATGGTGTTGAGCCTTGCCAAGTGATAGATTTAAAAAGTCTTATGGGGGATTCTAGTGATAATATTCCAGGAGTTGCAGGTGTCGGAGAAAAGACAGCCTTGCAACTTATTAATACTTATAATACTCTTGACGGAGTATATGAAAACATCGGTAGTATTACAGGCAAATTAAAAGAAAAACTCCTTGCAGATAAAGAAAAAGCGTATTTGTCGCAATATTTAGCAACAATAGTAACCGATGAGAAGTTGGATTATTCGTTGGAAGACTTTGAGTATGATTTTCCTTTCAGCAAAGATGTTTTGGACGTGTTTAAAAGATATCAATTCAATTCTTTGTTGAAGAAAAATGAATTGTTTGTTGAAAATGTAGAAGTACAATCTTTGTTCGTTCAAGAAGAGGTGATTGAGAATAGAGAATCTTTGTTGAAGTTGAAAGATTTGATTTTGAAAGAAAAAAGTTTTGCTATATATGTTGATGACAACATTTTTAATATTTATTGCAAAAAAGAATATAGAATCAATTTCTGCAAAGACTTGTTGTCGATGGGGCTTGGTTTTGATGAATGTCTACTTGAATTAAAGTCGGTATTTGAAAGTCAAGACATAAAGAAAATTGTATTTGATAGCAAAGCACTAAAACACATATTTTTTAATTATAATATTCAGTTGAATGGGGTGGAGTTTGATTGTATACTTGCTAGGTATTTAATCAACTCAACAGCCAAAGCCAATGTTCTTGTTGATGATGTTTTTCAAGAGTGTATGGTAGACACTATCGCTAAAGCATACGGATTGAATGTTATTAAAGATATCTATTATGCAAAACTTGAAAAAATGAATTTATTGTCGCTTTATTTTGATATTGAAATGCCTCTTGTTGATGTGCTTTTTGAAATGGAAATAGCAGGATTTAAAGTTGATAAAGATGAGCTTGATTCATTAGAGCAGAAATATCGTTTAGAAATAAATGAAATTGAAAGTTTAATTTATGAAGTTGCTGGCAGAAAGTTCAATATTAGTAGCCCTAAGCAGTTGGGAGAGTTGTTGTTTGATGAATTGAATATAAATATTCCTAGCAACAAAAAGAAAAGTACTAGTATTGAAATTCTTCAAGAGATTGAACACAGACACCCAATTGTTCCTTTGATTATAAGGTATAGAACTATTACAAAGTTGTATAGCACATATATTCTTGGATTTCAGAATATACTTGATAAGGATAATAAGATTCATACAATATTTAATCAAGCATTAACGTCTACAGGAAGATTGTCTAGTAGTGAACCGAATTTACAGAATATCCCTGTTAGAACTGAAGAAGGACGTGCGCTTCGAAAATTATTTATTCCTTCACACAAAGACGGGTTTATTTGCAGTGCGGATTATAGTCAGATTGAACTAAGGTTGTTAGCAAACTTTAGTGGAGACGAAAAGATGATTGAAGCGTTTAATTCTGGCAAGGATATTCATAGAAGTACTGCAAGTGAAATGTTTGGAATTCCGCTTGATATGGTTGATGATGGAAAACGTCGTGATGCAAAAGCAATTAATTTTGGTATAGTATATGGTATAAGTGATTTTGGATTGAGTCAGAATATTGGTATTTCAAGGAAAGATGCAGGAAATTATATAAAAAAATATTTTGAAAGATATCCTAAGATTGAAATGTATATGAAGCAAAATGTTGAATTTGCAAAAGAGAATGGTTTCTCAAGAACATTATTTGGTAGAAAAAGACAAATTCCAGAAGTATATAGTAATAATTATAATATTCGTTCTTTTGGAGAAAGAGTTGCAATGAATATGCCTCTTCAAGGAAGTGCGAGTGATATTATAAAACTAGCAATGATTCGTGTCAATAATGAATTCATAAAGAATAAACTAAATAGTAAAATTATTGTACAAGTGCACGATGAATTGGTTGTTGATGTTTATCCTGGGGAATTGAACGATGTTCAGAAAATTCTAAAAACTGAAATGGAAAATGTTGTTGACCTAGATGTAAAATTGACAGTAAATATCGAAAGTGGAAAAACTTGGTACGATGCAAAATAAAGGAAAACTTATGAAAAAGATAATTAAAAATGCTATAATTGTTACAATGAACAAAGAAAATGAAATTATTCGAAATGGACAAATTGAAATAGAAGATAATTTGATTACTTATGTTGGTGTTACTAGAGAATCCGATGGTGACGTGATTGATGCAAAGGGGAATATTGTAATGCCTGGATTTGTTAATACTCACTGCCATCTTGCAATGACTTTGTTTAGAGGTTATGCAGAAAATTCAAACTTCAGAAATTGGTGGATGGATTATATGCGACCACTAGAAGAAAAATTTGAGGTTGATGATTGTTATTATGGTGCTACTCTTGGTATGTTGGAGCTTATCAAAAATGGTGTGACGACAGTTGCTGATTTTTATCTACATCCTGAAGAAACAGCTAGGGCTTGTGTTGATACGGGAATTAGAACAAATATTGCAATTGGTGCAATAACGGGGAAAGAAATTTTGAGCCAAGAGTCTTTGGCAGAGGCGGCGGAAAGTATTTCTATTTCACCGCTCATAAAACCTATATTATATGCACATAGTGTTTATTCGTGTGATGAAAGCCAGTTCAATGAACTTAATAAGTTTGCAAAAAGTAATGGACTTATAAAGTCTACTCACGCAAGTGAGACATTAACCGAAGTTGGTATTATAGATAATAAGTATAGTATGACTCCTATAAAATTATTAGAAAGTTACGGCTTTTTTGATACACCTGCCATTCTTGCTCATTGTGTACATTGCGATAGTGATGATATAGAAACTATGACTCAGTATGATGTAACTGTGGCAACAAATCCAAGCAGTAATTTGATTTTGGGTAGTGGAATTGCGCCACTATATAGTTTCATAAAGAATAAAATTAATGTGTCTATTGGAACAGATGGTGCAGCTAGTAATAATAATCTCAATATGTTCAAAGAAATGTATTTGGCAGACAATTTGCAGGCGGGAGTACTAAACCAACCTAGAGCAATAACCACAATCGATGCTTTGAAAATGGCAACAATCCGAGGTGCTCTTGCTCTTGGTTATGATAATTTGGGTAGATTGCAAGAGGGTTATCTTGCTGATTTGATTATGATTGATGTTTCTCGTCCAAATATGCAACCTCTTAATGATATATACAATAATTTGGTGAATGCGTGCGAGTCTAATAATGTAATTATGACAATGGTTAATGGTAAAATTGTATACAAAGATGATGAGTATTATTGCAATGCTGATTATAGAGATATTGTAGATCATTGTAATAAAATTATTACACGTATTGATAATAAATAGATATTTGCCTTGTATTTTGCAAGGCTTTTTTCTTTTATAAAAATTCTAAATTTTATGCTTGACAATTAGGTTTTAGGGTGCTATTATTTATTAAAGGTCAAAGAAAGTCAAAGTTTTTAAGGGAGGGTTGATATGTCAAAGATTAGCGATATGATTGAATGTTTTATCTTAGAGCAATTAGAAGATATGGACTATATCAATCTATCTAGAAATGAACTGGCGAACTTTTTTAACTGTGCACCTAGTCAAATAAATTATGTATTATCAACAAGGTTTACAGAACCAAAAGGTTTTTTGATTGAGTCGCATAGGGGTGGTGGTGGATATATTAAACTCAGTAGGATTAGTGTTGATGGGGATAGTTATATTTCGCAACTATTAGTGTCTACACTTAGAGAAGAGATAGATTATGCAACAGCTCTTGCTATTATCTCGAATCTTCATAATTTAAATTTTCTTGATGAGAATTCTGCGAGAGTTTTAGAGTATGCATTAATGCCAAAAGCGTTGTCTATGCCTGTTAGGCTTGAAAATAGACAAAGAGCAAATATTTTGAAAAATGTACTAATAAATATATTAAAGGATAGTTAATATGTTTAACAATATAAAGGAGGAGAAATATGTTTAATAATTTGAGATTTACAGATAATGTTGATATTGTTCTTCAAAATGCTGGTGCAGTAGCATTGCAATATGGAAGTTATGTTATAGATACAGAGCATCTTTTGTATGGATTGACAACTATAAAAGATAGTGTAGCTAGCAAAATTTTGGCTAGTTTTAGAATAACGAGTGAGTCGTTGATTACACTTTTTAGCAAGCTATACAGAAATGCGAGCACTGTTATTTCTAGAAATGTAGATATATCTATTGACAGCAAAGAGTGTTTGTTGGTTTCTAGTCAATTTGCAAATCAAATTGGGCATAATTTTGTGGGAACTGAGCATTTATTGATTTCATTGTTGCTTGGAGAAAATTATAATTCTACAAGTATAATAAAAAGACACTTTAGGGTGAATATCAATGATATTAGAAACAATGTTCTTCAAGTGATTAAGTCTAATTCTGTATATGGTGGAAATAATACAAATTATGGATTCTCTTCTACTATGCAAAATGATGAAAATCCTTCGTATTCGGGGGGATATTCCAATCAAGAAGGGTTGCCAGAGTTTTTGAATTCGATGGGAAAAGATTTGACTCAAAAAGCTAGAGATGGCAAAATCGATCCTATAATTGGTAGACAGGAAGAGATTGAAAGAGTAATAGAAATCTTATGTAGAAAAAATAAAAACAATCCAGTTCTTATTGGTGAGGCTGGAGTCGGAAAAAGTGCTGTTGTTGATGGTCTTGCTTTGGCTATTGTAAATGGAGAAGTGCCAGAAATACTGAAGGGAAAAATTATATTCTCTTTGGAACTCGGTGGTCTTATGGCTGGAACTAAATACAGGGGCGAATTGGAAGAAAGATTAAAGCAACTCATTGATTATATTTCTACAAACAAAGATGTTATTGTATTTATAGATGAAATTCATACACTTGTTCAAGTAGGTGGAGATAAAGGAGAGGTCAATCCTGCAGATATGTTAAAGCCATATTTAGCACGAGGCGAATTCCAGACAATTGGTGCAACAACTACAGATGAATATAGACAATATATCGAGAAAGATAAAGCATTGGAAAGAAGATTTCAGCCTGTTATGGTTAATCCTCCAAGCGTTGAGCAGACGATCGAAATTTTGCGTGGATTGAAGGATAGCTTTGAGGTGTTTCATAAAGTAAAAATCTCAGATGAGGCAATTGTTGCTGCTGCGTCATTAAGTGATAGATATATTATGGATAGGTCTCTTCCAGACAAGGCAATTGATTTGATTGATGAGGCTAGTAGTAAAGCCAAGGTTGTTGGAAAGAAAAAACCTGATGAGATTTCTGAACTTGAAGAAGAAATAGCAAAATTTGAAATTGAGAAAAAAGATGCATTACTTGCTGAAAATTTTGAGAAAGCAAGCGAGTATAGGGATAAAATTAGGACTAATCAAGAGAAGATAAAAGAACTCAATATGTCTGTTGGTAGTGGTGATGAGTTGATTATCACATCTGATGATATTTGTAATATTATTAGTAAATGGACAAAAATTCCTGTTTCAAAAATTACTGAGAATGAGAGAGAAAGATTGCTCAAACTGGAAGAAATTTTACACAAAAGGGTAATTGGTCAACACGAGGCTGTCACCGCTGTAAGTAAGGCTATTAGAAGAGCAAGAATTGGTCTAAAAGATAACAATCGCCCAATTGGAAGTTTTATGTTCTTGGGACAAACGGGTGTGGGAAAAACAGAGTTGTGTAAAGCGCTTGCAGAGGCTATGTTTGATAATGAAAATGCTGTAATTAGGCTTGATATGAGTGAATTTATG